>NZ_JBQLZN010000058.1:0-20986 GCF_052168295.1 Parasphingopyxis sp. | reverse complement strand
CCTCTTCCGACTCGATCGCCGCTTCCAGTTCTTCGCGCGTCACCGTGCGTTCGGATATCTCCGCATTCTCGAAGAGATAGTCGACGACCTTGTCTTCGTAGAGCGGCGCGCGAAGCTGCGCGGCGGCCATCGGATCCTGCTGGACGTACTGGATAAAGCGTTCGCGATCTTCCGGGCTGTACTGCTGAGAAGCCTGCGCGATGAGCTGGCTCATCTCGCTCTGGTTGATCTCGACACCGTTCTGCTTGCCGATCTCGGACAGGAGGAGGCCGAGACGCACGCGGCGTTCGGCGATCGAACGATATTCGTCCTTTTCGTCTTCCATTTCCTTGCGCGCGGCTTCGGGATCCGGCTCGTTCGCCGCTTCCTGTTCGAGCTGCTGCCAGATCTGGTCGAATTCCGATTCGACCATGGTCGGTGGCACAGGAAAATCGTGATTGGCGGCGAGATTGTCGAGCAGCTTGCGCTTCATATGCGTGCGCGTGAGGCCGTTCAGCTCCTGCTCGACCTGGCCCTTCATCAGCTCGCGCAGCTTGTCGATACCCTCAAGGCCAAGCGACTGGGCGAATTCATCGTCGACTTTCGCTTCCTTGGGCTTGCGGACCTCGCCGACCGTAACGTCGAACACGGCATCCTTACCCTTAAGATAATCGACATTGTAATCCTCGGGGAAGGTGACCTTCACCTCTTTGGCGTCATTGGCTTTCACGCCGACAAGCTGGTCTTCGAAACCCGGAATGAGCTGCCCGGAGCCGATCGTTACCGACATGCCTTCGCCCTTGCCGCCTTCGAACGGCTCGCCATCGACCTTACCCTCGAAATCCATGACGATGAGATCGCCTTCCTTCGCCTTGTAGGTCTTGGCGGCAGTTTCATAGCTTTTCTGGTTTTCAGCGAGACTCTGAATCGCCGCGTCGACCGCCTTGTCGTTGGCTTCGACGGTCAGACGTTCGAGCGTGATATCGTCGACCTTGATTTCAGGAATCTCCGGCAGGACTTCGACCTTCATCGAAATCTCGATATCCTTGCCGCGCTCCCAGTCCGGATCGAGTTCGACCTCGGGCTGCATCGCGGGGCGGATTTCCTGCTCGGCTATCGCCTCCTGAATGCCGGTCTGGATCGCCTTGTTGACGACATCCTGCTCGATCGCCTCGCCGTGCATCTTGCGCACGAGGTTCGCCGGCACCTTGCCGGGGCGAAAGCCGGGCATCCGCACCTGGGGCGCGATTTCCTTGAGCTGCGCATCCACCTGTTTTTCGATGTCGGCGAACGGAATGGTCAGGGTGTAGGCGCGTTTCAGGCCTTCATTGAGCGTTTCAACGGTCTGCATGGTTCTAACAATCAAGCCTTGTCACAAAAAGAGGTCAAAAGAGGGAAATCCGTCTGGCGGTATGCTGCGGGACGGTGGCAAGCCTGGTGCGGGCGAAGGGACTCGAACCCCCACATCTTTCGATACTTGGACCTAAACCAAGCGCGTCTACCAGTTCCGCCACGCCCGCTAGAGGACCGCCGGTCGGCGGCGTCTATAGCAATAACGCGCCGAAGGGCAAGCGGTCTTCAGTACAGCATGGCGTGATTGCCGTCCAATAGCTTCGTGCGTCCGCCGAGCCGGTCGAAAAGCTGGCCGCGCTTCTGGCAATTGGCCGTGCGCCGCCTTAATAAGACCGGCATAGCTTCAAACGGGATCGCAATGAGCTTTTTGAAAACCCTTTTCTGGATCGTCCTGTCGACGGTGGTCGTGCTGTTCTCGATCAACAACTGGCTACCGGTCACGATCAGCCTGTGGGGGGGGCTCGAAGCCGATGTCAAAAAGCCGGTACTGGCACTCTTCTTCTTCCTTGCCGGGTTTCTGCCGACCTTTATCTATTATCGCACCAAGGCCTGGAGGCTGAGCAAGCGCGTCGACACATTGTCGCGCCAGCTGGCCGACGAGCGGGGCATGCGGACTTTCCGCGCGCCGCAACGGCCTGGCGCCGAGAAGCCTGACGCCGATGCCGAGGAATCGCCTGCCAGCCCCGCAGGCGAGTTGCAGCTCGACAACCCGCTCCCGAGCGAGAGCAAGACGTGAACTGCCCAATCTATATTGCTCTCGACACGCCCGATCTCGAAAAGGCGAAAGCGGTCGCGTCCAGCGTTCGCAATCATATCGGCGGGATCAAGCTTGGCCTGGAATTCTTCGCCGCGAACGGCCCTTCCGGGGTGAAGGATATGGCTGCGCTCGGCCTCCCCATCTTCCTCGATCTGAAGCTGCACGACATTCCGAATACCGTCGCCAAAGCCGTGCAGGCGCTGCGGCCACTCGAACCCGCGGTGCTGACCGTCCATGCCGGCGGCGGCCGCGCGATGATGGAAGACGCGAAAGCCGCAGCGCCGGTCGGCACCAAGGTGGTCGGCGTGACCGTGCTCACCAGTCTGGACGGCGAGGACCTGCACGATATGGGCGTGGAGGGCGATCCGCATGACCAGGTGCTGCGCCTGACCGAACTCGCCAAACTGTCTGGTCTGGACGGCGTCGTATGTTCCGGACGGGAAGTCGGCGCGGCGAAAGAAATCTGGCCGGACGGCTTTTTCGTCGTGCCGGGCGTTCGCCCCGCCAGCGGGACCCAAGCCGATCAGAAACGCACGGTGACACCCGCAGACGCGATGCACGCAGGCGCCTCCATCGTCGTCATCGGCCGGCCGATTACGCAGGCGCATGAGCCGGACATGGCGGCGCGGGCGATCGAAGCGACGCTCTGAACCATGGCCGATATTGATGTGAAGATTTGCGGCCTGACCACGGCCGAAGTGATCGAAGCGGCTGCCAATGCGGGTGCCAGCCATGCGGGATTCGTCTTCTACGAACCCAGCCCGCGCAATCTCCGCCCGCGCGAAGCCCCCGCTTTGGTGAAGAACGTGCCGAAATCGATGAAACGGGTCGGCGTCTTCGTCGAACCGGAGGACTCACTGCTCGAACGCGCGATCACCGCCGCCCGGCTCGACATCGTACAGCTTCATGGCAATGAACGGCCCGAGCGGCTCAAGACCATCAAAGCACGGCACGATGTCGAGATCTGGAAGGCGATACCGGTCAGCAAGGCGAGCGATCTGGCGCGCGCGCAGGAATATCGCGACCAAGCGGATCTGATCCTGTTCGATGCCCGCACGCCCAAGGCGTCGCGCCTGCCCGGCGGCATGGGCATCGCCTTCGACTGGAGCCTGCTCAACAAGTTCAACCATAAAAGCGAATGGGGCCTTTCCGGCGGCCTGACGCCCGAGAACGTGGCGGAGGCCATCGCGATCACCGCCGCGCCGCTGGTCGACGTGTCGTCCGGCGTGGAACGCGAAGCGGGCGTGAAAGACCCTGCCAGGATTGCCGCATTCATCGAAGCCGTGAGAGACGCATGACCGACCACTCCCCTGCCCCCAACAGCTATCGCACCCAGCCCGATGAGAGAGGGCATTTCGGCGATTATGGCGGCCGCTATGTCGCTGAAACGCTGATGCCGCTGATCCTCGATCTTGAGAAGGAGTATCGTGCGGCCAAGCAGGACCCGGCGTTCAAGGCGGAGTTCGACGATCTGCTTGAACATTATGTCGGCCGGCCATCGCCGCTTTATTATGCTGAGCGGCTGACCGAGCTGCTGCGGCAGAATGCCGACGAAGGCATGGGCGCGCAGATCTGGTTCAAGCGCGACGAGCTCAACCATACGGGCGCGCACAAGATCAACAATTGCATCGGCCAGATCCTGCTTGCGAAGCGGATGGGCAAGACGCGCATCATCGCGGAAACCGGGGCCGGCCAGCATGGCGTGGCGACGGCGACGGTGGCGGCGCGCTTCGGTCTGCCTTGTGTCGTCTATATGGGCGCGCGGGACATGGAGCGGCAGCAGCCCAATGTGTTTCGCATGAAGCTGCTCGGCGCGGAAGTGATCGGCGTCGAAAGCGGTGCGCGGACGCTGAAGGATGCGATGAACGAGGCGCTGCGCGACTGGGTCGCGAATGTCGACGACACATTCTACATCATTGGCACCGCGGCCGGCCCGCATCCCTATCCCGAACTCGTCCGCGATTTTCAGAGCGTGATCGGGACCGAGGCACGCGCGCAGCTGATGGAGCGTACGGGGAAGCTGCCCGACCTGCTCGTGGCCGCGATCGGCGGCGGCTCCAACGCGCTTGGGCTGTTCCACCCGTTTCTCGACGACAAGATCGTCGAAATGATGGGCGTGGAAGCCGCGGGCACCGGCCTCGACAAGAAGCATGCGGCCAGCCTGACCGGCGGATCGCCCGGCATCCTGCACGGCAACAAGACCTACCTACTGCAGGACGAAGACGGACAAATCGCCGAAGCGCATTCGATCAGCGCGGGCCTCGATTATCCGGGGATCGGCCCCGAGCATAGCTGGCTGAAGGAAAGCGGGCGTGTCATGTACACGAGCGTGACGGACGATGAGGCGCTCGATGCGTTTCAGCTGCTTTGCCGCGCGGAAGGCATCATTCCGGCGCTCGAACCGAGCCATGCGCTCGCCGTGACCATCGCCGAAGCGCCGAAACGCAAGCGCGATGCGATCATCCTGATGAATCTGTGCGGTCGGGGCGACAAGGACATATTCACCGTCGCCGATGCGCTGGGAGTCGAAATGTGAGCGAAGGGTTCGACGAGACCTTCGCGAAGCTGCGCGAAGATGATCGCGCTGCGCTCATCGCTTTCGTCACGGCCGGCGATCCCGCGGTTGATGCCACCGGTGCTGTCCTCGACGCTCTTGTCGAAGGCGGCGCGGATATCATCGAACTCGGCATGCCTTTCACCGATCCGATGGCCGATGGGCCGTCGATCCAGGAAGCCAATCTCCGCTCGCTTGAAGCGGGTATCACCACAGCCGATATCTTCGCGATCGCCAAGGAGTTCCGGTCCCGGCACGCGGACGTCCCGCTGGTCCTCATGGGCTATGCCAATCCGATGGTGCGGCGCGGGGCGCAATGGTTTGCGGATCGGTGCGCGGAAGCAGGCGTCGACGGCGTGATCTGCGTCGATATTCCCGCGGAAGAGGATGGCGCGCTCGGCCCTGCGCTGCGCGATGCCGGCATAGACGTCATTCGGCTTGCCACGCCGACTACCGACGAAGCGCGCCTTCGCGCTGTTCTCGAAGGAGCATCCGGCTTTCTATACTACGTGTCGGTCGCGGGCATCACCGGCAAGCAGCAGGCGGCGCAGGCCAGCATCGCCAATGCCGTCTCGGCGCTCAAGGCGAAAACCGACCTTCCTGTGGCAGTCGGTTTCGGGGTCCGCACGCCCGAACAGGCCGCCGATATCGCCCGCGTCGCCGACGGTGTCGTCGTCGGCTCGGCGATCGTCGAACTGGTCGGCGAGCATGGCGCGGGTGCGCCGGAACCGGTTCGCGACTATGTTGCGAGCCTGTCTGACGCTATACGGTCTGCGCGAAACGGTTAGGAAAGCGCCCATGAACTGGTTCAACAACGTCCGAAACCGCATTCCCTTCATCTCGAAGCGGACGACGGAAGACACGCTCTGGCACAAATGCCGGGACTGCCAGCAGATGATCTTCACCAAGGAATATGAGGAAAATCTGTCGGTCTGCCCCGAATGCGGTTTCCATGGCCGGATCGGGCCCTCGCAGCGCTTCCTCCAGCTGTTCGACGATCATAGCTGGGAGGAGCTTCCGGCGCCGCGCGTCAAGGAAGATCCGCTGAAATTTCGCGACCAGAAACGCTATGTCGACCGGCTGAAGGCGGCGCGCGCAGCGACCGGTGAAAGCGACGCCTTCGTCAATGCCAGAGGCACCATCAAGGGACAGAAAGCCGTGATCGGCGTCCAGGACTTCGCGTTCATGGGCGGATCGATGGGGCTTGCCGTCGGCGAAGCCTTTGTCCGCGGCGCACGCGCGGCGATTGAAGCGCAATGCCCCTATATCGTGTTCACGGCGTCGGGCGGCGCGCGCATGCAGGAAGGCGCGCTCTCGCTGATGCAGATGCCGAAGATGACGGTCGCGGTCGAGGAGCTGCGCGAAGCGGGGCTGCCCTATATCGTCGTGCTGACCGACCCGACTTCGGGCGGCGTGATGGCAAGCTATGCGATGCTCGGCGACGTCCAGATCGCCGAGCCCAAGGCGCTGCTCGCCTTTACGGGCCGCCGCGTGATCGAAAATACGATCCGCGAGAAGCTGCCCGACAATTTCCAGAGTGCGGAATATCTGCTCGATCATGGCGCGCTCGACATGATCGTCGCGCGCAAGGAGCTGCGCGATACGCTGGCCCAACTGATCGACTTTCTCCTGCCGGCCGAACAGGCGGCCTGACAGCAGCCAACGCGATGCCCGATCACGCCCGTTCGGACGATCCGGCCGTCCAAAAACAGCTCGACCGGCTCGCGAGGCTCTCGCCGGGCCGCGATACGCTGGGGCTCGAGCGGATAACGGCGTTGCTCGACCGGCTCGGTAATCCTGAGCGCGCCCTGCCGCCGGTTTTCCATGTCGCCGGCACCAACGGCAAAGGCTCCACCTGCGCCTTTCTGCGCGCGGCGATCGAGGCCGCCGGGCTATCGGCGCACGTCTATACGAGCCCGCATCTCGTCCGTTTCAACGAGCGAATCCGCGTAGCCGGTACGCTGATCGAAGACGACGCGCTCGCTGTCCTGCTGGAAGAGGTGCTGGATCAGGCCGAGGGCATCGACCCGAGTTTTTTCGAAGCGACGACCGCAGCGGCGTTTCTCGCCTTCTCGCGCACGCCGGCGGATGCGTCAATCATCGAAGTCGGGCTTGGCGGACGGCTCGATGCGACGAATGTCATCGAACGGCCGCTCGTCTGCGGCATCGCGCATCTCGGCATCGATCACGAGGCGTTTCTGGGGTCGGATATTGTCGGCATCGCGGGAGAGAAAGCGGGTATCGCCAAACGCGGCCGGCCGTTCGTGACGCAGGCCTATCCCTCGGCGCTCGAGCAGAAAATCGCGGCTGTTGCGAAGAGCAGCGGCGCGGAATGGATCGCGCGCGGCCGGGACTGGCGCGGCGCACCTTACCGCGGCGAGCTCCATTACCGTGACCATGAGAACCTGTTGCGCCTGCCCCTGCCCGCGCTCGCCGGACCACACCAAGCCGACAATGCGCTGCTCGCAATCGCGATGCTCAGCCATCAGAGCGCGATCGACGTGCCCGAAGCTGCACTGCGCGCCGCGATGGGCTGGGCAGACTGGCCCGCGCGTCTCCAGAAGCTGGAGCCCGGGCCGCTGACGGCTATGATGCCGCCAGAAACGGAGATCTGGCTCGACGGTGGGCACAACGTCCTCGCTGCGGAAGCTCTCGCTACGCATTTCAAGGACAGCGAAGGCCTTCACCTCGTCATGGGGATGCTCGCGAACAAGGACCCGAAAGGGTTTCTGTCGACACTTTCGCATGTGCACAGTGCGACCTTCGTGCCGATCGACGGTCACGCGCATCATGCGCCTGAATTGCTTTCCGAAATAGCGCGCGAGCTTGGAATACGGGCCGATACGGCTCCCGATATCAAGACCGCACTGGAGCAGCTAGCGACCGCCGAGGAGCAGAAGAGGCTTCCGATCGTGATAACCGGATCGCTCTATCTGGCGGGTGATGTATTGCGCCTAAACAACTCTGTTCCCGAATGAGCGGCCCGGCCGTATCGCGTTAGGCGCGCGCTTCTTCGGTATCGCCCTGCTCCGATCCTGCAGTGCCCAATGAACGGTCGACAAGGCCGGACCGCATCATCCACCAGAACAGGATAACGCCGGGAAACGCCGCCGCCGTCGTCAGCAAATAGAAGTTCACATAGCCCATCGCCTCGATCAGGGAACCCGCAGTCGTCCCGGTCAGGAAACGGCCGAGAATGCTGGCGGCAGCCGAAAGTAGCGCGAAATGCGTCGCCGTGAATTTCAGATTGCAGAGTGCCGAGAGGTAAGCGACGACCGCGACGCCGCCAATGCCGCTGGCGAAATTTTCAAAGCCGATGGCGAGCGCCATGCCGATATTGCTGTGCCCGATCGCGGCAAGTCCGGCAAAGCTGAAATTCGAAACGGCCATCAGCACGAGGCTGATCATCACCGATATTTTCATGCCGAGCCGCGCATAGAGCCAACCGCCGACAAAAATGCCCGCCAGCAGCGCCCAGAAGCCGACGCCGACGTCATAGATGGCAATCTCGTCATTGGTGTAGCCGAGCTCTTCGAACAGCAATCGGAAGGTCAGATTGGCCAGCGTGTCACCGATCTTGTGCAGCAGCACGAATATCAAAACTATGATCGCGCCCTCGCGGCTGAAAAATTCGACCAGCGGGCCGACGACCGTCGACTTGGTCGATCCGGCCGTGCGGGTCGGTGTAACGCACAGCCACGCGATAATCGCCGCGCCGAGCGCGAGCAGCGGATATAGGATCATCGCGGCGCCCCCGAGCCATTCCGCCACTTCCGGCCAACCGAAAGTGAGTATGGCGAGGAGCGCGGCCAGCGGCGGCAGCAGCAACCAGTTCACATGGCCGGACCAGCCGATATCGCGCGCGCGCCGGGCGGTCAGGTCGAACAACGGAAAGATATAACCGACAATAACCATAAGGCTCAGAATTTCGACGCCGAGCGTGCGATCGAGCAGCACGCCAAGCCCATACGCCAGCGGAAAACTCAGAATGAAGATCGCATAGGGCGTCCGGGTCATGAACTCCGGCCAACTGCGCTCGATCTTGCGCGTCGGCTCGCCCATTACGAAGCCGGTAATTACCGCAGGCAAGGCAAGCAGCGCGCAGGCCACATAGGCCGCGCCCCAGCCCATCCGCGCCGCAACCACGAGCGCTAGCGCACCGGCAACGGCCGCGCCGATGCGCCAGCCATATTGGCTCATGCCCGAACCGACGCCGAGCTGTTCAGGTTCCAGCAGTTCGATGCGATAGCCGTCGATGACGATATCGAAGGTCGCACCGAGAACGCCGACCAGGATCGCTGCCAGCGCCACGGCCTGGAGCGACGCTGTCGGATCGATATTGCCGAGCAACGCAACGGCGCCCATCACTGCCGCGCCGATGACGAGAAGCCAGGATCGCCGCTGGCCCATACGGCCGAGTATCGGAATGCGCACCTTGTCGATGATCGGCGCCCAGGCCCATTTCAGGTTGTAGGCGAGAAAGGTCAGCGCGAATGCGGTAACGGCGGACTTTTCGATATCGTCCTGTGCGAGGCGCGTCGTCAGCGTCGCACCGATCATCGCGAACGGGAAGCCGGACGACATGCCGAGGAACAGCGCGGCAAGCGGGGCCGGTTCCGTGTACGGCCGAACACCGGCGGGCAAAGCGTCCCGCCATGTCCCGGTTGCCGCCATGGCCTGCTCGTTATCCGCCATACATTACGTCCCGCCCTATTTCGGCGAGAAACTAGCGGCAAAAACCGCGATGGATAGCCCTGTTATCCACGGGCGGTCGCGGTTCGTCGATAAATCGTCTCAGCTACCCAGATAATCGGCGGCGAGAATAGCGCCTGCAGCGCTGTCGCGTACGACGATGGCGTGCCGGTCTCCCTGAGACAGAAGCGGATTATCGCTCGCAATGGTAACGGTCAGCGTATTTCGGCTTTCGGCCGGCAGATCCTCTTCCGCCACGACGATATTGGTGTAGCGCACCGTACGACCGCCATTCTCGCCGCGACCGATCGCTACTGTTTCGCTCTCGTCGAGCGCCAGCAGCCGTATGACGGTTCCGCCTGTACGCGCACCTGCGACTGTCACGGTATAGCCGACTACCGTGTTACCGGTGATATCGATGTCGACCGATTGTTCTGCGCGGCGTCGTTCGGCAATGGCGTCGGTCAACTCGCCGCGACGCGAGCCGACGAGCCCGATGCGCCCATCGACGACCGCCTGCGGCGTGTAGGCCCGCCCCCCACCTCGTTCGAGCCGGCCGGCATAGCTACGTTGCAAGTCGGTATTCTCTTCGCGCGCGAGCGTATCGCGCCAACCCAGTCCATCCCAATAGGTGACCGGGCGGGTCAGGATGACAAGATCTGGATCGTCGGCGAGTTCGCCGATCAGCTCGTCCGCGGGCGGGCACGATGAGCAGCCTTGGCTTGTGAACAATTCGATGATGACCGGTCCGCGATCCGTAGCCGCAGAGGCGAGTACGACCTCGTCAATTTCCTCAACCCGTTCCTCAAGCGTTTCCATCGGCGCGCACGCCGCAGCGACAAGCACCGCGACGCCGAGGGCGAAAGTGGTGCGGAAGTGTCGCATGGCAGCGCTCCATTTGTTGGTTCGCATGCCATCTGTTCGCAATCGGCGGAAAAACGGTTACATCGGGCCGCATGCCGGAGCCGAGGAAACAGCGCGAGGAACAGCGTATCGCAAAGCTGCTGGCGCGCGCGGGGGTCGCCTCGCGGCGCGAAGTCGAACGGATGATCGCAGCCGGGCGGATCGCGATCGACGGCAAGACGCTCGATACGCCCGCGACTTTGGTCAAATCGCTGCACGGCGTCACCGTGGACGGGGAACAGGTCGGCCAACCCATTCCGGCGAAGCTCTATGCATTTCACAAGCCCGCCGGCCTGCTTACGACCGAGCACGATCCGAAGGGACGGCCGACAATCTATGACAAGCTGCCCAAGGGTCTGCCGCGCCTGATGCCGATCGGTCGGCTCGATCTCAATACCGAAGGGCTGTTGCTGATGACCAATGACGGCGGGCTCAAGCGGCAGATGGAATTGCCGTCATCGGGCGTCGAGCGGATCTATCGCGCGCGTGCCTTTGGCGAGATTAACCAGGACCAGCTTGAAGGACTGATAGACGGCATCACGATAGACGGTGTGCATTACGGGTCCATCGACGCCAATCTCGAGCGGCGTACCGGGCGCAACCAGTGGATCGAGCTGAAGCTCGCCGAGGGAAAGAACCGCGAAGTGCGGCGGGTGCTCGAACATTTCGGGCTGAAAGTCAGCCGCCTCATCCGCACTGCCTATGGCCCTTTCTATCTCGCCGATATTCCGAAGGGCAGCGTAGAACAGATCCGTCAGCACGATCTGGTGAAATTCCGCCAGTCGTTGCAATGAAAACGCGGTCTCCGCGCATTATCGCCGGAAAATGGCGGGGCCGGCCGATCGATACGCCGCAAACGGTCATAACACGGCCGACCGCCGCGCGGACGCGCGAGGCGCTTTTCTCGATGCTGTCGAGCCGCTTGGGCAGTTTCGACGCGCTGACGGTCGCCGATATTTTCGCCGGATCGGGCGCGCTTGGCTTCGAGGCTCTTTCGCGCGGCGCGCATCGCTGCTTTTTCGTCGAGAACAATCCCGATGCCCTGCGCGCAATCGAGCGAAATGCCGATATCTGGGAGGTCGGTGCGGACATCACGATGCTGAACCGGTCGTTCGAGGCCGTGCCGGCGATCGCGGAAACCGTGGACGTCGCATTTCTCGACCCGCCCTATCTGAGCGGCGATGGTGTGCGGGCGCTTGCCAGGCTGGACAGGCTGCACTGGTTCGGCGCGCATGCTTGGGCCGCCTTGGAAACGGCCGCCGAAGAGGAGATCGCGGTGGACGGCTGGTCGGTCGATACGACCCGAACATATGGCAAGGCGAAACTTACGCTTTTGCGGCGGGACTGACGCTTTTCGCGTTCAGATGTGCCGCCAATCACAGACGGTTAATGTCGCTCCGGTAAAAGCTTCTCGTGTCGGCGGAATGGTTTGCCGCGAGGAGCAGGACGATGGGAAAGCGCGAAAATCTGACGCTGGACAACGAGCAGCTGGCCCGCGCGCTGGCCGCATCGGCTGGCATAGAATGGGCCAGCCTGCGCGACTATCCGGGCTATGGGAAGAATTACTGGCGCGAAAAGGCCCGCAACTTCTTCAAGCTCGATACCAAGATAGCCTGATCCTTTACTGTATAACGTAGAATATCCACTGGCTCGCGATCGTGTAGATCTGCGCAGCAATCATCAGCAGGTGCAGCCAGAGGCGACGGCTCCAGATGAGGATAGCCGAAAAGCCGATCATGATCAGCAAGGGAACGTTCGCCGCCAACCAGATATCCGTATCCCGATCGAACCTGACTACGAGCTGGCTGTTCTTGGCTATCACAAATACGAGATAGCCGATATAGGTTCCCCAGAAATGCGCGCGATTGTCCAAATAAAAGCTACGCAGGTCCAGGCGCTCTCCGGGGATATCGTCGGGAAGCACCGCCGCGGACATCAGGAACAGCGCCAACAGCGTTCCCACATCAAGCAGGAACCATCCGAACAGCACCTGGTCGACGTTCGAATAATCGTGATAGAGGCCCCACCAGAGGTTCAGAATGTAACAAAGCACGATCAGCGCCATGACCGGCGAAAGCCAGTCCCACTTCACCTTGCGGCCAGCGCGCAGCAGCCGATGAAAGCTCAGCGCTATGTCCGCCACGGCCAGGCCGACTAGGATCGCTGCAAAGATCGTAATATACTCGCCGGTCGTCATTTTCGCCCCAAACGTCCGTCACCTTGCCTCTGTTCAGGCCTTCATGCCTTGTGGCGGCTGACTATGAAAGAGCGGCTTGCCGCCGTCCGCTGCGTTCCCTAACTGTTCACGGGTGACCGACCCCGCCCTCCAGCAGCCCGAACCGCCCTATCTGCGTGCGCTCAACCCGCCGCAACGCGAGGCCGTGCTTACTACCGAAGGGCCGCTGCTCGTGCTGGCGGGCGCCGGGACCGGAAAGACGGCGTGCCTCACCGCCCGGCTCGCGCATCTGATCTGGACACGCAAGGCCTGGCCATCCGAAATCCTCGCCGTCACCTTCACCAACAAGGCTGCGCGCGAGATGAAGGAACGCGTCGCCCGGGCCCTCGACCAGGATGTCGAGGGCATGCCCTGGCTCGGTACCTTCCACGCGATCGGCGCGAAGATGTTGCGTCGCCATGCCGAGCTTGTCGGGCTCGAAAGCAATTACACGATCCTCGATACCGACGATCAGTTGCGGTTGCTGAAACAGCTGATCCAGGCAGCGGAGATCGACGAGAAGCGCTGGCCGGCCCGACTGCTCGGCGGGTTGATCGACCGCTGGAAGAATCGCGGTTGGGTCCCCGCCGATGTGACGGCCGACGAGAGCGAAGCCTATGCCAACGGGAAAGGCCAGCAGCTCTACCGAGCCTATCAGGATCGGCTGAAAACGCTCAACGCCTGCGATTTCGGCGATCTGCTGCTCCACATGCTCGTGATCCTCAAAGAGCATCGCGACGTGCTGGAAATGTATCAGCAGCGGTTCAAATATATTCTCGTCGACGAGTATCAGGACACCAACAGCTCCCAATATCTGTGGCTCCGCCTGCTCGCGCAGGAGCGCAAGAATATCTGCGTGGTGGGCGACGACGATCAGTCGATCTACAGCTGGCGCGGCGCGGAAGTCGCCAATATCCTGCGGTTCGAGCAGGATTTTCCCGGTGCGAAGATCGTCCGGCTCGAACAGAATTACCGCTCGACGCAGCATATCCTGTCCGCGGCCGGCGGCGTGATCGCCCATAATAGCGGGCGGCTCGGCAAGAAGCTGCATACCGAGGCGGGCGATGGCGAGACGGTGAAGGTCATCGGCGTCTGGGACGGGCCCGAAGAAGCGCGGCGCGTCGGCGAGGAGATCGAAGCGCACCAGTCAAAAGGTGGGAGCCTTGACGATATCGCGATCCTCGTCCGCGCCCAGTTCCAAACGCGTGAGTTTGAGGACCGCTTCATCCAGATCGGGATGCCGTACAGGATCGTCGGCGGTTTCCGCTTCTACGAGCGGCAGGAGATCCGCGACGCCCTCGCCTATCTGCGCGTGATCGTGCAGCCGGCGGACGATCTGGCGTTCGAGCGGATCGTCAATACGCCCAAGCGCGGGCTGGGCGACAAGGCGGTCGGCACGATCCACGGTTATGCCCGGCGGGAGAATATCCCGCTGAGCCTCGCCGCCGCACGGATCGTGGATACGGATGAACTGACGCCGCGCGCGCGCAAACCGCTCAGCGAACTGATGACCAGTTTCGCGCGATGGCGCGATATGGCCAACGACCTTCCGCATCCCGAGCTTGCCCGGCAGGTGCTCGATGAGTCCGGCTACACCGCTATGTGGCAGAATGACCGCTCGGCCGAAGCCGCCGGTCGCCTGGAAAACCTCACCGAACTGACCCGCGCGATGGAGGAGTTCGAAAATCTCGGGTCCTTCCTCGAACATGTCAGCCTCGTCATGGACAATGATGCGGACCGCGAATCCGAGAAGGTCACGATCATGACGATCCACGCCGCCAAGGGGCTGGAGTTCGACACGGTATTCCTTGCCGGGTGGGAGGAAGGCGTCTTCCCCTCACAACGCTCGCTCGACGAAGGCGGCACGAAGAGCCTCGAGGAGGAGCGCCGCCTCGCCTATGTCGCGATCACCCGCGCCCGGCGGCTGTGCAATATCGTTCATGCCGCCAATCGGCGGATTTACGGCCAGTGGACCAGCTCGATCCCGTCGCGCTTCATCGGGGAGCTGCCGGAAGAGCATATCGAAACCGAAACGAGCATGACGGGCGGGGAATCGCTTTGGCGCGCCAACTGGTCCGAACAGTCGGACCCCTTCTCGAACGTCACGCGCGCAGGCAAGCGCGGACCAGGCTGGCAACGGGCGGCCGCTGCCGGTGCGTTGCCCAAGGCCGCGAAGGTGATGGAAGCCAAGACGAGCGCGGCAAGCTTCGCAGCGAAGCCGCGCGCAGATGTCGCGATCGGCCAGCGCGTCTTCCACCAGAAGTTCGGCTATGGCGCGGTCGAGGCGATCGAGGGTAACAAGCTCGAGATCGAGTTCGAGAAGGCCGGGCGCAAGCGCGTCCTCGACAGTTTCGTCGACCTCGCCTGACGGCGATTGCGTCCCATAGCGGGACAGTAACCCAAATCGCTAACCTGCCCTCGCGGATTTGCCGCCAATTCATGGTAAACAACCGCTTATCCGGCTTGCTTACCAAGCCGTTAAGATGGTTCAAGTGCCGCAGAACAGGCGGGAGTTTGCCGAATGGCCGCGAACAAGGAATTGGGATTGGGTTTCAAGCTGGTCGCCGCGGCCGCACTAGTCGCCGGTACGTCGCAACTGCTGTCCGCGGAATCGGAACCGGTCGCCGTCGACACCGATGCCGTGGTTGCCAATGTCGCGCTACCGCCCGCAACCGAGGCGGCTGCAGCCGATATGCTGACGCCTGCATCGTTCACGGAACCGGCTGTTGAAGAGGAGCCGGGCTTCCGGATCACCCATCCGCTCACCGTGGACGGCGAAATGGCGTTTGGCGAATATGCGTGGAACGACGAAGGCGTGCCGGACGGCGAGTTGCGGATCATCGTCGATCTTCAGGCCGAGCGTCTATATGCCTATCGCGGCGGATACGAGATCGGCCGCGCGGTCATTCTTTACGGCCATGACGATACGCCAACACCCACCGGCAGCTTCACGATCACCGAAAAGAACCGGGATCATGTCTCGAACCTCTATTTCGTGCCGATGCCCTTCATGATGCGGCTGACCAATGACGGCATCGCGATCCATGGCAGCCTTGTCGAAGAAGGCTATGCGTCGCGCGGCTGCGTCGGCATTCCCGACGATTTCGCCGAGCTGCTGTTCAACGAAGCCGAAATCGGCACGCGCGTGCTGATCTCGCGCGGCTCGCCGATCGTCGACGGCAATCGCGTCGTCGGTATCTAGCGCGCGCTAAAGGCAACCCTCGACATATTGGATGGCCGGGCCGCCGGCATGGATGAGCTGAACCGTCCCGTCTTCGCCGACTTCGTAGCGAATGCCGCGCGCATTCTCATCCGACGTTCCGTTCTCGCCGACATCGCCGGTCGTCCAGTTCGTCAGATATTCGCCCGGCGGATCGACATAGGTATGCGGTGTCGCGCGTAGCGAATCGCCATATGCCGCGCGCACCTGCTCCGCGCTATCGCCAACCGTGATCCCCTCGGCCGTCCGTACCTCGGTATCGCCGCCCAGCGTTATCCGTACGAGACGGCCTTCTTCAATCATCACGTAGAGTCCCTCCGGCGTGTCAGCGGGCTGATACTGCTCACACAGTTCGGGCTCGGGTCCGCCCATCGCTTCCGGATCGGCCTTGCCGCCCACGGCAGCGGTCACTTCTTCGCGCGTCATGCCGATGCGCAACGGTCCCCAGCCTTCCGCGGTCAGCAGTCCATCGCCCGGCGCTTCGGACACTGAGTCCCCGCTTTCGACTTCATCGCCTTGGACCGGCGCCTCCGCTTCTTCTGCAGCCCCGCCGCAACCCGCCAGAACCACGGCCATGGCCGTCATCGCTATCAGTCGTCGCATACTTGCCTCCTCCACGCGCTTCGCCGACGCGACATCGGCCTTGCGCATTTATCAATCGCCGAGCGCGCTGTTAACAGCCAAGCTGCCCTTTCGTCCATGAAACCGCGCCTCGCTTGCCGATCCGGCGTGCCAAGGCCTAGAGGGCAGTGATGGCTGACGCCCCGCATCCGTTTCGCATCCACAATTTTCGCGCCTTCTGGACGTCCCGGCTCGCGATGACGCTCGGGCAATATGCGATGATGCTGATCATCGGCTGGCAAGCATACAACATCGCGCGTGACGGCGGCATGAGCGTCGGCGGCGCGGCCGGGCAGCTCGCGATTATCGGGCTGCTGCAGTTCGTGCCGCTATTCCTGCTTACACCTTTCGCGGGGCTCGCCGCCGACCGCTTCGACCGGAAAACGGTCGCGCGGGTCACGATTGCATTACAGGCGCTCTGCGCCGCGCTGCTCGGCTGGGCGACATGGTCGGGCGCGATCAACCTGCCGATCCTGTTCGGGATCGCCGTGGCGCTCGGCATCGCACGCGCCTTTGCCGGACCGGCACTGAGTGCGCTCGCGCCCAATCTCGTGCCGAAATCGGTACTTCCCAATGCCATCGCGCTAAGCTCCATCGCCTGGCAGACGGGCATGATCGTAGGGCCCGCGATCGGCGGGTATCTCTACGTCGTCGATCCCGCCTTGCCCTATCTCGCGGTGTTCGGCCTACTCAGCATCTCGCTCGTCGCGCTGACCACCATCGGCCATGTGCCGAAGCCCGAAATCACCGGCGCGAAGAGGCCGGTCGGGCAGGTGATCGACGGGCTGCGTTATGTCCGCCGCAACAAGATGGTGCTCGGCGCAATCACGCTCGACCTGTTCGCCGTGTTTCTCGCCGGCGCGACCGCGCTGTTTCCGGTCTATGCGCGCGACATATTGGAAGTCGGCGCGACAGGTCTCAGCCAGCTCGCCGCGGCGCCCGCCGTCGGCGCCGCCTTGACCGCGCTCTGGTTTTCCTTCCGGCCGCTCAAGTCCAATGTCGGCCCCAAGATGCTCTGGGCTGTCGGAGTTTTCGGCCTCGCCACCGTGGTCTTCGGTTTTTCGACATCCATGCCGCTGTCGCTCGCCGCGCTGTTCGTCGTGGGCTCGGCGGACATGTTCTCCGTCTATATCCGCCAGTCGCTGATCCAGCTTCACACCCCGGACGACAAGCGGGGCCGGGTATCATCCGTATCGCTCCTAACGATCTCGGCGTCCAATGAGTTTGGCGATGCCTTCAGCGGCGGGCTCGCCTGGATTATCGGCCCGGTCGCGGCCGTCGTTTCGGGCGGTATCGGAGCGATAGCGACGGTGCTATTGTGGATGGCATGGTTTCCCGCTTTACGTAATACCAAGACCTTCGATCCCCCGGACGATCTCGACGAGGAGCGCCCGGAGCAGACATTGCAGGAGAAGACGACATGAAAGCCGCCAATACGCTCGAAACGATCGGCAACACGCCGCATATCCGCATGCAGCGTCTGTTCGGTAATGCTGAAGTCTGGATCAAGTCGGAACGCGCCAATCCCGGAGGATCGATCAAGGACCGCATCGCGCTAGCCATGATCGAAGATGCCGAACAGTCCGGCGCACTAAAACCGGGCGGCAAGATTATCGAGCCGACCTCCGGCAATACCGGCATCGGACTCGCCATGGTGGCTGCGGTCAAAGGCTATGAACTCGTTCTGGTGATGCCCGAAAGCATGTCGATCGAACGGCGACGCTTGATGCTCTCCTATGGAGCAAAGTTCGATCTGACGCCGAAGGAAAAGGGCATGAAGGGCGCGATCGAGCGCGCGCAGGAGCTCGTGTCCGCCGACGATAGCGCCTGGATGCCGCAACAGTTCGACAACCCGGCAAACGTCGCCGTCCATGTCCGCACGACGGCGGAGGAGATCCTCGCCGATTTCGCGGACAGCCCGATCGACGTCATGATCACGGGTGTGGGAACCGGTGGCCATATCACGGGCTGCGCGGAAGTGCTCAAACAGCACTGGCCGGAAATGAAGGCCTATGCCGTGGAGCCCGTCGGTTCGCCGGTGATTTCCGGCGGCCAGCCCGGCCCGCACCCGATTCAGGGTATCGGAGCGGGCTTCATTCCCGATAATCTGCACACCGAAGCGATCGACGGCGCGATCCAGGTCGATCCCGAAGATGCCAAGGAGATGGCGCGACGCGCGGCCCGCGAGGAAGGCATGCTGATCGGCATCAGCTCCGGCGCGACCTTGCAGGCGATCAAGCAGAAATTGCCGGAGATCGGCGATGGCGCGCGCGTGTTGGGCTTCAACTACGACACCGGCGAGCGCTATCTCTCGGTGCCCGACTTCCTGCCTGAGGAATAGACGCCGACAGGCCAATGTGCGTTCTCGCTTTCGCCTGGGCCGCGCATCCGCGCTGGCAGCTCGTACTGATCGGCAATCGTGACGAGCTGCACGCGCGGCCCGCGGCGGCGCTCGCGCGTTGGCCCGATAGGCCGCATATCATCGCAGGTCGCGACCTCGAAGCGGGCGGTACATGGCTCGGTGTGTCGGAGACGGGACGGCTCGCCGTCGTCACCAACGTCGCCAATCCTGACGGACCCCAGCCCGGCAAGGCGTCGCGTGGCGCGCTGATCGCAGATGCGCTTGGCGGCGAAGGCGCTTATGCCGACGTGGCGGAAAGCGCGCTTGACGAGTTCAATCCGTTTAACGCCATCACCGTTGCCAATGGCCGCGCCGAGTTGCTTACCAATCGGCCCGCGCCGTTGCGTCATAGCCTTGAGGCAGGCCTTTACGGTCTCTCCAACAGCCCGTTCAACGAAAATTGGCCGAAGACCGATCGGATAAAGACAATGCTCGGCGAGTGGCTGGAATCTGACGGCGGCGACACTGGCACTCTGCTCGACGCTCTGCGCGCTGACTATATGCCGCAAGTCGAACCGCACCGCGCGCGGGAAAGCCCGATTTTCATCCGCAACCCTGTCTACGGCACCCGTTGCAGCACTATCGTCACGGTCGACGGATCCGGGAACGGCCTTATCGTCGAGCGGCGCTATGACGAAGCGGGCAAGGCAACCGGCGAAACCAGCGTCGATTTCCGCTGGGACCATATGCGCTAGGAACCGAAAACGAGCGCTATCGGCGTTGATTGCGATCCATCGCAGGCGGCAACAGATTCTCCGGCGGATCGTCCACATCATCGTCGCGCGCGGGCGGCGGGAGATCGGTATCCTCGAAGCCCGGGTCGCCGGGCGCGGGCTCGTCGAAACCCGGTTCGAACTCATCCTTCTCGCCGGCGAAGATATCGTCCTCGAACATATCGTCTTCCGGCTTTTCGTCGGGATCGGTACGCCGCGTCACGAGATCGGCGGCCGCGAGCCGGTCGATCAGATCGTCGGCACCGCTCATCCGGTAAATCCTGCCGCGGCCGTCCGGGGCGGGTTGGGCGATATATTCAAGGCTCGCGTTAAGGCGGCGACTATAGTTGAATGCTGGCTCCGTACCGCGCGGCAGTTCGAGGATCAGCCGGCCTTCGCAGCGGGCCTGTTCGAGGCCCTCGTCGAAATCGAGCAGACGCGGATTCTCCATGCGCGCGACGGTTCCGCTCTCGAGCCGGCTGAGCAGCGCGCCATCGTCGCTGCTCGCCGTCCGGGCGCGCGCAAAGATACGCTGGCGGATCGATTCGGTCGTGCTTTGCGATGTGCAGAGGATCTCGCCCGGCGTCATATCGGCAAGATCGATATCGTCGTCGGATGTCTCGGCGCGCGTATCTTCGATCTCGCCGAGACCGAGTTCCATCGTTGCGTAATAGCCAAGCCCCGCCGCCGCGAAGACTCCCAATATTCCAAGCACCCATTTCAGGCCTGTTGACACGAATGCACGCTCCCCTCTAATCGGCTTCCCTTAGAGCCAAGCCATGAAGAAGGTCCAGCCCGGCCGCGTTTCCGCGGGCCGGGCCAGACGTCCTTCATGCACAATTGGTCGTGTTTCGCTCCGTCAGGCGGCGACGAACATTTCCGGTTCGAGCGCCATCAGGCTGTCCGAACCGCCTTCGATCTTGGCGCGCAGGCCGGCGGCATCGGGCATGATCTTCTCGGCGAAGAAGCGCGCGGTGACGAGCTTTGCCTCGTGAAACGCCTTGTCTTCCGCACCGGCTTCGATGGCGGCCGCGCTGGCCTTGGCCATCCGCAGCCACATCAGGCCGAGCGTCACGATGCCCATAAGCTCCATATAGTTATAGGCCGCGGCACCCGCATTGTTGAGATTGGCGAAGGCGTTCTGCATGAGCCACATCGTCGCGCCGCGCAGCTCGCCATTGGCCTTTTCGAGGCCGGTGGCGACAGCGTTGACGGCTTCGTCCTCCTGCAGCTCGGCGACTTCCTCGCCGACCATCGCCAGGAATGCCTGGATGGCCCGTCCGCCATTCTGGGCGAGCTTGCGGCCGACCAGGTCCATCGCCTGGATGCCGTTGGTGCCTTCGTAGATCTGCGCGATCCGCGCGTCGCGGACATATTGCTCCATGCCCCATTCGCGGATGTAGCCATGACCGCCATAGACCTGCTGGGACTGGGTCGCGATCTTGTAACCGAGATCGGTGACATAGCCCTTGATGACCGGCGTCAGCAGCGAAATCATGTCGTCCGCTTCCTGCCGCTCTTCTTCGGTCTGCGCCTTGTGCGCGAGATCGACCTGGAGGCCGCCCCAGATGCACAGCG
>NZ_JBQLZN010000057.1:0-1182 GCF_052168295.1 Parasphingopyxis sp. | reverse complement strand
CTCCTCTACCCTATCGCGCGCTCCATGCCACCCATGGCGGCATATGGATAGCCTCGGGCGATGGCGAAATCGGGGAGGTCGCGCGCGGCGAGGCCATCTCCGCTGCGGCGGAAACGCCGATGATCGTCTTGAACGCGCCGATGACCGGGCAGCGGCTCGGCTATCCCGAACTGTCCGGCCTCGACCTGCTCGAACTGTTCGCCTTCGTCCATCCGGCGCGCTTTACCGTGCCGACGCCGGCCGGCATCGCCCGCACGCTCGGCCTGCCGGTACCCGAAACGGAAGAGGATGCGGCGATGCTGCTGCTCGATGCGGCGAAGCATCTGCTCGATACGCTGCAATGGGAGCGCTGGGGCGAGCGCGAGGGCGCGTGGAGCGCAGCGCAGAGCCTCTTTCGCCTGCGCTGGCCATGGGCCGCGGCGGTCGCGGAGCGGATCGCCAAACCGCAAAAGGCGGAACGCTGGCTGTTCTCGCGGCTCCCGGAATGGGAAGACCAGCCGCCGCGCCCCGCCCCGCGCACGGTAAAGATGGATGAAGATCGCGCGGTAGAGAGGCTGGAAGGGCTGGTCGGCGAAGATGCCGAGCGGCGCGAGGGGCAGCGCGACTATACGCGCACGGCCTCGCGCATATTCGATCCGCGCCCGGCCGCGGGCAAACCCAATATGCTGATCGCCGAAGCCGGGACGGGGATCGGCAAAACGCTCGGCTATCTCGCACCCGCCGCGCTCTGGGCGGAAGAGGCGGACGGCACGGTCTGGCTCTCGACCTATACCAAGGCGCTGCAACGCCAACTCGACCGCGAGACGGAGAAGATTTTTCCCGATCCGGCCGAGCGGCGCGAAAAGGTCGTCGTGCGCAAGGGGCGCGAAAATTATCTTTGCCTGCTCAATCTTGAGGACGCGCTGCAGGGCGGCTTTGCCGGTCGGGCGGCGATACTCGCACAGCTCGTGGCGCGCTGGGCGGCCTACAGCAAGGACGGCGACATGGTCGGCGGCGACCTGCCAGGCTGGCTGCCGACGCTGTTCCGGCGTGCCGGCGCGACGGCGCTGACCGACCGGCGCGGCGAATGCGTCTATGCCGGTTGCCCGCATTACCGGAAATGCTTCATCGAACGCTCGGCCCGCGCGGCCGAGGGCGCCGATCTCGTGATCGCCAACCATGCGCTGTTGATGATCATGGCCG
>NZ_JBQLZN010000056.1:0-83243 GCF_052168295.1 Parasphingopyxis sp. | reverse complement strand
GGGACGAGGAACTGCCGCCGCACAAATCCTATGGCGATGTGATCACCGAGAAGATCGGCGCGGCCAAGGCGGCTATCGTCGTCTGGTCGCGAAGCGCCGTCGCATCGGAATGGGTGCGCGCCGAGGCCGATATCGCGCGCAACCAGAAGAAGCTGATCCAGAGCGCACTCGACGACACGCCGCCGCCCCTGCCCTTCAACCAGATCCAGTATGTGATGCTCGACGACTGGCGGGGCGAGGACGAGCATTCGGGATGGCGCAAGATCCGGGAGAGCCTGGCCGAGCTATGCGGCCCACCCGGAACAGCCGCCGAACCCGCCTATGCCATGCCGAGCGACCCGCCGCCCGAGCCGGAATGGACGGAAGCGGACAACGCCGCGCGATCGAACCGCCTGCCGCTGATCGCCGGGATCGGCACGGCGGGTGCCGCACTCGCCATCGCGCTGTTCCTCTGGCTTCCCGATCGCGAACCACCGGTGGTCGAAGAAGATAGCGAGGAAATCGTCGCGACCGAGGACGAAGCGGAGCCGGTCGAGGAGTTTCCGCTACGTGCGGTGATCGATGACCCGGACGGCTTCACCTATATGCGCAACGCGCCGGCGCGCGGCGCGGCCATATTGCGCGCGATTTCGGCCGGGGAGATGTTCTCGACTCGGGAACAGGTCGCCGACTGGTGGGAGATCATGGCCGCGGACGGCACCCGCGGCTACATGCACGAATCGCGCATCCGCATCCTCGCCGAGGAAGAGCGGATCGCGCTCGAGGCCAATGCCGAAAACGCCGTCCGGTCGCAGGCACAGGCGCTCGACGATATCGCGGGCGCCATGCAGGGCGTGAGCGACGCTATCGAGACCGGACGCGATCCCGCGCGCTGAACGGGTCAGGCCAGCTTCAGGCTGTCCCGCAATTCGCGCTTGAGAACCTTGCCGATCGCGCTGCGCGGCAGCTCGTCGACGATATGGACTGCCGAGAGCCGCTGGGTCTTGCCGAGCTTGGCATTGGCCCATTCCCTGATCGCCTCCGCATCGCTCGGGCCGACCACGACGCCGACCGGCGTTTCGCCCCAATCCTCGCTCGGCACCCCGATCACCGCGACCTCGTCGACTTCCGGATGTTCGGCAACGACCGCCTCCAAGTCGCTGGGGTAAATATTGAATCCACCCGATATGATCATGTCCTTGCGGCGGTCCATCAGGGTCAGGAACCCGTCCTCGTCGAACCGCCCGACATCGCCGGTGCGGATGAAACGGTTGCCCTCTTCGTCATACCATTCGGTATCGCGCGTCTGCTCGGGACGGTTGTGATAGCCCTTCATGATCGTGCCCGAACGGCCGACAATTTCGCCGATCTCGCCCTGCGGCACTTCCTTGCCGTCCTCGCCGATCAGCCGGATGTCATGGCCCGGCATGGGCTGGCCGACCGTGTGCAGCTTGTCGGGGAATTCGTGTGCGCGCAGCGCACAGCTCCCGCCCCCTTCGGTCATGCCGTAGAACTCCACGAGCCCGCCCGGCCAGCGTTTCAGGATGTCGGCTTTCAGCTCCGCCGCAAAGGGCGCGCTCGTGCAGAATTTCATCAGATAGGAAGAGAGATCGAATTGATCGAAATCGGGCTCTTCCATCAGCCGCTTGTACTGGACCGGCACGAGCATAGCCGTCGTCACCTTTTCCCGCTCGCTGAGTTCCAGAAACTCCTTCGTATTGAATTTCTGCATGAGCACGGCCTTGCCACCATTGCCGATGCACGGGAGGAAGCTCACAAGCGTCGTGTTCGAATAGAGCGGCGTCGAGAGCAAGGCGACGGTCGCCGGGGTGAAGATCAGCCCGCCGAACGCCGTGATCTGGCGCCAGCGCATCTGGTGCGAATGGACGATGCCCTTGGGCGTCCCCGTCGTGCCGCTCGAATAGATGATGTTGAAACCCTGCTCGGGATCGATCTCCACCGGCTCGGGCTTCGTGCCTTCCTCGGGTAGCCAGGCTTCGAACGCCGCATCGTCGTCCAGCGCGACAGGTGTCACCCCGTCCGGCAGCGTTACCGTATCGAGGATGGACTGATCGGCGAAAAACAGCCGCGCACCGCAATCCTCGACCATCAGCGCCAGCGCTTCGGGCGTCGAACTTTGCGCCAGCGGCGCGACCGTGCATCCGGCGCGCAGGATACCGAGCCAGAGTACCGCATACGCCCAGCCGTTGAGGCCGCAGATCGACACCGCCTCCCCTGCCGGCACGCCGTCCCGCTGCAACCCCGCCGCGATCCGGTCGCCATAGCTGTCGAACTCGGCAAAGCTCAGCCGCCGATCGCCGGCCACCACCGCGACATCGTCGGGCCGTTCGGTCGCATGGGCGCAGATCACATCGGCATAGGACGCGAATTCGCTTTGCAGCATCTCGGCGGCGGTCGTCATGGGCTACCCTCTCGTTTGATTCTCTTCACCCCTTACCGTCATTCCCGCGAAAGCGGGAATCCCGCTTTCGACCCGGCCTAAAAAGGGCGTCAGGCTGACAAGGAAAAGCAAGAAGCAGGATTCCCGCTTTCGCGGGAATGACGCAGCTGTTCGACACGCACTCGCTATTGGTGGTCGAGCATCCCGAGCACGCGCTTGGAGATGATGTTGTTCTGGATCTCCGTCGAGCCGCCATAGATCGTGACCGCGCGGTTCCAGAGCCAGGTCCGCGTCGTCTTCAGCTCGTCCGCCTCGAAGCCTTCGCCTTCCCAACCAAGCCCCTGCATGCCCATCACCTCAACCATCAGGTCCGTGCGTTCCTGTGCCAGTTTCGCGCCGACATTCTTGAGCACCGAACTCGTTGCGCTCGGCCCGCCCTGTTCGCGCGCTTCGCGCTGGGCGCGGCCGACCGTACCCATGAAATTGCGCACCGACATCTCGTGCTTGATGATCTTCAGCCGCAGTTCCTGATCGGCAATCTCGCCGTCGTCGGTGACCTCGACATATTGCTTCGCGTGATCGGCCAGCGAGCGCATCATCGCGCGCGCCCCGCCGCCGCCGATCCCGGCACGCTCGAACTGCAGAAGGCGTTTGCCTATCGTCCAGCCCTTGCCTTCCTCGCCGACGCGATTTTCCTTCGGCACCTTCACATCTGTGAAGAAGGTCTCGCAGAAAGGCGACAGGCCGGAGATCATCTTGATCGGGCGGCGCTCGACGCCCGGCTGGTCCATATCGACGATCAGGAAGGTAATCCCGTCATGCTTGTGTTCCTTGTCAGTACGGAACAGGCCGAAGCAGAAATCGGCCCACTGCCCACCGGACTGCCATGTCTTCTGACCGTTGATCAGATAATGATCGCCCTTGTCCTCTGCGAAGCTCTGCACATTGGCGAGATCGGACCCCGCATTCGGTTCGGAATAGCCCTGGCAGCCGCGCAGCGAGCCGTCGGAGAGCGGCGGGAGCCATTTGCGCTTCTGCTCCTCGGTGCCGTACTCCATGAGCGTCGGCGCGAACATACCGACAGCCAGCCCGCCGATCGGGTTGTAGGCGCCGATCTTCCGCATTTCCTCGTCAAGAATCGCCGCTTCCTTGGAGGAGAGCCCTGCCCCGCCATATTCCTTCGGCCAGGTCGGCGTGCCGAAACCGCGTTCGCCGAGCGCCTTGCGCCATTCCACCATATCCGGCGACATGTCGGTCGGCCCGTCGACCATGCCCATCGGGTTGTGACGGCCTTTGAGCGCCGGATCGAAATTGTCCGCCAGCCAGTCACGCACCTCCGTCCGGAAGGCTTCCAAGGGTTCGACGTCGGCCATTTCTGCTCTCCTGAAAATGCGCTGCTTTACGTTCACGTCAATTGTCGGGGAAAGGACGGCCAAGGTCAAGCCGTGGAAACGCGTTCAGCTTGGGTTAGCGCAAGCTCGGCCATGCCTTACGAGAGAAATCGGCGGGGTGACGCGGATGGCCGGATTGTCTAGGCCGTCTGCGAATGCCGGACATGTTCGGAGAGCAAGACTATGAAAATCGCCAATTTGATCGCGCCGCTGGCAGCGGCGACCCTGCTCGCGGCATGCGGCAGCGAGCCCGAACTGCGCGACAGAAATGCCGCGCCGATGATCGACGGGCAGAGCATCTACGCGACCGAGGAGGGGCGTGATACGCACAGCCATGCCAACCCGCTCGAAGCCCGGGTCACGCATGTCTCGCTCGATCTCAATGCCGATTTCGAGGAACGGCGGATGGTCGGCTCGGCCACGCTCGATCTGGACGTCGCCGAGGATGGCGAGGAAGTGGTGCTCGACAGCAAGGACCTCGAAATCCGCGAAGTCGTCAATGGCGAGGGTGAGGCCCTGCGCTGGGAGATGGGCGAAGATAGCGGCGATGTGCATGGCGCGCCGCTCACGATCACGCTGGACGGCGCCGAGCAGGTCAAGATCACCTATGCGTCCGCGCCGGGCGCCGCGGCCCTGCAATGGCTGGAACCCGAACAGACCGAAGGCGGCGAAGAGCCGTTCCTCTTTAGCCAGGGCCAGGCGATCCTCAACCGCAGCTGGATCCCGACGCAGGACAGCCCCGGCATCCGCCAGACCTGGGACGCGCGCATCACCGCGCCCGAAGGCATCCGCGTCGTTATGAGCGCGGAAATGCTGACGCCAGAGGGCGAGCTGATCGACGGTCAGCCGGGCCGCCGCGCCTTCCGCTTCCGCATGGACGAGCCGATCGCACCCTATCTCATCGCCATCGCCGCGGGCGATCTCGCCTTCCAGGAGCTCGGCGATCGCAGCGGCGTCTATGCCGAACCCTCGATGCTCGCCGCGGCTGCCAGCGAATTCGAAGATATTGAAGAAATGATCTCGGCCGCGGAAGAGCTGTATGGCGAGTATCGCTGGGGCCGATACGACCTGCTCGTGCTGCCCTCGGCCTTCCCGTTCGGCGGTATGGAAAATCCGCGGCTCACTTTCGTGACGCCGACGATCCTCGCGGGCGACAAATCGCTGGTCAGTCTCGTCGCGCACGAACTGGCGCATAGCTGGTCCGGCAATCTGGTGACCAATGCGAGCTGGGACGATTTCTGGCTCAACGAGGGCTTCACCGTCTATTTCGAGAATCGCATCATGGAAGCCGTTTACGGCCGCGAACAGGCGGAAATGCTCGCCGATCTCGGCTGGGCGGACATGATGGAAGATGTCGAGGCGGTCGGCGGGCTGACATCGGAAGACACCCGCCTGCATCTCGATCTTGATGGCCGCGATCCGGACGACGGCATGACGAATATCGCCTATGAAAAGGGCGCGGTATTCCTGCGGACGATCGAGGAAACGGTCGGCCGCGCGCGCTTCGATGCCTGGTTGCGCGACTATTTCGATCGCAACGCCTTCCAGCCGCAGACCAGTGCGGGGCTGATCGCCGATATGCGCGCCAATCTGTTCGAGGGCGACGAGGCCGAGGAAATCGGGCTCGAAGCCTGGATCTACGAACCCGGCCTGCCCGAAAACGCCGTCCATGTGCAGTCCAACCGCTTCCGCGCGGTCGATCAGGCAATCGCCAATTTCGCCGAAAGCGGCGAGGTGACCGTCATCAACTGGCCGGAATGGACAACGCAGGAGCGGCTGCGCTTCCTCAACGGTCTGCCGCGCGAGCTGGCGGACGACCGGCTCGACGCGCTGGACGAGGCCTTCTCGCTCAATGCCGCGCGCAACAGCGAAATCCGCTTCGCCTGGCTCAAGCTCGCCATCGCGAACCGTTACGACGCGGCGCGGGACTCCACCGAAGCGTTCCTGCTGTCGATGGGCCGGCGCAAATTCGTCGCTCCCTTGTTCGAAGCGCTGATGGCCGAGGGGCAATGGGGCCAGCCCTTCGCGCGCCGAGTCTATCGGGAAGCCCGGCCGCGCTATCACGCGATCACGACGGGCACCGTCGACGAAACGGTGCCCCTGTCGGATGGTTAGATAAGGTTCCGCAGCTTAGCGCCGACTCCCCACCGCTTATCGCTTAACTCTTCCAAGACGGCGCGATTCCGGGAAAGCAGCATGGGTAGTTTACATTCATGCCTTTCGGGGGTCGCACATGTTTCCGGGTCGTTTCCGGGCTCTTCTGAGCCTGATGGCTGTCGCCATGCTCATTTCCACCATCGCCACGCCGGCCGAAGCGCGCGACCCGCGCTGGCAGTGCGTGACCTATGCGCGCAGCGTGTCGGACGTTCAGATCCGCGGCAACGCGCATACCTGGTGGGCGTCGGCAGAGGGCCGTTACGAGCGTGGCAGCACGCCGGAAGCGGGCTCCGTAATGGTGCTCCGCTCGCATGGACGCATGCGGCTTGGCCATGTCGCGATGGTCCGCGAGGTCGTCAATGATCGGCAGATCCGCCTGAACCACGCCAACTGGTCGCGCCGCGGCATGATCGAAAGCGATGTGCTCGCAGAAGACGTTTCGCCGAACAACGACTGGAGCATCGTCCGCGTCTGGCACACGCCGACCGGCCAGCTCGGCATTACGCGCTATCCGGTCTACGGGTTCATCTATCCGAACGAGATCGAGGCCGAGCCCGAAGTGCGGATCGCGGCGACCGAGGTCGACGCCAATCGCGCGCTGCTCGCCAGCTATCAGCCCGGCGATGCGGACCGGATCGGTCAGCTTATCGAAGACCTCGACTAGCGCTCTTGCTCAGCGCGCCTCGCGCAGCTGGATAAAGGCCGAATTCACCCAGCCGCTCAGGCACGGGCCGTCATAGGCGCGCCGGGACCCGATCGGCTCGGACACGCCGCAGGTCCGGCTCAACTCGCCCTCTTCGGTATAGACTATGGCGAGCCAGCTCTGGTCGTGGCTGCGATTGCAGACGAACACCCGCATGCCGACCGTGATGCTGTCGGTCTGCCGCGCGCGATCGAACGGCGCGGCGCGGACGGCGAGCGCCGCCTGCCCGCCCAGCGACCGGACTTGCCCTGTGGCCTGGCACGCATTGAAGCGCGGCCCGAACTGGCCGACCACGACGGGCTGCACCAGCTCATCGGACCGTTCGACCTCGCCGCGATTAAGTGGCGCGGTACCCGATCCGCTGGTCTGCTCCACATCGGGATTGCAGGCGGCCAGCGCCAGCCCACCGATCACCATCGCGAAAACCGACCCGTGCTTCACATAACCTCCAAAAACGACCTGCCCCGGAGATAGGGATTTGAGCGGGGCGGTCAATCGGTCTCTCCCGCCGTCGATTACGCAAAAACCGGGTCAAGAAACCGTTCACGATATTTCCGTTTGAAACGAAAGATATGTGCAGCCACGATGTTCGCGTGGTACGAATGCACTGCCTTTGCAATCGGAGTCCAGCCCCATGCGTCTGACGGCTGCCGCTGCCTGTACATTCGCG
Organism: Parasphingopyxis sp.; assembly: GCF_052168295.1. GTDB lineage: Bacteria > Pseudomonadota > Alphaproteobacteria > Sphingomonadales > Sphingomonadaceae > Parasphingopyxis. Next base: position 75,942 of record NZ_JBQLZN010000056.1, on the reverse strand, counting down.
CTCGCCGCCTGTGGCGGGGACGGCAGCCCGTCACCGCCACCGCCTCCGGCCGGCAATAGCGCGCCGACGATCACCTCGGCCGCCACATCCCAGGTAACCGAAAACAATCAGGGCGCCTATCAGACCCAGGCGACCGATCCGGACGGCGATCCGCTGACCTTTTCGATTTCAGGCGGCGCCGATGCGAGCCTGTTCACGATAAACGGTACCGGCAGCCTAGTGTTCAACGCACCGCCCAATTTCGAACTCCCGGGCGATGCCAATCTGGACAATGTCTACCGCGTCAACGTAACCGTCAGCGACGGCCAGGCCTCTGACACGGTCAACCTGACGATCACCGTTTCCAATGACCGCGAAGGCATCGCAGTGCGCCGCATCGCAACCGGTTTCGACCAGCCAACCTATATCGCGGAAATTCCCGGAGACGACGATCTGTTCGTGATCGAAAAAGGCGGGCGGATACTGACGCTCGATCCCGACACCGGGCAAAGCGCGCTCTACCGGACGGTAACCAATATTTCCGCAGCCGGTGAAGGCGGCTTGCTGGGCATCGCGCCCGATCCCGACTTCGAAAACAATGACACCGTTCATGTGTTCGTCGTCGACGCAAGTGGCGCGATCAATATCCGGTCGCTTTTTGGCACGGGCGCGCAATTCGAAACCAAATTGACCATCCCCCACCCCAACTTTACCAACCATTATGGCGGCTGGATCGATTTCGGCCCCGATGGCTATCTCTATATCGCAACGGGCGACGGCGGCGGTTCCGGCGATCCGGACGATAACGCGCAGGACCGGAACTCCTTGCTCGGCAAGATATTGCGGATCGAGATCGTACCCTGCGCGACCTGCGGCGCCTCGACCCAACCGATCTACAGGATCCCGCCGGATAACCCCTTTGCTGGCGGCGGCGGCGCACCGGAGATTTTCGCGCTCGGCCTGCGCAATCCGTTCCGCGCCTATTTCTCCGGTGATGACCTGTTTATCGGCGATGTCGGGCAGAACAGCTTCGAGGAGGTCGACCGGCTCTCATCGGTAACTGGTGGCGGCACCAATTTCGGCTGGCCGTTCCGCGAGGGCGGCGCGGCTTTTCGCGGTAACCCGCCGGGTGGCCTGACCGATCCGGTGACCGAATATGCGAACGGCACCGGCCCGCGCGAGGGCGCCTCGGTGATCGGCGGCGTGGTCTATGACGGGCCGATCGACGACCTGTTCGGGAAATATGTGTTCGCCGATTTCATCAGCGGCAGCATCTGGTCGATCCCGGTCGGCCGGCTCGACGGCTCGGCGATCGCCCCGTCGAGCGAGTATGAATTGCGCAATGCTGATTTCGCGCCCGATACCGGCACCATCGATCAGATCGTCGCCATCGTCGCGGACGAAGATGGCGATCTCTATATCGTCGATTTCGACGGCGACATCTTTATCGTCGAAGAGGACTAGGCCGCCTCCGCCTTGCGCGCTTCCTTCTTGCGCTCGTGCGGATCGAGATGACGTTTGCGGATGCGGATAGCCTTGGGCGTGACCTCGACCAGTTCATCGTCCTGGATATAGGCAATGGCCTGTTCGAGCGTCATCCGGCGCGGCGGGGTCAGGCGGATGGCGTCGTCCTTGCCGGCCGAGCGGATATTGGTGAGCTGCTTGGTCTTGATCGGATTGACCTCGAGATCCTGCGGCTTCGCATTCTCGCCGATCACCATGCCCTGATACAGTGCATCGCCCGGTGAGATGAACAATATGCCGCGCTCCTCGAGCGAATTCAGCGCATAAGCGACGGCAGCCCCCTGCTCCATCGAGATCAGCACACCGTTCTGCCGGCCCTCGATCGGCCCCTTGTACGGCCCGTATTTCTCATAAACCCGGTTCATGATGCCCGTGCCGCGCGTGTCGGACAGGAATTCGCCATGATAGCCGATCAGGCCGCGCGAGGGGGCGGAGAAGGTGATCCGCGTCTTGCCGCCGCCCGAGGGCGACATGTCGGTCATCTCGGCCTTGCGCAGCGCCATCTTCTCGACGACCGTGCCCGAGAATTCGTCGTCGACATCGACGACGACGGTTTCGTACGGCTCCTCGCGGCCGCTCTCGCCGTCGCGGAACAGGACACGCGGGCGGCTGATCGACAGCTCGAAACCCTCGCGCCGCATCGTCTCGATCAGCACGCCAAGCTGGAGTTCGCCGCGCCCGGCAACCTCGAAGGCATCCTTCTCGGCGCTCTCGCTGATCCGGATCGCGACATTGCCCTCGGCCTCGCGCTCGAGCCGTTCGCGGATGACGCGCGATTGCACCTTGTCGCCATCCTTGCCGGCAAAGGGGCTGTCATTGACCGCGAATGTCATGGCGAGGGTCGGCGGGTCGATGGGCTGGGCGTCAATCGGCGTCTCGACCTCAGGCGCGCAGATCGTGTTCGCGACGGTCGCCTCCGTCAGGCCCGCGATCGCGACGATATCGCCGGCTTTCGCAGATTCCACGGGAACCCGTTCCAACCCTTCGAACGCCAGGATTTTGGTCGCGCGCCCGCTCTCGACGACCTTGCCCTCGGCGTCGATCGCCTTGATCGGCATGTTCATTTCGAGCCGGCCGGATTCGATCCGCCCTGTGAGCACACGGCCCATGAAATTGTCGCGATCAAGCAGCGTCGCTAGCATCTTGAACTCGCCGTCCGGATCGGCGTCGGGCTCGGGGACATGCTCGACGATCGTCTCGAACAGCGGCGTCAGGTCGCCGTCGCGCACGCTGTCTTCGCGCCCCGCATAACCCGACCGGCCGCTCGCATAGAGGGTCGGGAAATCGAGCTGCTCGTCATTGGCGTCGAGCGCGAGGAACAGCTCGAAACATTCGTCGAGCACCTCGGCGGGGCGCGCATCGGGCCGGTCGATCTTGTTGACGACGACGATGGGTTTGAGGCCCAATGCGAGCGCCTTGCCGGTCACGAATTTCGTCTGCGGCATCGGCCCTTCGGCCGCGTCAACCAGCAGGATCACGCCATCGACCATCGAGAGGATGCGCTCCACCTCTGCGCCGAAATCGGCGTGGCCCGGCGTATCGACGATATTGATGTGATGGTCGTTCCAGTCGACGCTCGTGCATTTGGCGAGGATCGTGATCCCCCGCTCCTTTTCGAGCTCGTTCGAATCCATTGCCCGCTCCTCGACGCGCTCATTCTCGCGGAAGGTGCCGGATTGGCGAAAAAGCTCGTCGACCAGCGTCGTCTTGCCGTGATCGACATGGGCGATGATGGCCACATTGCGAAGGCCCATGGAAAATCTCTCAATTGTCAGGAGCGTCGGACTGGTGGCGATATAGAGGGCTTTGTGCGGCGCAACAAGAGACTAGCCGAGCGGGCGGATGATAATATCCAGCACCTGCTCGACCAAGCTTTCCGAGCCGATGCCGAACGCGATGCGGCCGGCCATTACGCCGAGAAAGAGCAGCAGTACGAACCCCCAGACGGCCATCACGCCGCCGGTCATCCGCCAGCTTTTCGGCGGGAGGCCCTGAAAGAGGAACATGGCGATCCCCGCCAGGTTCACGCACACCAGATTCGTCGCAAAGAGAAAGAGCGCATTAAAAGCAAGCGTCTCATATCCCTTGCTGAAAAAGAGTCCGGCAGCCGCCAGCGGCGGCACTAGCGCGACGGCGATCATCACGCCGACGAGCGACAATGCCGCGCCGCGACTGAATGCGAGTACGCCCGCCGCGCCGCAGGCGAGCGCCAGTGTGACGTCCGCCGGCGAGACGATCGAGCGGTTCAGAAGCTCCGGAACGGTGGGGTCGACAGCAATCAGAAAGCCGAGGCCATAGGTCGCAGCGAGCGCGGCCGTTGCACCGACAATCAGCGTTGCGGTCGCCCGTTTCGCCATCTCGGCATTGCCGACCGTTGCGGCCAAGGCCATGCCCATGGTCGGGCCGAGCAGCGGCGCGATGACCATTGCGCCGATCACGACCGCCACCTGCCCGCTGCGCATCCCGAGCGCGGCGATGACCGCCGACAGGACGACGGTCAGCAGATAGGATGGCCGGATCGCGATACTCTCCGCAATATCGTCGTGGATTTCGTCCGTGCTGATCCGGTCCCGGCTGAAAAAGGCCTCGAGCCGGGTCGGCGGGGGCAGATCGGCGACCGGCAGTGCGGTTTCCGGTGTCTCTTCGAGCGGCGGCAATACCGCTTCGAGCGCGGAAACGGTCACCGAAAATCCGGCGGAGGAGCCGAAACGGCTGTCCAGTTCGTCGAGCAATCGTTCGACATAACGCGGCTGGACTATGCAGGAAAATTTCTCGCGCCCATTCGGCACAGTTTCCTGCCAGAAGCGCCGGCAATGCCGGCGGATGACCGCTTCCACCGCGCTGACTTCGGTGTCGGACACAATGATGTCGACCAATCGTGCGGACATGCTGCCTCACCGCTTACCCGTGTACAGTCTAGCCGTTTCGCGCTCCGTGTCGAACCGATTGGAGAAGGTTTCCGACCCGCCGCGCAACGATCTGGCGCGAGCCAAGCCTATAGAACCCGGCTATCGCAACGCTCCCGCCGTTGCGATTTGCGCTATCGCCATGATTTTTGGTATAAAGTAGCGAATTGCATGAACGAAATAAGGGCACTCCCATGACTGACCCCACCTCCCAAGAGCCAAACGAAAAGACCATCCTGTTCGCCACCGATCTGACGGCCCGCTGCGACCGTCCGCTCGACCGCGCGATCCAGCTTGCCGATGAATGGGACGCGAAACTGGTGCTCCTCCACGTCCTGGAATCGCAGTCCGACACGCCGGAGAATATCGCGGCCGCCGAGGCGCGTGTCCGCCAGGATATCGAGGATGCGGGCATCAAGTTCGAGATCGATATCGCACAGGGCAAGGTCGCCGAAACCGTTGAGGCGAAGGCGGCGGAATATGATGCCGACCTGATCGTCACCGGCGTCGCGCGGTTCAACACGTTCGGCGATTTCGTGCTCGGCCATGAGGTCGACAAGCTCATCCGCAAAACCGAAACCCCGGTGCTGATCGTCAAGTCGAAACCGCGCGCGCCCTATCAGCAGCTGTTGGTGACGACGGATTTCTCCAAGCCGTCGCAAAACGCTCTGGAAACCGCGCTCGACCTGTTTGCGGACCTTCCCGTCGATCTCGTCCATGCCTTTCACGTGCCGTTCGAAGGCTTCATCAAGGCCAAGGATGCGCTCGATGAAGTGCGGGCGGAACAGGGCGAATATGCCGACAAGTTCATCAAGCGCCTCGAACTCGATCCCGACAACCACAAGCGGCTTACGCTCAAGCTTCTGGCTGATGGCACGACCTGCGAGGCCGTGACCGGTCACGCCCGCACCCTGAAGAACAGCCTGACGGTGGTCGGCACGCATGGCAGAACGGGCATCCGCGCCGCGATGATCGGCAGCGTCGCCGAGGCGCTGCTCGAGGCACTGCCCGGCGATGTGCTGATGATCCGCGGGGCGAAGAAGGCGCGCAAGAAAGCCAAGGAAACCGGCGGTACGCGGCTCTCTCAGCTGGCCTGATCCGGCGCAGCCTGCGCTAGATCTGATCTGGCGTCGGGATTCGCGTTTCGGCGATAACGCGGTATGGCGGCGCGATGCAGCGCCTCGCCTCGCTCCTGATACCCGACCGGTTCATCATCGTCCTCTTGGCGATGGTCGGCGTCGCCGCGCTGTTGCCCGCGCGCGGATCGGCCCTCGACTGGCTGGCCGCGATTTCAACGATCTGCATCGTGACGCTATTCTTCGTTCATGGCGCGCGACTCAGCCGCTCGGCCGTGATCGGCGGTTTCACCCGGCTGCGGCTCCACCTCGTCATTATCGGTTTCACATTTCTCGTCTTCCCGCTGCTCGGGCTCGCGCTGACCGGGATCGCGGCGCCCTGGATCGAGCCAAGCTTCGTGCCCGGTATCCTCTTCCTCTGCGCACTGCCGACAACGGTCGCCTCGTCGATCGCGATGGTGTCGATGGCCAAGGGCAATGTCGCGGCTTCGGTGATCGCCGCGGCGCTGTCGTCGATGCTCGGCGTCGTGCTCACGCCGTTGATGTTCGCGGCGCTGCTATCTACGTCCGGCGCGCCGATCGACCTGTCGGGCATCGGCAAGGTCGTGCTGATCCTCGCCGTGCCCTTCGCGATCGGGCAGCTCTGCCGCCCGCTCGCAGGCGCGTGGATCGAAGCGCATCCGGGTCTCGGCCGGTCGCTGGACCGGCTGACCATATTGCTCGCCATCTACGTAGCGCTGTCGGCGGCTGTCGGCGGCGGGCTGCTCGCCGGACTCGGTCTCGACCGGTTCCTGTGGCTGCTCGCGGCGATGCTCGTGCTGCTGGCGCTGGTGATCGCGACCGCGATGCTTATCGCACGCCTTTTCCGTTTCGACTATGGCGACGGCACGGCTCTGCTCTTCGCGGCGATGCAGAAGAGCGTGATCTCCGGTACGCCGATGGCGCGCATCCTGTTTCCCGGCGCGGAGGCCGGGCTGATCATAGTACCGCTGCTTGTCTATTATGTGCCGATGATGACGGTTTCGGCGATCATGGCGGCGCGAATGGGTAGCGCTGGAGAACCAGGCTAGGCGATCCATAGCCGCAGGATATAGGCGACCGCTGCGACAGTCCCGACGCCGGCCAGCCACAGCCCGACGAACCAGGCGAGTTTCTGCCAGAGCGGGCGCTCGGGAGCATGGTCCGCGTCAGTGATAGCCGGCCTCGTCGACTTTGCCGCGGAACACCCAATAGGCCCAGGCGGTGTAGGCGAGGATGACGGGCACGAGTATCGCCGCGCCGATCAGCATGAAGATCTGACTCTCGCGCGGTGCTGCGGCGTCGAAAATGGTGACGCTTCCGGGCAGCACATAGGGCCAAATCGAGATGGCGAGCCCGATCATGCTGAGCAGGAAAAGTCCGAGCGCCCAGAAGAAGGGGCGCGTCTCGTAATTGCTCTCCAGATCGCGCCACAGCATGAAGGCGAAGAACGCGACCAGCAGCGGCATCGGGATCGTCACCAGCATGCCGGGCATCTGGAACCAGCGGTCATAATATTGCGGCTCGACAAACGGTGTGGCGAGGCTCACCGCGCCGATCGCGACGAGCAGCATGGGCGTGAGTTTCAAGGCGATGGAACGCGCGCGGTTGTGCAGCTTGCCCGTGCTCTTCATCACCAGCCAGCATGCGCCGAGCATCGCATAACCGACGACCAGCGCGGCGCCGCATAAGAGGCTGAACGGCGTCAGCCAGTCCCACCAGCCGCCGGCATAGGTCCGGTCCGCGACGGCGATGCCCTGCAGCAGCGCGCCGAGCGTTATCCCCTGTGCGAAGGTCGCGACGACCGAACCGGCGGAGAAGCTGAAATCCCAGAACCGGCGATGGCCGGGATCGCGCCAGCGGAACTCGAACGCAACGCCCCTAAAGACGAGCGCGAGCAACATCGCGGTCAACGGCGCATAGAGCGCCGGTAGGATCACGGCATAGGCGAGCGGAAAGGCCGCCATCAGCCCGCCGCCGCCGAGAACGAGCCAGGTCTCGTTGCCGTCCCACACCGGCGCGATCGCGTTCATCGCCGTGTCGCGCTGCTGCCCCACCGGAAACAGCTTGAACAGGATACCGATGCCAAGATCGAAACCGTCCATCACGACATAGGCCCCGATCGCGAAAGCGATGATGCCGGCCCAGATGATGGTGAGGGTGGGATCGCTCATGCCGCGCCTTCCTCCTTGTCCGGCCGGGGATCGATGCCGTCCTTTTCGAGGCCCGAGGCCGGGGTGATGCCGGCCGAGCGGATCGGCGCGTCGGCCACGTCGCTCTCGCCCGGCGCGGGCGCGTGGCTCATCAGTTTGAGCAGATAGAGCGTCCCCGCCCCGAACACGAAGAAATAGACAACGACGAAGGCGATCAGCGATCCGGCGACCGCGGGCGCAGCGATGTCGGATACGGCCTCGGACGTCCGCATCACCTCGTGAATGACCCAGGGCTGGCGGCCGACTTCGGTTGTGATCCAGCCGGCGATTACCGCGACGAAGCCACTCGGCGCCATCACGAGCGCGAAGCGGTGCAGCCAGCGGCTGTCGTACAGCGTCTTGCGCCAGCGTGCCCAAAGGCTCCACAGGCCGAGCGCGAACATCAGGAAACCCAGCCCTACCATGATCCGGAACGACCAGAAGACGATGCCGACCGGCGGCCGGTCCTCGCGCGCGACCGTATCGAGCCCGTCCAGCGGCGCGTTAATGTCATGCTTGAGGATCAGCGAACCAAGACCGGGAATCGCAATCTGATACCGCACTTCTTCCGCCTCGCTGTCCGGAATGCCGAACAGGATGAGCGGTGCCGCGCGCTCGTAACTCTCGAAATGCCCTTCCATCGCCGCGACCTTCATCGGCTGATGCTCGAGCGTGTTGAGGCCGTGCAGGTCGCCGGCGAAAATCTGCACCGGGGCAACGAGTGCAGCCATCCACATCGCCATGGAAAACATCTTCTTCACGGCGGGGAAATCGCGGCCCTTCAGCATATGCCAGGCGGCGACCCCGCCGACGACGAGCGCGGTCGTGAGGTAGGCGGCGATGACCGTGTGGACCAGCCGGTAAGGGAAGCTCGGCGTGAAGACGACGTCCCACCAGCTGCCGTCGAGCACATATTGGCCGACGTCGTTCGTCGCATAGCCGACCGGCGTCTGCATCCAGCTGTTGACCGAAAGGATCCAGAAGGCCGAGATCACGGTGCCTATCGCGACCATCAGCGTCGCGGCGAAGTGCAGCTTCTTGCCGACCTTGTCCATGCCGAACAGCATGACGCCGAGGAAACCCGCTTCGAGGAAGAAGGCGGTGAGCACTTCATAGGCCATCAACGGCCCGATGATCGGCCCGGCGCGATCGGAGAACACCGACCAGTTGGTGCCGAACTGGTAGGACATGACGATCCCGGAAACGACGCCCATCGCGAAGGTGATCGCGAAGATCTTCAGCCAATATTTGAAGAGGCGCAGATACACATCGTTCTTCGTCTTCAGCCACAGCCCCTCGAGGACCGCGAGAAAGCTCGCCAGGCCGATCGAAAAAGCCGGGAATATGAAGTGGAAACTGACCGTGAAAGCGAACTGGATTCGCGCCAGAAGCAGGGCGAGTTCGGCATCGGCCATGTGCTTTATCTAGCGCGCGCTACGGCAAATTGCAGCCCGGTAAATGTGCAGAATCAACCGGTTCGATTGCAGCTCGCGCAACTCCCCGTCACAGCCATTTCAATTTGCGGAAGATCAGCAGCTCGATCACCAGCAAGACCGTCAGCGCAACACAGGTGATCCAGAAGGCGTCGCTATCGTCGACGCCCGGCATGCCGCCGACATTGATGCCGAGCAACCCTGTGAGAAAGCTCAGCGGCAGGAAGATCGCGGCGACGATCGAGAGGACATAGAGGTTCTGGTTGAGCTGTTCGTTGAGCCGGTTGGCGACATCGTCCTTGAGCACGATCGCCCGTTCCCGCGCCGCATCGATCTCTTCGATATGACGCTGCGAACGGTCGGTCGTCTCCCGCAGGATCAGGCGCAGCCTCTCGTCGAGCCAGTCGGGCGCATCGGCCATCATCCGTTTCAGCGCCTCGCGCTGCGGCCCCAGATAGCGCCTCAGGCCGACCAGTTCCTGCCGCAGGTCGGCGAGCTCATGCCGCAAATCCTCCGGGTCGCCCTTCTCCGCTTCGGCCTCGATCGCATCGAGCCGGTCGTCATATTCGAGCACGACCGAGCCGATCCGTCCGGTCAGCATGTCGATGAGCTGCAGGAAGAGTTCCGGAATCGTCGCAGGGCCGTTTCCCGCGATCAGCATCTCATAACCGTCGCGGACGGTCCGCAGCTTCTCCTCGCGCACGGTGATCAGGCGCTTGCCGTCGCACCACATATGAAGCGCGACCATATCCTCGACATCGCTGCCGGGATTGAGATTGATACCGCGCAGGATCGCGACATAGCCTTTCGAACCGAAAAAGACGCGCGGCCGGGACTCGGCCGTCAGTACCGCGCTGGCGGTCGGCTCGGTCAGACCGCCACCTTCCGGCAGCCAGCGCTGCACCCGTTCCGACGCGCCGTTCACATGCAGCCAGAGCGGCGCGTCGCTCTCCAGCCAGCGCTCGGCGGCTTCCCAGCCCAGCCGTTCCGCCCCTCCCTTGCCATCGAGCGCGCAGGCGAAGATCAGCCCGTCATCGTCTTCGAGCGGCGCGCGATCGGCGGCTGGGTGCGTTTCGGCCATACCAGATTAGTAGAACAGGCATGGCGATCACGCCAAGTGCGGAAGGATCAGCCGAACACCGACCAGCCCGTTTCCGCGACAAGCGTTTCAAGCGCGATGGCGCCGACCGTCGAAGTGCCGGCCTCGTTGAGGCCTGGCGACCAGACCGCGACGGCGCCCTCGCCCGGGGCGATCGCCAATACGCCCCCGCCAACGCCGCTCTTGCCCGGCAAACCGATACGGAAGGCGAAGTCGCCGGAGTTATCGTAATGACCGCAGCTCATCATCACCGCGTTGATCCGGCGGCAACGCTGGCGTGTCAGGATACGCTCGCCCGTCACCGGGTCCTTGCCGTCGAATGCCAGAAACAGCGCGGCGCGCGCCAGCTGCGCGCAGGAAAGCGCCAGCGCGCAATGGCGGAAATAGGCGGAGAGCACGACTTCGACCTCGTTATCGAGATTGCCGAAGCTCGCCATGAAATGGGCAAGGCTCCTGTTGCGCGCGCCGGTCTCGCTTTCCGACTTGGCGACCGCATAGTCGATATCGATGCTCTGGTCCTCGGCATGGTCGCGCAGGACGCGCAGCAGCATCTCGATCGTCGCGTCGGCATCGCCATCCTCGATCAGGTGATCGGTAACGACGATCGCCCCGGCATTGATCAGCGGATTGCGCGGGATGCCGCTTTCATGTTCGAGCTGGACGATGGAATTGAACGCGGTGCCGGACGGCTCCCGCCCCACCCTTTGCCACAGCGCATCGCCGACTTTCTGGAGCGCCAGCGAGAAAGTGAAGACCTTCGATATGCTCTGGATCGAGAAACATTCGTCCGCATCGCCGATCGTGTGGCACGCGCCGTCGCGCGTCGCGATCGCCATGGCGAACTTGTTCGGATCGATGCAGGCGAGCGCGGGGATATAATCGGCGACCTTGCCGCTGCCGCGATGCGGCTCTACCGCTTCGCCCACGATGCGCAGAATTTTGTCGAGGTCCATCCGCCCCTCATGCCGGTAAATCCGGCCAAAAGCCACGGATTATCAACGGCTAGGTGACATATCGGATCAAGTGTATTATATCTGTAATACGCACCTTGAAAAAGTCACGCTTGGACGGCATTTAGGAGGCAGTCCGAGGAGAAGGGAAACAGGCATGGCCACGACACCGGCAAATGAAACCACAACAGCCACCAAGGTCGATACGGGCCTCACGCTCGACGCACCCGATCCGGTGCCCGCGGTCACGGCGGAAAAGGCGGCCGGGCTTGTGCCCGTGGAACCCGAAAAGCAGGCGAAGCTCGACGAGAAGGTCAACGGCTTTGTCGGCGAATTGATCGAACTCGATGCGAACAGCCCAGAATTCGGCGAGAAGGTCGATCAGATCACCAATATGGGCCGCAAGGAAATCGCCGATGCGGCCGGCCAGTCCAACCGCTTCCTCGACCGGCCCGTCCGCTCGATGGACGAGAATAGCGCGATCGGGACCGACCTGTCCGAGCTGCGCCGCACGGTCGAAGACCTCGATCCGGGCTCGCGCGGCGACCTGACGTCGAAGCGCAAGATTTTCGGGATCATCCCCTGGGGCAGCAAGCTCCGCAACTATTTCGATTCCTACAAATCGGCACAGAGCCATATCGCGGCGATCCTCAAGCGCCTCGCCTCAGGCAAGGACGAGCTGATCAAGGACAATGCGGCGATCTCGGTCGAGCGGCAGAAGCTGTGGGACGCGATGGGCCGGCTCGAGCAGATGATCTATGTCGCCAAGGCGCTCGATGCGAAGCTCGAGGAGAAAGCGGTCGAGCTCGAAGTCACCGACCCGGAAAAATCGAAGGCAATCAAGGAAACCGCGCTCTTCTATATCCGCCAGCGGACGCAGGATCTGCTGACGCAAATGGCGGTATCGGTGCAGGGCTATCTCGCGCTCGATCTCGTCAAGAAGAACAATGTCGAGCTGATCAAGGGCGTCGACCGTGCCTCGACGACCACTGTCGGCGCGCTGCGCACGGCGGTCACCGTCGCCCAGGCGATGACCAACCAGAAGCTCGTCCTCGGCCAGATTACCGCACTCAACGAGACGACCGCGAACATGATCGATTCGACCGGCGAGATGCTGCGCACGACCACCGCGGACGTGCACCAGCAGGCCGCCTCTTCGACGATCCCGCTCGAAACGCTGCAACGCGCCTTCCAGAATATCTACGATACGATGGACGAGATCGACCGGTTCAAGCTCGAAGCACTCGGCTCGATGAAGCAGACGGTGACCGTCCTCTCCGACGAGGTGGAAAAGTCGAAAGGCTATATCGCGCGGGCCGAAGGTGCATCAAAAAGCCAGGCTACCCCGTTCGAAGCGCTGGAGGGATAAAGACCTAAGTGACTACCAGCGACCGTATCCTCGCCCAGGCTGACGAACTGCTCCGCCGCGTATCGCCACAGGCGCGCGAGCTGGCACGCCGCCAGCGCCAGCGCCGCCAGCAAGCGTTCGTACGACGGCTGCGGCGCGGCGTGCTGTTCGCGCTCGCCGCGATTATCGGGATGACGGCCACCGGCCTCCTGATCGGCAGCTTCGGTTTCGCCTGGATGATGCTGACCGTGCTCGTCACCTTTTTCGTGATGCTGACGGTGCTGATCGCGGGCAGCCGCGAGCCTGACGTGACGCAGGAAAAACTGATGGAGAGCGAGCTGCCCGCCCTGCCCTCCAACACCGAAAACTGGCTGGCCAAACAGCGCCTCGCCCTGCCCGCGCCCGCCAATCGCAAGCTCGACCAGATCGCCGTGCGGCTCGAGGAACTGCGCCCGCAGCTCGCCAATCTCGACCCGCGCGAGCCGGCGGCCGTCGAGGTGCGCCGCCTCGTCGGCGTGGAGCTTCCCGAACTCGTCGAAGGCTATAAACGCGTGCCCGATCACCTGCGCCGTGAGGAAAGCCATGGCGGCCGCACGCCCGAAAAGCAGCTCGTCGAAGGTCTGGACATCGTTAATGACGAGATCAGCCGCATGACCCGTCAGCTCGCCAGCGGCGAGCTCGATGCGCTGGCGACGCAGAAAACGTTCCTCAAGCTCAAATATCGTGGCGATGAGGATATGCGGGATGAGGAAACCGGCTAAATCCTCTCCCCTTGTGGGAGAGGGATGTGCAGACTTGGTCTGCGCGTGGCGCGGACATAGTCGGAGCTGGGTGAGGGGTAATGCCCTCTCGATAGGCCCAACCCCTCATCCAACTACGCTTAGCTCGCTTCGCTCCCAAAGCTTCGTATCCTTCTCCCACAAGGGGAGAAGGTTTCAAATCCCCGCATACCAGGCATAGCCGCCGACATCCTCCCAATAGCCGCCCTTGCCGCCGTAGATGTCGTCGAAGCTCTCGACGGCCTCCAGCCGCATCACGAATTTGGCGTGCTTGTAGCCGAGCTGCCGTTCGATCCGGGCACGCAGGGGTGCGCCATGGGCTTCGGGCAACACGTCACCGTTCATATCGTAGGCAAGGATCGTCTGCGGGTGGAAGGCGTCAATCAGGTCGATGCTTTCATAGTAGGGTCGGTTTTGCGCGCCATAGGTGTCCGCGCAGTGGAAGACGATGTAATTGGCATTGTCGCGCAATCCGGCCAGATCGAGGATACGGGAGAGCGGCGTGCCGCGCCATTGCCCGATCGCGCTCCAGCCTTCGACGCAATCGTGCCGCGTGATCTGCGTCCGGCTCGGCATGGCGCGCAGGTCGGCCAGTGACAGCGACAGCGGGCGCTGCACCAGCCCGTCCACCTGCAGCCGGAAATCGGCGAAATTGTTCGCGAGCATCTCCTGATAGTCCCGGCCCTGCGCCGTCTCGGCGGTGCGGCTGCCATTGGCGCGGAAGCGCGGCGAAATCTCGGCCAGCGTGAACTCGCGCGCCAGCGCCTCGCGGTCCGTGATCAGCCGCTGGGCGCGCATAGTCAGCCCCTCGGCCGAAGCGAGGACGTTTCTGACGCGCTCGCTGCGGCTCCAGCTGTCGCATCCCGCGAGCAGCACAGAACTACCCAGCCCGGCGAGAAGTTTGCGGCGGTTCGTCATGATGGCCATTATGCGGACTCCTCGGCGGGCGTGTCGGTGGCGGGTGCGGCTTTCGGCGCCTTCTCCTTGGGCAGGCGGAAGCGGCCCGTGATCATCGAGCGGATCTCGTTATAGGGCCCCGCGAGCACCACCATGATCAGGTGCACGGCGATGAAGCCGACGATCAGGAACGCGACGATGAAATGGATCGACCGCGCCGATTGCCGCCCGCCGAATATATCGAGCAACCAGGGCCAGGCCGCATTCATCGTCGGCGACATGGTGAGCCCCGTCAGCACGATCAGCGGCAGCAGCACGAACAGCACGATCAGATAACTGAGCTTTTGCAGGATATTGTACTTCAACGCCTCGGCCCCGGTCGGAAAGCGCAGCCGCGCGTGATCCTTGATGTCGTGCCAGATATGTTTGACCGATAATTCCTTGCGCTTGGGCGTGAGATCGCGCTGCACATGGCGGTTGCCGAAACTCCAGAACCAGTAAGCGAGCCCGCCCAGCACGAGGATCCAGGCGAAGAAAAAGTGCCAGAGCCGGCCAGTCGCGAGGCTGTAATAACCAGGAATGGTCGACCAGTGCGGAAAGGCCCGGGTCGAAATATCGCCGTCGGGTTCGGTCCAGCGGCCGAGCACGCCGGTGGTGTCCCAGCGCCAGTCGCCGATTTCGAGATAACCGCGATCGTCCTCGCTGTAGATTTCGAGCCAGGCCTCGTCGAAATTCGCGCCATAGCTGCCCCAATAGAGCCGCGGATGCGCGTTGAAGATGGAGAGGCCGCTCATCAGCAGGACGATGATCGCGACGGCATTGGTCCAGTGCCAAAGACGGGTGGAAATCCTGTGCCGCTTTACCAGCTCGCCCGGTTGCGGCTCGGCCGCCTCTACATCGTCTCTCGCCATTTCCTGCCCCTTTTTCAAAGCCATCCATACGCCCATTCGCGCACGATGGCGATGACGTTACAGGCTTCGACAATAATGAGACGACGATAGGCGCTTCTTACCCGCCGCGCTTCAAGCGCTACAGTTTCTTCCAAGCGTCGACGAGCCAGTCGAAAACGAGCCTGATCCTGCGGCTGGTGTTCAGCTCGCGATGCGCAACGAGCCATATTTCGAACTCGAACGGGGGCATCCAATTCGCAACCCGGCGAATACCGGGTTCGCGATCGCCAATGTAGCGGGGCATGAACACTACCCCGAGCCCTTCCTTCAACAACTCCCACTGCACCAGATGGGTCTCGCAGATGACCGGAAAGTTATCTCGGGTGACCGTCAGTCCCATTGCCTTCAATCCCTCCAGAAACGGTTTGTTGTCCTGAAAGCCGATGAATTCCGCGCGTGAGAATTCTTCTGGAGTCGCTAATTCGCCGTTGTCGGCGATGTAGCTTTCTGCCGCGTACGGGAAAGCCGTATCCTCGCGGACCTTGCGCGCAATGAGTTCCGGATCGGTAGGCCGCAATCCCCGTATGGCAATATCGGCTTCTCTTCGGCGCAGATCACTGATGCTGTTCGACGCCACGATTTCTATCTGAATCCCGGGTTCCGCCCGGCGCAGATCGTGAATCATCCGCGGTAGCGCAAAAGCCGCCGCGATCTCGGTTGCGGTGATCGTCACCTTCCCTTCGATCGCTTGCGACTGGCCGGACGCGCCGAGCGAAAAGCGGGTGGCGGCTTCTCCCATCGCGCGTACATGATCGACAAGCTCCAGTCCGCTCGGGGTCAGCGACAGGCTGCGACCGATCCGTTCGAAAAGCACCACGCCAAGTTCCTGCTCAAGCGCGCTAACCTGCCGGCCAAGCGTCGGCTGGGACATGCCAAGCGCTCGTGCGGCTGCCGAAAGCGACCCCTCTTCAGCCGTCACGAGAAACGCTCGTGCGCGGTTCCAGTCGAACTTCACCGAGCGCCAATCCATGCATTATTGCATAAACAACCCGCATTTTTAGTCAATTTATCAGACGAAAACGTACAGCTATTTCGGTCCGCGAATTATGGAACACATTGCGGACGAAGCATAATGACCGACCTGACAATGAAGAAACCATCTGCCGAAGCGCGATTCTGGGACAAGGTGGCCGATCGCTACGCGCAAAAGCCGGTCGCCGACGAAGCGAGCTATCGCACCAAGCTCTGGCTCACACAGACCAATTTTGCGCCGGAGACGAAAATCTTGGAGTTCGGTTGCGGAACAGGGTCTACCGCGCTCGAACATGCGCCTCATGTCCGCCATGTACTCGCGACGGATATCTCTGAACGAATGATCGAAATTGCTCGCGCGAAACAACGGAGCACGGGCGTTGACAACGTCACTTTCTCGCGAGCCGACATCGCAGATTTTGAGGCGCCAGACGGCAGCTTCGACGCCATATTGGGATTGAACGTTTTGCATCTCCTGAAGGACCGCAACGGCATTATCGACAAGGTTCACCGGATGCTGACCCCTGGTGGCCTTTTTGTGACCAGTACGGCCTGCCTGGCCGACACGATGGCATGGTTTGGTCTGTTTGCACCGGCCGGACGGCTGGCGGGCCTGATCCCTCATGTGGAAATGATAAAGGCCCGTGAACTGGAACGGGACATCGAAACGCGCGGCTTCAAGATCGACCATCGTTGGAAACCGGACAAGGGCGTCAGTCTGTTTCTGATTGCCCGGCGCAAGCGATGACGGAATCTGCACCATCGCGCGCCACCGTCGCAATCTATGACCGGTTGGCGCCGCGCTACGACCGGTCGCACGCCCTATGGTTACGCCATGCGGGCGGCGAAGCGCAGAGCGCGCTGGAGGCCGCGATCCGGGTCGCGCTGCGCCCGGGCATGCGTCTTCTCGATGCCGGGTGCGGCACCGGGGCGTTCGCCCGCCGGCTCCTCCAACAGAGCGACGGGGAAATCGAACTGACGTTGCTTGACCCTAGCCCGGCGATGCTCGCCCGGTGCGGCGACATCCGCGCTCGCCAGATATGCGGCCATCTCGAAACGCTCCCGCTTCCTGACGGGGCTTTCGACATCGTAACCTGCGCCTGGGCCCTGGAAACGACGATCGACCCGAAATGCGCCATCGCGGAGATGTGCCGCGTCGTGAAGAAAGGTGGTGCGCTTTGTATCGCATTCTGTTCGGACCGTGATGCAGGCGGTTTTGCGCCTTGGCTGCTGCGCCGCATCGTCGAAGGTCGAAAGACCGGCACTTTCCTGTCGTCCGAGACGGTGGAGGAAACGATCGCACGGACCGGCGAGTTCACGACCTGCCGGCTGCCATGTCGGGGACCCGCGGCCGCGCTGTTTGCCGGCAAACAATAGATGACGGAACACCGCCGGGTGCGGCTTCGACTAATCATGGCAGAAAGGCTGGATGCCCCGCGTGGATTCGAACCACGATTGACGGAGTCAGAGTCCGTAGTCTTACCATTAGACGACGGGGCAACCGGGAGGCGGCGACATAGGCAGCGCTGCAAATCCTGTCAATCCGGGCTGCTTGCTCTTTTGCCGGGCTTTGCGCTAGGCTGTGCGCAAGTACCGGCGGCACAAGCCGTTTCGGAAAACATAAGCATTAGAAGAAGTAACCGGCGTGGACGACAAATTCGCCAGCCCCAGACCAGATACCGGCGCCCGGCCGCGCGCCGCCACTGACCGGCAGCCCAAACCGCATCATCGCAACGGACACGTCTATCACAGCCGCCGGAGCTATGGCGCGCTCGACCTCGGCACCAACAACTGCCGCCTGCTGATCGCGCGGCCGGCCGAAGACGGCTTCACCGTGATCGACGCCTTTTCGCGTATCGTGCGGCTCGGCGAAGGCCTCTCCAAAACGGGCCGGCTCAGCGATGCCGCGATCGACCGATCGATCGCCGCGCTCTCGATCTGCGCGGACAAGCTGCGCCGCCGCCATGTGAGTCTCGCGCGCTCGGTCGCTACCGAAGCCTGCCGGCGGGCCGCCAATGGCCGCTATTTCGTCCGCCGGGTCCGTGAGGAAACCGGCATCGCGCTCGACATCATCAGCCCGCGCGAGGAAGCCCGGCTAGCGGTACTGGGCTGCCATATCCTTCTGGAACCGGGCGACGGCCCGGCGCTGATCTTCGATATCGGCGGCGGCTCGACAGAGCTCGTATTGATCGAGCCGAACGGCCTCGGTGAACGCGAAGGCGAGCCGCAGATCCTCTCCTGGTACAGCGCGCCCTGGGGCGTGGTCAGCCTGGCGGAGAAGGAGTTCAACGATCTCACCACGCTCGAGGACCGGCTCGATACCTACCAACGGATGCGCAACCGGGTCGCGAAGAGCTTCGCCGATTTCGCATCCACCCTGCCAACCATCGGCTACCAGCCGCGCCTGCTCGGCACCAGCGGCACGGTGACGACGCTGGCCAGCGTCCACCTCGAACTGCCGAGCTATGATCGCAGCAAGATTGACGGGCTCGTCCTACCCTCGGAAGCGCTGCGCGCGGTGAGTACCGATCTCGCGCATAGGTCGGTCGCGGAGCGCGCGGAGATACCGTGTATCGGTGCGGAGCGCGCCGATCTCGTCGTCGCCGGCTGCGCGATACTGGAAGCGATTCTCGATATCTGGCCGGCCGAGCGTATCGGGATCGCCGATCGCGGTATCCGCGAGGGCATCCTGCGCTCGATGATGGCGAACGACCGATGAAACGAGTCCGCAAGGCGCGCGGGCGATCCGAATCTTCGCGCCGCTGGATCGAGCGGCAGATCAACGATCCCTATGTCAAACGCGCCCAAGCCGACGGCTATCGCGCGCGATCGGCCTATAAGCTGATCGAGCTGGACGAGCGGTTCGAGCTCCTCAAGGGTGCTCAACGGATCGTCGATCTCGGCATTGCGCCGGGCGGCTGGTCGCAGGTCGCGCGACAGCGGGCGCCGAACGCCAAGATCGTCGGCATCGACCTGCTCCCGACCGATCCGATCGAAGGCGTGACCATCTTCGAGATGGATTTTCTCGACGACGATGCGCCGGAAAAGCTGGAGGAGGCGCTCGGCGGCGAGGCCGATCTCGTCATGTCCGACATGGCGGCGAACACGGTCGGCCACAAACAGACCGATCACCTGCGCACCATGGCGCTCGTCGAGGCGGCCGCCCTGTTTGCAACCGAAGTGCTGCGGCCCGGCGGGACGTTCATCGCCAAAGTGCTGGCGGGCGGCGCAGACAATAGGCTCGTCGCCGAGCTCAAGCGAAACTTCGCCAGCGTCAAACACGCCAAGCCGCCGGCCAGCCGTAAGGGATCGTCCGAATGGTATGTGATAGCGAAAGGGTTTAAGGGTCGACCCTGAGGAGGGAGGAATGGGCCTGTTCGGAAAACTCTTCGGCAAGGACGAAGCGCCATCCGCTGTGCCGCCCCTGTCGATCGACCCGACAATCGAATTGTTGCCCGATCCGGACATGACGCGACGGCTCGAACAATTGGCCGGAGTGCCCGCCGAGCAGCGCGACGAGCGCTGGCAGCATGATTTCTTTTCCGCACTCTGGTCGGCCGCGATCGAAATCCCGTCCTCGACGCCGTTCATCGGGCCGGACGGCTTCGCCTATCTGCGGCTGGACATGCCCTCATCGGACGAATTCGTCGCGCATAATTTCGCGGGACTGGCAAGGTCCTGCCTCGATGCGGGCTCGGGTGCCGTCCTCTTCGCAGCCGCACGGGCCGAAGAGCCGATTTACGTGATCCCGATGGGCGTGATCGAGAGCGTGCTGCGCTATCGCGACTGGCGCGGCGACCCAATCGACCGCGATGAAGCCGGTGACGGCGCCGATAGCGGTACCGTTACGGTAAAGGCCGGTACGAAGATCGTGCAGGGTGCCCCGTCGGCCGATTATCTCTCGCCCGCAGCAGCACGTGCGCTGGATCGCCATCTCAAGGAGATATGGAAGGTCGAAGTGCCGCGCGCGTCTGTCATGATGTCGGCCGGGATGCGGCCTACGCGTTCGCTGGTCCTCAATGTCTCGAGAGACGCATTCGGCAGCGACGAGCATGCGGACAATTTCGCCCGTGCCGTGCTATGGTTCCTCCCGCCGTCGCGCTCGGTGATCCTGATGCCCGACAATTACAATGAGGCCGATATGACCCCGCTCGCCGATCTGGCGAAGGCCTAGTCTCCGGACGAAGCTCTGGCCTCCGCCACCGCTTCGCGCAGCCGGTCGTAACCGACCGCGCCGGCCAGGATGCGATCGCCGATCACGAAGGCCGGCGTGCCGTTTACCTCGAGCTGCACCGCGAGATCGCGGTTCCGGCGCAGTTCGGTTTCGATAGCGGCGTCATCGAGATCCCGGCGTACCTGCGCGGGATCGAGCCCGACGCTGCGTTGCGCTTCGGCGATCGACGCCGCGCCCGGCCGGCCCGCCGCATACATCGCCCGATGGAATTCGAAATATTCGCGCTGCTTGGCCGCGGACAGGCTGACCCGTGCGGCGTCCACGCTTTCCTCGCTCAGGATCGGCAGCTCGCGAAACACGACACGGACGTTCGGGTCTTCGGCCACCAGACGCTCGATATCGGGGAGGCTCGTGCGGCAGAAACCGCAGGCATAGTCGAAGAATTCGACGACCGTAACATCGGCGTCCGCCGCGCCGATCCATGCGCCTTCGAACGGCGTTTCGAGTTCGTCGCGCACCGATGAGATCATCTGGACCATGCGGCGTTCCTGCAGCCGTTCCATCGCCTCTGGAATGATCTCCGGATTGGCGAGAATATATTCGCGGATCACGATTTCGAGATCGGCGCGGTCAAGCCCGGCGGGCAAATCGACTTCCGTCTGTCCATCCGCCGCCGCCGAACCGTCGGGGCGCAAGAAGAAGAATGCCGCGGCGGCCGCGATTGCCGCGATAAGGCCAGCCATGATCCAGCGGTTCATGCTCTTGTCCTGTATCCGTTTCTACTCTGCCTGAATCCGGCGGCGCCGGTCGCCATGCTCTTCAAGGAAATTCTCGGCGATCAACGCGATATCCTGCGCGCGCAGCCAGTCCGGCGTCCCCTGCGGAATCCCCTGCATGGCCTGGCGCGCATTGATCAGCGCTTCCTGCGGCGACCCCGCCAATGTCGCATATTCGGCGGTTGCCAGATAGGCACGCGCGATATCGCCCTCCTGCGAGTAGATATAGCCGAGCCGGCGCCATGCGAACGGGTTCCGATTGTCGCGCTGCACGGCGGTCCGCAATACGCGACGAGCCTCGGCCAGATGTTCCTCATCCTCGGTCGCGATCAGCGCGTGTCCGAAGAGCGAAGCGATCAGCGGATGGTTGCGCGAATTGGCGAGCGCCGTCCGCAAATCCGCCAACGCTTCGTCGGGCCGCCCGGACTCAAGGAGGATCTGGCCGCGCAGCTCGAGGAAATAGGGATCGTCGGGTGCACCCGCGAGCAGCGAATCCACCTCGGCCAGCGCGCGGTCCGGAAAGGCCTGTTTGTGATAGGCATAGGCCCGGGCGTAGCGCGCGGGTACCGACGTGTCGCTCTCGGGATAGTTGATCAATGTCTGCTGCGGCTGCTGAACGAAACCGATCAGCTTGGCCCGCGCCCGCTGGAAGCGCGCTTCGAGCGCCGGATCGGTTTCGGCATTCCAGGCCGGGTCGTTCTGATAAAGTTCCTCGAGGATCGCCAGCCGCTCACCGGTCAACGGATGGGTGCGGTCGTAGCTGTTGTCCTGCGGGATATTCAGCCGATATTCGAGATTCTGGAGCCGCCGGAAAAAGGCGAGACTGCCGCGGCCGCTGATCCCGGCATCCGAAAGATATTGCGCGCCGGCGAGGTCGGCCGCCGATTCCTGCGTCCGGCTGAAAGCGAGGAAATTGCCGATCGCAGCACGCGAGCCGGCGGAGAGCATCGCAAGACCCGCCTCGCCTGCCCCCGCGGCGATCGCCGCCGCGCCGAGGATCAGCGAGAGAATGCTGATCCCGCCCGCACTACCCATCGCATCCTGGATCGCGATCACATGGCCGCCTGTCACATGGCCGATCTCGTGCGCGATCACGCCCTGCACTTCGTTGGCGTTGTCCGCGGCCATGATGAGGCCCGAATGGATGAAGACGCGCTGTCCGCCGGCGACGAAAGCATTGATGCTCGTATCGCTGACCAGCACGATCTCGAAACCGTTGGGTTCCAGTCCAGCCGCCTCGACCAGCGGCGCGGCCATGTCGTTGAGCAAGGCTTCGGTCTCCGCGTCGCGCAAGATCGACTGCGCCGCGACCGGCCGCACGGCCATCAGCAGGCTCAGCAACAGCACGAGCGCCACGCGCGACAAGGCGCGCGCCGAAATCCCGGAATGGGGCATGGAACCGGCCATCCCGTCTCTTTTCGGGTCCGACATATGAACCCGGCATGAAAGAGAGAGGCCGGAACGCGTCATTCGTCTATTCGCCGAACGTCCGCTGCCACCAACCGCGCCGCGCGGGCTGTGTCTCTCCGCCACCGCCATCGTCCGCAGGTTCGGCGGCTTCCGCCGCAACCTCTGGCGGCGCTCCACTGCCATTGGCGTCGGCCGGCTCGGCTTTCTTGCGCGAATT
This sequence comes from Parasphingopyxis sp., assembly GCF_052168295.1. Taxonomy (GTDB): domain Bacteria; phylum Pseudomonadota; class Alphaproteobacteria; order Sphingomonadales; family Sphingomonadaceae; genus Parasphingopyxis. The sequence goes on along the minus strand of NZ_JBQLZN010000056.1, from coordinate 53,242 downwards.
GCCGCGTTTGGGTTTGGCTTCCGTGGCTTCGGGCGCTTCGACGGCCTCTTTCTCGGCATTTGCCGATTCGGCATCCGCCTTGGCATCGTCATCCGCTTTCTTCCGTGTCCGGCGGCGTTTGGGCTTTTCCGGCTTGGCCTCGTCGGATGCTGTATCGGCGGATTCCGCTTCGGCCGCATCTGCGCTGTCTTCACCGGCGTCCGCACCGTCCGACTGCGGGGCATCGCTGGCGGATTTCCGGCGCCGCCCGCCGCGGCGGCCGCGGCGCGTCTTCTTGGCGGGCGCATCGTCCCCGTCATCGGCCTTCTGCTCCGGTTCGGCCGCCTGTTCGCCATCCTTTTCGTCGTCGTCCGCATCGCTCTCGTCCGCATCGTCGGCCTTTTTCGCATCGTCCGCCTTGGGCTTGCCGCGCCGACCGCGTCCACCGCGCCGCCCGCGCCGACGGCGGGATTTGGGCTTCTCGTCCTCTTCCTCCTCGATGTCGTCGACGATATCTTCATCGTCATCATCATCGAGTTCGAGCGGAACGATCTCGACCTTCTTCGTCGGCGCCGGCCCGGACGCCGAAATCTCCATCGCCGCACCTTCGAGCGTACGTTCGGGCATGACTTCGATCGACACGCCGTACAGCTCCTCGATCTCGCCCAGCTCCTTGCGCTTGGAGTTGAGCACATAGACAGCCGCGTCGCGCGAGCAGGTCAGCGACAATTTCGAGCCCTTGCCCTTGGCCGCTTCCTCTTCGAGCATGCGCAGCGCGGAAAGCCCCGCCGAGGATGCCGTGCGCATGAGGCCCGTGCCCTCGCAATGCGGGCAGTCGACGGTGGAGGCTTCAAGCACGCCGGTGCGCAGACGCTGGCGGCTCATCTCGAGCAGACCGAAAGACGAAATCCGCCCGACCTGGATGCGCGCGCGATCGTTCTTCAGCGCGTCCTTAAGTGCGCTTTCGACCTTCCGGTTGTTCGAACGGTGATCCATGTCGATAAAGTCGATCACCACGAGCCCGGCCATGTCGCGCAGGCGCAGCTGACGCGCGATCTCGCGCGCGGCTTCGATATTGGTCTTGAGCGCCGTCTGCTCGATATTGTGTTCGCGCGTCGAGCGGCCCGAGTTGATGTCGATCGACACCAGCGCCTCGGTCGGGTTGATGACGAGATAGCCGCCCGATTTCAGCTGGACGAGGGGCTGGTACATCGCGCCGAGCTGATCTTCGACCTTGTAGCGCTGGAACAGCGGCGTCGCGTCCGCATATTGCTGCACGCGGCGCGCATGGCTCGGCATCAGCAGCTTCATGAAGGATTTGGCCGCCTTGTAGCCCTCCTCGCCCTCGACGATCACCTCATTGATATCGCGATTGTAGATGTCGCGGATCGCGCGCTTGATGAGATCGCTATCCGTGTAGATCTTTTCCGGCGCGGTCGCCTTGAGCGTCGCGTCCCGGATTTCGTCCCACAGCCGGGCCAGATAGGTGAAATCGCGTTTGATCTCGGTCTTGGTGCGCGTCATGCCCGCCGTGCGGACGATGCATCCCATCGTATCGGGGAGGTTGAGTTCGGAGATAACCGATTTCAGCCGCTTGCGGTCCGACGCGTTCGAAATCTTCCGGCTGATCCCGCCGCCATGCGACGTATTCGGCATCAGCACACAATAACGGCCGGCAAGCGACAGATAGGTGGTGAGCGCCGCGCCCTTGTTGCCGCGCTCTTCCTTGACGACCTGCACGAGCAGCACCTGGCGGCGCTTGATGACGTCTTGGATCTTGTAGCGGCGGCGCAGGTCCATGCGCCGCTTGCGGATATTCTTTACCGAGGGCTCGTCATGATGCTCTTCATCGGCATCGGCATCGCCCGTTTCCTCGACTTCGGGCTCGTCGCCCTCTTCGTCGGCATCCCCGCTTTCCTGCTCGGCATCTTCGTCCTCGCGCAGCTTGGCCTCTTCCTTGGCCTGTTCGACCTCCTCGGCAAGCAGCTTGTCGCGATCTTCCTTCGGAATCTGGTAATAGTCGGGGTGAATTTCCGAAAAGGCGAGAAAGCCGTGGCGATTGCCGCCATAATCGACGAATGCCGCCTGAAGCGACGGTTCGACGCGGGTAACCTTGGCTAGATAGATATTGCCCTTGAGCTGCTTGTGCTCTTCGGACTCGAAATCAAATTCCTCGATCCGGTTGTTTTGGACGACGGCCACACGGGTTTCTTCCCGGTGGCGCGCATCGATCAACATACGCGTTGCCATTTATGAGTCTCCGATCATGCCGGACCGTCCATGCGGGCGGTGCGGACATGAAAACTGATGGGAATGGGCGGATTGCGATCGCGTGCGGCGTCGCGCCCATTCTCGGTGAATTGGAAAAAATTGCGTCTGCTGCATCGGCATGTCCGGCCTCGGGGGCGGGACGACTGTCCATGGCCATGGAACGGCGCGAACCGCGCATCGTCTCATGTCCTGGAAGTGAATGCCTCATGCAGCTTCAACCTGGTGAGCCGGGCGGAACTGCACCGGCCATCTGTGACAGCTAAAGTTGCCATGCCATGCGGCACAATCAACCCCTGCACCCCAAATCGCTAGCATCGCGACCCGACAACAGCAAGAAAAAGCAGCGCTGTCATGGCGGACAAAGCCCGGACAAACATGGTGAAGCCGCTGTTAACCGGACTATTTCACCTCGTTTTGAAGCGCAGCCCTTAGCCACGGCACCCAAGGAAAAAGAACAAGGGTAACCTTAATCATGTGTTTGCGCTGGACCTATGGGGGGGTAGCGCGGCAATATGGGGCCATGTCCCTGTTGCTCGCCATATTCGCGATTTTCGGTTGGCAACCGGCATTGGCGACCGCCATTCAGGCGGTGAACGTCACGCCTGAACGCATCACCGTGCAGTTCGACGACACGGTCGAAAACGCATCCGCCTTCGTGCTCGACGATCCCTATCGTATCGCGATCGATATCGACGGTGCGCGCGCCGGTACCGATACCGGACAGGCCGGGCCGATCCGCGCCGTGCGGCAGGGCCAGTATACGCCGCAAACCGCGCGTCTCGTGCTGGATCTCGCGCGTCCGGCGATCTTCCAGAATGGGCGTTTCTCGGACAATGGCCGCGAATTCTCGCTCGACATCCGGCCTGCGAGCCGTGTGCAGTTCGCCAATGCGGCCGACGCCGGGCGGGCGAGCTTCCTGCCGCCCGCCGCGTTTCGCGCCCGTCCACCGCGTGGCCGGGGCGAATTGACGGTGCGCCTCCCGCGCGCGACGCCCGCGGGCCAGATGGAGCTGCCGGAAATCCAGGGCCCGCGCGGCCGCCCGCTCGTCGTCATCGACGCCGGGCATGGCGGGCATGATCCGGGCGCGATCTCGCCCTTCGGCAATGTCTACGAGAAGGACGTCGTGCTGGCGATCGCATTGGCAACCCGCGACGCGTTGCTGGAATCCGGCCGCGTCCGCGTGGCGCTGACCCGCGACACCGACCGTTTCCTCGTGCTGCGCGAGCGTTACGAGATCGCCCGGCGCCTCGGCGGCGAACTGTTCATATCCATCCATGCCGATAGCGCGGAGAATAGCGAAGCGCGCGGCGCGACCATCTATACGCTTTCCGAAGTGGCGTCCGACCGCGAAACCGCGCGCCTCGCACGGCGCGAAAATGCGGCCGACATCATCAACGGCGTCAATCTCGGCGGGGAAGACGACGATGTGCGCTCGATCCTGATCGACCTGACCCAGCGGGAAACCATGAACATCTCCGCACGGTTCGCCTCGCTGCTCCGGCGCGAGGCCGGCGACGACATGCCGTTCCGCAGCGATTATCACCGTTTCGCCGGGTTTGCCGTGCTCAAGGCGCCCGATATGCCGTCGGTTCTGTTCGAGTCCGGCTATCTGACCAATGCGGCCGACGCCCGCCGCCTGTTCTCGCGCGACGGCCAGCGCGCCGTCGCCCGCGGTCTGGCCGAAGCGATCGAAACGCATTTCGCGCGCCGCCTGACCAGCACCGACTGACCTCGCCGATATAGCCTGGAGCAATCGCGTCGTACGCCGACGTGAGAGGAAAAACCGACTGGCATCGGTAACCAAAGCTGGTAAACCGTCGCACGATGACGGACATTGCCCAGAACGATACTGGCGAAACCAGCATGGACGTGAAGCTCCGCCGGGAAACGACGGGATTTCTCGCGAGCGTGCGTCGGATATGGAGCAAGCGGCGCTACCGCTGGCCGCTCTATCTGCTCGGCATCGCAATACTCGGCCTGATCGCCTTCTGGTTCACCTTCATGCGCGATCTGCCGTCGACCGATACGCTGCTCGATTACGAACCCGCCCTGCCGACCTTCGTACGCGACGTGAATGGCGAGCCGGTGCAGAGTTTCGCGCGCGAACGGCGGGTGGAGCTCGCCTTCGAGGAATATCCGCCGCAACTGATCCGTGCCTTCCTCGCCGCGGAAGACGCCGATTTCTTCACCCATAACGGGCTCGACTATCCGGGCCTCGCCGCCGCCGCGATCGACTATGTGCGCATCGCGGTCACGGGTGCCGAGGAGCGCGCCCGGGGCGGATCGACCATTACCCAGCAAGTCGCGAAGAATCTGCTGCTGACCGACGAATATTCGATCACCCGCAAGATCCGTGAGGCGATCCTCGCCACCCGGATCGAGGGCGCCCTGACCAAACAGCGTATCCTCGAACTCTATCTCAACCAGATATTCCTCGGGCGGAACGCCTATGGCGTGCAAGCCGCGTCGCGCGCCTATTTTGACAAGGATGTCGCCGACCTCGAACTGCACGAGGCCGCATTCCTCGCCGGCCTGCCGCAAGCGCCCTCGCGCTATAATCCGATCAGCAATCCGGATGCGGCGATCGGCCGCCGCAATGTCGTGCTCGATCTGATGCGCGACAATGACTGGATCACCGAGGCCGAATATACGGCGGCCCGCGCCGAGCCGCTGGGGACGACGCGATCGACCCAGTCGGTGACCGATAATGTCGGCGGCTATTACATGGAAGAAGTCCGCCGGATCCTGGTCGACAGCTTCGGCAGCGATGCCGAGGACGGCCCTTACGGGGTTTATTCGGGCGGGCTGTGGGTCCGCACCTCCTACGATCCCGAAATGCAGGCGAGCGCCGAAAACGCGTTGCGCGACGGCCTGTTGCGGTTCGATCGCGGCCGCCCCTGGGCGGGCCCGGTCGCCACGATCCCGATGGACGACGGCGAATGGCAGTCGCGGCTCGCCAGCGCAAACCTCTCGGTCGATTATGAGGACTGGCGCGTCGCGGTGGTCATCTCGAAAGACGCGAACGCCGCGCAGATCGGCTTTGCCGACGGCGAAACGGCGACCTTATCGCGCGGTTCCGCCTCGGTCGCGCGGCGCGGCGGAGGCACGGCCTTCTCGACGATGCAGCCCGGCGACATCATCACCGTGCGCCCCTCGGGCAACGGCTATGCCTTCACCAAGGTGCCGGACATATCGGGCGGCATGGTCGTCGAAGACGTCCAGACGGGCCGCGTCTACGCCATGCAGGGCGGATTCAGCGCGGGCCTCGAAGCTTTCAACCGCGCGACCCAGGCCGAACGGCAGCCCGGATCGAGCATCAAGCCCTTCGTTTATGCCGCGGCGCTCGAAAACGGGATGACGCCGGCATCGATCATCGTCGACGGGCCCTTCTGCGTGTATCAGGGCGCGACCCTGGGCCGCAAATGCTTCCGCAACTCGGGCGGCGGCGTCGCGGGACCGCAGACGCTGCGCTGGGGCCTCGAACAGTCGCGCAACCTGATGACCGTGCGCACCGCGTCCGAAACCGGCATGGAGAATGTCGTCGAGTTGATCCGCAATGCCGGTATCGGCGAGCATGAGCCCTTCCTCTCGACCTCGCTCGGCTCGGGCGACACATCGGTCCTGCGTCTCGTCAACGCCTATGGCATGCTCGCCAATCACGGCCGCGATGTCGGGCCCTCGCTGATCGATTACGTTCAGGACCGGCGCGGCGAAGTGATCTATCCGGCCAACTGGCGCGCCTGCGAAGGCTGCAACGCCGACGATTGGGACGGCGGCCGTATGCCGCGCCCGCCCGTCCCCGGCCGCCAGGTCATCGATCCGATGACGGCCTTCCAGATGGTGCACATCCTCGAAGGCGTGATCCAGCGCGGCACGGCGACGATCCTGCGCGATCTCGGCCATCCGATCTTCGGCAAGACGGGTACGACGACCGGGCCGACCAATGTATGGTTCGTCGGCGGCACGGCGAACCTCGTGGCCGGCGTCTATATGGGTTACGACCGCCAGGCCCGCAGTATCGGCTTCGGCGCGGGCGGCACGCTCGCCGCGCCGATCTTCCGTCAGTTCATGGCCGAAACGCTTGAGGGCCAGGCTGTCATCCCGTTCCGCGCCCCGCGCGGCATCCGCATGGTCCGTATCGACCGCCGCAGCGGCCGGCGCGTCTTCGGTGGCTGGCCGAGCCAGGATCCGCGAAGCGCGATCATCTGGGAGGCCTTCCGGCCCGATAGCGAGCCGACGCGCACGATCCGCCGCGACGTCCTCGCGCGCCGCCCGGCGCGTCCGGTCTTGAACGAAGCGGAGCAGAATACCGTCGAAGTCGACGCACCGCGTAACGACAGCGAATTCCTGCAGTCCGAAGGCGGTATTTATTAGCCGTTGAACCGTCAGGGCGCAGCGTATCGACGCCCGTCCCGCACGCCGCAAAACGCCCTTCGACAAGCTCAGGGCGAGCGGCTAGAGGGTCCCCCACACAGTTCGGAGAATCTCATGCGCGCCGAAGCGCAAGCCTATATCGATCAGATCAATCAGGCCGTCGGCCTGCTCCGCCGCTTTCTCGACTGGGATGTCGCGAAGGAGCGGCTCGACGAACTGAATACCAAGGTGGAGGACGCATCGCTCTGGGACGATCCCAAGGCGGCCCGCGAGGTGATGCGCGAGCGCGGCCGGCTCGATGCCGCGATGACGGCCGTCCGCAAGATCAGCCAAGAGCGCGACGATGCCGCCGAGATGATCGAACTGGCGGAAGCCGAAGGCGATGACGGGCTGGTCGACGATGCCGTGGCCGCGCTGGCAGCGCTGGCCGAACGGGCCGAGCGCGACAAGACCGAGGCGCTGCTCGCCGGCGAGGCCGATGGCAATGACACATATCTCGAGATTCACGCGGGCGCCGGCGGCACCGAAAGCCAGGACTGGGCCGAAATGCTTCAGCGCATGTACCAGCGCTGGGCCGAGCGGCGCGGCTTCAAGGTCGAGATCGTCGACTATCATGCGGGCGAACAGGCGGGCGTGAAGGCGGTCACGCTGCTGCTCAAGGGCGAGAACGCCTATGGCTATGCGAAGACCGAGAGTGGGGTCCACCGGCTCGTCCGCATCTCGCCCTATGACAGCTCCGCGCGCCGCCATACGAGTTTTTCGAGCGTCTGGGTCTATCCGGTGATCGACGAGGATATCGAGATCGAGATCAACGAGAGCGATCTGCGCGTCGATACGTTCCGCGCCTCGGGCGCCGGCGGCCAGCATGTGAATACGACCGATAGCGCCGTGCGCATCACGCACGAACCGACAGGCATCGTCGTCGCCTCGCAATCGCAGCGCTCCCAGCACAAGAACCGGGCCGAAGCGATGAGCATGCTGAAAGCACGGCTCTACGAAGCGGAACTGCGGCGTCGCGAGGAAGAAGCGAATGCCGTCGAAGCCAGCAAGACGGATATCGGCTGGGGCAACCAGATCCGCTCCTATGTCCTCCAGCCGTATCAGATGGTGAAGGACCTGCGGACCGGCGTCACCTCCTCCTCCCCGTCCGACGTGCTCGACGGGGAACTCGACAAGTTCATGGCCGCGGCGCTATCCCAGCGCGTGACAGGGGAACAAGTCGAGGTCGAGGATATAGAGTGATGCGCTTGGCCGCATGTCTTTTGCTGTTGGTCGTCGGAGCCTGCGATATCGTTTCGCGCGACGACAAATCGACCTTCCCGCCTGCCGACCGGCCGGTCTCCGACATCACGGCCAGCCAGTTTTCGGACGAGGAATCGCGCGACCGGGTGAACGAGGCCGAAACCGTCATGGACATGGCCGATATCGAGAAAGGCATGACCGTCGCCGATATCGGCGCGGGCAATGGCTATTACACGATCCGCCTCGCCCCGCGCGTCGGCGATAGCGGACGGGTGCTCGCGCAGGACGTCATCCCCGAAACGCGAGACCGGCTCGCCGAACGCGTGACGCGCGAGCAGCTCGACAATGTCAGCGTGCGGCTAGGTGAATTCGCCGATCCGAAACTCCCGCCCGACAGTTTCGACCGGATCTTCATGGTCCATATGTATCACGAGATCGAAAGCCCGTACGAATTTCTCTGGAACATGCGCCCCGCGCTGCGCGACGGCGGCCGCGTCGTCGTTGTCGATGCCGACAGGCCCACGAACCGCCACGGCACGCCGCCAGACCTGCTCAACTGCGAATTCGAAGCCGTCGGCTATCGTCGCGTCGTCTATCGCGCGATGCCCAATATCGGGGGCTATTTCGCGATGTTCGAAACGGTCGGCGAACGGCCGGAACCCGGCGATATTGAGCCCTGCGGGCAGGATTGACGCAAAGCGAGGGTCGCGCCGGTCTTTCGATATTCTGTCAAGCCGCTTCGAGCTGTTCGTCCAGCAAGTTCCGCATCTGCTCGACCGCCTGGCGCGCATTGACCCCCACGAGAAATTTGATCTCCTCGAGTTCGTTCAGCAACGCGATCCGTGTTTCCGAATCGGTACCGAGAAACGCCATATGCCATTCGGGAAAGATGCGCTCGTCGACATTGATCAGATCGATGAGCTTCAGGTCTTCATGCCGAAAATCCTGGCAGATTCTCTCGAACGTGGCCTCGACTTCCGAGGCCGGTCCCTCCAGAATCTGGATGAACTGCCCGTCGACAAAAAGCAGGATGCCGGTGATGCCGGATGCAGCATTACGCCGCGTGGCGTGTTCGGCGATTGCTGCCGGTACCGTGGCGGCAGCATCCTCGGGCTCCTTGGCCGCGAGCCGGCTGGTATATAGCAATCTGCACAGTGTGTCGTCCTGGGTTTCGATGGTCATGCGGCTGATCTTTCGACGGCGGGATTCAACATATTCACTAGATCGGTCGAGCTGATGGGATGGCTGATCAGGAAGCCCTGCAAGTTATCGCAACCCTGCTGCGACACGAAGTCGAGCTGGTCCTGCGTCTCGATGCCTTCAGCGGTGATCCTCAAGTCCATGCTCCGGCCGAGCTGCGAAATGGCGCGGATGATCGAAACGCTATTCTGATCGCCCGGCAGTTGCCTAACGAAAGACTTGTCGATCTTGATGCGGCTGATCGGGAACCGATGCAGATAGCTGAGCGACGAGTATCCGGTCCCGAAATCATCGAGGGAGATACGCACGCCGAGATCCCTGATCTGTTGCAGGATCTCCATTGCGATCTCGTCATTGCCCAGCAGGGCCGTCTCGGTGATCTCAAGCTCGAGGCGGGCTGGATCCAGCGCCGATTCGTCCAGTGCCTGCGACACAAGCTGCGGCAGGCGGGGGTCGAGAAGCTGAACGGGCGAGATATTGACCGAAAGATCGATCGTATCGGGCCACTCGGCCGCATCGAGACAGGCCTGCTTGAGCACACCCGCGCCGATCCGCGAAACCAGGCCAAGCTCTTCGGCGATGGGGATGAATTCCGCAGGCGAAACCTCGCCGCGATCCGCGCAGGTCCACCTCAACAGGGCCTCCGCGCCCGTGATACGCCCGGTCGCGGTATCGGTGATCGGCTGGTAGACGAGGTTGAAATCGTCGCGCATGCACGCGCGCCGCAAATCGGCTTCGATCAACCGCCGGCGTTCGAGTGCATCGCTGAGCTCGTGCCGGAAAATACAGGACCGGCCCTTGCCCTCCTGCTTCGCGGTATAGAGCGCGACATCCGTCCGCTGCACAAGCTCATCGGCGGTTGAGCCATGGTCCGGGGCGAGCGCAATGCCGACGCTTGCGCCCAGCTCGGCCACGTTGCCATCGACGATGTAGGGGCGGTCGAGTATCTCGACGATCCGTTCCGCCATATGAACTGCATCGGCTTCCTCGCCGATACCATAGGCGATGACTGCAAACTCATCGCCGCCGGGACGGGCCAGGAAATCGCCGTGACGAATAGCCCTTTTGATGCGCGCCGCGACCCGGCGCAGCACTTCATCTCCGACTGGATGGCCCAGCGTGTCGTTGATCGGCTTGAAGCGGTCGAGATCGATGAGCATCAGGGCGAACGGCCGGCCATACCGGCGAAGCTTCTGGCACTCATCCTCCAACGCTGCCGTGAAACCGCGGCGGTTGGCGATCTCGGTCAATGCGTCGTGCAAGGCGATATGCTGCAGCCGCGCCTGCGAGTCGGATTGCGTTTTGCGCTCGAGCAAATGCGTCGAGATGCCAGCACCGACGATGAGAAAAGCGACAAGCGCTATCGCCGTGGCCATCGCCGTGAATGCCGCACTATCCGCACCAACACTGACCCCCGCTAGCGGCGTTACGACGAAGGCCGCCATCCCAGTGAAATGCAGGCCCGCAATTGCCGCCGACAGCAGCGCGACCGACGCCATCACATCCAGCGGCCCGGACATCTTGCTCAACCGACCGACGAGTGCCGCGCACAGAAGAACGGCGACCGCGATAGAGGTGAATACATAGCTGGGAATCCAGCTCACCATGCCATCGACGCGATAGGCGAACATGCCGACATAATGCATCGCGGCGATGGCCAATCCGATCGTGCCTCCACCGCACCAAATGGCAATCCGCCTGTTGCGGTGCATCGCGAAGAGAAGCCCGATGGCAGTGCCGCCCACCGCGATCAAGGCCGAGAAGATTGTGAGCGGACCGTCGAAGGTGACCGGCGCGTTCGGCCTGTAACCGAGCATGGCGATGAAATGGGTCGCCCAAATCGCCGCACCGGCCGTTAGCGCGGAAAGAAAGCACCAATAGAATCTAGCAGAATCTTTCTCGACGATCGTGCGATGAAAGAGCCTTACCGAAACGTACGAGCCGACAAGGCACATCAGCACGGCCAGCAGCACCAGCGACAGATTGTGGTCCTCGACCAGACATGTGAGCACGCGCACGCATAATCTCCACGTCCCCCACACTGCCCCGACCGCTCGGGGCTGATTGGCATCCGAACGTCAACAATCTGTTAATTTTCGGCGACTGATTTCCTAAAGCCAGCCCAGCTTCCGGAAGCTCGTGGAATCGCCTGCGCTCGTCAGGATCAGGTGATCGTAGATGCGGATGCTCAACGGGCGGAGCAGGTCCGCGAGCTTCCGCGTCGTCTCGATATCGGCTTCGCTCGGAGTCGGATCGCCGCTCGGATGGTTATGGGCGATCAGCACGGCATGGCCTTCGTGGGAGAGCGCGTCGGCCACGATCTGGCGGAAGGGCAGGATGATGCAATCGCGATTGCCTTCGGCGCTACTGATCGCGACGAGCCGGCCATCGGCATCGAGATGGGCGACGACCGCATGTTCGATGTCGCGGCCGAGCACCAGGGGTGCGAAAAAGTCCTCATTGCTGAACCCGCCGACCATCGGCGACCCCTGGATGACCATTCGCCACCCCCCTTTCCGATTTGTCCGAGACCCTGAATTCTCGAACACAAATTCATACAGGCTCGAAATCGGATGAAAACGCGGTCCGGTCCATATCGGATCAAGATAATTTGGGGATAGCAGTGATTAGGGTGGGAAACTTCCACATCGGACCGAATTCTATCGCTTGGCGCATATCGCGCGCTCGGCCATAAGGCGCGCAGGATGCAGCAATATCACGATCTCATGCAGCGGATTCTCGACAAAGGCGTGCGGCAGGACGACCGGACCGGCGTCGGCACCCTTTCGGTGTTCGGCCATCAGATGCGCTTCGACCTTTCGGACGGCTTCCCGCTACTGACCACGAAAAAGCTCCATATCCGCTCTATCATTATAGAATTGTTATGGTTTTTGCGCGGCGACACGAATGTCCGCTGGCTGCAGGACCGCAAGGTAAGCATCTGGGACGAATGGGCCGACGAGAATGGCGATCTCGGGCCCGTCTACGGCAAGCAGTGGCGCGACTGGGTCGGCCCGGGCGGCGTCCATATCGATCAGATCGCGGGGCTCGTCGAGCAGATCCAGAACAACCCCGCCTCGCGCCGCCAGATCGTCTCGGCCTGGAATCCGGCAGACGTGCCGAACATGGCGCTGCCGCCCTGCCATTGCCTGTTCCAGACCCATGTCGCGGACGGCCGGCTCTCGCTCCAGCTCTACCAGCGCAGCTGCGACGTCTTCCTCGGCGTGCCGTTCAACATCGCCAGCTATGCGCTGCTTACGCATATGCTCGCCCAGCAATGCGGGCTCGAGCCGGGCGACTTCATCTGGACCGGCGGCGACTGCCATCTCTATTCCAACCATCTCGAACAGGTGAAGGAACAGCTCAGCCGCACGCCGGGCCCGCTGCCGACGCTCAACATCCTGCGCGACCCGGGCAGTATCGACGGCTATGAATATGAAGATTTCGAGATCGTCGGTTACGAGGCCGCCCCGCATATCCCCGCGCCGGTGGCGGTGTGACGATCGTCTTCCATCTCGCGCGCGCCGATAACGGCGTGATCGGGCGGGATGGAAAGCTGCCCTGGCACATTCCCGCCGATCTAAAGCGCTTCAAGGCGAACACAATGGGCCGCCCGATGATCATGGGCCGCCGGACGTTCGAAAGCTTTCCCGCACCCCTGCCCGGCCGCCGGCATATCGTGCTCACACGCTCCACAGATTGGTCGCCGGAAGGCGCAGAGATCGCGCGTTCGCGCGAAGAGGCCTTGCGACTGGCTGACGATGACAGCGAGGAGATCGCGATTATCGGCGGTGCGCAAATTTACGCGCTTTTCCTCGACCATGCCGACCGGATCGAACTCACCGAAGTGCATGTCGAAGCCGAGGGGGACACGCGGATGGACCCGTTCGACCCGGACGACTGGGTGGAGACGGCGCGCGAAGACCATCCGGCCGAGAATGACCGGCCCGCCTATAGTTTCGTGACCTTGGAACGCAAATCATGATCCGCAAAATCCTGTTCGGCCTAATCCTGCTTATCGGCGGCGCGCTCGCGCTCTTCTTCACGCTCGGCCCGATCTGGATCGAGCGGGACATGAACAAGCGCGCCGATGTCGCGCTGCCGGCGATCTCGGAACAGGCCGAGGCGCTGCACGAGCGGCTGATCGTCGCCGATCTGCACAGCGACACCCTGCTCTGGGACCGCAACCTGCTGAACCGCGCGGGCCGCGGGCATATGGACCTGCCGCGGCTCGAAGAGGGCAATGTCGCGCTGCAGGTCTTTTCCTCGGTCACCAAATCGCCATCCGGCCAGAATTACGATTCCAACCCGTCCGACAGCGACACGATTATCTGGCTCGCCATCGGCCAGCTCCAGCCGGTCCGCACCTGGTTCTCGCTGCTCGAACGCTCGCTCTACCATGCCGACCGCCTCGTCCGCGCCGAAGCCGACAGCGAGGGCGCACTGCGCATCGTGCGCACCCGCGCCGATATCGATGCGCTGCTCGCCGACCGGCAGCGCGGCGAGCCGGTGACCGGCGCGCTACTGTCGATCGAAGGGCTGCACAATCTGGAGGGCGAGGCCGCGAATTTCGACCGGTTGTTCGACGCCGGATACCGTATGGCGAGCCCGACCCATTTCTTCGACAACGAGCTTGGCGGGTCGATGCACGGCATCGAAAAAGGCGGGCTGACCGAATTCGGCCGCGAGATCGTCCGCCGCATGGAGCAGGACGGCATGATCGTCGATATCGCGCATGCGAGCCCCGCCATGGTCGACGATATCCTCGCCATGGCGACGCGGCCCGTCGTCTCCAGCCATGGCGGCGTCCAAGCGGTGTGCGACGTCAATCGCAACCTCACCGACGAGCAGATCACGGCCGTCGCGGCGACCGACGGCGTGATCGGGATCGGCTATTGGGACGGGGCGATCTGTTCCTACGAACCGGCAGATGTCGTCGCGTCCATCCTCCACGTCCGCGATCTGGTCGGCATCCGCCATGTCGGACTGGGGTCGGACTATGACGGCGCGACGACCGTCGGCTTCGACACGAGCGAACTGGCCATCATCACGCAGCTCTTGATGGACGAAGGGCTGAGCGAGGGCGAGATCGCGCAGATCATGGGCGGCAACGTCATCCGGCTGTTGCGGGACGGACTGCCCGAGCGCTGATCGCACGGCAACGGCGCATTGCCGCCCCGGGCCGCCCCGCCTATAGGCCTTGCCATGCAGCGGCTTTTCCACCGCGATACGGTGCCCGAAGATCTACGGGGCGGCGTTATCGCGCTCGGCAATTTCGACGGCTTTCACCGGGGGCACCAGGCGGTCGTCGGCCGCGCCGTGCATCATGCGCATGACGACAAGCGCCCCGTTATCGTCGCCACCTTCGATCCGCACCCGGTCCGGCATTTCCAGCCCGACGCCCCGCCTTTCCGCCTGACGACGCTCGACCAGCGCGAGGCGCTGTTCGGTGAGGCGGGCGCGGACGCGATGATGGTCTTCGAATTCGGCGACGAGCTGGCCGGGACCGCGGCGGAAAGCTTCATCGAGGACATATTGCTCGACCGCTTCGGCGTCGCTGGCGTCGTAACCGGCAACGATTTCGTGTTCGGCAAGGGCCGCAAGGGCGATGTCGTGATGCTCGCCGAGTTTGCGAAAAGCCACGGTTTCTTCACCGAGATCGCCGCGCCGGTGAACGAGGGCGAGGCGATCATTTCGTCGAGCCGCATCCGCGAGGCGCTGAAGGCCGGGGATTGCGAGACGGCGACACATCTGCTCACCCGGCCTTTCACCATCGAAGGCATGGTCGAGCATGGCGCGAAGAACGGCCGCGAACTCGGTTATCCGACCGCCAACATCCGGCTCGGCAGCTATATCCGCCCCAAATACGGGATTTACGCGGTGCGCGGCCGCCTGCCGGACGGGCGCCTGCTGAACGGCGCGGCCAATCTCGGCATCCGGCCGAGCTTCGATCCGCCCGTCGAACTGCTCGAACCGCATTTCTTCGATTTTGACGGCGACCTCTATGGCGAAACCATCGCAGTCGAGCTGGTGAGCTTCATCCGCGACGAGGCGAAGTTCGACACGCTCGACGCGCTCAAGGCGCAAATGGCCGAGGATTGCGCCGAAGCCGAACGCCGCCTGACGCGGCACGTGTTGTGATCGGCGGATGAGAGTCCTCAACATCGCTCTTATCGTCGTCGCAATCTTGCTGGCCGGATTCAGCCTGTTCAACGCATCGTGGCTCGCGGGCCAGCCTCAGGGCCGGCTCGATCTCGTGGCGAAGGGCGGCATCTATCAAAAGCCCGGCGAGATCGATGCCGATACGCCCTGTCCCAGTGCGCGGATCGCGCCGCTTCAGCCGCACAGTTTTATCGCCAACAGCGTTGTCGGCATCAACTATGCCCGATCGCGCCGCGCAAGCTTTGTCGAGGTCATGGTGCGGCCTACGGCAGACGGCCGTCTCGTGCTGTTCGGCGACGAAACGCTCGATTGCCGCACCGACGGCACGGGCCCGGTGTCCGATCGCACCCTCGAAGAGCTTGAGCAGCTCGATATCGGCTACGGTCTGACCCATGACGGCGAAAATTTTGCGCTGCGCGGGCGCGGCGTCGGCCTGATGCCGAGTGTCGCGACCATGTTGGACCAGGCGGGCGACGGCGGCATCATCTATCATTTCGCCGAAGACGATCCCGAGCAGGCAGACATGCTGGCAGCCGAATATGCGCTTGCCGGCATGGACATGCGCGAGGATGTGATCGTGATCGGCGCGCCCGAACTGCTCGAACGGATCGCCGCGCGCTTCCCCCAGGCCGATATTCTGGACGTCCCGGCCGCCGAAGCCTGTTACGACCGCTATATCCGCATCGGCTGGCTCGGCCGCGTGCCCGAGGAATGCAGGGGCGGCTTCATCTCGATCCCAGTTACACGCCAATGGATGATCTGGGGTTGGCCCAACCGGTTTAACGCCCGCATGCACGCAGCCAACGTCCGACCGATGATCGTGCGCGCCAATGACGGCGATCGCGTGCCGACCCCGCTCGCAACGTTCGACGAGATCACCGATGTGCCGCAGGACTTTCGTGGACTTCTCTGGCTCGCCGATATCGACACCATGGGGCCATCGATCCGGTCGTGACCGCCGAAAGGCGCGATTTCCCGCTAGACGCCCCCGCCCTTCCCCCTTACATCGCCCCAAATGTCCGAACAGCCCGACTATAAAGACACGGTTTTCCTGCCGAAGACCGACTTCCCGATGAAGGCGGGGCTCGCCCAGAAAGAGCCCGGCATCCTCGCGCGCTGGGAAGAGCAGGACCTGTACGGCAAGCTTCGGAAGGCTCGGAAAGGCCGCGAGAAGTTCATCCTGCATGACGGGCCGCCCTATGCGAACGGCACTATCCATATCGGCCATTCGCTCAACAAGATCCTCAAGGACCTCGTCGTGCGCAGCCAGTCGCTGCTCGGCAAGGACGCGCCCTATGTGCCGGGCTGGGATTGCCACGGCCTGCCGATCGAATGGAAGATCGAGGAACAGTATCGCAAGAAAAAGCGGTCGAAAGACGACGTACCCACCGAGGAGTTCCGCAAGGAATGCCGCGATTATGCCGACCATTGGGTCAATGTGCAGCGCGAGGAATTCAAGCGGCTCGGCGTGCTCGGCGAATGGGACAAGCCGTATCTGACAATGGATTTCGACGCCGAAGCGGTGATCGTCGCGGAGTTCCTGAAATTCGCGGAAAGCGGCCAGCTCTATCGCGGCGCGAAGCCGGTGATGTGGAGCCCGGTCGAAAAGACGGCGCTCGCCGAAGCCGAAGTCGAATATGCCGATATCACAAGTACGCAGATCGATGTCGCGTTCGAGATCATCGAAAGCCCGATCGACGAGCTGGTCGGCACGCATGCCGTCATCTGGACGACGACACCCTGGACGATCCCGGTCAACCAGGCGATCGCGTTTGGCGAGGATGTTGAGTACTCTCTTGTCGAGGTGCAGCTCGGTGCGACGGTCGGCGGTGATGCTTCATTGGACTCAGTTCTGAAACACCACAGCAAGGTAGCGATTGAGGCCAAACGGCTGCTGGTGGCTGAAGCTCTCCGAAAATCGGTTACAGATAGATTGGAGCGCGATGTTCAGGCTGGCGAGCGTGTTGGCTTGAAAGTCCTTGCGTCGTTCAAAGGCTCCGAGCTCGCCGGCACCATCGCCCGCCATCCCATGCATCATCTCGGCGGTTTTTTCGCCGCCCCTCGCCCCTTTATCGCGGCCGACCATGTGACGACCGAGGCCGGCACCGGCCTTGTCCATATGGCGCCCGATCATGGCGAGGAGGATTTCTTCGCGTGCAAGGAGCATGGCATCGACCCGGTCTTCGCGGTCGACGATGACGGCGTCTATCGCGAGGACTGGCTCTGGCTGCCGCGCGGCGACGAGCGGGCGGGCAGCGTCATCAACAAGCGGTTCAATTCGGCCGAAGGCCCGATCTGCGCAGACCTGCGCGAGGCCGGGGCGCTGCTCTCGGCGTCCGACGATTTCGAGCACAGCTATCCGCATAGCTGGCGCTCCAAAGCCAAGGTCGTCTATCGCTGCACGCCGCAATGGTTTGTGCGGATGGATGAGGCGTTGGACATCGATCCCGCCACACCCGTTAGTGCTGAGCCTGTCGAAGCACGTCTCTCGGCCGAAGAACGCCCTTCGACAGTGAGCGGGTATCGGTTGCCCCCAGCAACCGATAGCCAAGCCGGGGGCTTGGCGGCCCGCACACCAGGGCTAACGGATGAGGATTTGGGCCATGCCAAGGGCATCGGACCGACGCTGCGCGAAATCGCCCTGTCCGAAATCGACAAGACCCGTTTCATCCCGGAACGCGGGCATAAGCGGTTGCGCTCGATGGTCGAAGGGCGGCCCGACTGGGTGCTCTCGCGCCAGCGCGCCTGGGGCGTGCCGATCACGCTCTACGTGGATAAAGCCGGCAATTATCTGAACGACGCCGAGGTCAATAACCGCATCGTCGAGGCGGTGCGCGAAGGTGGGGCCGATGCCTGGTTCGCCGCCGATCACCAGGCGCTGCTCGGCAATCGCCACGATCTCGAGGATTATGAGGTCGTGACCGACATTCTCGATGTCTGGTTCGACAGCGGCTCGACCCATGCCTTCGTGCTCGAAAGCGATAACTGGCCGGATCTTGAATCCCCTGCCGATCTCTATCTCGAAGGTTCGGACCAGCATCGCGGCTGGTTCCAGTCGAGCCTGCTCGAGAGCTGCGGCACGCGCGGGCGGGCGCCCTACAAGGAAGTGCTGACCCATGGCATGACGCTCGACGCCAACGGCAAGAAGATGTCGAAGAGCCTCGGCAACACGCTCGATCCGCAGAAGATCATGGACGTCAACGGCGCCGATATCCTGCGCCTTTGGGCGTCGACCGTCGATTTCACCGAGGATCACCGGATCGGCCCGGAAATCCTCAAGGGCGTCACCGACATGTACCGCAAGCTGCGGAACAGTTTTCGCTACATGCTCGGCGCGCTTTCGGATTTCGACGAGAGCGAGCGTGTGGCCGTTGCCGATATGCCCGAGCTGGAGCGCTATGTGCTCCACCTGCTCACCGAGTTGGATGCGACGCTGAAGGACGCGGTGAACGACTACGCCTTCAACCGCTATGTCCGCGCGCTCACCGATTTTGCGAACGAGGACCTGTCCGCCTTCTTCTTCGATATCCGCAAGGACTGCCTCTATTGCGATGTTGGAGAATCCCTGCCAGCGGGGTCAGCGAAACGGCAGGCGTACCGCACGGTGCTCGACACCCTGTTCCACGCGCTGGTGCGCTATGCCTCGCCGGTCCTCTGCTTCACGGCGGAAGAGGTGTGGCAGACCCGCTATCCGGACGCCGGATCGGTGCATCTGGAGGAATGGCCGGAGATCGATGCGGCATGGGCCGATGATGAGCTATCGAAGAAGTGGTCAGATGTGAGACTTGTCCGCGACACAATAAACGAAGCGATCGAGCCACTTCGCCGGGAGAAGACAATTCGTTCAAGCTTGGAAGCTGAACTGGAAGTAGATTTGGGCAACCCATTGTTGATGCGTCGGATTCAAGACGTCGATTTAGCCGAAATCTCGATAACGGCTGAAGTGAAATCGTCTGTTTTTGAGACGCGTAAAGCGGCAGACAGCGATGGCCCGCGCGGTATCTCAGTGTCGGTAAAGAAGACCGACTATCACAAATGCGGCCGCTGCTGGCGCCATCTGCCTGACGTCTCGGTGGACGGGGCGCTGTGCGATCGCTGTGCGGAGGTGATCGGTGCATAGCGCGCTTTACCCCGGACCAGTGTCAACCAGTGTAAACCGGACGGTCGCGGCATGAGCGAAACCAAGGGCTTACGCCGCAGCACGATGCTCGGCTATCTGCTCGCCGCGACCATCTTCGTCGTCGATCAGATATCGAAATACTGGATCATCACCCTGCTCCAGTTGCCCCAGCGCGGGCAGATCGAGCTGCTGACGATCCTCAACTTCACCTGGGTCGAAAATCGCGGCGTATCGCTCGGCATGCTGGCCGCCACCTCCGATGGCCAGCGCTGGATGCTCGTGGCGCTGACCGCCGCGATATCGCTGGGCGTCGCGATCTGGATCTGGCGCGAAAAACGCGGCTGGGACGTATTCGCGCTCGGCATGGTGCTGGGCGGGGCGCTCGGCAATATCGTGGATCGCATCCGCTTCGGCTATGTCGCGGATTTCATCGATCTGCATTTTGGAGACTTCCAGCCCTTTTTGGTCTTCAATGTCGCCGATGCGTCGATTACCATCGGGGTCGTGATTTTGGTGTTGCGGGCTTTTCTGCTACGCGACACGCCTGAACCGGCGGAGACAGAGTAATGCGTAAAGTGATGGTGGCGACGAGCCTCGTGGTGATGGGGGCAACCCTTTCGGCCTGCAGCATTTTCGGCGGCGGGCGGGACCGGCCCGACGAATTCCTCGTATCGCGCTCCGCACCGCTCGTAATCCCGCCCGATTTCAACCTGACCCCGCCGCGCCCCGGCGAACCGGCCGCCCGCGGCGCCGATTCGAGCACCCAGGCGCTGCAGGCGATGTTCGGCGGCCCCGCGCCGCGCAGCGCGGCCGAAGCGGCGCTCGTCAACCAGGCCGATCCGGAATCGGCCAGTGCCGGCATCCGGAGCACGGTCGGCGATCCGGACACCCAGGCCGTCGATTATGGCTCGACGACGCGCGATATCCTGAACGCGCCCGAGGGCGACGCCCCCGAAGCGACGGTCTCTACGCCGCAATAAGGCGATAGCGGCGGGGCGGACACGCGGTGGGCGCCCTTCTCCTTAGACGGCTGGCCACCGCGATCCCGACGCTGCTCGGCGTCGTGATCCTGTCTTTCGTGCTAATGCGCCTTGCACCGGGCGGCCCGTTCGATGGCGAGCGCGCGCTCGACGAAGACACGCGCGCCGCGCTGGACGCCGCCTATGGGCTGGACCTCCCGCTCGGCGAACAGATCGCGCTGTATCTTGGCCGGCTGATCCGCGGCGATTTCGGGCCCAGCCTCGTCTATCGGGACTTCACCGTGAGCGAACTCATCGCGCAAGGCTTGCCCGTTTCGCTGACGATCGGCGGCCTCGCGCTGCTCTTGGCCTGCGCGCTCGGTATCGGCGGCGGACTGTGGGCCGCCGTGCGCGCCGGGCGCTGGCAGGACGAGGTGATCATGGGGCTGGCGACCCTCCTGACCGCCCTGCCCGTCTTCGTCACCGGACCGCTTTTCGTGTTGATCTTCGCGCTGGGTCTCGGCTGGCTGCCGGTATCGGGCTGGGAGCCGGGTAGCCCGTCGCATCTCGTGCTGCCCGTCGTGGCGCTTTCCCTGCCCTTCGCCGGTGCTATTGCCAAGCTGACCCGCGCGGGGCTCGCCAGGGCGCTCAACGAGGATCATGTGCGCACGGCCCGGGCCCGCGGCCTTGCCGAGCGACAGGTGATCGCGCGCCACGCCCTGCGGCCCGCCTTGGTGCCCGTCGCCAGCTATCTGGGTCCGGCAGCGGCGGGCCTGCTCACCGGCGCGGTGATCATCGAAACCGTCTTCGCGCTGCCCGGCCTCGGCCGCTACTTCGTGCAGGGCGCGCTTAACCGGGACTATCCGCTCGTGCTCGGCGTGGTGACGCTCTATGCGGGCCTCATCATCCTGTTCAATCTCGTGGCCGACCTGATCTACGGCTGGCTCGATCCGCGGATGCGGGCGGAATGACGGCGTCGCGCATCTCGCTCGGCATCGTCGCCATCATCGCGCTCGCCGCGCTGTTCGTGCCGCCCTTCCTGCCATGGACGCACAGCGCGATCGACTGGGACGCGGTCCGTGCGCCGCTCTTTTCGCCCGGCCATCTCTTCGGCACCGACTCTGTCGGCCGAGACCTGCTCGCCCGCACGCTGGTCGGCACGCGGATCACGCTGGCCGTGGCGCTCGCCGCCGCGCTCGTCGCGCTCGTCATTGGCACGGCCTGGGGCGCGATCGCCGGCTGGGTCGGCGGACGCACCGACGAGATCATGATGCGAATCGTCGACGGGCTCTACGCTCTGCCCTTCATGTTCGTCGTGATCCTGCTGATGGTGGTCTTCGGCCGCAATATCGTGCTGGTTTTCATCGGCATCGGCGCGGTCGAATGGCTGACGATGGCGCGCGTCGTGCGCGGGCAGGTCATCGCGCTCAAACAGCGGCCGTTCGTGACGGCGGCGGAAGCGGCCGGCGCACCGCCGAGCCGTATCCTGACCGGCCATATCCTGCCCAATGTCGCGGGCGTGGCGCTCGCCTATCTGCTGCTCACCGTGCCGCAGGTCGTGATGGTCGAGAGCTTCCTCTCCTTTCTGGGTTTGGGCGTGCAGGAGCCGCTGACCTCGCTCGGAATCCTCGTCAAGGAAGGCGCCGACGATATGGATATCCAGCCGCACGCGCTGCTGATTCCTGGCGGCGTGCTAGTGCTGGTCATCGTCTGCCTCACCATCGCGGGCGAGCGGCTGCGCGACAGGCTCTCGCAATGAGCCTTTACGCAGTGAACGGCCTGAGTGCGCGAATCGGTGACAAAGTTATCGTCGACGATGTCTCTTTCACGGTCGAAGCGGGTCAGTGCGTCGCGCTGGTCGGCGCGTCGGGATCGGGCAAAAGCCAGACGTGCCTTGCGCCGTTCGGCCTATCGCCGGCGATACCCAGCGGCTCGGCCCGCCTCGATGGCGTCGAGCTTATCGGCGCAGACCCGGACGTAGTACGGACAATCCGCGGCCGCGACGTCGGGTTCGTCTTCCAGCACCCGCTGACCGCGCTCACCCCGCATCTCACCATCGGTGCGCAACTTGCGGAAAGCTGGGCGCGCGGCGGCGCGGCGGCGCCATCGCGCGCCGATATGATTGCGGCGCTGGGACGTGTCGGCCTCGATGCCCCCGAAGACCGTCTCGATCAGTTTCCGCACCGGCTTTCTGGCGGGCAGCGACAGCGCGCGCTCATCGCCATGGCCGTCGCGCATCGCCCGAAACTGCTGATCGCCGACGAACCGACGAGCGCGCTCGACGCCAGCCTGCGGGCCGAGATCATGGCGCTGCTGGACACACTGCGGCGCGAGCAGGGCATGGCGCTGCTGCTGGTGAGCCATGATCTGGCGGCCGTCGCCGACCATGCCGATACCGTGGTAATGCTGCGCGATGGCCGGGTGGCGGAAAGCGGCCCGGCCGTGGATATCCTCGCAACGCCCCGCAGCGACTATGGAAGGGCATTGGTCGCCGCCACGCCGAAACTTTCCGATCCGCCGCCCGATTTGCCGGAAACCGGCGCGCCCTTGCTGGCCGCCACCGCCATCGATGTATCGTTTGCGCGTCCCGGCTGGCGCAAAGGCCGGGTGCAAGCTGTCAGCGACGCGAACCTGTCGATTGCCGAAGGCGAAGCGCTGGCCCTGGTCGGCGGATCGGGTTCGGGCAAATCGACCCTGGCGCGCGCCATCGCGCGGATCGGCCCGATCGACGCTGGCAGCGTCACGTGGCGGAGCGAGCCGCTGCCCGAGCGCAAGCGCATGACCGCGAGCCATCGCCGGTTGATCCAACCGGTCTTTCAGGACCCGGTGGCGAGTCTCGATCCGCAATGGCGCGTATCCCACATCATCGCCGAGCCACTCAAACATCTACGGCCCGATCTTGCGGAATGGGGGCGCGCAGGCACGGTGAAACAGCTGCTCCAGGAGGTCGACCTGCCCGCGGATTTCGCCGACCGTTTCCCGCGCGAGCTATCGGGCGGTCAGGCGCAGCGCGTCGCGATTGCGCGCGCCCTCGCCGTCGAGCCCGAAATGCTGCTGCTGGACGAGGCGACCTCGGCGCTCGATGTGCTCGTTGCGGGCCGCGTGCTCGACCTGCTCGAAAAGCTCCAGAATGAGCGCGATCTTGCGCTTCTTTTCATTACCCACGATCTCGCAGTGGCGCGGCGCCTCTGCCATCGGATCGCCGTGATGGATGCCGGCGCAATCGTCGAAGAAGGGCCGGCGCAGCAGATCATTGCCGCGCCGGCCCATCCGGTTACACAAAAACTGGTTGCGGCGTCCTAGAAGGCGACGCCGAGCGTACCGACCACCGTGCCGTCGCTCAGCGGATTGTTCACTGCCGTGTCCACATAGGCGACGCCGATCGACAATATGCCGAAGGCTGCCTCCACGCCGAGCGACCAATCGACATAATCGTCGTCATTGTCGATCGAAAGGCTGCCATTCGTGTAGCCGAGATGCCCGCTGACGGTGAGCGGCGTCTCAGGAATGCCGACACTGGCCTCCGTATACACGTAGACGTTGTCGTCATTGCCGATCGAACGCTGGCTCGGCGCCCAGGCGACGCCAGTCGTGAATTCCGCGGGCCCGATCGCATAGGAGAGCGACGCATAGGGCTCGACATAATCGGCATCGCCGACATTGCCGTTCGGGTAGATATAGGCGAGCACGCCCACGTCGAGCGTGAGACCGGACGTGATTTCGCCCGACCAGCCGGCATAGATATCGAGCTCGGTGTGGCCGAAAACCGGGCTGTCTTCGATCGACGACGCCCATGTCCCGACGTAGAATCCGCTCTCATGCTCGATATCGATGCCGCCCTGGATCGCGATATCTTCGTCGGAGAAGGAAACGCCGCGGAACCGGTAATCGGTGACGAGTGCGGCGTTGCCGGAGACGCTGAAGCCGCCGCCCAGGTCGTTGGCGTGAGCGGGCGCCGCTATCGCTGTCGACGCGAGAAGAGCGAGGCCGAGAATGGAGTTGCGCATAATATGTCCTTTATAGTCGAATGCATCTACATTCGTCCCTGCGCACTCCCCGATCTCTGTCCCGAAATGGCGGATCGATAAAGCGTATGGTTGCGATCATGCATAGTTTCGCATCTGCACACAACGATATTACTCAGATTATCGAAAATTCGTAACTGTATGTTGCTGCACTGCAACAATTTGGTGCGCCGCAAAGCGGTTTAGGCAATTCTTAGCAGCTATGCGCCAGAATCGCGGGCGTACGGAGAAAGACCGAAATGACCGCGCAGCACCAGATCGCCGTAGAGCCGGATACGCCTGAGCCCGGACAGGTTTCGCAAATCTATACGATTCTGCAAATTATAGAGCAAATGGCGCGAACCGGAGGCGACGCCGCATCGATCGCAGATGAGACTGCGCTTAACGCGGCTTATGCGCGAGCATCGGGAATAGCGAGACGCTGTTTCGATGCCGTGGCTGCGGATGCAGCGCTCGCGGCGAGTGCCGGTGCGCAGGTCCTGCTCGGTAAAGGCGAGGCCGCCTCTGTTGCCGCTGACCGGCTCGCGCGTCACCTCCGCGAACGGCTCGCCCTGCTCGGCGACATCCTCGATGCCTAGTCCAGTTTTCCCGAAGCTGTCGCTGTCTTGATCGTCGCGCTTTGCGGCTCCGGGGCATCCGGCATGTTCTTCGGCCATTCCTTGATATGCAGGTCGCGCTGCGGGAACGGGATTTCGATATCGTTGTCCTTGAACTTGTTCCACACGCGCGCATAGATATCGCCGCGGACATTGCCGACGCCGCCTTCGGGATCCTTGATCCAGATCCTCAGCTCGAAATTCACCGATGAATCGCCGAACTCCACGATCCAGCAGCGCGGCTTCGGATTGCTGAGCACGCGGTCGCTCTCGTCGGCGGTTTCCAGCATCAGCTTGTGCGCAAGATCGAGATCGGCGCTGTAGGAGACTCCGATCGGGATGTTCACGCGTACCTCGAGGCTGGAATAGGACCAGTTCTCGACCTCTTCGGTCATCAGGATTTCGTTCGGGATGAGATGTTCCTTGCCGTCCCGCGTGATGATCGAAACGGCGCGGATGCCGATCTTGTTGACCCAGCCGAAACTGTCGCCGACGGCGATCACGTCGCCCGGCTTGATCGAGCGGTCCATGAGCAGAATGATCCCGGCGATCAGGTTGCCGATCGTCTTCTGCATGCCGAAGCCGATGGCGAGGCCGAATGCACCGCCGAAAAAGGCGAGCGCGGTCAGGTCGATACCGAGAATATCGATACCGACGAAGAAGGCGACGACGATGATGACGATCATCGCGATCTTGTCGGCAAGCAGCTTTTGCGCGGGATCGAGCGCGGAGGAGCGCTGGATCGAATGGCTGATGACGCGGCGCACGATACGCACGATCGCGAATAGCACCAGACCGGTAATCGCAATCGTCAGCAACGTCAGGAGCGAGATGCGCGTATCGCCCACATCGACGCCGATACGGTCGAGCACCAGCGTAACGCGTTCGAGCCCGCCCACGGCGTTTGACAGGATAACGGCGAAGGTGAGCACGCCCGCTGCAACGGCTATCCACCGGGCAAAGCCCGTCGCCCGGATGATGTGCCAGACCAGATAGCCCGCACAAAGCCCCCAGCCCGCACCGATGATCAGGTCCGTATAAGTCCACCAATCGAAGGAGAAAAAGGCGATCGCGAGGACGATCGAAACCGACGCATGATAGATGATCTTGACCATGCGGCTGGCCAGGCCTTCGGCGCGTTCGCCGGCGATGCGTTCCCAGAAGCCTTTCAGGTTAGCGCCCGCGAGCCTGCTGATCACCCAGCCGAGCGCCATACCGATGCCGACGATGACAAAGCCGAGTATCGCCGCCAGCCAGTTGAGGTCGGCGGGAAGCGGGATTCCCGCGCGCGTCAGCAGTGCGATTACTTCCTGCATGCCGCCTTCTCGTACCTTTCCAGGCCCTTCGCAAGATCGGCGATCAGATCGTCGGGGTCTTCGAGACCGATGTTGAGGCGGATGACCGGGCCTTCAGCGTCCCAGGACGTCGCCGTACGGTCAGGCGTCGGATCGACGGGCAGTGCGAGGCTTTCATAGCCGCCCCAGCTGTAACCGATACCGAATAGCGCAAGATCGTCGATCAGCGCCGCCACCGCCTCCTCGCCCCCGCCGTCCATGACGAAGGAGAACAGGCCAGCCGCCCCGGAAAAGTCGCGTTGCCAGATGTCGTGACCGGGGCAATCAGGCAGCGCCGGGTGCAGGACCCGGGCGACCCGCGGCTGCTCGGCCAGCCAGCGCGCGACTTTCAACCCGCCCGCTTCATGCTGGCGCAGGCGCACGTCCAGCGTCCGCAAGCCGCGCAGCGCGAGATAGGCATCGTCCGGCGATACGACCTGCCCAAGTTGCTGCGCAGTCCGGCGCACACGCGCCCAATATTTGTCATGCGTCGTAACCGAGCCGAGCATCACATCGCTGTGCCCGACGATATATTTTGTGCCGGCAAGGATCGCGATATCGACGCCCTGTTCGATCCCCCGGAAGAAATGGGCAGCGGCCCAGGTGTTGTCGAGCAGCGTCGTTATCTCGCGCTCTTTCGCAATTTTGCAGATCGCCGGCACATCCTGCACCTCGAAGGTCAGGCTGCCCGGGCTTTCCATCATGATCGCGCGGGTTTTTTCGCAGATAAGATCGGCGATACCGGCGCCGACCAGCGGATCGTAATAGCGCGTCTCGACGCCCCATTTCTTGAGGAATGCGTCGGCATAGCTGCGCGTCGGATCGTAACTGCTGTCGGTCATCAGCAGGACATCGCCCGGCGTGAGAACAGCCAACAGCGCGCAGGCAATGGCGGCCACGCCCGACGGGAAGAGCATGGTGCCGCACGCGCCGGGCTCCATCTCGGTCAGCGCTTCAGCGAGCGCCCATTGGGTCGGCGAGCCGCGCCGTCCGTAAAAGAAGCGGCCATCTTCATTGGATCTCTTTGCCGCCCGCAGATTGGCAACGTTATCGTAGAGATGGGTGCTAGCCCGCCAGATCGGCGGATTGACCACCGCGCCCGTCCATTCCTTACGCCGACCGCCGGTTACGAGGCGGGTCGGTGGCTTGTTATCCGATGAGCCGCCGCTCACGCGGCTCCCGTCGCTTTTTCGGTATCGGGTTGGCTGCCCCATTCAGCCCAACTGCCGTCATAGAGCGCGACGTCGGTCTTCCCCAGCAGCTTCGCGCCGAACAGCAGAACCGCCGCCGTCGTGCCGCCGCCGCAGGTCGTCACCATCGGCTTGTCGAGGTCAACGCCCGCATCCTCGAAAGCCGCGCGCAGCGCCGCGCCGCGCTTCCAGGTACCGTCCTCGTTGAACAGATTGGCATGCGGCACGTTTTTCGAACCTGGAATGTGGCCCGGCGCGATATCCGGCCGCGGTTCAGGGCCTTCGCCCTTGAACCGTTCTTCGGGACGCGCATCGACGATTTCGACTTCGTCGGAACCCGCCAGTTCCTTCATCGCCTCAAGATCGCGCACGGCGCTGTCGTCATGGAACGGCGTGAAATGGCGGTGGCGGACCTGCTGCTTGCCCTGTTCGACGGCATTCCCTTCCGTCTTCCATTTGGCGAGGCCGCCATCGAGTACGGCAACATTGTGCGCGCCGAACACATCCTTCGTCATCCACCACGCCCGCGCCGCGCTGTGAAGCGGTGAATTATCGTAGATCACGATGCGGCTGCCATCGCCGACGCCGAGCGACTGCATCCGGCTCGCGAATTTCTCCGCCGAAGGCAGCATGCCGGGTACGGGATTCGATGTGTCGCGGATTTCCTCAAGGTCCATGAACACGGCGCCGGGAATATGTTCGAACCCGTATTCGGCCTTCGCATCGCGGCCGGAATCCGGAAGAAACTGGGTCGCATCGATGATGTGCAGATCGCTGGCACCGAGTTCTCCGGCCAGCCATTCGGTCGAGACGAGCATGTCCATGGGCGATGATTTCCTGCCGTGAGTGTCGAGTCCCGCAATCCTTAGCTTTGGCCTCGGCGTTGGGCAATCGCCTAGTCCAGTGATTCCAGAAAGCTGCGCGCGCTGTTGCGGAGCGCGATCTTCTCGCCCTTCTCCTTCTTCGCCCAGGTCCGGTACGGCATGGCGAGCCGGCGATTGTCGCCAAGCTTTTCCTCGTTGCGCGCGAGAAAATCCCAATAGAGCGCATTGAACGGGCAGGCATCCTCGCCCGTCTTCGCCTTCACATCATAGCGGCAATGGCTGCAATAGTCGGACATTTTGTTGATGTAATTGCCGGACGCCGCATAGGGCTTGGACGCGAGCAGGCCGCCATCGGCGAACTGGCTCATGCCCACGGTATTGGGCACTTCCACCCATTCATAGGCGTCGGCATAGACCTCCAGATACCAGATATGGAGCTGGTGCGGATCGACGCCCGCCAGCAGGGCGAACGTGCCCGTGATCATCAGGCGCTGGATATGATGCGCATAGGCATAGTCGAGCGTCTGTCCTATCGCCTGGGACAGGCAGTGCATGTCCGTATCGCCCGAATAGTAGAAATCGGGCAGATCGCGGGCCGCGTCGAAGAAGTTGTTCTCCGCATAGTCCGGCCCCTCGCGCCAATAGATGCCGCGCACATATTCGCGCCAGCCGATGATCTGGCGAATAAAACCCTCGACCGCGTTCAGCGGCGCGTCGCCCTCGGCGTATTTCTTCTCCGCCTCGCGGCACAGATCAACTGGATCGAGCAGGCCTATGTTGAGGTATGGCGAAAGCAGCGAGTGATAGAGAAACGGCTCGCCGGTCAGCATCGCGTCCTGATAGTCGCCGAAACGCGCCAGACACTCGTCGAGGAAGTGGCGGCGGGCGCGCAGCGCCTCCGCGCGCGTGATAGCGAACTGGAAATTGTCGAGGCCGCCCGGATGATCGGCGAACCGGTCGGCGACGAGATCGAGTACTTCCTGCGTCGTCTCGTCGGGCCGAAAGGCGATAGGCTTCGGCATGAACAGGTCCTGGTCGGCCGGCTTGCGATTGTCCTGATCGTAGTTCCACTTGCCGCCTTCGGGATCGTCGCCGTCCATCAGCAGGCCCGTCTTGCGCCGCATCTCGCGGTAGAAATACTCCATGCGCAGCTGTTTGCGGCCCTCGGCCCACTCCTCGAATTCGGCATGATCGCAGAGGAAACGGCTGTCCGGGCATATCTCGACTTTAATGCCGAACTTCTCTTCCCATTCCTCCATCATCGCGCGGACGCGCCATTCGCCAGGTTCGGTCACGCAGATCGAGGCCGGATCATGGCGTTCGATGGCGCGCGCAATCTCGCCAGAAAAGCTGCCGCTATTGTCCGGATCGTCGAGCTTCACATAGTCGACGGTCCAGCCGCGATCCTGCATATCCTCGGCATGATGCCGCATCGCGGCGAGGATGAAGGCGATCTTCGCTTTGTGATGCCGCACATAAGTCGTCTCTTCGTCGACCTCCATCATGAGCAACACGGCATTCTCGGCGTCAACGCCAGCCAGAGACGACAGGTCGCGGCTCAACTGGTCGCCGAGGATCGGTATCAAGACGGGCTTGGAGTTTGCCATGGTCAGCGGGTCGCGCGGAAGAGCCCGTGCATCAACCCGTCCGTATGATCATGTCGTGCGGACGTTGAGCATCCGGCACCCGATGCCGCGAAACTGACCGAAACCGCGCTCGAGCCAGAAGGGCTGCATTTTCGGGCGCGGCGGTTCGAGCTCTCGCCCGACCAGCATCGTCGCGTGCATCTCGTGCACCATGCCGTCCGCATCGCGATAGCGCGGCATCATGTCGACGATCGGCACGAGCATGGCCTTCCCATCCGACTGAACGGGCTTGTACGTCTTCGGATCGAGGCGGATCTGCGCGCTGTGCGTATGCGTCTTGCCGGGCTCCAGACTGTCGAGGCTGACGCATGCTTCCCCGGTATCCGGCGCAGTCTCCATAGCCGCATCGTCCGCCGAACGGATGCCCAGCCGTACGGCGATGTCGGTCAGCGTCTCGTCGCTGACATTTGTGAGCACGAGCCGATAGGCGAGCGTAAGGCCGAGCGTGGACAGCCGTGCGGTTAGCGGCACGAAATCGATCTCAATCCGGGACGGGCCATCGCCCTGCGCTGGCGCCGGTTCCGGCATCGCCGGCGGCGGACCGGCTGGCGGTAGAACGGTTGGCGGCCCTTTGGCGGCGGGAACAGCGGTTGCCGGGCGTGCGCCCTCATCGTCTGCGGGCCGAACCCGTACCGCCGTGCCAGCCGGCTCGAGAGCGCGTTCTTGGCCGGACATCCGCGCCGACCGTTTGCGGATAGCCATGACCGCGGCACCGAGCATCGCCACACCCAACATTCCGGCCAGCCAGATCCACCAAGGCAATCCGCTTTCCTCAGCGGCGGTAACGGCGAATTCGGGTGCGGCCTCCGTTGGCGCGACCGGCTGGACGACGTCGCTTTCGGCAACAGCGGGCGGTACGGCATCGGTTGTCGCTTGGTCGGCTGTCTCTTGCGGAGCCGCCTGGGCGGGTACCGAACCCGTTTGCTCGGCAGCCGGAGGCAACGCAGCCGCCGGTCGTTCGGCAACCGGGCGTGGATCGCCCAGGCTCGGTTCTCGAACCGGATCGGCTTGCGTGGGACCGGGTGCGGGACGCGCCGTAGTCGGCGGCGGCCTATCCTCCTCCTGGCCCAGCAGCCGGGGCGCGGGCATGCCGGGCGCACGCGGGCCTTGAACATCGGGTTGCGGCTGCGGGCGGCGCTCGCCGGGCTGCAAATCGAAGACCGGCGCCTGACGCGCAACAGCCTCCCGGTCGTCCGCTTCCTGCGCCATGGCCGCCGCCATCGGCGTCATCGCGCCGATCGCCAGGCCGAGCCCATATGCCAATAACCGTTTCACGGGTTGCGTCCCTATCCTGTTCCCCGCTCGATAGCGACCCGGATCAAAGCGCCTCTGCGTTAATCGCCGATGAACCGTGCAGCAGGAATGACATGAAGCGGCAGATAGCCTAGATGGGCGGTCATGGAACCTACCCATCTCGGCAAGACATCCGCGCTGCCCGCTTCTCCCGAAGAGGCAGCGCTCGACTATGTCCCCAACCCGCGCGCTGGCGAACTCTATCTCGTGCGCTTCGCCGCGCCGGAATTCACCTCGCTGTGCCCGGTTACGAGCCAGCCCGATTTCGCGCATCTCGTCATCGATTACGCACCCGGCGAGACGATAGTTGAGAGCAAATCTTTAAAACTGTTTCTCGGAAGCTTCCGTAACCATCAGGCATTCCACGAAGATTGCACGGTCGGCATCGGCAAACGCCTGTTCGAAGAGATGCAGCCGCAATGGCTGCGCATCGGCGGCTATTGGTATCCGCGCGGCGGGATTCCGATCGACGTCTTCTGGCAATCCGGCCCGCCGCCCGAGGGGCTGTGGCTGCCCGACCAGGGCGTCGCCCCCTATCGCGGACGCGGCTGAGCATGTCGCATATTCTTTACGGCGCACCGGCGTCGCTCTTTTCGGGCAAAGCGCGCGCCTATCTCGACTGGAAACGGATCGATTACGAGGAACGACCGCCCTCGCCGAAGGTGATGCAGGAAATCATCATCCCCAATGTCGGCTATCCGGTCGTGCCTGTAGTCGAGAAATCGGACGGCACGATCCTGCAGGATACGACGGTGATCATCGATCATTTCGAGGCCGAAGCGGGCGGCCCGTCCGTCTATCCCGACACGCCGGCGCAGAGGCTCGCAGCCTTGCTCTTCGAACTTTATGGCGACGAATGGCTGGTAATCCCGGCCATGCATTATCGTTGGAATTACAATGAGGAGTGGATCTACGGCGAGTTCGGCCGCAGCGCGCTGCCAGACGGTACGCCGGAGGAACAGGTCGCGCGCGGCAGGCAGACGGGCGAACGGTTCAAAGGCTTCGTCCCGATGCTGGGCATCAACGACGCGACGATACCCGCGATCGAGAAGAGCTACGAGGCGCTGCTCGCCGATCTCGACGCGCATTTCGCGGACCATGACTATCTGTTCGGCATACGGCCCTCTATCGGCGATTATGGGCTGATCGGCCCGCTCTACGCGCATCTCTATCGCGACCCGGAATCCGGCAAGCTGATGAAACGCCTCGCGCCCAATGTCGCATCATGGGTCGAGCGCATGATTGATCCGCCCGCGCCGCTGTCCGGCGAGTTTCTGAGCGATGACGCGATTCCCGAGACGCTGATCCCGATCCTGCGGCGCATGATGGCCGAGCAGCTCCCGCACCTGCAGGCGGTCGCGAAGCTCTATGCCGATTGGGCCAACGACAATCCGGACGCCGACGTCCCGCGCGCCGTCGGCATGGCGCCTTACGAAATCGAGAGCGTTGTGGGCCAGCGTTTCGCCTCCACCTTTTCGCTCTGGATGCTGCAACGACCGCTCGATTTCTATCGCGGTCTGGAGGGCGAGTCGCGAAGCGCTGCCAACGCGCTGCTCGACTCTGTCGACGGCGGCGATTTCCAGAATTTCGATCTCGCACGCCGCGTCCGTTTCGAAAATCATCGGGTCGTACAGGCCTGACGCTCGGCTTGCCGCAACTCGTTCATTGTCGCTTTACTGACATGAATGTAAACTATAAATGATGCGATACGCGTAACCGAGTAGCGAAACCGTGACAGACACCGCTTTGCCCCGCCACGACCATCCGATCGCCGTCGAATCCGACGATATCGATTTCATGGGTCATGTGAATAATGCCAATTATCTCAAATGGGTGCAGGAGGCCGTGCTCGCCCATTGGCAGAAGATCGCCCCGCCCCAGGCCGTGGCCGCGCATCTCTGGGTCGCGCTGAAGCACGAGATTACCTATCGCAAGCCCGCCTTTCTGGACGATACGGTGATCGCGTCGGTGGTGGTCGAAAAGGTGCAGGGCGCGAGCGCGTTCTACGACACAGTGATCAAGCGCGGCGAGGAAGTGCTGGCCGAGGTCAAATCGCGCTGGTGCTGCATCGACGCCGAAACTTTGCGCCCCGCCCGCATCGCGGAAGAAATCGCCGCGCTGTTCCTGCCCGGCAAATCCGAAGACTAGCGCAGCAATCCGCCCAATATTCCCCGAATAAAGCCCGAGGCCCCCGGCACGCCGAGCTTGTCGGCAATCTCCCGGCTGAGCACGCCGCCCGCCGCCGACGCCGCCGTGCGCGTCGGATTGGCGCGGCTCGACCGGCCGGTCAGCGTGCGGCCCAGCTTGCGTCCGGCGGACGACATGCCCGAGCGCACGGCCGCGTCGCGCATCCGTTCGATCAACCCCTTGGACTTGCGCGAGCGTTTCCGGACGGCTTCCTCGCCCTCCTCTTCCGCCTCTTGCGCTGTTTCGGCGGCGTCCTGCGCCTTCTGTTCGAGCAGCTCGGCGGCTGATTCGCGGTCGATGCGCTCGGCATAGACATCGCCGACCGGCGAGGCTGCGATGAGTGCCGCGCGCTCACCGGTCGATATCGGCCCCATGCGCGAATAAGGCGGCCGAATCAGCGTCCGCTCGACCGGTGACGGTGCGCCATCCTCCATCAGCGTCGAAACCAGCGCCTCACCGACCTTGAGTTCGGTGATCGACGTTTCGACGTCGAGATCGGGATTGATACGGAAGGTCTCCGCAGCCGCCTTGATCGCCCGCTTGTCCCGCGGCGTGAAAGCGCGCAGCGCATGCTGGATCCGGTTGCCGAGCTGTCCGGCTACCTTTTCGGGAATGTCGATCGGGTTCTGGGTGATGAAGAACACGCCAATGCCCTTGGACCGGATCAGGCGGACGACCTGCTCGATCTTGTCCTGCAACGCGTCGGGCGCATCGTCGAACAGCAGATGCGCCTCATCGAAGAAGAAGACGAGCTTCGGCTTATCGGGATCGCCGACCTCGGGCA
This sequence comes from Parasphingopyxis sp., assembly GCF_052168295.1. Taxonomy (GTDB): domain Bacteria; phylum Pseudomonadota; class Alphaproteobacteria; order Sphingomonadales; family Sphingomonadaceae; genus Parasphingopyxis. The sequence goes on along the minus strand of NZ_JBQLZN010000056.1, from coordinate 19,056 downwards.
GCGATTCGAACAATTCGCTCATCAGCCACAGCAGGAAGGTGGCGTAGAGCTTGGGATTTTCCATCAGCTTGTCCGCCATCAGCATGTTGACGAAACCGCGGCCCTGATCGTCGGTGCGGAAGAAATCATCAATGTCGAGCGCGGGTTCGCCGAAAAACTCGGCCGCGCCCTGATTGTCGAACTGCAGCAGCTTGCGCTGGATCGCGCCGACGCTCTGTCGCGACACGTTGCCGTAGCGCGCGGACAGGTCCTTCGCATTTTCCGACGTCGCGACCATCATCGCCTGCAGGTCTTCGAGGTCGAGCAGCAGCATCCCTTCATCGTCGGCATAGCGGAACGCGATTTCCAGCACGCCCTGCTGTGCGTCCGTCAGGTCCATGAGGCGACCGAGCAGCAGCGGCCCCATCTCGCTGATCGTCGTGCGGATCGGATGGCCCTTCTTGCCGTACAGGTCCCAGAAAATCGTCGGGCTATCGGCATAGCGATAGTCCTCAAGCCCGATCGTCTCGGCGCGCTCCACGAGCTTGTCGTGATGCTTGAAGCTGTCGCTCCCGGGCATGGCGACGCCCGACAGATCGCCCTTCACGTCCGCGACGAACACCGGAACGCCGGCATTGGAGAAACTCTCGCACAGGCCCTGCACGGTGACCGTCTTGCCGGTGCCCGTCGCGCCGGCGATCAGCCCGTGCCGATTGGTGCGCGCGAGATTGAGATACTGCTTTTCGCCGCCGCCTAGGCCCAGAAATATACCAGCCGATTCAGCCATGGATACGTCCCCTCATAGTCGGGAAAACGATACCGGGCGGAAGCGCCGATGCAAGCGGGCTATGCGGCCCCGCCACCCGGTGGTGGCGGGGCGGAATGGGCTAGTCGAGGAAATCGACGCCGATAAAGGCCGGCGGCGTATTGCCGCGCTGGCGCAGCAGCAGCACCGAAGGCCGCCCGGCCCGCTGGGCCTCCCGAATGATACGGACCGCATCGGAAGGCTGCAGCGTGGCGGTGCGGTTGATCGACAGGATCACGTCGCCGCGGCGGATATTCTGCTGGGCCGCATCGCTCGACGGATCGACCTGGTTGACCACCAGACCGCGCACGCCGCTCGGCACGCCGATCTGGCGGGCGATCTGCGGGGTCAGCGTCTGGAAGCCGACGCCGATGGCCTCCATCGTCGCTTCGGACTCGTCGCTCCCCGGCTCTTCCTTGGTCGGCTCTTCGAGCACGTCTTCGTCCTCTTGGCCCTGCTGGGCGCGGCGGATCAGCTCTTCATCGCTCGGGCGCTCGCCCATAGTGGCGGTGACGCGGATGCGCTCGCCATCGCGGATCAGCACGATCGGCACGCGCGATCCGACCGGCAAGTTCGCCACGATATAGGAGAGCGTATCGTCCGGCGTCACATCCCGGCCGTTCACGCTGACGATCACATCGCCCCGGCGGATCCCGGCGGCTTCGGCCGCCTCGCCCGGTTCGACCCGCGCTACGATCTCGCCGCGATTGGCCGGCAGGCCGAGCGAATCGGCGATCGCATCTGTCATCGGCTGAATGCTCACGCCGAGATAGCCGCGCTGCACGCGTTCGCCGCGCATCAGCGTTTCGACAATGGGCCGGGCCTCGGTTGCCGGGATCGCAAAACCGATGCCGACATTGCCACCGGTCGGCGAGAAGATCGCGCTGTTGATGCCGACGACATTGCCCTGAATATCGAACATCGGGCCGCCGGAATTGCCCTGGTTGATCGACGCGTCGGTCTGGATGTAGCGGTCATAGGCCCCGCCCTGCCCGATCGTGCGCTGGAGCGCCGAAACGATACCGGCCGTCACGGTGCCACCAAGACCGAAGGGATTGCCGATCGCGATCACCCAGTCGCCGACGCGTAGATTGTCGGAATCGCCGAACTGAACGAAGGGCAGGTTGTTGCCGTCGATTTTCAGCACCGCGAGGTCCGAAGACGGATCGCGGCCGACGATCCGCGCCTCATACTCGGTGCGGTCCGACAGGGTGACGGTAATCGTATCCACCGGATCGGAGCCCGGCTGGCCGTTGCGGCCGCGCGAGGAAATCACATGATTGTTGGTAACGACGAAGCCGTCGGCCGAAATGATGAAACCCGAGCCGAGAGACGTCGCTTCACGCGTGATTGGGCCGTCATTGCCGCGTTGGCCGAACTGCCGGAAGAAATCGTCGAAGGGGCTGCCGGCAAAGGGGTTGCGGCGCTGGACTTCGATCGTCTGGGTCGTCGAGATATTGACGACGGCCGGCGCCAGCCGCTCGGTCAGGTCGGCAAAGCTGCCGGGCGCGCTGACCTGCGGCATGGTGGTCGGCGCGTTCTGCGCCACCTGCGCGCCGACGGGTTGTTGCAGCGCCAATGTCGCGGCCGTTCCGCCGGCCAGAAGAATCCCTGTGATCGCATAAGCGTAACGCACGGTCATAATTCTCCAATCTCTTCGCTATATCCTTTACGACACCTGTCTGTGAGCTGCGGAATAGCGCCTTAACACATATTGAACATAGGGTGTCTGGCTGTCGTTGGTCGAACCGTCAGCGCAGTCCACGGAATTGACGCAGATATTCGTTATCCGGCGACATCACGATCGCCGCCTCGCCATCGTCGGGCCCGGCCGGCCGATCGATCCCGAATGTCGCGCGATAGGATTCCATCGCCCGGTAGAAATCGTAGAAATCGGGGTCCGCGCCAAACGCTTCTGCGTAGGTCCGTGCCGCTTCCGCATCGGCTTCCGCGCGGATGATCTGCGCCTGTTTCGCGCCCTGGGCTTCGATGGTCAGCGCTTCCTGTTCACGCGCCGAGCGCATCCGGCGATAGGCCGATTCCAGCGGCTGGCCTTCGGGCAGGTCGGCCCGCTTGATCCGCACATCGACGATTTCCGCGCCATATTGCCGCGCGGCGAGGTTCAGGCTTTCCTGGATATTGTCCATCACCTGGCCGCGTTCGGGGCTCAGCAGCGCCGCGAAGGGCCGCCGGCCGAGTTCATTCCTGAGCGACGAGGCGAGGATCGGCCGAAGCGCTTCGCTGACCCGCTCTTCGGTCCGCGCGGAGATATACATCTGCAGCGGATCGACGATCCGGTAGCGCGCGAACGCATCGACCTGCAGCCGGAGCTGATCGGTCGACAGCACCTGCTGCCGCTCCATCTCGACGCTCTGGATGCGTCGGTCGATCCACACGACCTGATCCACGAACGGAATATGCGCCATGAGGCCCGCGCTGCCCGATCCGAACGTTTCGCCTGGCTGGTAGCGGTTTACGATCCGGTCGGGTTCGCCGAAGCGCACGATGACGGCCTGGCGCGTTTCGGGAACGATCGAGAAGCTGCTCAGGATCAGGACCAGAAGAACAACGCCGAGAACGGCATAGGCGATGGGATTACGCGCGACGCGTGTTGCGATGCTCATTGCGTCTCTCCTGCCTCGGGCGCGGGCGTCGCCTGCTGGCGTACCCGGCGCTGGACTTCAGGCAGCGGCAGATAGGGCGTCACGCCGTCCGCCTCGACGATGGTGATGTTCACGCTGCCCAGGATGCGCTCCATCGTTTCATAATACATGCGGCGCCGCGTCACTTCGGGCGCAAGCCGATATTCCTCGTAGACCCGCGTAAAGGCCGCCGATTCACCCTGCGCGCGGGCGGTCAGCTGCTGCGCATAGGCGCGCGCGTTGTTGAGATAGGTCTGCGCGGTTTGCTGCGCGGCGGACACGCGGCGGAAGCTCTCTTCCACGGCCGAGGGCGGATCAGCCTCTTCGATCGCAACACCCTGCACGAGCACGCCCGCGCCATAACCGTCGAGCAATTCCTGCATCAACGCCTGCACCCGCTGCTCGATTTCGCCACGGCCGGCGCCGATCGCGTCATCCAGCGTTACGCGCGCGATCACGGCGCGCATCGCGCTCTCCGCAACTTCGCGGATCGTTTCTTCGGGATTGACGATCTGGAACAGGTAATTCTGCGGTTCCTTGATGTTCCAGCGAATCTGATAGGCGAGATCGACAATATTCTGGTCGCCGGTCAGCACACGGTTTTCCGCGTCCGCGCCGGTTCCGCCGATATCGATCGTGCGGATATTGTCGACATCGATGATCTGCACCCGGTCGATCGGCGCCGGGAAGGAGAAGTTCGGCCCGGGCTGATAGGTGCCGACATAATTGCCGAAACGCGTCAATACGCCGCGTTCCTGCGGGCCGACGAGATGGAAGGAGGTGAAGAACAGCCACAGCGCCACGAGCAGGATGATGGCCCAGAACCAGATCGGCCGGCCGCCGAATGTCGGAAGTTCCGGACCGCGGCCCCCGCCACCGCCCCACTGCGTGCGGCCGCGTTTCAGAAGCTCGTCGAGTGCGGTCGGGCCGCCCTGTCCGCCGGAGGGGCGCTTGCGCGGAGGTTGGGACCAGGGGTTTTTCGGGCCGTCATTGCCGCCACCCCCCGAACCGTTACCGCCGGAGCCGTTGCCGCCCGATCCGCCGCCACCGCGGCCACCCCAAGGGCCGCGGCCCTCGCTCTTCAAAAGGGAGCCGATTCTGGCGCCCAGACCTGTAAAAACGCTCATACCGCTCTTTATAGGAAGCCTTGTCCGGAAAAACAGTGTCATTTGGTGTCGGGCTTCCTATTTGACCGTCATGACAGATATTGCCGACCAGCTATCCGCCGGACTCAACGCCATTGCCGATCCGCTATCGGGCAAGGGCCTCATCGATTCCGGCCGCGCGCCCGCGCCGCGCTTTGCCGACGGCATTGCGAGCGTTATCCTCGATGTCACGGACATCAACGCCGACAAGCGCGCACTGATCGAAGCCGATATCAATCGCGCGCTCGGCGCGGTCGAAGGCGTCGACACCGTGCGTGTCGCCATGACGAGCAAGCGAACGACACGACGGATCATCGCAGTGGGCTCGGGCAAGGGCGGTGTCGGCAAGTCGACGCTGTCCGCCAATCTCGCCATCGCATTGGCGCGCCGGGGCCTCAGGGTCGGACTGATCGATGCGGATGTTTACGGGCCGTCCCAGCCGCGTCTGCTGAGCGTGGAGGATCGCAAGCCGACCGCCACCGAGCACAAGAAACTCGTACCCGTGCCGACCGATTTCGGGATCGGGATGCTCAGCATGGGGCAGTTGGTGAAACCCGGCCAGGCGATCGCCTGGCGCGGGCCGATGGCCGGCAAGGCGCTCGGCCAGCTGATCGATGCCGAATGGGGCGATACCGAAACGCTGATCATCGACCTGCCCCCCGGCACCGGCGATGTGCAGCTCACCATGGTGCAGAAATACAAGCCGGCGGGCGCGGTCATCGTCTCCACGCCGCAGGACCTGTCGCTGATCGACGCAAAACGAGCGATCCACCTGTTCGAGGAAGCCGGCGTACCGATCATCGGACTGGTCGAGAATATGGCAGGCTATGAATGCCCGGAATGCGGCGCGGTTTCCGACCCGTTCGGCACGGGCGGCGCGGAAGCGGCGGCGAATGAGCTCGGGTTCGATTTTCTCGGCCGCATCCCGCTCGATCTCGGCATCCGGACGGCGTCGGACGAGGGCATTCCGCCCGCGGCCAGCAATGGCAGCGGCGCAGATGCCTTCAACGCGGTCGCCGGAAAACTCGCCGACTGGATGAGCGGATAAGAAGCCGCCGAGGGAAATTATCCATGCTACTGACGACCGACGAAGAACTCGAAACCCTGCTGACCGAAACGAAGACGATCGCCGTGATCGGTGCCTCGGCCAAGCCCGAACGGGCAAGCAACGGGGTCACGAAGTTTCTGATCGGTCGCGGCTTTACCGTGTTTCCGGTCAATCCCGGCATCGCGGGCCAGACGATTCACGGCGTCGAAGTCCGTGCCTCGCTCTCCGATATCGACGTGCCGATCGACATGGTCGACATCTTCCGCAACAGCGAAGCGGCAGGCGATGCGGTGGACGAAGCGATTGCCGCCGGCGCGAAATCGGTCTGGATGCAGCTCGGCGTGATCAACGAGGACGCGGCGAAGCGGGCTGAAGAAGCTGGCCTGAAGGTCGTGATGGACAAATGCCCGGCGCAGGAAATGCCGCGGCTCGGCCTCTAGCGCACCGATAGCTGCTCCGCGCGTTCACGCAGCCGCTCGACCGCGGCAGCATGGATGGCGGGCGTGGATATCAGCACGCCGAACGCTTCGGCAGCATGCGTGTTGAATTCCAGGGGCACGCCCAACGCATCGGTCACCGTCGCACCGGCCTCGCGCGCGATCAGCGCGGCCGCGCCCACATCCCATTCATGGCCCCAGCGCAAGGTTGCGACGAGATCGGCCTCGCCGGCCGCGACCATTGCGATGCGCAGCGCGATCGAATTGGGCTGTGCGACCGCGACGAGATCGGAATCCTTCGGCAGGTTGGCGAATGGTACGCGCGCGCCCGGCAGTTCGGTCCGGCCGCTGACCGCGATCGGCAAACCGTTGCGCGTCGCGCCCATGCCGGCGGCGGCCATCCATCGTTCTTCGCGGGCAGGCGCTTCGAGCACGCCGCAAATCGGTTGTCCATCCTCGACGAGCGCAACGGATACGCACCAGCCTGCGCGTTCGCGAATGAAGTCGCGCGTGCCGTCGATGGGATCGACCACCCAGAGCCGAGCTTTGCCGAGCCGGGCGGCGGTGTCGGTCGTTTCCTCGGAAAGATAGCCGGCATCGGGATCAAGCGCCGTCAGCCGTTCGCGCAGGAACCGGTCCACGAGCAGATCGACATCGGACACCGGGTGATCGGGCGATTTTTCCCAGATTTCGAGCTCGCCGCGCCAGCGCTCGCGCGCCAGTTCCGCCGCTTCGGCAGCGATCGCGGCGATTGCATCGGGCGTGACGTCAGGCACCCGCCACCGTCATGCCCTCAATCCTTACGGTCGGTGCGTTGACGCCGCGGATGAATTCAAGATCGCTTGCCGGCATCAGCGCGCGGAACATGTCCTTGAGATTGCCGGCGATCGTGATCTCGGCGACCGGTGCGCCAATCTTGCCGTTTTCGATCAGAAAACCCGATGCGCCACGGCTGTAATCGCCGGTCACGGGATTGACACCCATGCCGATCAGTTCGTTGACGAGCACACCCTTATCGATATCCGCGATCAGTTCGTCGCGCGATTGCGCACCCGCTTCCAGGTGCAGATTGCTCGCGCCCGCGCCCGGCGGCCCGCCGATCCCGCGCTTCGCATGGCCGGTCGGCTCCAGCCCCAGCTGCCGTGCCGACGCGCTGTCGAGCAGCCAGCCGGTCAGGATGCCGTCATCGATGATCGCACGCTCCGCGATGGGCAGGCCCTCACCGTCGAACGGGCGGGAGCGCAGCCCGCGTTTGCGCAAGGGATCGTCGCGCACGGTTATACCGTCGGCGAAGATTTGCTCCTCCAGGCAATCGCGCAAAAAACTCGTGCCGCGGGTGATCGCCGATCCCGTGATCGCGCCGATCAGATGGCCGAGCAGCCCGCCCGATACACGCGGATCGAAGACGACCGGCATCGCGCCGCTATCGATCTTAGCCGGATTGAGGCGGGCAACCGTGCGCTCGCCGGCCCGGCGGCCGATGCTGGCCGCACTGTCGAGATCTTCGAGATGGCGGGCGGTACGATAGGCATAGTCGCGCTGCATACCGCTGCCCTCGCCCGCGATCACGCTCGCCGATACGCCATGGCTCGACGCCTGATAGCCACCGCAAAAGCCATGGCTCGTGGCAAGCGCCATGATGGAGCGGCTCGCCGATGCGCCGCCGCCTTCGCTGTTCGTAACGCCGTCCACCGCGCGGGCGGCATCTTCGGCTTCGAGCGCGCTGGCGCGCAACGCTTCGGGTTCGGCATCGCCGCCATCGTCGATATCGAGATCAGGCATGTCGCCCGAAAACAGCCGGTCCTCGGGCGCGAGCCCGGCATAGGCGTCCTCCGGCGCCTCGCGCGCCATCGCGGCCGCGCGCTCGACCAGCGTGGCGAGTGCGTCGTCGGACAGGTCGGACGAGGAGACGCTGGCAGAGCGCTTTCCGACGAAGAAGCGCAGCCCGATTTCCTCGCCTTCGGATCGCTGGACGTCCTCGAGTTCGCCGAGCCGGACCTGTACTTCGGTCGAAACACCGCCCGAATAGAGGACGTCCGCGGCATCTGCTCCGGCTTTCTTTGCGGCGGTTACGAGATCGGCGGCGCGCGTCTGCGCTTCGGTGACGGTCAGCATGGGGGCGATTTAGGGGCGCGGGCGAGCCTTGTCACCTAGGCCGTGGCACCAATGACCAAACAGGCCAGCGCAACCAGCAATCCGGTTTCGCGGTTCGAGCGAAACTTGGCGAGCGCGTCCGCGCCGTCTTCCCGCTTGAGCGTCGCAACCTGCCAGAGAAGATGCAGCGCCGCCGGGATCAACGCAGCGACGGCAAGCCATTGCGGCCGGACCTGCCAGATCGCGATCCCCCAACAGGCGAGCGCCAGGAGATAGAAGATTGCCACACCCGACCGCGCATGCGTGCCCAGCCGCCGGGCTGTGCTCTTCACGCCGGCGAGCGCATCGTCCTCGATATCCTGCAGCGCATAGATCGTATCATAGCCGATGACCCAGAAAACCGCGCCGGCATACAGCCAGAACATCGCCGGCGCCGCCTCCCCGGTGATCGCGACCCAGCCCACCGGCACACCCCAGCTGAATACGAGACCGAGCCAGACCTGCGGCCACCAGGTAATCCGCTTCATGAACGGATAGGCCGCGACGAGAGCCAGGCTACCGAGGGCCACGAGCTGCGCCTCCCAGTGCAATTGCAGCAATACGACGAGGCCGATCAGGCATTGCAGCACGAGCCAGATCCAGGCGGCACGAAGCGACACCCGCCCGCTCGCAAGGGGCCGCCCACGCGTTCGCTCCACCTTCCGGTCGAGATCGCGGTCGACGATATCGTTATAGGTGCATCCCGCCCCGCGCATCGCGATCGCACCGACCAGGAACCAGAGTAGCAGATCCCAGCGCTCTGCCGCGCCACCGGCCAGAGCCACGCTCCACGCGCAGGGCCAGAAGAGCAGCCACCAGCCGATCGGCCGGTCGAACCGGGCGAGCAGTCCGAACGGGCGCGCCGCCGGCGGCAGCGCGGCGATCAGCCAGTGCCGCTCGGTATCGGGAAGAGAGGATTGCGCTTCCATCGCGCACCGCCCTATCCGCTCGATACGGGCTTGGACAAGCTCCGCGATAGCGGCATATGAGCCTGTTATGCCTGCAACGCCCGCCTGGCCGCCCGACAGCCTGCCGCGCCTCTTCGTCGATGCGCGGCTCGAAGCCGACGACGAAATCGTGATCGACGCGGCACAGGCCAATTATCTGGTGCGCGTCCTGCGGCTGAAAGCGGGCGCGCAGGTCAAGCTGTTCGACGACCGGACCGGCGAGTGGCTGGCCGAACTCGCCCATATCGGCAAGCGCGACGCCGTGCTGCGAATCGAAGGGCAGCTGAGGGAGCGCGAGGCCGTCCCAGACCTCTGGCTCTGTTTCGCGCCGATCAAGAAAGGCCGGATCGACTGGATTGTCGAGAAGGCATGCGAGCTGGGCGTGGCACGGCTCGTGCCTGTGCGCACGCGGCGGACGATCGTCGACAAGATCAAGCCGGACCGACTGCGCGCGCACATGATCGAGGCCGCCGAACAGTGCGAACGCACCGCTCTGCCTGAACTGACCGAGCTTACAACGCTCGACGCGCTGCTGGCGGAATGGCCGTCGGATCGCACGCTATTCTATGCCGCCGAGCGCGGCGGCGATGCGTTCCCTACGGCCCTCGCCAATCATGGCGGCCCGGCGGCCATCCTCATCGGGCCCGAAGGCGGGTTCAGCGAAGACGAGGACGCGGCGATCCAGGCGATGACGAACGCCGTGCCGATATCCCTCGGCCCGCGCATTCTGCGCGCCGATACGGCCGCCATAGCCGCGATCAGCGTGTGGATGGCCGAGCGCGGCGACTGGGGCGACTGAGCCGCTCCAATGCCATTGTTTCCAAGGGCTTGGCGGCGTCCCGAAACGGACTTCCACTTTTACGAAATATTCAGCGTGTTTGGTTAATCTTTCCCTCATGAGTGGGGTTGGCGAATTGCCGAAAGCCGGTTGGGCCGGACGGCTATGCCGCGCCGTGGGCGCGTGCTTCGTCGCGTCCATTGCCATGCTGAGCACGTCGCCCGCTTTTGCCCAGACCACCACGACCTTCTCGAACACGACGACCGGCGCCATCAATTCGGGCACGACGTGTACGGCCCCGCTCGTGCGCAACTTCAGCGTCGGCGCGTCCTTCACCGTGTCCGACGTCGATCTCGCGCTGCTGGCAACCCATACATGGCGTGGCGATATCCGCCTCACCCTCCAATCGCCCGCTGGAACGCGGGTCCAGCTGGTCAATGGCGACGCCAACAATGTTTCGGGCGACAATTTCAACGTCCGCCTCAACGACGAAGGCACGCAGTTCGTCAATACCGACGGCAATACCGCCACGCATTCGACAACCGCCCCGCCCTATGAGCATGATTTCGTGCCGAACAACGCGCTGTCGGCTTTCGACGGCGAAAACTCGGCCGGCACATGGCGGCTCGAAATCTGCGATATCTTCCCTTCGCAGGACGATGGCAGCTTTCGGCGCGCGGACCTTTATCTAACGGACACGCCGGCCAATTTCGCCGATCTCTCGCTCGCCAAGACCGTCAGCAATTCGAGCCCCGCCAACGGCACGAGCATCACCTATACGCTTTCGCTGACCAATTCGGCGGCCTCGAACCAGACGGCAACCGGCGTCACGGTGCAGGATAGCCTGCCGCTCGGTACGATCTTCGTCAGCGCCTCGGGCGATGGCAGTTACAATAGCGGCAGCGGCGTGTGGACCGTTCCCTCGATTTCGCCCGGGCAGACACGGACGCTGACCATTACCGCCACCGTCGATGCGACCGCGGGCGCGACGGTTACCAATATCGGCGAGGTCAGCACGTCATCGGCCGTCGATCCCGATTCCACGCCCGGTAACGGCGCAGCCGGCGAAGACGACTACGATAGCGCGACATTCAGCGTCTCGGGCACCCGCACCGCCGGCACGCCGCCCAGCCTCACGACGGTCTGCCCCGCAATCAACCAGACGCTGTTCGACTGGAACAACCGGGCCTGGACCGCCGGGGCGCTGAACACCAGCTATGCCGTCACCAATATCGGCACGATCAACTTCGCGATCAGCACCGACGGCACTTTCGTCAACTCCACACCCGACGACACGACCAACAACACCGGCGGGTTCGGATCAACGGAGCAGGCGCTCTACCAGTTCCTCGAATATACGACGCAGAGCCAGGCCGCGACGACCGTGCTGACCCTGCCGACCGCCGTGCCGGGCCTGCAATTCCGTGTCTTCGATATCGACTTCGCCGCCAATGACTTCGCCGACAAGCTGACGATCACCGGCAGCTTCAACGGCGCGACCGTCATGCCCGTGCTTACCAATGGCGTTGCGAACTATGTCGTCGGCAATGTCGCGATCGGCGATGCCGGGTCGGGCGGATCGTCGGCCGACGGCAATGTCGTGATCACCTTCCTCTCGCCCGTCGACACGGTGACGATCGTCTATGGCAACCATACGACCGCGCCGGCCGATCCGGACGGCCAGGCCGCCTCGATCCACGACATCCTCTTCTGCAACCCGGAAACGACGTTGAGCGTCACCAAGATCAGCTCGGTGATCAGCGATCCGGTCAACGACGAAACCGATCCCTACCGGATTCCGGGCGCGGTGATCGAATATTGCATCCTCGTCTCCAATCCGGGTTCGGCCACGGCGACGTCGATCACGGCGACCGACGCGATTCCGGCCAATATGAGCTATAGTGCCGGCAGCATGACGAGTGGCGCGAATTGCGCCAGCGCCACGACTGCCGAAGACGACGATGCCGCCGGCGCGGACGAGAGCGATCCGTTCGGTGCGTCGATCAGCGGCACCACGATAACGGCAACGGCCGCCGCACTTGGACCGACCGACACGTTCGCGCTCAAATTCCGCACGACCGTAGACTGAGCCGCCCCCGCACATTTCTTCACGCCCCCCAAGCGCTGCTATACTGGCGCTGGACGGCTCAGGCCGCTAAGGGCGGGACATGAGCACGAAGACGGCTTCTGCGGGCGACGCGCCGGTCATCGAGGATCGCCAGCAATTGCTCGAAGTCTTTGCGGGGGGCGAAAAGCCCGCCGATAAATGGAAGATCGGCACCGAGCACGAGAAATTCGTCTATTGCCGCAACGATTTGCATGCCCCCTCCTATGACGAACCGGGCGGCATCCGGGACCTCCTCCTCGCACTGACCGAGTTCGGCTGGGAGCCGATCGAGGAAAAGGGCAAGGTCATTGCAATGCGCGGCGCGGACGGCACGGTCAGTCTCGAACCGGCCGGGCAGTTGGAGTTATCCGGCGCCGCGCTCGACAATCTGCACGAAACCTGCGCCGAAACGGGACGGCATCTCGAACAGGTCAAAGCCATCGGCGAAAAGACCGGCAAGGGCTTTCTTGGCCTTGGCATGTGGCCGGACAAGACGCGCGCCGAGCTGCCGATCATGCCCAAGGGCCGCTACAAGATCATGCTCGATTACATGCCCAAAAAAGGCAATCTCGGCCTCGACATGATGCTGCGCACCTGCACCATCCAGACCAATCTCGACTATGCGAGCGAGGCGGACATGGTGCAGAAGTTCCGCGTCGGACTTGCGCTCCAGCCGCTTGCCACCGCGCTCTTCGCCAATTCGCCTTTCACCGAAGGCAAGCCCAACGGCTTCCTCTCCTTCCGCAGCCATATCTGGTCGGACACCGATCCGGACCGCACGGGCATGCTGCCCTTCGTCTTCGAGGACGGTTTCGGCTATGAGCGCTATCTCGACTATGCGCTCGATGTGCCGATGTATTTCGCCTATCGCGACGGCGAATATCTGGACGCTTCGGGCCTTTCCTTCCGCGATTTCCTGAAGGGCGAACTGCCGATCCTGCCCGGCGAAAAGCCGACGCTGGACGACTGGAACGACCATCTCTCGACGATCTTCCCCGAGGTCCGCCTCAAAAGCTTTCTCGAGATGCGCGGCGCGGACGGCGGCCCGTGGAACCGGATCTGCGCCCTCCCCGCGCTCTGGGTCGGGCTGCTCTACGACCAGAGCGCGCTCGATGCGGCCTGGGATATCGTCAAGAACTGGACGATTGAAGGCCGGGAGAAGCTGCGCGACGCGGTGCCCGAACTCGGCCTCAGGGCGCCGCTGCCCAATGGGCGCCAGCTCGGCGAACTCGCCCCCGAAATCCTCGATATCGCAACCGCGGGGTTGAGCGCGCGGGCCCGCCTCAATGGCAGCGGCGACAATGAAAGCGGCTTCCTCGATCCGCTCCGCGAAATCGTCGCCAGCGGCAAGACGCCGGCGGAGAGGCTGCTCGAGCGCTATCACGGCGCATGGGCCGGCGATGTGACGCGGGTATACGCGGAAGAGAGTTTTTAGGCGCACGCGTTCAGGAAAAGCATGGCCTTGCTGAATAAGTTGACGAAGTAGACGCGCAGCGCGGTGGCCAGTCGGGTCCCGGTTGACACTCGTTGACACACGCCCGGCAAAACCTGCGTCCTATTCGCCACACAAGATGACAGTAGCGTGTGCAACAGGACATGCCGTCCTGGGAATCGACGGGGTCAAAGAGCCGGCAGTTTTACCGCTGGCATAACGATATCATAAGCGTGCGCCTGTAGGACAGGAAATAGGATCTAGCGATCTATAGACTATCGCGGCTTCCATCGTATTTCCTACGATATTGCAGGTCGGTGCTCTACCGTTAGGACGGACGTCTATGGCATGTCACTCCGCCGGTTCGATGTTGCCATAGCTATCTGGCCGCTTGCGGAATGGATCGATCAGCTGCGCCATGTAGCCGACCGGAAAGTCGGGCCGCCCTGCCACACCCAGATCGCCTTCGCGGGGTTGCGGTCGATCCTTCACGAAAGTCCCGAGCATATGGTCCCAGATCATCGTGAAGAGCCCAAAGTTCACATCGCCCTCGACCTTGCGCGCCAGATGGTGGTGACGGTGACCCGGCGCGACCGCCCATAAGTAAATTAGCGGTCCGACGCGCATGTCGACATTCGAATGCTGCAGCAGCAAATGGATAGCCGCGGCGAAGCCTAGCAACGCACCTATTTCAAGCGGCATGCCTATCAGTAGAAGCGGGGTTGTCCCAACTGTCAGCTCAATCGCCTGATGCAGGGGATGCTTCATCAGCCCGTTGAAACCATACATGCGCTCGACGCTGTGATGCACGGCATGCAGACACCAGAGCGCCTCGATCTTATGGCTCGCGTAATGCGCCATCGTGATCCCGAAATCGGCAATGAGGATCGCCATCGCGAGCTGCGCCCAGAGCGGCCATTCTGTCGGCCACACATCAAAACCATAGGTGAGCGCCGCCAGCACCGGAATGGCCGCGATCGCAACGATATTGGATAGCTCGTTTACTATGGCATGAATTGTGTCCCGCCACACATCGCCTTTCGATGTGTTCCAGACCTTCTCAAACGGCGCGATCCGTTCGGCGAGGAAAGAAAGGCCGATCGCCGGAAACAGCAGGGCGACAAGCCAAATCTTACTGTAGCCCTCACCAACTAGCGATAGTGCAAGTCCGATGAAAAAGATGAAGAAAAGCGGTGCATACGCGTAGCGAACGACCGGTTGGATTGTATCCATTGTCTGCCTCCTGTGATGGAAGCGATGTATTCCGTCCCGTAACGCCGTTCTTGAACAAAGCGGTTGCTAACTTCGGCTGCCCAGCGACTTTGCCGCTGCGCTCGGCGTGATGCCGAGCATGCGGCGCATCGCGCGCGAGAAGTGGGCCTGATCTGAAAACCCGCCAGCATAGGCCGCTTCGGCCAGACCTTCGCCGCGCGCCAGGGTCTGCGCTGCGGTTTCGAGTTTTCGCCATATCAGCCAACTCGACAGCGGCACGCCGAACTGTTCGCGTGTGAGGGTACGCAACCGCGATTCCGATAAGCCGGCAAGGCGCGCCGCCTGTGCGATGGTCACTTCGCCCGGCTCTGCACGCAATCTGTCCAGCGCCTTTAATAGTCTTTGGTCAAGCATAGGGCATTGAGCCCTCGCAAGCCCTTCGAGGGCGGACACGAGTTCGGTTGGGCTTTGTGAATGTGCAAGTTGCAAAACGGTCGGATCGACGCACACAAAATCGTCAGTACCGAGATGGTCCGCCAGGTCGAGCGCCTGAGACGCCTGCGGATCGAAATAGACGATTGTCAGCGGACCATCGCTATCTATCGCATGTGGCACCGATGGGCGAATGATGAAGGCGAGGCCCCGATGGACTGTTCCACTCTCATCCGTCAGGCAGATATCGTTCCCATGACCGATAACGAGCTGATACGCCGCATGGGCATGAAGATCGTTGCTGTCGGGAAGCCCGACATATGCGGCGATCGCTTCGCCGAATGCGAACTGACCTGACCAAGGCATCAGTCGGGCTTCGAGGCGGTATAGAGTGAAATGGACCCGGTCGGGGTTTTCGTCACATATCGTTCGGCAACGTCGACAAAGCCTGCCTCTTCGATCAGTTGCGGAAGCAAGCCATCCTTGTTCGCCTTCGTGTTTTCGTAGCCGTCGAGTTCGCGCACCTGCTTAAAGAGGATGTGCATTAAGAGATCGCGCTGCTCACCATAGTCGGAGATCAGAAAGCGCCCGCCCGGCTTCAAAAGGCAGAAGGCGTTTGCGAGAATTCCTTTCTTCATCGCCATCGGGCATTGATGCAGAACGAGGGAACTGGTGACCATATCGACCGTACCGCAATCCACTGAAGAGGGTGGCAGGTCGCCCATGACTTCCTCGAAGACGATATCGAGACCGGCAGCTTTTGATTCTGCTATGGCAAGGACTTCGGGATCGGGGTCGATTGCGATGACTCGCGCGTCGGGTTCGAAGCGCTTCACCATGATCGCGAAGGTGCCTGTCCCTGCGCCGAGATCAACGATGGTTTGGCCGTCGCGGGGCAACAGCTCTTCGAGCATCCGCCGGCGCCATTTTCTCTCGCGCGTCATGACAGCAATGACGCGATCATAGTCTGACGTATGCTCGGCCGTCCCAAGGGCGGGGGTGAACGGCGTCTCGGTATCTTCGTATGCCTTGCGCGGATCGATCATGACCGGCGACCTAAGCAGCTGCGAAGACGGCAGTCTTGAATATTTCGGCTGCAAAATCAGTCGCTGTTTTCTCATCCTCCGCTTGTGAGAGCCATGCGATGGACTGCCAATGTCGGCAATTTGGTCGAGAACAGTCATAGCCCGTACCGCTGCTAGCATCTCTTTGCGTCGCTGACTCTCACCTCCTAAGCTCCTCCGCCAGCCGCTGCATGAAATCCGCGCCGCGCTGGAACTGGTCGAGCGACAGATATTCGTTGGGCTGATGCGCCTGCTCTATGGAGCCGGGGCCGCAGATCACGGTCGGGAAACCGGCCTGCTGGAACTGGCCGCCCTCGGCGGCAAAGGCGACGGCGCTAGCGGGGCGGTTGTCGCCGGTCAGCTTGCGGACGAAGGCCACGGCATCGGCGCTGCCGCTCGGCGTCATCGGCGGGGCGTTGGCGAGTTCGGTCATCGTGACGCCTGTATCCGGAAATGCGGCCTTGAGCTGCGCGTCCAGCGCCTGGCATTTTTCGGCGAATGGCGCCAGCAGTACACGCGCGTCCTCGCCCGGCGGGCAGCGCAGGTCGAAATGGAAGCGGGCGTGACGGGCCAGGATATTGTCGGCCGTGCCGCCATGCATCCGCCCGATGGTCAGCGTCGCATGGGGTGGATCGAAGCCGTTATCCGGGTCGGCCGACGCTTCGAGCTCCCGCGCGAGTTCGGCCAGATCGTGCATGAGATCGACCGCCACCATATTGGCCGAAACGCCGAGATGGGTCTGCGAGCTGTGCGCCTCATGGCCCCAGACATCGACCTGGTAGACGCAGATGCCCTTGTGACCGTTGATGATCCGCATCATCGAGGGTTCGCCGACGATGGCGAGGCGGGGCGCGGGAAGCGCGTCCGCGATCTCGGCGATGAGCGCGGGCGCGCCCTTGCAGCCGATTTCCTCGTCATAGCTGATCGCCAGATGCACGGGGCGTTTGCCCTGCTTGAACATCGGCACCGCCGCCAGGGCGAGCGCGATAAACCCCTTCATGTCGCAGGTGCCGCGCCCGTGGAGCCGGCCCGCGCGTTCCGTCACCGTCCAGGGATCGGTCGCCCAATCCTGGCCATCGACGGGCACGACGTCGCTATGGCCGGACAGGATGACGCCGCCTTCGACCGGCGGGCCGACCGTCGCATAGAGGCTGGCCTTGGGCGCCTCCGCATCGGCGACCCGCGTCGCGCGAACGCTATGATGCGCGAGATGCTCCTCGATCCACGCGATCATCGCCAGATTGCTGTTCCGCGAGGTTGTGTCGAAGGCAATCAGCGTTGCAAGGATATCGCGCGCGGTATCCATCGGGCGGCCGCCGGATACGCCATCTGTCGCGCGCACTGACTGCGATCCGTCCACTATCCTGCTCCGCCTAGTTGCGGGGCGATCCTATCCGTGAATTCGAACCGCGTCCAAATGCGATTGACGGGCGGGAGGCGCTTATTCGGCCGGCACCATCTCGCCCGGCTTGCCCTTGCGGCCCGTGGCCCAAGCGAAGAAGCGCGGCACCGGCGCGTTGCGCTCCATCCAGTGCCAATATTCGCGATAGGCCGGATCGGCCATCAGATGCTTTTCTTCGGTCTTGGCGCGCCAGTAATAGACGGCGCTGACGAGCGCGAGGAGTATGGTGTTGCGGATCATGTCGACCGGATTGCCGCTCGTCGCGATGAACGGCATCGTCGCCAGCCACCAGAATGCGTTTTTCGAGAGATAGGCCGGGTGGCGCGTCCAGCGAAAGGGACCGTGGGTCAGGATGCCGCGATGCGTGAGGTTGGAAAAGCGGATGCCGAAGGCGACCGTCGCCCAGGCATAGATCGCGGTGAGGATGACCAGCACCGCGCCCATCGCGGCCAGCGCGACGGGCCAGCCGTCGAGCCAGAGCGTCCAGTCCGCCGTATTCTGGTGATAATCGAGCGGCCCGCCGGGATTCATCAGGATGAAGGGCGGGTAGCAGATCAGCGCCGCGACCCAGCCCTGCGCATAGGGATTCGCCGAGCGGATATGCGAATCCAGCGGCCGCAGCGTCAGCACATAACCGACCGTCGCGAAGGCGACGTCGACGAGGAAGAGCAGCGCGATCAGGAAGCGCGCCAGTGCCACCGGATCGGAGACGATCTCCGCATTGGTCCAGCGCAGCACCTCGAACCAGTTGCCCGGCACGATGGAGATCATGAAGGCGATGAAGAAACCTTTGACCGCCCAGCTGCGGAAATGCTCGATCACCTTTTCGCGGTCGATATCGGCGCGCTCGCCGGTCAGCCAGGCGCCGAACATGTAGCAGCCGTCCTTGGGCTCTTTCAGCCGCCGGTCGATCCAGAAAATATAGGGGATCGAGACCACGAACATGACGGGCGCCGACCAGGCCAGCACGCGCATCGCGAAGAGATAGTTGCCGTCCCAATACCAGCGGGCGATGCAATAGAGCGCGGCGATGATGCCCCAGGTCGCCCAGAGCCCGGCGAGCTTGGCGATGCTGATCTCGCGCGTTTCGTCATGCGGGGTGAGCGGGCGATCCCACTCGATACCGGTCGTCTCGTTCTTCCACGCCTTGTCGACGAAGATGGTCCAGAGCACCATCGGCAGGCCGCACGCGACCACCGCGATCATGCCCGAAACCGGTCCGTTCGCCCCCGTCATCCGGCCGACGATGATCGCCGCGAACAGGCCCGCGAGGCCGACAAAACCCACGCCGCTGGAGACCGCCGAGGGCGGCCGCGGATCCGCGCCGGCCGCCGGAGCGGGGCGCTCGATGTCGCGATGCGCGTTCATATGGCGCAAATCTAAGGAAAATTGGTAACTTAAAGATGAAGAGCGCGCCGAGGCGCGGCACGTGCGGAGCTGGAGCGGGTAGCGGGAATCGAACCCGCATCACAAGCTTGGAAGGCTAGTGCTCT
>NZ_JBQLZN010000055.1:0-7324 GCF_052168295.1 Parasphingopyxis sp. | reverse complement strand
CGGTCGTGGTCGAGCGCAAGAAACGTCGCGTGCTCACCAAGCCGGGCGAAACCCCCGCCCCTGCGCCCGCCGAAGAGGCCAAGGAAGCGCCCGCGCCCGCTCCGGCCGCGCCTGCCCCTGCGCCGGCTGCCAAGAAAAAGAGCGAAGCCGACGAAACGCTGACCCGTAAAGAAAAACAGGAAAAACTGCTGCGCGAGGCCGAAGAGGCCCGCCTGGCGCAGCTCGAAGATACGCGCCGCCGCGAGGAAGAAGCCAAGAAACAGGCCAGCGAAGAAGAAGCCAAACGCGCTGAGGAAAACCGCAAGGCCGAAGAGGCTGCGGAACAGGAAGCACAAGAGGCCACCGCAGCGGAGCCCGAAGATGCGCCGGCTGCCGAAGCGCAGCCCGGCGGCCCGACACTCGATCCGAACAAACCGGCGCCGCGCACCTTCACACCGGTCGCCAAGCCCAAGCGCCCCGAAAAGAAGAAGGAAGAAAAGGGCAAGCCGAAGCGGGCCAGCGAGAAGCGCAAGGAACGTTCGAAGCTCACCGTCAACCGCGCCTTGCGCGACGGCGACGGCAGCCCGCGTTCGCGTTCGCTCGCCGCGCTCAAGCGTGCTCGCGAGAAGGACAAGGAAAAGCGCGCGCACGCCGACGACCAGCCCAAGGTCAAGAAGGCGCGCGACGTTACGGTGCCGGAAGCCATCACGGTCGGCGAACTTGCCAAGCGGATGGAGGAGAAGGCCGCCGATCTGGTGAAATCGCTGTTCAAGATGGGCATGGCGGTGACCGTCAACCAGACGATCGACCAGGATACGGCCGAACTGCTCGTCACCGAATTCGGGCACAATATCCAGCGCGTTTCGGAAGCCGATGTCGAACTCGGCATGGAAGGCGAAGAGGACAAGCCCGAGGATCTGAAGCCGCGCCCGCCCGTCGTCACGGTTATGGGCCATGTCGATCACGGCAAGACGAGCGTGCTCGACGCGCTGCGCGGCAGCGAGGTCGTTTCGGGCGAAGCCGGCGGCATCACCCAGCACATCGGCGCCTATCAGGTGAAGACGAAGGACGGTCAGGAAATCACCTTCCTCGACACGCCGGGCCACGCCGCGTTCACGGAAATGCGGGCGCGTGGCGCGAACGTCACCGATATCGTGATCCTGGTCGTTGCCGCGGATGATGGCATCATGCCGCAGACGATCGAGGCCATAAACCACACCAAGGCCGCCGAGGTGCCGATGATCGTGGCGATCAACAAAATGGATGTCGAAGGTGCCGATCCGCAGAAAGTGCGCGAGCGGCTGCTCGAACATGAAGTGATCGTCGAAGCGATGTCCGGCGACGTGCAGGATGTCGAAATCTCCGCGCTCAAGGGCGACGGGCTCGACGAACTCGTCGAGAAAATCCTGCTCCAGGCAGAACTGCTCGAACTCAAGGCCAATCCGGACCGCGAAGCCGAGGGCACGGTCGTCGAAGCGAAGCTCGACAAGGGCCGCGGCCCGGTCGCAACGGTGCTCGTCAATCGCGGCACCCTGAAGACCGGCGACATTTTCGTCGTCGGCGCCGAGAGCGGCAAGGTGCGTGCCATGGTCAACGACAAGGGCAAGCAGGTGAAGGAAGCCGGCCCGTCCGTGCCGGTCGAAGTGCTCGGCCTGTCTGGCGTGCCCAATGCCGGCGATCCGCTGACGGTCGTCGAGGACGAATCGCGCGCCCGCGAAGTCGCCGCCTATCGGCAGGGCGTTATCGACCGCGCGCGGACGACGCAGACGCCGACCAGCGTCGAGAACATGTTCTCGGCGATGGGCGAAGCGCAGGCGATCGAGTTCCCGCTCGTCATCAAGGCGGACGTCCAGGGTTCGGTGGAAGCGATTATTAGCTCGCTCGAACAGATTTCGACCGACGATATCAAGGTCCGCGTCCTGCATTCGGGCGTCGGCGGTATCACGGAAAGCGATGTGACGCTGGCCGCAGCCTCCAATGCCCCGATCATCGGCTTCAACGTGCGCCCGAACGCCAAGGCCCGCGACATCGCGAAGCGCGACAATGTGGAGCTGCGCTACTACGACATCATCTATAACCTGCTCGACGAGATCAAAGCCGAAATGGCGGGCGAACTCGGGCCGGAGCGGATCGAGAATGTCGTCGGCCGCGCCGAGATCAAGGAAGTCTTCCCGGCCGGCAAGAAAGACAAGGCGGCCGGCCTGCTCGTCACCGAAGGCTTCATCCGCAAGGGCCTCAGCACCCGTCTGATGCGTGACGATGTCATCGTCAGCGCGACGACGATCGCCTCGCTGCGACGCTTCAAGGACGATGTCGAAGAAGTCCGCTCGGGCCTCGAATGCGGCGTCGTGCTTGAGGACACGAACGACGTGAAAGCAGGCGACACGCTCGAAGTGTTCGAGGTCGAGGAAAAAGAGCGCACATTGTAGCTGTCACAAATTGCGCCTAGACTGCTCTTTCCAAAACAAGAGGGAGAGCCGAGATGGGCGACAAGAAAGATCCAGGCAAAGGCGGCGACAAGGGCAAGCCGGGCGACAAGGGCGGCGATAAAGGCGGTGACAAGGGCGGCAAGAAATAGGCCGTTCTGATTCCGTGATCGGCGGTCTCGTCCCGGGCCTGAGGCCCATGTCGTAGGCCGAGACATAAGAGACCGCCGATGGCATCCGAAGACACACAATCCGTAAGACTGCTGCGCGTCGGCGAACGCGTGCGCCATGTGCTGTCCGAAATCCTTTCCCGCGGCGACGTGCATGACGAGGTGCTTTCCACGCATTTGGTGAGCGTTACCGAAGTGCGCATGTCGCCGGACCTTCGCCATGCCACCGTCTTCGTGAAACCGTTGCTCGGCGGCGACGAAGAAGAGGTGCTCGCAGCGCTCAAAAGGAATGTCCGCTATTTGCGCGGCGAGGTCGCGAGCCGTGTGAACACCAAATATGCAGCCAACCTCAAATTCCTGCTCGACGAGAGTTTCGACGAGGGCGGCAAGATCGACCGGCTCCTGCGCGATCCGAAAATCGCGCGCGACCTGTCCGAATCCGGCGAGGAATAGGCCTGCCCCCGTCCGGTCTGCTATCGGCAAGCGACCCAGCATCGATGACGGGAGGAAAGCATGGATTTCGAGCGCATACTCTATGACGCGCCAGCCGAGCATGTCGCGCGGATCACACTCGATCGCGCCGACAAGGCGAACGCGCAGGATGCGAAGATGCTCTACGAGATTGACCGGGCGCTGACCCGCGCCGCACAGGATGACGATGTCCGCTGCATCGTCATCGCGGCGAATGGCGACCATTTTTCCGCCGGGCACGACCTGAAGGATCGATCGGGTCCCGCCGATCACGGCCCGGTCACGCAATGGGCCGGCTTCGATGAACCGGGCCAGGCCGGACAGATGAGCACCGAACAGGAAATGTATCTCGGCCTGTGCTGGCGCTGGCGCAATCTGCCCAAGCCGACGGTCGTCCAGGTGCAGGGCCAGTGCATCGCGGGTGGGCTGATGCTGGTCTGGCCCTTCGATATCGTCATCGCGAGCGAGGATGCGCGCTTCTCCGACCCGGTCGTGGCGTTCGGCGTGAACGGCCATGAATATTTCACCCATGTCTGGGAGGTCGGGCATCGCAAGGCCAAGGAGATGCTGTTCACCGGCACGAGTTTCAGTGCCGAGGAATGCAGGCAGCTCGGCATGGTCAATCATGTCGTGCCGCGCGAAACCTTGGAGAGCTTCACGCTCGATATGGCAGAACGGATCGCGAAACGGCCCATGATCGGCCTCAGGCTTGCCAAGCTCGCCTGCAACCAGAGCCTCGACGCACAAGGCCAATGGACGGCGATCCAGGCGGCAATGGGCTGGCAGCAGGTTGGCCATGCCAATGCCCGGCTCAACCATGGCGTGCCGATCGATCCGTCCGGCGCCGACACGATCCGCGCGGAGACCCGGAAATCCGACGATTGAGATCGAGAAATAATTTTACCCGGGTATATTGACTCGTATTTTACCCCGGAATAAATAGCCGTCCGTTCAGGAGGCTATGATGACAAGCTACACCGCATTCGTGACCGAAAGCTGGCTCGCAACCGGCTCGCGCAACCATATCGTCGAAACCCTGCGCGGCATGCCGGAAACCGAACGCGCGTCGGACATTCTCGTGTTCGACGACGAGACCGGGCAGCAGGTCGATTTCGATCTTCGCGCGCTGGCGCAGGAGCCTGCACCGCCGAAACGCGGGCGGCCGAAACTCGGCGTGACGTCGAAGGAGGTGACGCTGCTCCCCCGGCATTGGGACTGGCTCACCAAACAGCCGGGCGGCGCATCCGCGACCCTGCGCAAACTCGTCGAGACGGCGCGCAAGGCCGGCCTGCCCGACCGTTCGAAGCGCGACGCGGCCTATCATTTCTTGAGCGCTATGGCCGGCGACTATCCGCATTTCGAGGAAGCGATCCGCGCGCTCTATGCCGACGACCGGAACCGGTTCGAAACGCTGACCGCGAAATGGCCGATCGCCGTGCGCGATCACGCCCTCGGCTTGGCCTGGGGGCAATAGGCTTGGCGCGCGGCAGCATGCGGCGCTAGGCTCGCCGCGTGGCCAAGCTCTATTACTACTATGCGTCGATGAATGCCGGCAAATCCTCGACGCTGCTGCAGGCTGCATTCAACTATGGCGAACGGGGCATGCAGGTGATGCTGTGGACCGCCGCGCTCGATGACCGGCCGGGGTTCGGCGCGATCAGCTCGCGCATCGGCCTCAACAGCGACGCCCATCGCTTCGACGAGAATAGCAATATCCATGATGCGGTACTCGAAGAGCATCGCGAAACGCCGCTCGCCTGCGTGCTGATCGACGAAGCACAATTCCTGACCAAGGATCAGGTCTGGCAATGCGCGCGCCTGGCGGACGAGCAGAATATTCCCGTACTCGCCTATGGTCTGCGCACCGATTTCCAGGGCGAATTGTTCGAAGGATCGGCGACATTGCTCGCCCTTGCCGACTCGCTGGTCGAGCTGAAAGCGGTCTGCGAGTGCGGGAAGAAAGCGACGATGAACCTGCGCATCGATGAAACCGGCAAGGCCGTCAGCGCCGGCAAACAGACCGAGATCGGCGGAAACGAGCGCTACATCGCGCTGTGCCGCAAGCATTTCATGCAACGGTTGGGGCGCTGACCGAGTAGTTGCCGGCTCCGGCGTATCGGGCGGCGACGGCATCGGCTCAGGCTCCGTTCAGGCGGACGCGGCTAGCGCTATCGGCATGAAGACGTTTCTCGCCTCCATCACCGCGCTGACGCTGGCGGCCCCGGCCGCCGCTTTTGACGATCCGGATGACGGCTCGGCAAGCGCGGAGCCCGAACAGGCCTATATCCCGTTCGCGAACAGCTCGATCCGCAGCTGGCGGGCGCCGGAGCGCGATATATTGCTGATAGAAGCCAATCGCGGTCGCTGGTATCGCGCCGAGTTTCTCGGGCCCTGCAACGGCCTGCGCTTTACCGAGGCGATCGGGTTCGACGTCAACAGCAATGGCCGGTTCGACCGTTTCAGTAGCGTGATCACGCGCGACCAGCGTTGCCGCGTGCGCAGTCTGGTGCGCATTCCCGATCCCGACGAGACGGCAGAATAGACGCAGGCGGAATAGCCGCCCCGTCCGCGCCACAATCGCCTGCCAATGGGCGGCCATGGCCGCCGATCGCTCCATGCTTGCCCAGCCGCTGTCCAATGGCGATGTGCGGCTCGAACTGCGCACCGAGGCCCATCGCGAGGGCCTGCGTGCTGCCTGTGCCGCCGATCCCGATATATGGGACATCTATCCCTTCTCGATGCTCGATGAGCATTTCGATCGGGGATTCGATCGGATCGGCGAACTGGCCGACACGGAAGACTGGGTGAATTTCATCGTGCTGAACGGCGAAGATGTCGTCGGTATGACCAACTATATCCGGCCCGGCGGTTTTCAGCCCGTGCTCGAGATCGGCGGGACATATATCGCGCCGGCGGTGCGCGGCGGGCCCTTCAATCGCACGATGAAGACGCTGCTGATCGATCACGCCATCGCCTGCGGCTATCGCCGGATCGAATTCCGCGTCGACACCCGCAACAAGCGCTCGATGGCCGCGGTGCTGAAACTCGGTGCGACGCATGAAGGCACGCTGCGCGAAAACCGTATCACCTGGACGGGTTATGTTCGCGACACGGCGGTTTTCGGGCTATTGGCCGAGGAATGGCAGACCCGGACGTAAAACCCGCCCTCCATGGCTGGATCATTCTCGACAAACCCGTCGGGATCGGCTCGACGCCCTGCGTATCGGCAGTGAAGCGGGCGTTGCGCGAGGGCGGCTATGCGAAGGTGAAAGTCGGCCATGGCGGGACGCTGGACCCGCTCGCGTCCGGCGTGCTACCGATCGCGCTCGGCGAAGCGACGAAGCTCGCGGGCCGGATGCTCGATAGCGACAAGGTCTATGATTTCACCATTCAGTTCGGGACCGAGACCGACACGCTGGACGCCGAGGGCGAAGTCACCGAACGCTCCGAGAACCGCCCTTCTCTCTCCGATATCGAGGCGGTCCTGCCGCAATTCACTGGATCGATAGACCAGATCCCGCCCAAATATTCCGCCCTCAAGATCGATGGCAAGCCGGCCTATGCGCGGGCTCGCGCCGGCGAAGACGTCGAGATGAAGACCCGCGGGGTAACCATCCACGCGCTCTCGATAATGCCGCCCGACAGGACCGGAAAGCTCACCGAGGTCGCCCTCACCGCCCATGTTTCCAAGGGTACCTATATCCGCTCCCTCGCCCGCGACATCGCGCGTGCCTTGAACACGGTCGGTCACGTCACTATGTTGCACCGCAGCAAGGCCGGCCCCTTTTCGCTGAAAAGCGCGATTTCGCTGGACAAACTGGACGAACTCGCTAAGAGCCACGGCCTTGAACAGGCACTCTTGCCATTGGCGGCAGGGCTGGACGACATCCCGGCTCTACCCGTCGCTCCCGATCAGGCAAGGCAGCTCCGCATGGGGCAGCGGGTGATCGGGGTTTCCGCCACTGCCGGGCTCTATCTTGCAACCGACCAGTCTGTTCCGGTTGCTCTCGTGGAATGCGACGGGATCGAGCTGAAAGTCGTGCGCGGATTTAATCTATGAACGCTTATTCGAAAGGAATTATGCGATGTCGATTACTGCCGAACGCAAGGCCGAAGTGATCAAGGAACATGCCCGTGAAGACGGCGATACGGGTTCTCCTGAAGTGCAGGTCGCGATCCTGACCGAACGGATCACCAACCTCACCGAACATTTCAAAGGCCATCACAAGGACCATCATTCGCGCCGCGGGCTGCTGATGCTGGTCAACAAGCGCCGCA
>NZ_JBQLZN010000054.1:0-19627 GCF_052168295.1 Parasphingopyxis sp. | reverse complement strand
CTTCGCGGATATACAGCCTGAGATCCGGCTGTATATCCGCGAAGGCATACCCGACGACCAGGCGATGGAATTGTCGCGCGGCGCGCTCGACATGCTGCTGGGGCCGATGCCGATCGAAGGCCCGTCGCTGCACGTCGAACCGCTGTTCAGCGAGCGGCTCTTTCTCGTCGCGGCAACCGATCACCCGCTATCGGCGCGCGACACGGTGAGCCGCGCCGATCTGGCGGGCGAAACCGTACTCAGCCTCGATCGCCGCCATAGCTTCCACCGCCAGGTGAAGGCGATCTGCAGCGAGTTCGAACTGCAACTGCTCAGCGACTATGAAGGCACGAGCCTCGACAGTCTTCGCCAGATGACGGGATCGGGTCTCGGCCTGTCGATCCTGCCGGAATTCTACATCCAGTCTGAAGTCGGCGGGCAGGCCGGCGTAAAAGTACTGAATGTGGAGGACTGGACGGCGAACCGGGCCATCGCGGCTAGCTGGCGCGAAGGCGCGGCCTACGCCCCGGCCTATCGCGCCATCGCCGATCGCA
Source organism: Parasphingopyxis sp. (assembly GCF_052168295.1). GTDB lineage: Bacteria > Pseudomonadota > Alphaproteobacteria > Sphingomonadales > Sphingomonadaceae > Parasphingopyxis. The sequence continues at coordinate 19,094 of NZ_JBQLZN010000054.1, read as the reverse complement.
TCCAGGCCGAAGCGCGCGCGCAGCTTACATAGGCCCTGGGATCGGTATCGAATGGGCCTATCGGCTCGCCGCACGATATTCTATAGGCCGGTGCTGTAAACGGTCCGACCGGCCACTACATCGCGCAATTCCATCCGTACCATCCGGGATATCTCGATTTCATGCTCACCTTCTTGGCCATTGCCGGCGGCTTGATCCTGTTGATCGTCGGCGGTGAGGTGCTGGTCCGCGGCGCCGTCGGCGTGGCCGAACGCGCCGGGGTCGCGCCGCTGATCGTCGGCATCGTGATCCTCGGCTTCGGTACCTCGATGCCCGAACTCGTAACGAGCCTGGAAGCCACACTCGCCGGGGCGCCGGGTATCGCCTGGGGTAATGTCGTCGGTTCCAATATCGCCAATACGCTGCTCATCCTGGGTGCGGCGGCGCTCGTCGCACCGTTTACCGTCACGGGCCGCGCCGTCACGCGCGACGCCGGTGTAGCGCTCGCCGCGACGGCGCTGCTCGTCGGACTTGCGACCTTCGGCTGGGTCAATATCGCGACCGGCGTGCTGCTGCTCGTGCTACTCGTCACCTATATCGTCATGGCCTATTTTCACGAGAAATCGCATGCCGACGATCATGGCGCGGCCTTTGATCGCAGCGCCGCATTCGAGGGTGCCGATCCCCGCATTCACGAAGTGTTCGACGGCTGGGGCAAGCCTGTGCTCTTCACGGTTCTCGGCCTTGCCGCCGTGATACTCGGCGGCCGCTTTCTCGTTACGGGATCGATCGATCTCGCGCGCATCGCCGGGCTCTCGGAAGGCGTGATCGGCCTCACCATCGTCGCGATCGGCACGTCGCTGCCCGAACTCGTGACGTCGGTCATGGCGGCGCTGCGCAAGGAAGGCGAGATCGCGTTCGGGAATGTCGTGGGGTCCAATATCTATAATGTCCTTGGCATTGGCGGGGTTACGGCCGTCGCGGCGAATGGCGGCGTGCCGCCCGCATTCGTTACGCTGGACCTGCCCATATTACTGGGGCTCGCGGTCGGCCTGATGCTGCTGCTCTGGATCAGCCGTCATCTGAGCCGGGTCACCGGCGGGCTGATGCTCGTTGCCTATGCCGGCTATATCGCCTGGCTGCTGCTCGGGCACGGCTGAGCATGATCGCGACGCTTCAGCGGATCATCGAATCGCCGCGCTTCACCGCCGCGATCATGACCGTCATCATCATCAACGCCGCGGTCATCGGGCTCGAGACGGTGCCGAGCCTGCAGCGCGACTATGGCGACCTGCTGTTCGCGCTCGACATGATCGCCATCGCGATCTTCGTGGTGGAAATCGCGGCGAAGCTGATCGTCTATCGTTTCCGATTCTTCGCGAGCGGCTGGAACGTTTTCGACCTCGTGATCGTCGCCGCCGCACTCGTGCCCGGCAGCCGCGAATTCTCGGTCCTGCGCGCGCTCCGCATACTGCGCGTGCTGCGCCTGATCTCGGTGATCCCGAAGATGCGGCAGGTCGTACAGGGCCTCTTGTCCGCAATCCCGGCCATGGGATCGGTCATCCTGCTGCTGATCTTGATCTTCTATATTTTCGCGGTCATGGCGACGAAGCTGTTCGGGCAGGAATTTCCCGACTGGTTCGGCTCGATCGGCGCATCGCTCTACTCGCTGTTCCAGATCATGACGCTGGAAAGCTGGTCGATGGGCATCGTCCGGCCGGTGATGGAAGTCTATCCGATGGCGTGGGTATTCTTCGTGCCATTCATCCTGATCACATCCTTCGTCGTCCTGAACCTGTTCATCGCGATCATCGTCAATGCGATGCATGAGAGCCAGGAGGAGACGGAAACCGCCGAGCGCGATGCGATCATGGAAGAGGTGCGCTCGCTCCATGCGAAGATTGACAGGCTGGCGGAACAGCGAGCGCCGCCCGACTAGTTCGAAATCTGCGTCGCGAGCCAATCGGCCGCTTCCGCAGGGCTGACCTTGTTCTCGTCTCGATCGACCATGTAATTGGCTTCGCGCATCAACTCGACGGGGATTGCGTCAAGCAAGGGCTGGAGCGCCGCGATGAACCGGTCCTCCTCGCGCCGGTCCGGGGCCACCATCAGCACCGCATCGTAATTGGGGATCGCGCCGCGCGGATCGGTCAGCACGAACAGGTTACTCGCCGCTATCCGGCCGTCCGAGGAGAAAGCCGTGATGACGTCGGCGCGACCGCTTTCCACGGCGCGATACATGAACGTTGGCTGATAGGACTGAGCGTCCGCGAAGGCGAAGCCATAGGCATCGCGGATCGTGGCCCATTCCGGGCGGTTCAGAAACTCCATGTCCGTACCCATGGTCAGCTGCGGAGCGGCGGCGGCAAGGTCGTCCAGACTTTCCATCTCATAGCGCCGCGCGGTTTCCTGCGTCACGGCGAAGGCGTAGGTGTTTTCGAAACCGAGCCGTCCGAGCAGCAGTGCCCCGCGCGTATCGGCAGCCCAGTCCGACAGCTCGGCGAGCATTTCGTCGCGCGGCGGATTGTCCTCGCGCCGCATCGCATTGGTCCAGAGCGTGCCGGTATATTCGACATAGACATCGACATCGCCGCTCGCGAGCGCTTCGAAGGCGACCGCCGATCCGAGCCCGTCGCGATAGCGGACCGTGTATCCCGCATCCTCCAACCGGTCGCCGAGCAATCGTGCAAGGATATATTGCTCGCTGAACCCCTTGGCGCCGATCGTCACCACATCGGACCGCGAACCGCTCGCCGCAAACGGGGCCAGCGCCAGCACGACGCCCGCGGCCAGCGCCACGAGCCCGCCCCAGATCCGCCATTTGCTGCGGTTGGCGATGCCGGATTCGATCAGGCCGAGCAGCGCATCGGCCGTCAGCGCCAGCGCCGCCGCGGCGAGGCAGCCGACGAGGACGAGCGTCCAGTTCTGGGTCTGCAGTCCGGCGAAGATCATGTCGCCGAGGCTGGGCTGGCCGACCGTCGTCGAGAGCGTCGCCGCGCCGATCGTCCAGACCGTCGCGGTGCGGATCCCAGCCATCACGACCGGCGCGGCGAGCGGCGCTTCGACCAGCCGCAATTTCTGGCGCGGCGTCATGCCGACGCCATCCGCCGCCTCGATGATCGACGGATCGATGCCGACGATACCGGTCACCGCATTGCGCAGGATCGGCAGCACGGCATAGAGCGCCAGCGCCAGCAGGGCTGGCAGGAAACCCAGCGCAGGTAATGCGAGGCCGACGGGCGCGAACAGCGAATTGAGCGCGAGGAGAAGCGGATAGAAGAGTGCGAGCAGAGCGAGGCCGGGAATGGTCTGCACGAGGCTGGCCGCACCGAGCGCGATCCGCCGCAGGCGGAGGTTGCGCGACGCGCCGACGGCGAGCGGCAGCGCCACCGCGAGCCCGAGCGACAGCGCCGCTGCCGACAGCAATACGTGATCGGCGAGCAACAGCGGAACCTGTTCGAGCGCTTCCTGAAGGCGGGGATTCACGCGCCCTCCTCCAGCCGCCGGAGCTTCGCCATCTGGCCCTTGGGCACCGCGATCAGCGCGCTCGCCTCCTCGCCGCCCTCGCCGGCCAGCAGCGCTTGGGGCGAGCAATCGGCGACGATGCGGCCAGCACTCATCACGAGGATACGGTCGGCGATCAGCAGCGCTTCGGCCATGTCGTGCGTGACCATGATGGTCGTCAGGCCGAGTTCGTCATGCAGGGCGCGATAGGCCTCGCCGAGCTGGTCCCGCGTTACCGGGTCGAGCGCGCCAAACGGCTCGTCCATCAGCATCAGCCCCGGCTCGCCGGCCAGCGCCCGGGCGACGCCGACCCGCTGCTGTTGACCGCCCGAGAGTTCGCTCGGCAGGCGATCGGCGACGTCCTCGGGCAGGCCGACCAGGTCGAGCAGTTCGGGCACCTGGTTGACGGTTTCGTTTACACCGATACGGGGAATGATCATGATATTCTCCGCAACCGTCATATGCGGGAATAATCCAATATTCTGAAATACATAGCCGATATGGCGGCGCAGATCGGCCGGGTCCTGCCCGTCAACGGGTTCGCCGCCGATCGAGACGCTTCCGGCGCTCGGTTCGACGAGCCGGTTGATCGTCTTCAACAGCGTCGATTTGCCCGATCCCGATTCGCCGACCAGCGCGACGAACGACCCGCCTGCAATCTCCAGATCGAGCGCGGCGACGGCGAAGCTGGCCCCGTCATCGAAACTCTTGGCTATGCCGTCAAAGCGGACCGCCGGGCCGTTCTTCCTCTCCATCGCGCGCGAGCATTGCGGGCGCTGCCTAAGCGGTCAACCCTCGCACACGGCGAGCGATCAATTCTCGCGCAGCAGCGTCACCAGCGGCCGGACGATCGCCATGATCGAGCCCGGCTCCCCGCTCCGGCTCAGCATGACATAGGCCTGGTCGCTGAAGCCTTCGTCGGAGAAGCTGAACAGCTCGAAACCGCGATCCGATCCGTCGAGCCCGGCGCGCGGGCTGAGAAACTGCTCGGTATAGCGCGGTTCCAGCACGCCGCTTTCGGTAATGAAGGTGTAGAAGCGCCTGAGATCGCCGAGCGTCGAGAACATTCCCCCGCTCCCCATCACCAGCCATGAGGTCGGCCCCCAATTGGGCGGGATATTGGGGAGACCACGCTGCACGCCGCCGCCGGCCGCGAAATCTGTGATCGTCAGCCCGCGCGTTTCGCCATAGCTGCCGGTCCGGCCCATCCCCGCCGGATCGAAGAAGTTCTCCCGCAGAAACTCCGCATAGCTCCGGCCGCTCACCCGCTCGACGATCGCGGCCAGCATGCCGAAGGCCCAGTGCGAATGCGCCTCCCCCTCGCCCGGCGCGAAGAGCAGCGGCACGGCCAGCGTCCGCCGTTCGAATTCGGCCCGGTCGATCCAGGCGAGGTCCGCATCCCAATCACTCTGGTTCGCGGGGAAGTCCGGCAAGCCCGATTGCCCCGTCATCATGTGGCGGATCGTCATCCCGGCCCGGTCCGCGGGCACATCGTGCAGATAGTCGGCGAGCGTATCGTCCTGGCTCAACTGGCCGCGCTGCTCGAGCAGCATGATCGCCGCCATCGTAAAATCGATCGGCCGCGACCCGATGCCGAATACCGTGTCGAGCACGATCGGCACGGCGGGATCATCATGCGCCATGCCATAGGCTTTCTCGACCAGCGTCTCGCCGTCGATGGCGACGAACACGATACCGGCATAGTCCCGCTCGGCCATGAACGCATCGATCTGTTGCTCGAGCCCGTCCTGGTTCAGTACGAGCGCCGGCGCTTCGGCTTCCTCCGCCTGGGCCGAAAGGGCGGTGGGCGCAGCCACCAGCGCGGCCAGAACCGCATAAGGAATGTATGACAGGAAGCGGCGCATTCCGGCCCTCCATCTATTATGACATCGGTCGTAATTGTAGCAATCAGCATCGCATGGGCAAAGGCCCGCGCATGCCGTTGGTCGAAGCGGATTGCCATATCGGTCGAAGCGCGGTTACGGCTATCGGCGAAAACCGGATCGGAACGGATTTGCGGGGAGGATTGGATGACGACGAAGAGCATTTTCATCACCGGCGCGGCGTCGGGCATCGGGCGCGCGGTCGCGCATTATTTCGGCGAACGCGGCTGGTTCGTCGGACTTGCCGATATCAACGATGCGGGGATGGAAGAGACGGCCGCAGGGATGCAGCAGGGCCAGTTCTCGATCCATCATCTCGACGTGACCGACCGCGCCCAGTGGAAACAGGCTATCGCGGCGTTCGGCGAGCGCACGGGCGGGCGGATGGACGTGCTGTTCAACAATGCGGGCATCGGCATCGGCGGGCCGCTGCAGGAAATGAGCGACGAGGATATCGACAAGACGATCGCCATCAACTTCACCGGCGTAATCGACGGGACGCGCGCGGCGTTCGAGATGCTGCGCGACACGCCCGACAGCTGCGTCCTCAACACCAGCTCGGCGGCTGGGATTTACGGCGCGGCGGGACTCGTCGTCTATAGCGGCACCAAATTCGCGGTCCGCGCGCTGACCGAGGGGCTGGACATCGAGTTCCGCCCCTATGGCATTCGCGTGCGCGACCTCATGCCGAGCTTTATCGAAACGCCGATCCTCGATGGCCCGCTCACCGGCGGCAACAGCTCGGTGCGCGACATGATTGCGGAAGCCGGGCTCGAGATCACGCCGGTGAGCGAAGTTGCCGAAGCCGCCTGGCAGGCCGTGCATGGCGAAAAGATTCACACGACGGTCGGCAAGACCGCCAAACGCCTCGCCTTCGCCGCCCGCTGGACGCCCGGCCGCCTGCGCAAGAGCCTCGGCATGGCGCGCACCGTGGAGGATTGAACGTGCGCCGCGCGTCTCCTCCGGAAGCCGGCGCGGATCGACGTCGAGCGAGCGGCTCGGGGATGCGCGTCAGCTTTTCCTGCCTGGGGCTGGCGTGATGCAGTTGCGATTTCAAGATTTCCTGTTGGACACGAAACGCTTCGAACTGGTCGGCGCGGACGGACCGGTCACGCTCCAGCCGCGGGCGCTGCAGCTGCTTATCATGCTGGCCGAGCGCCCCGGAGAACTCGTCACCAAGGACCAGATCATCGATCAGATCTGGGAGGGCCGCGCGGTCGGCGACTCCGCTCTCGCAACGCAGGTAAAGGCCCTGCGGCGCGTTCTCGGCGAAAACGGGCGGCCCTACCGGATCATCGGCACGGTCCATGGGCGCGGCTACAGGTTCATCGCCCCGGTCGAGCAGGTCAGGTCAGCCGCGACGGCGCAATCGGAAGCACAGGAGCCTGAAGAGCAGAACCGGTTGGGCACGGCGCCCAGTCTTGCCGTGCTGCCGTTCCATTTGCTGGGCACGGCAGGACCTCATAGCGGCCTCGCCGAAGCCTTGCCGGACGAGATTATCACATCGATCGCCCGCTTGCGCTGGATCGAGGTAAAGGCGCGTGGGTCGAGCTTCCAATTTCCCTCTGTCATGTCCGACCCTGGCTCGGTCCGCGAAGCGCTGAGCGTAGGCTATGTGCTTTCGGGCACGATCGAGCCCTTCGAATCCCGCATCGCCGTGTCGGTGGAACTGGCCGATGCCGACGCCGAGCGCGTGCTCTGGAGCGAACGGTTCGAACTGCCGATTTCCGATATTCACGCGCTCAGGCGCCAGATCGTCGACAAGGCGGTGCAAGCCGTGGACTCGAAGATACCGATGCGGGAAAGCGAGCGCGCCCGTTTTAAGCCTCCCGAACATCTCACGGCATGGGAACGCTATCACTTCGGGGTTTCCAACATCTTCTCCTTCGGCCGGCCCGACTACCGTGCGGGCCTCGAACATTTTTCGGCGGCCATCGCGATAGAACCGAGCTTTGCGCGTGCGCATGCCGGTCTCAGCCACATTCACTGGTGGCAGATGGTCCAGCAGGCATCCGAGGCGAGCGACGAGACACGTCTTGCAATGTTCGACAGCGCGACCCGCGCCATCGAGGCCGATCCGTCCGATCCGTTTGCCAATCTGGTCGCCGGACGCACCGCATGGCTGCGGGGCGATCGCAACGGTGCCGAAGACTGGCTCAAGCGATCCGTCTCGTTCGCGCCAAGCTACGCTATGGCTCATGGGGCGCTGGCCAATTTCCTCACATTGTCCGGCCGCGAAGACGATGCCTTGCCGCATGTCGACAAGGCGATCGACCTATCGCCCGTCGACCCCTGGCTGCACAACATGCTGGCGATCAAGTCTGCGGTGCTGATCCAGCAGGGCGATTACGAGGCGGCGGCTGACTGGGCGGCCAAAGCGATGCTGCGGCCGCATGATAGCCTTATCACCGCTCATTGCTCCCTGGTCGCGATGCACGCCGCCGGCCGCACTGCGGAAGCCAAACGGATTGCAGACAAACTCAAGATCGCCAAGCCCGATGCCAACAGCACGATGCTGCGCCGCTCGCTGCCGATCTTCTCCGGCAATTTCAACCGGGAGATCGACGAAGCCTTCGCCGCTTACGGTATCAAATAACATGCGCCGCTTTCGGCGCGCCGGATCCCAGACCGGCTGAACAAGAGCCTCGACATGACACGCATCGTAAAGGATTGAAGCGACACACCTGCTTCGGAAAGCCGCCCGTATCTTCAAGACCTTATGCGTTTCCTGTGCTTTTCATCACTGCAGGTGGACAAACTGTCGGCGACGAACGGGTGCCAGTAGCGAGAAAACCATGACACGAAGCCTGATCTGCCTAGCGGGTGCTATCCTGATTTTCGCCGGTGCTCACGCACTACCATCCATTGCCCATGCCCAGCCCTCGGCGGACGGCGAAGGCGGCCCGTATCAAGACATCACACCTGACGCCATCCAGCAGCTTGAAAGCGAATTTCCCGGTTTGGAGGAGCGGATGCAGCGCGCGGTGCGCGAGGGCAATCTTTATGAGGCCGAACCTCTGTTCGATACCGCCTACCAGGCTTGGATCGGCCGATTTGGTCCGAACAACGAATTCGCTGCAGAAACGGCGCTTCAGCTTGCCAGCTTCAAAGCTCGGCTCGGCCGGTTGGCGGAGGCGGAAGCTTTGGTGCTGGCGGCCCTGGCCTATTACGAAACGACCGCGACTGGCGACCCGATCGGCATGTCCGTTGCCCTGGGCAATGTGGCCGGTGTGCTGCAGTTGCAGGGCCGGCTCGATCTCGCGTTGAGCACCAACGCCCGCGCGATCGCGCTGCTGGAGAATAATTACCGGGACCGGCTGAGGGCGCTGATCTATTTGCGGAACCAACGTGCCGATTTCCTGATCGCCGCCGGCCGGTATCGCGAGGCGGGCGCGCTGTATCAGAGCATAATCGACTATGCGACCTACACCATGGACCCGGGTTTCGCGATCAGCGTCAATAACGGCTTGGGCCTGGTTCGCGAACGGCTTGGCGATCTGGAGCGGGCCGAAGCCTATTACATCAACAGCCTCGAATTCACCGAAACCATCACCGATCCGTCGACCCGCCGGGCAACGCGGGAAACGGCCCGGTGCGCGCTCGGCGCTTTCTACGAGCGAACAGGCCGGCTGGACGAAGCCGAAGCGCTGCTGCGTCAATGCCTGGATCACGTGCTGGAGACCATGGAGAACAGGAGACCGGAAGCCCTCGAAAACGCCGCTCTGCTGGTCAGTGCGCAAGTTGGCCAGGGCGAAGGGGGCAGGAATTTGCGGCGTTCCGCACAACAGCTGTTCGATATCCTGCAGGCGCAGGACCGCGAAGAACGCGCGGCGACCGAAGATATGATCAGCCATGCCGAAGGCTATGCGCTCTATGCGGATGCGGCCTGGCTCGCGACGGGCGGAAACCGTCTCGATCAAAGCATCCTTGCGCTGCAGCAAACATTGTCAGGCCCGTCAGGCCGCGCGATCGCCGAGATGGCGGCACGGCATATGGCCGGCGGAACGCGAACGCTGTTGACCTCCCTCGTGCAAGATCGCGAAGCCGCATCGGCACAGATAGCAAATCTCTCCGAACAGATCCGCTCGGGGTTCGATACCGCCGGCGCCGCACAGGGCGACCGGCAACGACTGATACGACTTCGCCGCGAAGCCGAATCCCGGGTCGCCACGATTGACGCCCAGATCGCGCGCGACTTCCCCGACTATTTCGCCCTTATCAACCCGCGGCCGGTCGCGTTGCGGGACGCCCAGGCTCTGTTGGGCGACGATGAGGCGATCCTGCTGGTCGTGCCGTCTGCCCATGGCACGCATGTCGTCGCGATCACGAATGACGGCGCAGAGTGGCACCGCGCCGATCTCAACGCGGATGCGATCGACGGCATCGTGCGCCGGTTGCGCTGGGATCTTGGCGCGCGGGTCGAGGCGACCGAATACGAAATCGCCGAATGGGAATCCGACTATCCCGATGGCGGCGCATTCCCTTTCGACAGGCAGGCCGGCTTCGCCCTTTACACGGCGCTGGTCGCGCCGGTCGAGGATGTGATCGGCGACCGTAGCGCGCTCTATGTCGTTGCTGGCGGCCAGCTCGCCGCCCTGCCCTTCTCCGTACTGGTGACGGACGAACCTGAGGGGCAGGACCATAATCCCGACGCTCTGAGGAACACCGCCTGGCTTGCCGATCGCTACGCCCTGGCGTCGATACCCTCGATCCAGTCGTTGCAGCTGCTACGGCAGGTCGAACGCAGCGAGGGCAGCGCCATCACGCCCGATTTTGCCGGTTTCGGCGATCCCGTACTGCAGGGTGAAGCACAGCAGCGCGGCTTCCGCAATCTGCGCACCGTTCCCTCGGCCAATGCCATTCTGAGCTGGAACCAGAGCGCCACCCGCGCGCGCATGGCCGACGTAACGATGCTGAGCCAGCTGACCCGTCTGCCGGGCACGGCCACGGAACTGGAGAATATCCGGCAGGCCCTCGGCGCGCCGGAAGAGAGCATCCGGCTTGCCGAACAGGCCACCGAAACGGCGGTTCGGACGGCCGATCTCGCCGATGCCAGGATCATCGCGTTCGCCACCCATGGGCTGATGCCGGAAGACCTGTCCATCCTCACCGAACCGGGCCTCGTCTTCACGCCGCCAGCCGTGGCGACGGATAATGACGACGGCTATCTTTCGGCATCGGAGGTCGCGTCGCTGAGGCTGGACGCGGACTGGGTCATCCTGTCGGCCTGCAACACCGCAACGGGAGAGGAAGGTTCGGGACTATCGAGCCTCGCGCGATCTTTCTTCTATGCCGGCGCGCGCAATTTGCTCGCTTCGCACTGGCCCGTCGACGACGAAGTGGCGTCGCGCATGACGGTGCGTATGTTCGAAATACTCCGCGACACGCCGGGGCTCAGCCGCTTGCAGGCATTTCAGCAGTCGATGCGCGAAATCCGTATGGAAACGGGCCGGGATACTGCGCAAACCAGCTGGGCGCACCCCGCCTTCTGGGCGCCTTTCGTACTGATCGGCAGCGGCTCATAGGTGACAGGCGTGGCCAGTTCAGGATCGGCTTTACAGTACTACGGAGCTACCCCGCAAAGCCCTCCATCGCCTTCGCCATGTCCACATCCTTCTCGCTCAAGCCATCGGCGTCGTGCGTCGTCAGGGTCACGTCGACCTTGTTGTAGACGTTGAACCATTCGGGATGGTGATCCATCTTTTCGGCGAGCAGCGCCGCGCGGCTCATGAACGCATAGGCCTCGCTGAAATCGCCGAACTCGAAGCGTTTCGATATCGCGTCGCGCTTGGGGTCGTGCTCCCAGCCGGGAAGCGCCGCCAGTGCCGCTTCGCGCGCGCTATCGCTCAGTCTCTGGGTCATCGCCTTCGTCCTTCCGTCTCTTCCCTTGTTCCGCCCGGCATCCTATCTGCCGCACTATGCGGTTCGACGAAAGCCTTTCCGGCCCGGATGCAGATGCGATGGAGGCGATGGCGCGGCGCTCGATGGAGAGCCTGCCGCCCGAATTCCGCGAGCAGATGGGCAATGTCGTGCTGCGGGTCGAGGAATATGCGGATGCGGAGTCCCTGAAGGCCGTTGGCCTCACCCATCCGATGGAGCTCTCCGGCCTCTATACGGGCCGCCCGATCGGCGAGAAGAGCATCTCCGACCCGAGCGATCTGCCCGACATGATCCATCTCTACCGCCAGCCGATCCTCGCAGAGGCGGCCGATCTCGGGATCAGCATCGAGAAGCTCGTCCATCATGTGCTGATCCACGAAGTCGGCCATCATTTCGGCCTGTCGGACGACGATATGCACGCGCTGGAAGACGAAGCGGATTGAGCGCCCGGCTGTCCCTTGAGGCATTGGGCTGCGTGCGCGGCGACCGGCTCCTTTTCTCTGGTCTGGATCTCACGCTGGACGCGGGCGGCGCGGCGCTGGTGACGGGACCGAACGGCGCGGGCAAGACGAGTCTGCTGAGGCTGATCGCCGGGCTGCTGCGGCCGCAGGCGGGGCGGGTGGATATCGAAGGCCGGCTCGCGTTCGGCGCGATCGAACCGGCGCTCGACCGCGAACTGCCGCTCGAACGCGCCCTGCTCTACTGGGCGCGCATCGATGGCGGGGGCGCGGCCGAGGTCGCGGCCGCGCTGGCGGCGATGGGCATGAGCGCGCTCGCCGAAGTGCCCGTGCGGATGCTCTCGACCGGCCAGTTGAAGCGCGCGGGGCTCGCGCGCGTGATCGGCAGCGGCGCAGATATCTGGCTGCTCGACGAACCGGCCAACGGGCTCGACACCGAAGCGCGCGCCCGGCTCGAAACGGCGATCGCCGACCATCGCGCGCAAGGCGGCATCGCCGTCGTGGCGACGCACCAGCCGCTCGCTCTCACAGATGTGGCGGAGATACCGATCGGAACAGAACAATGAGCGGCCTCGCGCACCCAATCCTCCCTAAGCTTTGCTTGGGGAGGGGGACCATCTTCGCGAAGGCGGAGATGGTGGAGGGGCATTGCGATGGCCCAGAAGCAAAGCTCGACTTTCACGGATTGCTCTCTGCCCCTCCACCACGCCGCTGCGCGTCGCGGTCCCCCTCCCCCCGCTGCGCGCGGGGAGGATCAGGATGAGCGCGCTCTTCGCCATCGCGCGGCGCGACCTGAGGCGCAGCTTTACCGGCTCGGGCTGGCTCTTGCCGCTGATCTTCTTCCTGCTCGTCGCCACGCTCTTCCCCTTCGCCATCGGGCCCGACCCGACGATACTCGGCCGGATCGGCGGCGGCGCGCTCTGGACGGCGGCGCTGCTCGCGGCGCTGATGCCCATCGACCGGCTGATCGCGCCGGACCGCGATGCCGGCATTCTCGATCAATATGCGGTGCGCGGGATCAGCGAGGAAGTCGTCGCCGTCGCCAAGATCGGCGCGCACTGGATCGGTTTCGGCCCGCCGCTGATGCTGGCCGCCCTGCCCGCATCGGCGATGCTCAACATGGATATGGACAGCCTCATCAAGCTGGAGGTGGGCCTCGCGCTGGGCAGCCTCGGCCTCGCGGCGCTGGCGGTGACGGTCAGCGCGCTTGTGTCCGGGCTGCAAAGCGGCGGGGCGCTGGCAGGGCTGCTGATGCTGCCGCTCGCCGTGCCCGTGCTGATCTTCGGCGCCGGGGCGCTGGACGATCTGCAACGCGGCGCCTTTGCGCTGTTGGGCGCCGCATCGTTGGTGCTGGTAGCGGTGGCGCCGTTCGCAACGGGCGCAGCGATCCGCGCGATGCGGGATTAGAAGAAAGGCGTAACCCCCTTTGGAGGCACATACCGATTATACCGTTAGTCCTGAGCCTGTCGAAGGGCGTCTATCGTTGGAGGGGCGTCCTTCGACAGGCTCAGGACTAACGGATTTTGTGGCGAATGCTGTGCGACGCGCATCAATGGAGACGCGACCAGAAGAAAGCGCGTCGAAAGATAAACCTAATTCGCGTCGCGTGTCGCGAAGCCACCGGGCCGATCGTGGGCCCGAACCAATCCTTCGAACTCATATTCCAGCGGGCCATAGTCGCGGATGACGCGATGCGTTGCGACGCTGCCGGTCAGTCCCTCGAGATCGTAGCCGAGCGCCAGATAGTCGGGCGTGCGGTTGTAGAGCAGGCCGGTGACATCATAGGCGATCTGCGGACCGAGCGGTTGCGGCTCGGCTGGCTCTGGCATTGGCGACAGAAGCGGGGCTGGTGACGGCGCGGAGTCCGGAATGCCGGTCAGGTTGCCGAGCACATAAGGTAGCTGCTGCGCGGCCAGCGGCGGCGTGGCGCAGAGCAGCGCCGCGGCAGAAACGACTCGGATAACCATCGGTTAACCATGAACCGGGTCCGTGATCTTGTGGAGTCCGCCCGCCCGCCTGTCCCGTTACAGGACGGCCGCCAATGTCCGTTTAGCGCGACCAGCGGGCGAAGATCGCGGTCGGCAGCGTCAACCCGCGCGCTTCCTCGCGCACCGCCATCTCGCCGCATTCGACCGTGCCGCCGAGATGCCCCAGCGATTGCGATACGAGTTCGCCGATCGCCAGCGCCGACATGCGCACGGCATAGACGGTGAGGACGAGGAAGCGGCTGTCGGCTTCGAGCAGCTTCGCGCAATCGGCCATCAGCCCGGGCAGTCCCTCTTCAAGCTGCCACAGCTCCTTCTTCGGCCCGCGGCCCCATTTGGGCGGATCGAGCATGATCCCGTCATAGCGCCGCCCACGCCGCACCTCGCGCGCCGCGAATTTGGCAGCATCGTCGACGAGCCAGCGGATCGGCGCGTCCGAAAGGCCCGACAGCGCGGCATTCGCCTTCCCCGCCTCGACGGATTTCTTGGACGCATCGACATGGGTGACCTTCGCCCCCCGGGCCGCGAGCGCGAGGCTGCCGACGCCGGTATAGCCGAAGAGATTGAGCGCCTCGCTGCCCTCCCCGACCCGCTCCCGCATCCAGCTCCAGTGCGAGGCCATGTCCGGGAAGAAGGCGAGATGGCGGAAGGGCGTGCATTGTGCCTGAAAGCGCACATCTTCCCAGCCGAGCGGCCAGCCCTCGTCCGGCACCCCGCCATCGAGATGCCAGCGCCCGCCGCCGTCCGCGTCCGAAGCCGGCACGAATTCGCCGTCCGCGCGCCAATTCTCAGACGCCGGTGCCCACATCGCCTGCGGTTCGGGCCGGATGAATCGGAAGCGGCCGTAGCGCTCCAGCTTTCGCCCGTTGCCGGAATCGACGAGCCCGTAATCGGCCCAGGGCTCCGCGATCAGGGTTCTAAGGCTCATCTGCCCCTCCCCCTTGATGGGGGAGGGTTGGGTGGGGGTGAGCCTTCCGCACACGATGATTTTGGTGGACAGATCACCCCACCCCAACCCCTCCCCATCAAGGGGAGGGCTATTTTCTTGAGTCTCACGATGCCTCCGTCGCGCGCTCGGCGATATAGGCTTCGACCGCCTGCAGCTCACCGGGCAGCGTTTCGTAGCGCTCCTCGCGTTCGAACAGCCCGGAAACGCGCGGCGGGAGCGAGGGGCGATGGCCGGTGGCGCGCTCGACGGCGTCGCGGAACTTGGCCGGATGCGCCGTCGCCAGCGTCACGACGGGGATATCGGCCGGGAGGTCGGCATGGAGCGCGGCGGAGAGCCCGATCGCCGTATGCGGATCGATGATCTCGCCCATCTCCTCGGCCGCGTGCCGCATCGCCACCGCCATCGCATCGCTGTCGATGCGCGCGGAGGAAAACATCTCACCGATCCGCGTGTGCGCGCGGTCGTCGAGCCGCAGCGCGCGGCTCTGCTCGAAGCTCTGCATGACCGAGGCCAGCATATCGCCGTCCCGGTCGTACATGTCGAAGAGCAGCCGCTCGAAATTGGAGCTGACCTGGATATCCATCGACGGTGCGGCGGTCGGCGTGAGCTCGCCGACCGAATAGTCGCCGGCGACCATCGCGCGGTGCAGGATATCGTTGATATTGGTCGCGACGATCAGCCGCGCGACCGGCAGCCCCATCTGCGCGGCGGCATAGCCGGCGAACACGTCGCCGAAATTGCCCGTGGGCACTGAGAAGGCGATTTTACGCCCCGGCGCGCCCAGGCGGACGGCCGCATAGAAATAATAGACGATCTGCGCCGCGAGCCGGGCCCAGTTGATCGAATTGACGGCCGAAAGCGTGAAGCGGCCGGCGAATTGGGCATCGCCGAACATGGCTTTGACGAGGCGCTGGGCGTCGTCGAAATTGCCTTCGATCGCGATATTATGGACGTTCGGCGCGAGCACCGTCGTCATCTGCCGCCGCTGGACATCGGACACCCGGTCCTTGGGATGCAGCATGAAGATATCGACCTTGTCGCGCCCGGCCAGCGCATCGATCGCGGCCGATCCCGTATCGCCCGAGGTCGCGCCGATCACGGTCAGATGGCTGTCGCGATCGCTCAGGAACCGCTCGAACAGCAGGCCGAGCAGCTGCAGCGCGACATCCTTGAACGCCAGCGTCGGCCCGTGGAACAGTTCGAGCAGCCAATGCTGCGGATCGAGCTGGACGAGCGGCGTGACGGCGGCATGGGAGAAGCGGCCATAGGCCGTCTCGCACAGGCTGCGCAGCTCATCCTCGCTCAGCGCATCGCCGACGAACGGCGCCAACACGCGCACCGCCGTTTCGGCATAGGACAGGCCCGCCAGCGCCGCGATATCGTCGGGCGAAAAACGCGGCCAGCTTTCGGGCATGTACAGCCCGCCGTCCGACGCGAGCCCGGCCAGGGTCGCGCCTTCGAAATCGAGCGCCGGCGCGCTCCCGCGTGTGCTGATATAGTGCATGCCGGGCGGGCCTAGCGGCGGCGCGTCAGTCGCGCAACCGGCGGCGCAGCGCCAACAGGTAGATCACGCCCGCAATCAGCGCGAACAGGAACCACTGGATCGCATAGAGCAGGTGATTGTTGGGAATATCCTCCGCCGAGGGCCGCGCGACGGGTTCGAGGCCGGGCGCCGCGTTCTCGGAAACCAGCCGCAGGCCGTATTCGGGATCGAGCGTGATGGTGCCCGTCACTGCGCCGCCCGCCCAATCCTCGGGCGAGTCGATCGAGCGCGACCAGCCCATCACGGCCTGCATGCCCGGCCCTTCGGCCCCGCCCGTGCGGCACGAAGCAATATGCTGCCAGCCAGTCTCGCCGTCGCGATTCTGCCCGGCCGTCGCGCGCCAGCTCATCGGCTCGACGCAAAAGCCCGTCGCGCGGCGGTAGAGGAGATCCTCGTCCGGCGTTTCGGGCCAGGCGATGGGGGGCATTTCCATCGCGGCGCGATAGGTTTCGAGCAATGCCTCCTTCTCGGCCTTCCGCTGGAGCTGCCAGACGCCGAGCGCGATCATCGTCGCGATGGCGGCGACCACGAGGACGGTCGGGATCAGCGGGAACTTCACGCGGACCCGCCGTCGGGATCATCGGTGCGCCGCCCCTCATGCGCGTCCTTGCGATATTCGATCGCGAGCAGCATCCCCTTGCCGACCCGCAGCCCGAAAATCACCGCGGCCGCGGTAAAGGGTATCCAGAGCAGCGCATGCACCCAGAAGGGCGGCCGGATCGACAGTTCGACCGCGATCGCGAGCGCCACGACGAGCGCGCCGATGATCAGCGTCAGAAACGCCGCCGGACCGTCGCCGACATTGAAGGTGCGGTAATCGAGGCCGCAGGCACGGCAGCGATCCGCGAAATGCGCGGGGCCAGCGAACAGCGTGCGCGCGCCGCATCGCGGACAGGCGCCGTAAATGCCCGATTGCAGGGGCGTGGGCTCGCTCATGGTGCGAACCCCGCTCCCGGCTAGTGGATCTCTGCGCCCGCGCCGCCCCAGACATAGACGGCGACGAAGAGGAACAGCCAGACGACATCGACGAAGTGCCAATACCAAGCCGCCGCTTCGAAACCGAAATGCTGTTTCGGCGTGAAATCGCCGCGATAGGCGCGCAGCAGGCAAACGGCGAGGAAGATCGTGCCGATGATGACGTGGAAGCCATGGAAGCCGGTCGCCATGTAGAAGGTCGCGCCGTAGATGTTGCCCGAGAAATCGAACGCGGCATGGCCATACTCATAGGCCTGGATCGCGCTGAACACGATGCCGAGAATGATCGTCAGCCACAGGCCCGCCTTGAACCCCTCGCGATCGCCGTTGAGCAGCGAATGGTGCGCCCAGGTCACCGTGGTGCCCGAGCAGAGCAGGATCAGCGTGTTGAGCAGCGGATAGGTGAACGGATCGAGCACCTCGATCCCTTCGGGCGGCCAGGTGCCGCCGATCACTTCGGCCGGGAACAGCGCGCCGTTGAAAAAGGCCCAGAACCAGCCGACGAAGAACATGACTTCCGACGCGATGAACAGGATCATGCCGTAGCGCAGATGGAGCTGCACGACCGGTGTATGATCGCCCGAATTGGCTTCGCGGATCACATCGACCCACCAGCTGAACATCGTGAAGAGCACGCCGATCAGGCCGGCGAAGAAGATCAGCCCGCCATAGGCCATGTCGTGCATCCACATGATGCCGCCCACCGCCATCGCCAGCGCCGTGAAAGCGCCGATCAGCGGCCAGATGCTGGGGTTTACCAGATGATAATCGTGTTGCGGGGCCGCTCCAGCCATTGCGCTCAAATCCCTTTAGTAAAATTCTGTGTCCGGCTCTCTAGCCCTAGGATGCCTGATCGTCCACGGGGTAGAAAGTATAAGATAGCGTAATTTCCTCGACATCGCCGATATCGGGATCGTCAAGGATCGCCGGGTCGACGAAATAGGTCACCGGCATGCGAATATCCTGGCCCGGCTGCAGCGTCTGACGCTCGAAGCAGAAGCACTGGATCTTGTTGAAATAGCGTCCGGCTTCGAGCGGCGTGACGTTGAACGTCGCCGTACCCGTAACAGGGCGCGTGCCCATATTCTCCGCGCGGTAGAAGGCGAGCGCCCGCTCGCCGATCTGGACGGTTTCGGTGTTGCGCTCGGGCGCGAAATTCCAGGGAAGATCGCGCGCCGTATTCGAATCGAAGCGCACCGTGACCATGCGGCCCGTCGCCGCCATATCCGTCGACATGGCCTCGACGCGCTGCGTCGTGCCGCCGAAGCCGGTGACCTGGCAGAAGATGCGGTAGAGCGGCACCGACGCGAAACCGAGCGCGATCATACCCGCGACCAGCAGGACCGCCATAGCGGCGCTGCGCCGATTCTTCTGCTGGAGCGCGAGGTTCACGACGCCACCAGCAATTTGGCGATGGTGATCAGATAGAAGAGCAAGGCGAGCCCGCCGAGGATCAGCGCTGTGACGAGCGCGCGGCTCTTCTGGCGGCTGCGGATAAGGTCTTCGTCGTCGGGGGTCATGCACCGGCTCCTGTTGCGAGGATCGTCGGCGCCCATGCATCGACGACGAGCGCGCCGAACAGGGCGAACAGATAGAGGATGGAGAAGAGGAACAACCGCTTCTCCGGCACCATGTGCGCGGCTTTTTCGGACGGGTTGCGCACTACGGCGATCGCCAGCGCGAGGAAGACGAGGCTCAGCGCGGTCGCCGTGACGCCGTAGATCGCGCCGGCGAGGCCGAGCGGCCAGGGCGCGATGGCGACGGCCGCCATCGGGATGGTATAGGCCAGCATCTGCCGGCGCGTGGAGCGCGTGCCCGCGACCACCGTCATCATCGGCACGCCGGCGCGCGCATAATCGGCGTTCACGAACAGCGAGAGCGCCCAGAAATGCGGCGGCGTCCACAGGAAGATCAGCGTGAAGAGCAGGATCGGCATCA
>NZ_JBQLZN010000053.1:0-11087 GCF_052168295.1 Parasphingopyxis sp. | reverse complement strand
CAAGGACCATCATTCGCGCCGCGGGCTGCTGATGCTGGTCAACAAGCGCCGCAACCTGCTCAGCTATCTGCGCAATGTCGACGAGGGCCGCTATCAGGACCTCATCAAAAAGCTGGGTCTTCGTAAATAGAGTTTTTGGGGAACGGCTCCGTCTGCGGAGCCGTTTTCATTTGGAAATGACAAACTGTCATTTCCACCCGTTAGCCCTGAGCTTGTCGAAGGGCGTTTATCAGTCGGAGAAGCGGGCTTCGACAGGCTCAGCCCTAACAGAACTGGGCAAGCCCTAATGAGACAGGAGCAATAAGGCTCCAAACACGCGGACAATTCGGTCCGCATAAAGAGCGCCGAACCGCATAGGGCGGCCGGCGCGCAGAAAGTGAAGATAAAGATGTTTGACGTAAAGAAAGTCGAAACCGAATGGGGCGGCCAGACGCTGACCCTCGAAACGGGCCGGGTGGCCCGTCAGGCCGATGGAGCGGTGCTCGCGCAGCTCGGCGACACGGTTGTGCTGTGCGCTGTCACGGCCGCCAAATCGGTCAAGGAAGGGCAGGATTTCTTCCCGCTGACCGTGCACTATCAGGAAAAATATTCGGCCGCCGGACGCATTCCGGGCGGCTTTTTCAAGCGCGAAGGCCGCGCGACGGAAAAGGAAACGCTGACCAGCCGTCTTATCGACCGGCCGATCCGCCCGCTTTTCCCGGAAGGCTTTTACAACGAGATCAACGTGATCTGCCAGGTTCTCTCCTATGACGGCGAGAACGAGCCTGACATTCTGGCGATGGTCGCGGCTTCCGCTGCGCTGACGCTGTCCGGCGTGCCGTTCCTCGGCCCGATCGGCGCGGCGCGCGTCGGTTACAAGGATGGCGAATACCAGCTCAACCCGAGCATGGAAGCGGTCTCCGAGGGCGAGCTCGATCTCGTCGTCGCAGGTACGCACAACGCCGTACTCATGGTCGAATCCGAAGCGCAGGAGCTGTCGGAAGACGTGATGCTCGGCGCCGTCATGTTCGCGCATGAGGAATCGAAGAAGATCGTCCAGGCGATCATCGATCTCGCCGAGCAGGCCGCCAAGGAGCCCTGGGAAATCGATGTCGATATCGATCAGAGCGCTGTGAAAGCGAAGCTCAAGAATCTCATCGGCGCCGATCTCGAAGCGGCGTACAAGCTGACCGACAAGCAGGAGCGTCAGGACGCGATCAACGAAGCGCGCACCAAGGCGCGCGAAGCGTTCGACGAAGAAGGCGATCCGGAAGCCTATCTGGCGTCGCTCAAGCTCGTGAAGAAGCTCGAGGCCGAAATCGTGCGCGGCGCGATCATCAAGGACGGCACCCGCATCGACGGGCGCAAGCTCGACGAGGTCCGCCCGATCGAAGCGATGGTGCATTTCCTCCCCCGTGCGCACGGCTCCGCCCTGTTCACGCGCGGCGAAACCCAGGCGATCGTCACGACCACGCTGGGCACCAAGGACGCAGAGCAGATGATCGACGGGCTGAACGGCCTCTCCTATTCACCGTTCATGCTCCACTATAACTTCCCGCCCTATTCGGTCGGCGAAGTGGGCCGCTTCGGCTTTACCGGCCGGCGCGAAATCGGCCATGGCAAGCTCGCCTGGCGCGCGCTGCATCCGGTCCTGCCCGATGCGGAAGAATTCCCGTATACGATCCGGGTTCTCTCCGACATCACCGAGTCCAACGGCTCGTCCTCCATGGCGACTGTCTGCGGTGGCAGCCTCGCGATGATGGATGCCGGCGTGCCGCTCAAGCGGCCGGTGTCGGGCATCGCGATGGGCCTGATCCTCGAAGGCGACGATTTCGCCGTGCTCTCCGACATTCTCGGTGACGAGGATCATCTCGGCGACATGGACTTCAAGGTCGCCGGCACCGAGAAGGGCATCACCTCGCTCCAGATGGACATCAAGATCGCCGGTATCACCGAAGAGATCATGAAGACCGCGCTGGAGCAGGCCCATGGCGGCCGTGCCCATATCCTGGGCGAGATGGCGAAAGCCCTCGACACCACGCGCACCGAGCTTTCGGACTTCGCGCCGCGCATCGAGACGATGCAGATCGACAAGGAAAAGATCCGCGACGTCATCGGTACGGGCGGCAAGGTGATCCGCGAGATCGTCGCGGAAACCGGCGCCAAGGTCGATATCGACGACGAGGGCGTAATCAAGCTGTCGTCTTCGGACGTCAACGAGATCGAAGCCGCGCGCAAATGGATCGAAGGCATTGTCGAGGAACCGGAAGTCGGCAAGATTTACGACGGCAAGGTCGTCAACATCGTCGATTTCGGTGCGTTCGTGAATTTCATGGGAC
This sequence comes from Parasphingopyxis sp., assembly GCF_052168295.1. Classification (GTDB taxonomy): domain Bacteria; phylum Pseudomonadota; class Alphaproteobacteria; order Sphingomonadales; family Sphingomonadaceae; genus Parasphingopyxis. Next base: position 8,769 of record NZ_JBQLZN010000053.1, on the reverse strand, counting down.
AGAAAGACGGCCTCGTCCATGTCTCCGAAATCAAGAATGAGCGCGTCGAGAAGGTGACCGACGAACTGTCCGAAGGGCAGGAAGTGAAGGTCAAGGTTCTCGAGATCGACGGCCGCGGCAAGGTCCGCCTGTCGATGCGTGTCGTCGACCAGGAAACCGGCGAAGAGCTGGAAGACACCCGTCCCCCGCGTGAACCGCGCGGCGACAAGGGCGGCCGGGGCCGTGGCGGACGCGGGCGTGGCCCGCGGCGGGATCGCGGCGACCGGAACGAGGATAAGGGCAAGCAGGACGCCGAAGGCGATCTGCCCGAATTCATCACCAAGGACTAACCGCCGAAATCATCGGTAACGGGAGAGGGGCTCGCTTGCGGGCCCCTTTTTCGTAGGCGCGGACCTGTCCCGTAGTGGAGCAGGCGTGAGCGGGCGGTTCACAAGCGGTTCAAGCGCGAGCCTTATGGTTGAAACCATATTGGGGCGCCCGGTTATCGGGCCGTGGGGAAAAGATCATGCAGATTGCGCGCATCAGGAATATCGCCTTTCTGGCCGTCGCGGCGGCCGGGCTGTCCGGCTGCACCATCTATGACGGCTATGGCACCGGCTATTACGGAAACCGCTATGCCGGCGATCTCTACCCCGCCGAATGCTACGATAAAGACGGCTATATCTATCCCGAATGCGAGGACGCGGCCTATATCGCGCGCAACGGCTACGGCTATGGCAGCATCTTCTACAATAACCGCTACGGGCCCTATGGCTGGTACGACGGCTTTTACTATCCCGGCTATTCTTTCTACGTCTACGATCGGCTCGGCCATCGTTATCGCTGGCGCGACCATCACCGTCGGCACTGGGAAGATCGTCGTGCCCGTCGCCATGCGCGGCGCGGTTATGACGGACGCCGCGGATATGATGGCCGGCGCGGATATCGGGGCGATCGAGATGTTACCCGTCGCGATCAACGTCGGGCGGATCGGCGCGCCGAGCGACGGGAAGACAGGCGCAATCGTGGCGGCGCCCGCAACAGCTATCGCGGTCCCTATCCGCCGGTGACGAATAACAGTCCGCCGCGACGCGCGGATGGCAACCGCGGCGGGCGCGGTCCTGGCGCCGTTCGCCGGGCACCTGCACGCAACGCAGCGCCGCCGCCGCGCGCCAACACGCGCTCTACGCGGCAGAATTCCACACAGCGGATGCGCAACGGACCGCGCGAGACGCACCCCGAATAAGATGAACAGAAACCGGTGATCCCGGTCACAGCCGATTCATCTCCATTCATCGATACTCGGCCACGTTCCATCGACGGAACGATGAGGAGATAATCGATGTATCACGACCAGAACGCCTTTACCCCGGCCCGGTTGGGAATTCGCATCGTCTATCGGGCGAACGAAACCAACCATTGCCCCGGCTGCGGCCGCTCGCACTGGCTTATCGGCCGCATGAGCGCCGAATGCGCTTTCTGCGGCACCGCCCTGCCCCTCGAACGCGGGCCGACGATCGGCACCGGCCTGTTCCGCAATCGCGGCAAGACCGACGCTTTCGCGCCGCTCGCGGCCTGACGATAGCGCCAACCTGAACGGCCTGGAAAGGGCTGCTTAACCCCCTGCCGTTATAAGGGCGGTATGGAGAAGCTCGTCCCGATAATCGGTCTTGTGATGATCGCGCTCGCCTTTCTCGGCGGCGAGCGCGAGGCCGAGCCGGTTCCGGTCGAGCTCGCCTCCGACGCCGTCGAACCGCAATCCGACCCGGACATGGGGCGCGCCGGGGATGGCGTTTCGCAATTCGCGACCAGCCGGGCATCAGACGGTCATTTCTACGCCGATGTCCGGATCAACGGAACGACGAGCCGCATGCTGATCGACACCGGCGCCAGCAGCGTTGTGTTGACGCGCGAAGATGCACAGCGCGCCGGCATTCAGGCGCGTCCCGGCGAGTTCACCGCGACTGCGCAGACCGCCGGCGGTCCGATACCACTCAAACCCGTAGTCATCGATCGTCTCGCGATCGGCGGTATCGACAGCCGCAACGTCCCGGCCATGGTCGCGGAAAACGATCTGCCAGTGTCGCTGCTCGGCCAGTCCTTCCTCGAAAGGGTCGGCACGGTCGAGATCAGCGGGGACCAGATGCGGCTGCGCTAGCTGCCAATCCAGCGCCCGCTATCGCGAAATTCCGGGCGTATCTGCGAATCCGGCAATGCATCCTCAATCGGGCGGCTTCTCGGTAGATTGTTCGGCACAGGCTCGACGGTCGCATCGGCGACACGATCGCGGATAGCGGGCGCGGGCGGCAGGCCGTCGTCGATTGTTGCTTCGGTCAGGTCTTCAGCCGCCCCTTCGGCGGTTGCGACATCGCGCGGCCGCCATGGGCGCGGTGCGGGTTCGCGCCCGGAATAGCGCACCGTAAACGCGCGCGGCGAGCCAGCCGACCCGCGCAGCCGGTGAAACAGGTGCCGGCCGATCATGTTGGTCATGGTCAGCGTCCGCCCCCAATAAGGCCAGATGTCGAGCGTGTGATAATGGGTCGCATAGCCGACCTCGCCGAACTGCCGCCCATCAATCGCCTCGCGCGCATAGCGCCGCGCCTGTGCCCAGAGGCTCGGCAACGGCCGCCGGGCCAGGGCGCCATCGCAGGTAAAGGTGAACTGGCAGCCCGTGCTTCGCTCGCTACCCTCGTAGACGACGCCGCAAATGCTGTTCGCATAGCCGGGATGGCGGACCCGGTTGAGAACGACCTGCGCGACGGCCCGTTGTCCCGCTTCGGATTCCGTCCCCGCCTCATAATAGATCGCCTGTGTCATGCAGAGCAGCGCGCGTTCGCGATCGGCATCGCTGGCGGGCCGGAATGCGATGCCGGCGGGCACTGGCCCCTGATAGCCAGAATGCGCGGCCAGTTCGGCTTCGATGGTAGCACGAACCGCCTCCTCCTCCGCCTCGGTCAGGGTGACCGGCAGCGCGCTGCCGTCCTCGGCATGGCCGACAAGTTCGGAGAATGGCCGCGCTTCGGGCAGCGGCACGGTGAGGCCGCGTTCAGGCAGCGCCAGACCCGCAGCACTCAGTGTGACGAGGCCGACCAGCGCCAGAAACGCCGCCATGATGCCGGACAGCGCCGGCCGTTTTCGCGGCGATGATGCAGTTCTGCGTCGTTCGAGTATGAGCGTCTCAGTTGATCGGGCGTTCGCGCGCGCGAGACTGTCGGGCTGCGTAGGCGCAGCGTGCAACGGCGCCTCCTCGGCCCAAGTCCCCTGCATCCAGCGGGGCAGCGATGTCCCGGCATCGGCCACGGCTTCGTCCCTCTATTCGAAAATCCCGCAGCATCGGGCTAGGCGAATTTCGGCGCGAAGTACCGCTAATAGATGGTTAACCGACGGCCGGCGGGCCGCCAAAGATGCTTAATCGGTCACCGCACGCCGGATCGGCAGATTGACGTTGCACACATCCACCGCTCCGGCCGGACGGACGAACCAGCCGGTCCGGTTGGCCCGCGCATCCACATAGGCGCGAAAGGCTTCGCTATCGGTGCGCAGGACCTCGAAACGCGGTTGCAAGGCCGCGTCCAGCTCGCTGGCAAGACGCACGCTCGCGATCGGCACGCGTTGCTCTTCGTCCTCGTAGAAGCCGAGTGGCCCGGTCCCGCGCGGCAGGCTGGAGAGATGCTCGATTCCCGCGATCACGCGCCCGACCAGCGCGATGTTACGGTCGAGATGGCGCGGCGCATGGCCGATCACCGTGTAAAGCTCGGCGCCGGTGCCCGTATCGGGATCGTTGCCGCGCCCGGCTCCGACCATCCCGTAGCAATGGACGAGCGTCCCGCTGCGCACGCCGTCTTCGCGCGGACTATGGCCGACCGGCCAGCCCTCCAGATAGCCCGAATATTGTTCGTAATGCCCGTCCTGAACGTTGGAGAAGGCACTCAGGAAGAGGTCGCTCATCGGGAAATCATATTCGGCTGGCGGCTCGCGCTCGATGCCCTCGGGAAGCGCCTTACTGTTGGTCGCATCGCCCCACTGGACGACATAATTGTCCTGCACCCGGTTGATGCTGATCCCGTCATACCAGCCTTCGCGCGCGAGCCTGCGGATATTGGCGACATGGATCGGGGCGAAACCGGGCGCGAGTTCGATAAGCACTTCGGCGCCGTCGCCGAGCGTCATGACCAGCAGATTTTCCGGCAAGACCGGCCGCCAATCCTCTTCGGTCGTGGCCGCGACGATCTCGGCCGGCGATTGCGGCGCAGCGGGCGCCTGCATGGCGAGGAGCAGTGGAAGGGCGGCGATAAGGGCGAGCTGTTTCATGCTGCCCTTTTGCCATGGGTTGCCCCGCGATTCCAGATTGGCCTAGTCGTCCGCCGGCGCCTCGACGAGATTGCCGACGACGGAACGGCTAACATACCGTAAATTCCACGGCACCTGTGCTTCGCCCCATTCGCCATCGTCCTGCCGCGTGCGGATTTCGCCCCAGCTGTGGACCGTCCCGTCGGGCTCGGGAACCCAATACCAGGTGCGGTGATATTCGACGCCGTCGGGCCCCGCGAACTCTTGCGTCAGCACGATCGCACTGTCGCTTTCGCGCCGCTCGCCCTGCACCGTGATCGCCCCGCCGGCATTGCCGACCCACATCTGCTGCCAGCGCGGCCCCGGTATCAGCGAGGTGATCGACATGCCGCCATAGCGATGCGGCGCGCCAGGCGTGCGATAACGGTCCGTCATCTGCGACCATTGCTGACGCAGCGCGCAGCCATGCTCGATCTTCTCGATCCGGTCGATGCCCTGGACGACGCCGGTATCGTAATCGAATGCTACCCACTCGCCGACCCAGAAATCGAACTGCCGAAACGGCTCGGCCGAACAGGGTTCGACAAATTCTCCGTCATCGCCGGCGGGTGGCGTCTGTGCATGTGAGGGTCCGGCCAGCAGCACGGCTGCAACGGCGGCTCCGCTGGCGATTTTCGCTTTTGTCCTGAACATTCCAAGCTTCTCCCGACCGATATGTGTCGGAAGCGCCCTCTCACAGCTCAGGCTATGGTTTGAAGACCCGGATGAAGCCGATGTGATCAACGCGCACGGTGCTGGGATGAATGCGCACGCTATTGGGCCGGATTTCGGAGCACCTCCGACTGTCGGGCGGCGGCGTGCTGCACGTTGAGCAACTGTTCCAGCACCTGTTTGCCCGATGCGCTGACCGGAAATTCCCGCCCGCCCGGCATCAGGACATTTTGCGCGCGGCCCGATCCACGGCGCACCGACACAATCGCATCGGCCCGAACGAGGTGGGATCGGTGCACCTGCACGAATCCATGGCGCGCGAGCAGGGCTTTCATCTCCCCAAGCGTCGCGCGATGGAGAAACTCGCCACTCTCGGTCACGAGCGCGACATAATTGCCCTGTGCCGTGGCGGCGATCACATCGTCGATATCCACGATATCTACGCGCAATGCCGATCGCACGACGATCTTGCCCGCCTCCGCCTCTAACGGCCCACTATCCAAAGGTCGCCGGAGCGCGCCCAGTACATGGCCGGCGAGCAAGGCGACCGCAAATATCAGAATATCCCAGATCCATTCGCGAAAGCTGTTCGCGGCTAATATCTGGCCCGGCGTAACGCCCCAATAAGCGGACACGACGAACGCCATATTGGCGAGCACGATGGCGGCGATCGCTGCGGCGAGGACCATCGTCTCCAACGCCAGCCGCGGCCAGCCCGACCGGCGCCGCGCTTGATTCAGGCCGACATGAACGGTCAGCGGCGCCGCGATCAGCCAGGGCAGAAAACCGAGTGCGTAGATTTGCGCGATCTGCAGGATGTCGGCGCCGGCGCTTCGTGCGTCGAGATAGCTGGTCAGCGTGAACAGCCCGACCGTCACGATCCATAACAGCGTGGTCAGCCGCACAAGCGCAAACATCGAGACCGGTGCCTGCCTTCGGAATTCTGAAGCGCGCCTATTCGCCATCAGATCAATCTATCCGTTTTTCGCCACAGCGCCAATCTGCGGCCTTAAAGGGCGTGCGCGGCCTTGCGCTGGGGACCGCTCCGCTTTAGGTGCAACCGCTTGCCAGGATATGCGGAGCGGTGGCCGAGTGGTCGAAGGCGCACGCCTGGAAAGTGTGTATAGGGTAACCCCCTATCGTGGGTTCGAATCCCACCCGCTCCGCCACTCTCCGACACGGCCCGCATCTTCGTCCATTGTCTCGGCCCTAGGCTTGGGTCTAACCCGAACGGTGCAAATGGCGGGAGGATGGTATGGCGAACCAGATCACGAACGCGGCAAAGCCCTTTCACCGGCTCCTGCTCGGCCCGGTAACCGTTCGACGGGCAATCAAGGTTTCGCTGGTGATCGGGACGCTGCTTGTGCTGATCAACCAAGGCGACCTGATCATGGCCGGAGCCATGCCGCCGATCTGGAAGATCCTGCTGACCTATCTCGTGCCCTATGGCGTGAGCAGCTACTCGACGGCGGCGCTGCTGCGCGATACGGCGCGGGCGGGCGCGTGACGCCCGCCGATCACGCCGGCGCAGGCTGGGCCGAGGCCGGCTCGCTTTGCCTGCTGCCCGAGATGCGCAGCAGGAAGTAGCCGAGCAGACCCGAAATCAGCGAGCCGACGATTACGCCGAGCTTAACCTGCTCCATCAGAGCGCCGTCGCCAAAGGCGAGCGTCCCGATGAACAGGCTCATCGTGAAGCCGATACCGGCGAGACAGGCCAGGCCGTAAAGCTGCACCCAGGAAATCTCTTCGGGCTTCTTCACGATACCGAGCGCATTGGCGGCAAAGGCAAAACCGAAAATGCCGACCTGCTTGCCGATCAACAGGCCCAGAGCGATGCCGAGCGGCAGCGGCGCGAGCAGATCGGCGACGCTGATCCCGGCGAGGCTCACACCGGCATTGGCGAAAGCGAATACTGGCAGCACGAGGAACGCCACCCAGGGATGGAGCTGATGCTCGAGATGCTTGAGCGGCGAATGGCCGTCCTTCCCGCCGCTAAGCGGGATGGCCAGGGCCGCGACGACGCCGGCGAGGGTCGCGTGGACGCCGGACTTGAGCACGCACACCCACAGGATGATGGCGATGAGAATGTAGGGCGCTATCCGCATCACGCCGAAGCGGTTGAGCAGGAACAGCGCGACCACGGCGACGGTGCCGAGCATCAAGGCCATCATCGAGAGATTCGATGTATAGAACAGCGCGATGATGAGGATCGCACCGATATCGTCGATGATCGCGATCGCCAGCAGAAGCACCTTCAGCGCCACCGGCACGCGGCTTCCGAGCAGCGCCAACACGCCGAGCGCAAAGGCGATATCGGTTGCGGCCGGGATCGCCCAACCCTCGAGATTTTCCGGGATGCCCCAGTTGATCGCAACGAAAACCAGCGCCGGGATCGCCATACCGCCGATCGCGGCGACGATCGGCAAGCCGGCCTTGTCCATCGAGGAGAGCTCCCCGTCGAGAATTTCGCGCTTTACCTCGAGCCCGATCAGGAAGAAGAAGATCGCCATCAGCCCGTCATTGACCCAGAGGAACAGCGGCTTGGCGATCTCCAGCGCGCCCGCGCGCACTTCGATCGGCGTCTGCCATAGGCCCGCATAGATATCGGCCAAGGGCGAATTCACGACGATCATCGCAAGAATAGCGGCGGCGAACAGGAAATATCCGCCCGTCGTTTCCTGGGCGAGAAATTCCTTAATGGCGGGGCGCAATTCAGCGATCATCGAATCTCTCTTCGGTTTTAATGTTTGTTTTGAACGCTGTGCCCGCGACGGGCACAAATAGAAAGGGGTGGCGCGCCGTTAGAGGGGGCATCGGCGCGCCACCCAGGGAGGGAAGTTGTTACGTCAACCGGCCGGGCGCGCGCTGCCCCTGTCCAGCGCCTGGATTTCATCCCGTATCGCAAGCCGTATCTTTTTCAGACGCCCTATTTCCGACGCCTGTTCGGGCGTGAAACGTTCGCCGTCGATCCGTGCATCGAGCTCACGATGTCTGGCGATCAAGCTGTCGAACCTGCGTCTCATGTCCTTCTCCCGTCAATATCGCCTAGGGCTGTATCGGGCGCGGCGACAAGGCGATCGGATCGCTGGCCGGAAAAGTATCCGCCAAAGCTTCGTCGAGCCTTGCATCGAAGTTGCGCTGATCACGCGCCTGACGGCGTCGCGTATCGCGTGTTATAATCTGCGGCGCGCGGCTTATGCTGCGCCGGTGCCGGGCAGTCCGCAGCTTGCGCAGCGTGGCAAGAAAATCCGTCATGATTCTCGCATCCTTTCCGACCTTACAGCACCAACTTAAGCGGTGACTTGCAATCGATCCAATCGAATGATAGATCTTTCATCCATAGTTTTGATCTATGCAAGGTTCCGGATAGCATGCCGACGCTGCGTCAGCTCGAATATCTCGTCGCAATCGCCGATAATCAGCATTTCGGCCGCGCCGCCCAGGCCGTGCATGTTTCCCAACCGACACTCAGTCAGCAGTTGCGTACATTGGAAGACAGGCTCGGTGTCGTGCTCGTGGAGCGCGGCGCACCGACCGCGGAATTGACCCCTATCGGACGCGAACTTGTCGAACGCGCGCGCAAGATCCTCGTCGAGGTGCGCGAACTGCGGGCGATGGCGCATCGCGCCGGAGAAAAACTAGCCGGCACGCTGCGGTTCGGCGTGAGTCCGACGCTCGGCCCCTATCTGATGCCATCGATCGTTGCCGCGCTGCACCGGCAGCAGCCGGATCTCAGGCTGTATATCCGCGAAGGCATACCCGACGACCAGGCGATGGAATTGTCGCGCG
>NZ_JBQLZN010000052.1:0-8693 GCF_052168295.1 Parasphingopyxis sp. | reverse complement strand
GTTTGTCAGAATTTTCCTGACGGAAAATCGCCGCACCGGCCCGCTCCCCCTCCCGACCTCCCATTGAGTGTACCCTGTTGGGAGGCCGGGAGGGGGAGCGGGCCGGTGCCGCGCCCGACCACTAAGTCGAGTCTGACAAAGTATGCGCGCGGCCGGCCTACCCTTGCCTTCGCGCCGGATTCGAGCCAGAGCCGTCCCGCAATGAGCGCCACAGTCACTCCGATCCGCGGCGGCGATACGCCGCCCTCGCTCGACCCGATGATGGCCCTCGTCTCGGCCGATCTGGACCGCGTCAATCATGTCATTCTGGATCGCATGCGCTCCGACGTGCCGCTGATCCCGGAGCTTGCCGGGCATCTGATCGCGGGCGGCGGCAAGCGGATGCGGCCGATGCTGACGCTCGCCTGTGCGAAACTGCTTGATTATCCGGGTGACCGGCATCACAAGCTCGCCGCCTGTGTCGAGTTCATCCACACCGCGACGCTTCTGCACGACGATGTCGTCGATGTCTCGGATCAGCGGCGCGGCAAGAAGACGGCCAATGTGATCTGGGGCAATCCGGCGAGCGTGCTTGTCGGCGATTTCCTCTTTTCGCGCTCCTTCGAGCTGATGGTCGAGGATGGCAGCCTCAAGGTGCTGCGCATCCTTTCGGGCGCGTCGGCCGTGATCGCCGAGGGCGAGGTCAACCAGCTTACCGCGCAGCGCCGCATCGATACCGGCGAGGATCGCTATCTCGAAATCATCGGCGCGAAGACCGCCGCGCTGTTCGCCGCGGCCTGCCGGATCGCCGCCGTCGTCGCCGAACGCGACGAGGAGGTGGAAGAGGCGCTCGACGCCTATGGCCGGAATCTCGGCATCGCCTTCCAGCTCGTCGACGACGCGATCGACTATGTCTCGGACGAAGAGACGATGGGCAAGGATGTCGGCGACGATTTCCGCGACGGTAAGGTCACGCTGCCCGTGATACTCGCCTATGCGCGCGGCAGCGACGAGGAGAAACGCTTCTGGCGCGACGCGATCGAGGGCCGCCGGGTCAGCGATGCCGATCTCGCCCATGCCAAGGACCTGCTGATCCATCACGATACTATTGCCGACACCATGGCGCGCGCGCGCCATTACGGCCAGCGCGCGATCGACGCGCTCGGGCCCTTCGCGAAGAGCCAGGCCAAGGCCGCGCTCACCGAAGCCGTGCAGTTCGCGGTGGCGCGGGCCTACTGAACAGCATCCGCCGGTCCCCGTCGGCCACTGACCAGTGTGACTTTCCAGCCACCACTGTTGCGCAATACCCGCACCCCCTTTCGCTCCGTCCCGCAATCGCGGTACACAGCGCGCCGCTATGAACAGCGTGAGTCGCCTCTAACCGTGCCCAAATGGCTACCAGGATCGCCCTTGACGGCCATCGCACGCCCCTGCGCGCGGAGATTCGCGCCACCCTTGCGCTCGCCCTCCCGCTAATCCTCGGGAATTTCGCGCAAAACGCGATCAACACCACCGACATCATCATGCTCGGCCGGTACGATGTGAACGCGCTGGCCGCATCTGCGCTTGGCGTGAACCTTTATTTCGCGCTCGTCATGTTCGCGGTCGGGATCGTCATGGCGGCCTCGCCGCTGATCGCGGCGGCGCGCGGCAAGCGCATCCATCCGGTGCGCGATTCCCGGCGCACGGTGCGCCAGGCCATGTGGCTCTCCGCAATGATCAGCCTGCCGATCTGGCTGATCATCTGGAATACCGAGGCGGTGATGCTGCTCTTCGGGCAGCAGCCCGGCATCTCCGCGGACGCCGCCTCCTATAACCGGATCGCGATGTGGGGCATGCTGCCCTTCCTGATCTTTCTCGTGCTGCGGCTCTATGTCTCGGCGCTGGAGCGGCCGATCTGGGGCGTGATAATCACGGTCATCGGCGTCGGCTTCAATATCGTTGCGGACTGGCTGCTGATTTTCGGGCCCGGGCCGTTTCCAGAGCTCGGGCTGGAGGGCGCCGCGATTGCGAGCGTGATGTCGAACATAGTGCTGATGCTCGGCATGATCGTCGTCACCACCGGGCTGAAACCGTTCCGCCGCTATCGCCTGTTTGCCAATTTCTGGCGCAGCGACTGGCCACGGCTCTGGCATATCACCAAGCTCGGCGTGCCGATCGCAATCATGCTGACGCTTGAAGTGACGATCTTCAGCGCGGCGATCTTCCTGATGGGTCTGATCGACCGGGATTCCGTTGCGGCGCATGCGATCGCCCTGCAGATTGCGGCGTTCGCCTTCATGATCCCGCTCGGCCTTTCTCAGGCCGCGACGGTGCGCGTCGGCTTCTACTATGGTCGCGAAGACCGGGACGGCATCCGCCTCGCGGGGCAGGTAGCCTATGGGCTGGGCGTCGGCGCGGCGATGCTGCTGGCGCTGATAATGATCCTCGTCCCCGGGTCGCTGGTCAGCCTGTTCATGGAAGAGGGCGTCGGCCCGGGCAGCCGGGTGTTCGACCTCGCCGTCAGCTTCCTGTTCATCGCCGCGATGTTCCAGCTCGCAGACGGCGTGCAGGCCGTAGGCGCGGGCGTCTTGCGCGGCCTGCAGGATACGCGCTGGCCGATGCTCTTCGCCGGCTTCGGCTATTGGGTCGTCGGTATCGGCGTGGCGGTCGGCCTCGGCTTCTATGCGGGCATGGACGGCATCGGCATCTGGATCGGCCTCGCCGCCGGGCTCGGCGTTGCGGCGATCCTGCTGACGGGACGCTGGATGATGCGCGAGCGGATCGGCTTGGTGGAATACTCGGCGAGCGCTGACACGAGTTGAGGATCATTTTATTTGTCAGGCCTTCGCTTCGCTTAGGCGTGGCACCAGCCCTCTCCCCCTCCCGACCTACCATGAGTGTACCCTGTTTGGGAGGTCGGGAGGGGGAGAGGGCTGGTGCGGCGACATTGCAACAGCAATGTTCTGACAGATAAAATGAAAAAAGGCTGCCGGGCTATGTGCCCGGCAACCCTTTGACATGGTCAGCGGCCGGAGTGCCGGCCGGAGAATCTACGCGAGACTTTTAACCCCGCACCCTCCGAAACGACTGAACCGACCTCACTACTGAACCATGAGACATCGGATCACCTCCTTTCGCATTGTTGAACTCATTTACCGGAATGAATCATTGCGACTCGTGGATCAACCCTTGTTTTTGAATTTTTTTTGAGCGATCATCCTTTGCTCGCCGCGAGGGTCGCCCCGCGGCTTTTTTTACGCGTCGTCGGCCGCCACATCGCCCCCGTCCGGTGCCGCGCCACCGCCCGCCGCGACCGCGCATTCTTCGAAATAGCCCTGCAGGACGGCATCGGTCTGCACCATGACCGTTTCGGTGCCATCGGCCTCGATCGTCAGCGGCGCGGGAAATGCGATGATAGTATTGGCGAGCGGCCCCGCGATCGGCATCGGCGCGATCCGCACCGGACCTTCCGCGCCGTTGCGCACTTCGACAGGATCGACGCCGTGCATGAAATCGCCGGCTCTGAGTAGCATTGCCGGGCGCGCGCCCTCAACGAAGCCGCCCTCCATTTCGAGGACGATCTCGGCCGTGTCGGCATCGCAGCGGAAGGTCGCGACGAGATTGCCGTCCTCATCGGCATAGCTGGCCTGATCGGCATTGGCGGCCCAGGCGCCTGGTGTCAGCTCCAGTGCGCGCGGCCCGTCCGCCGCCTCGTCGCCGGCATCACCCGAACAGGCCACCAAGGTTAGCGCGAGCGTCGCCGTGCCGAAAATGTGCGTTTTCATCGTCCCAAACTCCAGCCAGAACTCCAGATTGCCGAACGCGCCGCGCATGCCACGCGATTATTACAGATTTGCGGCAACGACGGCTGGTTTCAGGCGCGGCAGTCCTCGAACACGCGCGTCATCTGCGGCCAGTTCGGCACGGCGACGACCGGCTGGCCGGTGACCGTGATGGCGATCCGGCCACGGCTGAAGGCGATCTTGTCGAGATAGTCGTCCGACGCGGCGGTGGCGGCGACGATATAGGGCTGCGCGCCCGATCCGTTCTGCGCCGCATAGCTTGTGTCGCCATGGGTCGCCTGGAACGCCATCGTCCCCGATCCGCCGGTCATCTCCCCGGCCATCGAGAAAACGATACGCCGGTCGGACATATTGCAGCGCACGAGGAAGAGAGCTTCGGCATTCGGCTCGCCATAAAGGGCGAGCGAACCGCGTTCGTCCTCGCGATAGACCCAGGTACCGGGCGCGAGCGGAATATCGCGCCAGTCGGCTTCGCTGCCGTTCTGGGCGGGCGCGGGCGCCGGGGCGGCAGAACAGGCGCCGAGCGCGATGAAGATCGTCGCCGCGGCCGTCAGGCTGTTGAACCCGAGCGCGCTCATTCCGCCGGCTCCACGCCGTTGATGGACGGTACGGCCGCGTCGAGCTCGGCCGCTTCTGCCGACGCATCGCGCCGGTCGCAGGCACTGACGATGCTCGTGAGCACGTCGTCGGCCGGGATGGTGACCCGCTGGTCGCCGCCGAGCCGGATGGAGTAGGGCCCGTTGCCGCCGATGAGCCGGCCGATAAACGGATCGGCCGCGGGCACCGAGATATAGGCGGCGGCGACATCGCCGGTCGCTTCGGACGCGGTAAAGGTCGATCCGCCCTCGGGCGTGCTGATATAGACCGTGCCCGATCCGCCCTGCGGCGGCATGCCGATCAGCCGGATATCGATCCCGCCGCCAAGCTCGCAATTGATCGTCACGATCGGCGATCCGCCCTCCACGCCGAACTGCGCGGTGCGCTCGTCGTCTACCGTCACGACGCTCCAGACGCCGGGCGTGATATCGCCCGATCCGCTCGTGTCGATCTGCCCCGGCGAGGTGCCGGAGAGCACTTCCTCTTCGCCGCTTTCGGCGCGCGCCTCTGCGGCCAGCCGCTCATATTCGGCCTGCGCGGCCTGCGCCGCGGCACGCGCCTCTTCGGGTGTTTCGGTACGCGCGCAGGCGGATAGAGCGAGGGCTGGCAGGACAAGAAACAGGATCGGACGCACGGAATTCTCCCAAGGGAATCTCTTTCCCCATCAATGGGGTGGAAACGGCCCGATATCAAGCGAAGAGGGATGGTCCGGCACGAGCATTTGGCGTTGTGTGGCACCATGGCGGCGAGAGGGGGAAAGGCGTCCGACCGCTTTCATTTGCCCTTTATCTTCCGCGGCCTTATACGCGCCTCACTGCCGATGTCGCACGTGGCGACGGACTAAGGCGCGCGGCGCCCTCTATTCCCTCAATACATCAGCATGCAGACGCAGGCCGCATCCGGCGTTCGGATGGGGCTCATTACCGCTGCCCGCGTGGCGGGGGCGGCCCAATATAGGGAATAGGAATATGCCGATTGGCACAGTGAAATTTTTCAACGAACAAAAGGGCTATGGCTTTATCGAACCCGAAGAGGGCGGCAACGACGCCTTCGTTCATATGACCGCCGTCCAGGCCGCGGGCATGACGACGCTCAAGGAAAACCAGCGCGTATCCTATGAGCTCGAAGAGAGCCGCAACGGCAAGATGGCGGCGACGAACCTCGAAGAGGCGTAATCGCTCCGATTTTGTTTGCCGAAAGGGCGGCGGGGCTTCGGTTCCGCCGCCCTTTTTGTCAGAATTTCCCTTTCGGGAAATCGCCGCACCAGCCCGCTCCCCCTCCCGACCTCCCATTCATTGTACTCTGTGGGAGGTCGGGAGGGGGAGCGGACTGGTGCCGCGCCTGAGGCGAAGCCGAAGGTCTGACAGAGGGCTCCCTCTACCCCGGCCGCCCGCCATGCGCCGCCCAGTTCGCCATGAACTCGCGCCGCGTTTTCGGGCCATAGGTCGCAAAGCTCGGATTGGGATTCGCGCGATAGTCTGCGCGGCGCTCAAGCAGAGTGCTGTCCGCCGCCACTTCGCCGAGATCGAGGCCGTAGACGGCCGCGCCATTGAGGCCGAAGATCTTGCGCTTCGCCTCCGCTGTCAGCGCCGGATAGCCGAAGCGTTCCTGATATTCCTCCGATATCTCGAACGCGCGGAATGACTGAATTTGATCCTGCGGGCTGCCATACCAGATCGAGTCCGTGCCCCAGATGATCCGCTCCTCGCCAAAGGTTCCGAGCAGCTTGCCCATGACATGCGCGGCCTCGTCCGGCCGGCCCATGAAATAGCGCCAGAGCGAGCCCATCTCGGCATAGAGATTGCCCTCGTTCGGCCGGAGCCCCGCATCGCGATGCGCCTTGATCAGCCGGTCGACGCCGCCGCCGTTCGGATCATAGGCGCTCTCGGTCACGCCGGGCTGGAACCCCGAATGATAGACGAGGAAGGTGAGGTCGGGATTGTTCACCGCCGCATTGCCCATGTCACGCGGGCTCGAATAGAGCGGATCGAGGCCGAACAGGGTGATGCCCTTGTGCACGGCGATGATCGTCTTGCCGAGCCGGCGGGCGTTATCAAAGGTCCGGTCCGCATAGTCGCTTTCGTCGAGGAAAAAGCCCTCGGCGTCCGGTCCCCATTGCGGATACATTTTCCAGGCGTCGACGCCGTGCACTTCGGCCTTTTCGTCCATCGCCTCTAGCTCGCCGGGGTCGTTGGGCAGCACGCCGCCATGGATCAGGCAGCGCGCCCCGTCCCCGCCGATCTGCTCGATAATGCCGCGCGCTTCGGCGGCATATTCGATCGGCGTCGGGTTGCTGTCCGCCGTGCCCCAGAGCGCGGAGACGACGGCGACATCGGTATCGCTGTCGAGATAGACTTCGCGGGCCAGCGTCTGCGCCGAATAGCAGTCATAGCTGCCGTCCGTGCACTGGGTGGACTGGCCGAAGGCGCGGGAGAGCGCCTGTTCCCAGATCTGCCCGTCGCGTCCCGTCGCCCAGGCGGCGGAAGGGTCGACGCAATGGGTCTGCACGTCGAAGATGAATTCCTCGCCGCCGACCGCCGCATCGGCTGCCGCCGGTTCGAAAGCCGCTTCCTGCGCCACGGCGTAATGGCCGCCCGAACCCGGATTGGCCCGGTTGCACGCCGCCAGCGTTGCCGCCGCGCCCATCGAGGAAACGAGAAACGCCCGCCGTCCCATGCCGAGCTTCTTCGCGTTTTCCGTCGCCGTCTCATGGGCGATCCGGTTCGCATGATGCTGGTTCACGGTCGGCGGCCGCGGGAAAAATTCCCCGTTCGACGTGCCGTCGAATTTAATAGGCAGGCGGGTACCTTCGGGATCGAGATCTGGGGTGCGGGCCATGGGCGACTCTCCTATGCGCGTTTAGAAGCAGTCTAACCCAAGAGACGCGCGGGCGAAAATGACTTCGATCAAATCGGCGGCACAGCCTATCGCATCTTCCGCTGCGTCTTGCCGTAGCGCAGCTTTCGCGTGCCCGGCCGTCCCTCCGTCGCCCGGCCCTTGGGTCGCGCCACCTGCTCGTCTGCGGGCAGGCCCAGCTCTTCGCTTTCCAGCCGGCGAATCTCGTCGCGGAGGCGGCCGGCCTCTTCGAACTCCAGGTCCGCCGCGGCCGCGCGCATGCGTTTTTCGAGGTCCTCAATATAGGCGCGCAGGTTGTGGCCGACGAGATTATTGACCTCCTCGTCGCCCGTATCGACGGTGACCTGGTCCCTCGACGCCGTATGCGCGACGATATCAGCGATATTCTTCTGGATCGTCTTCGGCGTGATGCCATGCTCGGCGTTATATTCGAGCTGCTTTTCGCGGCGGCGGTCGGTTTCGGCGATCGCGCGTTCCATCGAACCGGTGATGCGGTCGGCGTAGAGGATCACGCGGCCTTCGACATTGCGCGCCGCGCGACCGATCGTCTGGACGAGACTCGTCTCGCTGCGCAGGAAGCCCTCCTTATCGGCGTCGAGGATGCAGACCAGCCCGCATTCGGGAATGTCGAGGCCTTCGCGCAGCAGGTTGATGCCGACCAGCACATCATAGACGCCGAGCCTGAGATCGCGGATCAGCTCGATGCGTTCGAGCGTCTCGACATCGCTGTGCATATAGCGGACGCGCAATCCCGCCTCGTGCATGAACTCGGTCAGGTCTTCAGCCATGCGCTTGGTCAGCGTCGTGACGAGCGTGCGATAGCCCTTTTTCGCGGTCTCGCGGCATTCGTTGATGCAGTCGTCGACCTGCTCCTCGACCGGGCGGATGAGAACTGGCGGATCGGTGAGGCCCGTCGGCCGGATCACCTGTTCACTGAACACGCCGCCCGTCTGCTCCATCTCCCAGGGGCCGGGCGTTGCGCTGACGCAGACGGTCTGCGGGCGCATCGCGTCCCATTCGTTGAAGCGCAGGGGCCGGTTGTCGATACAGCTCGGCAGGCGGAAGCCATACTCCGCCAAGGTCAGCTTGCGCCGATGGTCGCCACGCGCCATCGCGCCGACCTGCGGGATCGTCTGGTGGCTCTCGTCGACGAAGAGCAAGGCATTGTCGGGCAGATATTCGAACAGCGTCGGCGGCGGTTCGCCGGGGAGACGGCCGGTGAGGAAGCGGCTGTAATTCTCGATGCCGGCGCAGCTTCCCGTCGCCGCGATCATCTCCAGATCGAAATTGGTTCGCTGCTCGAGTCGCTGCGCCTCCAGGAGCATCCCGGCGTCCTGCAATTCCTTCAGCCGCACCTCGAGCTCGCGTTTGATCGCCTCCATCGCCTGTTTCATCGTCGGGCCGGGCGTCACGTAATGGCTGTTGGCGAAGACGCGCACGCGATCGAGCTTCGCGCCCTTCTTGCCGGTCAGCGGA
>NZ_JBQLZN010000051.1:0-51155 GCF_052168295.1 Parasphingopyxis sp. | reverse complement strand
GGCCTTGGCGAGCGCCTCCTCGAAACCGGCGAGTCGGATCGAATCGTGCCGCCAGAGCTTTTCCGGAAGCGCATTGACATGCGGTTCGACCGCGCAGATTTCGAAGCCCTCCTCGGCGAGACCGACGGCGATATCGACCGCCGGGCTCTCGCGCAGGTCGTCGACATCGGGCTTGAAGGCGAGGCCCAGGCAGGCAACTTTCTTCGACTCGGTTTTCGCGGCCGCCGCCCGGACCTTTTCGAGCACCGCTTCGGGGCGTCCGTCGTTCACGCGCCGGGCCTCGGCCATCAGGCCCGTCAGGTCGCCATTGTTCGAAATCAGGAACCAGGGATCGACAGCGATGCAATGGCCGCCCACGCCGGGGCCCGGATTAAGAATGTCGACGCGCGGATGGCGGTTGGCGAGCCCGATGGCCTCCCATGGATCGAGGCCGTGGGCTTCGGAGATATTCGCGACCTCGTTGGCGAAGGCGATATTCACGTCGCGATAGGCATTCTCGATCAGCTTCACGAGCTCGGCGGTTTTGGCGTCCGTCATGTGAATCTCGCCCCGCACGAAGCTAGCGTAGAGATCGCGCGCGCACTCTGAATCAGCAGGCGTGAGTCCACCCACGATGCGATCGTTCTGGACGAGTTCGCGGACCATCTGGCCAGGCAGGATGCGCTCAGGGCAGTACGCGAGGGCGATGCTGAGCGCGTCGCCATCTACAAGATCGGGCCGTGCCTCGCGAATGATATCGGCGACGGACTCCGTCGCGCCGAGCGGGCTCGTCGATTCGAGGATCACCAAATTGCCCTTGGCGAGCACCGGGGCGACTGATCGCGCGGCGGTTTCGACATAGGACATGTCGGGCGACTTATCGGCGCGTATCGGCGTCGGTACGGTGATGACGAACGCGTCGGCCGGTTGCGGCTCGGTATAAGCGGTCAGACGGCCGCTGCTCACCGCACCGCGCACGAGCATGTCGAGATCGGGTTCGGGAAAATGCGCACGACCTTCATTGAGTTCTTCGACGATATGCGGCGTCACGTCGCAGCCTTTCACCGTGAAACCGGCCGATGCCAGCGTCGCGGCCGTCGGCAGGCCGATATAGCCCAGGCCGACGACGCAGATCGTTTCGAATTCATGCGGCATGTTTCATCGCCTCTACTATCTGCGCGGCGGCGGTGCCATCGCCAAAGGGGTTCTTGATGGCGCTGACGCGCGCATATTCGGTATCGTCGTCCAGCAGTCGCTCCGCTTCGCCGACGATCGTATCGGGATCGGTACCGACCAGCCGGCAGGTACCCGCCGCGATGGCCTCGGGGCGTTCCGTCACGTCGCGCGTCACAAGCACGGGCTTGCCGAGCGACGGTGCCTCTTCTTGGATACCGCCCGAATCGGAAATCACCAGATGCGCCCGGTCCATCAGATAGACGAAAGGCAGATAGTCCTGTGGCTCGATAAGATGGACAGCGGCGGTATCAGCCAGAACGCCCTTTGCAGCACGCTGCACGTTGGCATTGAGATGCACGGGATAGACGATCTCGACATCGCCGCGCTGTGCCAGACGCGCCAGCGCCTTGCACATACATTCTAGCCCGCCGTCGAAATTTTCGCGCCGATGGCCGGTCACGACGATCAGCCGCTTACGGGGATCGAGAAAGTCGAACTGCCGATCGAGCGAAACCTTTTTCGTGCCGTCGGCATGGATATCGTCAACAACCGAGAGCAGCGCATCGATCACCGTATTGCCCGTGATGTGAATATGCTCCGGATCGACGCCCTCCTTGCGCAGCGCGTCACTCGCGGTTTGAGTCGGCGCGAACAGCCAGCGCGATACGAGGTCGACGACGCGGCGGTTCATCTCTTCGGGCCACGGAGCGGTCAGATCGCCAGTTCGTAAACCGGCTTCGACATGGCCGACCGGGATTTGCGCGTAGAAGGCTGCCATCGCCGCCGCCATTGCCGTCGTCGTGTCGCCATGGACCAGTACGGCGTCAGGCTTGCGCGTCGCGAGTACAGTCTCAAGCCCCGTCATCGTACCGACGGTCACGTCGGTCAACGATTGCTCGGCTTTCATGATATCGAGATCGATATCGGGTGTGATATCAAAAAGGGCCAAGACCTGATCGAGCATGGACCGGTGCTGACCGGTGACGCAGACGATCGTTTCGAAGGCCGGGTCGGCGCGAAACGCCCTGACGACGGGCGCCATTTTGATCGCTTCGGGGCGCGTGCCGAAGACTATGAGAATCTTCATGAATGTCCCCAACCCAGCCGCTTCGGCCCTGTGCGTCTCCGGCACGGTCCTAGCCGAAAATGCCTAAAGCGGACCTAACAGCGCAGTCAACGGTCTGCGCCAAGGGCTGAGCGAACCGCCTGAATATTCTCCGGCACATCGAAATGCCCTTCGACCAAAGCCCGTAATCTGGCGCCATCTTGCGGCTCCGCGTCCGCCGCACGCCGATATGCAGTGTCGACCGATTCGCCGATTCGCTCCCAGCTGCGCTCCTTTCGAACAAAATCGCGGGCCGTTTCGCCCAGCCGCGCGCGCAACGCTTCGTCCTCGACGGCGCGGCGCAGGGTCGCACGCAGGTCATCGATGTCGTCTTTCTCGAAGATCAGGCCGGTGCTTTCATCTTCTACTATGTCCCGCAGTGCCCGGACGCTCGAACAGATGACCGTTTTGCCCATGGCCATGGCTTCTAACGGCTTAAGCGGCGAAACGAGTTCGCAGACCTCGAATGCCCGGCGCGGATAGGCGCAGATATCGAGGAGCGCGTAGAAGGCCCGCGCCGTGTCAGGCGGCACGCGATCGACGAGACGGATATGCGTACCCAGGTCGAGTGCTTCGATCTGGCGTTCCAGATCATATTCGATGGTTCCTGGCTGGGTGCGATTGGCAGCTTCGGCCCCGACGATGAGTAGCCTGATACGGTCATTCTCGCGGATAAGCGGCGCGACGGCCGCCACCAACAGATCGATACCTTCATAGCCGAGCATCGCGCCCATATACCCGATCAAGATCTCGTCCGGTTCGATCTCGAAATGGCTTCTCAGCGCGTCCTCGGTCAGGCGTGGTTCAAAACGCTCAGGACCGACGCAATTTGGGATAAGCGTGACGCGGTCCCGGTTGACGCCCATCTCGACAATCCTGTCACGCATCGCCTCGTTGAGTGTCAGGACCTGGTCGGCCATAGCCAGAACCATGGTCTCGAGCGCATCGTCGCGCCGTCCTTGCGGGCTCGTTGAGAAACCGGGCTCGCGGGCGTCGCGCGTGATCGACCAGAAGCTGCGCACCTCGTAAACGAAGGCGAGGCCCAGCCGGCGTGCCGCGATCGCAGCGGGCAACCCGGTCCAGAAATTCGTGGCCGCATGGACCAGCCCGATATCGTTGGCCGCGAAAACGCGTTCGAAATAGTCGGCAGCCTCGGCAATATAACCATACGCACGGCCGCGACGGCCAAAACCGTTCTCGAAATGATAATAGACGTCACCGACCTGCTCGCTCGCGGGCACGTCATCGACCGCCCCCGCATTATCGCTGGGAAAGCCGGGGCGAGCGAAGACGGTCATCGATCGCCCCCGTCGCAGCATCGTCGCCGCCAGCGCATGGCTGCGCATCGCATAACCGCCCTGCGCATGCGGCAGTGCGTTGTGAAGGCAATAGGCGATTGCCCAGCTCTCGGTTCGCGATTTGGGTTGGTTCGTGGCGATCTGGTTCAACTCGTCGGCGAGGTCCCCATAGGCGCACAGTTCCGTCAAATGATTGCGAAAAGCGCTCTCGGCAAGGCCGGGTTTTGCCGAGAGCGCCTTTTCTGCGGCTATTATGGCGGCGGCATAATCCTGCGCCTTGGCATTGGCGTAGGAGAGAAGGCGAAGAAGGTTGGGCGATCGCCGGATTTCCAACGCGGCCTGCAACAGACGGGCCTCCGTTTTGTTGAAGCCCAGGCGTTGCGCGATCGTGCTGCCGCCGCACAACAGGTCGAAAATCTGCGTTTCGGCTATCGCTGATCTATATGGGCGCTCAAAATCTCGGCCCGAACAGATCGACGCGAGCATATCGATCAGAGCGTCTCGCTTCGCCGCGCTACCCGTCGCGAACGGGATTAGCGGATCCGGTAAGGATCCCACGAAACACTCGATGGTGTCGTGCCCGGACAGTCCTGTAAGCACTACATCATCGTGCGGACTGAAAAGCAGCCATGTTTGGATCGCGCGTCCGTCGGCAGCGATCTGGCGAAAACCGGGATTTTCTGGCTCGAACTCAAGCCCCATTGCTTCATCGCGCTCGCGAGCAACCGCCGTGATCCACAACCAACCGCTTTTCCCCTCACGCAATCGAATGCTTGAACCGCGGACCGGGAGTTCGCACCGGATCATGCGGTCCGCATCATGCACTATTACAGAAACCTGAGGTACAACCGGGCGTTGATTATCTGACGCGACACGCACGGTCGGGAAAGGCGCTGCCAGAGGCGCGTCCGATTCAGGAGAGCGCATTGTCGATACGCCTCTTCAGGCGGCGGATCTGCCGCATTTGCCAGTCCGTTTTTCCATGCACGCCGCTGATTGTTTCTTGGGCCTCCTTATGTCGATCCAGGGCGTAAAGACAGGCAGCGCAACTGATCACCGTCGCGATATGCCTGTCGGGCCGCGCAGCAGCGGTCAGCAAGCGGTCAACCGCAAGATCGTGGCGACCCATGACATGTAGTGCACGGCCCACAGTCGCCTGGGCATAGGCCATGTTACGCGGCTGATACTCGATCCATTCCTTTTCCGCCTCCACCAGCCTGCCTGCGGATCGCATGGCGATGGCGGCTTCGATATAAGCTTGCCAGTGCGCGGTGTCCTTCAGGTCACTATGGCAGAGCGGGCGCAGAATCTCGAGCGCGCTTTCGGGTTCTCCCAAAGCAATGAGACTGCGACCCGCAAGCGTTTGCATCGCTGGCCGCTGGTCCTTCTTC
The DNA here is from genome assembly GCF_052168295.1 of Parasphingopyxis sp. Classification (GTDB taxonomy): domain Bacteria; phylum Pseudomonadota; class Alphaproteobacteria; order Sphingomonadales; family Sphingomonadaceae; genus Parasphingopyxis. The sequence goes on along the minus strand of NZ_JBQLZN010000051.1, from coordinate 46,206 downwards.
GCGACGTTGAGCGTTCTTTCATACTGCTGCTGGTCGTAAAGAAACTTCGCATATTCCAAAGCGAAGGCTGGCGAAGTTTCGGTGGCATCGGAATGCTCGGCGAAGAATTTTTCGTCGCCGGACGCTCTCGCTTCGCGCGCTCTTTCCGCCAACAGCAACGCCTCGGCCGATTCGGCTTGTTCTGGCTCCAGTTTGCTCAATATTGCGGAAGCGTTCGTCTCGTTACCGGTGAAGGCGTTGACCATGCGTTCGACGTTGAGCGCGATCATATCATTGTTTACATGTACGAAATCGTCGGCCCAAGCGAAGCTTCGGTTGCTCAGGGAAACGGTTTCGAAACTCGGGAAGTACGATACTTGCGGCGTCTCCGCGACAAGCTGTTCCGCAACGGCACGCAGCACGGACTTCGAATAGCTGTTGGCCGTTATCACGTCCGTTCTCCGGTGCGTGGCCATCATGGGAACTGGAGACACGGTCAGAACGACCGAGAGGCCGTTTTTCGAATTGGCGAAAGCGATATCGAGCGCTTTGCGTAGATAGGAATAGCATTCCTCGAAAGTCAGCACATGCAATGCAAAGCGGTCTGGTTGATGCTCGAGCACCGAGGGCAACGGGCCCGTATTCAAGTAGCTCTCGGTCTCCTTGTCCCACCATAATTCGACGAGGCCGAGCGTCATAATCATCACCGGGCATTCAGCCAGGATGCGTGTCGCATTGATCAGGCTCCGCCGGCGCTTCAGCACCGTTTCGAGCGGTGCTGGCCGAATACTGTTGACCATGTGGAGATCGATATATTTGTCGGTGCCGGTGGCGACGATGTTTTTCCGTTCGTCGTATTGCTGTTCGCCGAAGGCCCATGCGAATTCGTTGTAGATTGAAGGCGTCCCGAAATTGTTGACGATTTCGAAGGGCAGGTCGGCGAACTCACGTTGGCGGAACAACTCGCGCATGGGAATCCGAAAACCACGTTGGACCAGCTCGCCTTCGACGTTACGCGCAAAGCAGGAGCCGATGGTGAAAATCTTCTCACCGGGGGAAAGCGCGAAAGGTACCTCGAACGCGGGGTTTGCCACCGGCTCGACTCGGTTCTCGGTATTGCGCGACCCCCAGGTGGCAAATTCGTTGTCTTTCCGGATTTGCACCGCTTCGCGGGCATCGATCGAGACTAGCGGCATGGGTGAGCTCTGGCTTTTCCGGCTGTGTTTGAAGCTAGCGGCATCTCGAGCGCCTTCTTTGATCTACGAGCGACAGTATCACAATTGATATGATGACGTATGTCGGCCTCGTGTCAGATTGGAGAGGGGCGGCCGTGACGGCCAGTTCTCTTAGCCCTCGCCCCTATGCACGCCTTGTTTGAGTCGGCAATGTCGCGACGGCTCTGCAGACGTTATAATGTAGGTTCGGTAGGACGGATCGACTGGCGATCTTGCTCAAAGGTCGAAATTGCTGATTTGTCGCCGATTCTCTATGCAACTTGTTCAAACTTTCGAGCTCTCGAACGGGCTCAATAATCTACGCATGAAGGAACTGTGGCCTCGCTGCCCGTTTTTCGCTGACGCGTACAGGTTTTCGAAATATTGCCAATTTCTCTCCGGCTCGAACAGTATTTGCATTTCTCCATGATCGCTTAAGGCCCTGTGCAGCATGATACCGAGCGATCTTTTTTCCGCCGCGATAGCGTTCTCCTGCTCGGCGCATGTGATTTCCACCAAATTGCAGCTGTCGTTTGAGCGGATATCTTCGATCGTCTTGAAGCTGTCTCGTTCGATATGCTCCGCTAATTCCTTGTCGCCCGCCAATATGCGAAACTGCTTGCGTTCGGATTGTGCGGCAGAAGGCAGGAAAAGCTCTAAAGTTACCGACGCGCCGGGCAGAATTTCTATGAGCGCTCTGGTCGAGAGCCAGCCGTCCCGAAAGCCGCCAGCTCTGACGATAAGAAACTGCGTCGACATGATATCACTCCCAGACCGGCATCGCGGCCGTCCTGTAGGTTCGGGTAAGTCCTATATGCGGGTTTTTTCTAGTAGCTCAAGCCATTTACGGCGTGATGCGCCGGGCCGGGGTGCGAAACGACGTACCATCCTGATCCAACATCCTTTCGATACATGCTGAAGGCTCACGCGTCCCCGTTATTCTAAGAGATATAGGGCGCCATCGTATCCCGGAACGCTTCCTGATCGTTTGAAGCAATATCGAACTCGGCGAGGCAATCGAAGAATTGCCGCGCGGCGTCTTGGGATATGCGAAGAGGTTCCGGTCGGTACTGTGACTGGACGCAGTCTGGTTCCCCGTGATTTTTGACGAATTCTCGATCGCGCTTCAGGGACAGTTCGAAACGGTCTGCCGCTCCCACCGAGAACAGGAGACTACCGCTTGTCGGGATCGCTTTTAAAGCGCGATTCTTGCGTATTTGCACGGATAGGCGTGCCAGTTCTTCGCTATTCTCCGTGAAACGGTTTGCTGCGAGGATCCCCAATGTCGTGAGTGGTGGCAGCGAGGGATTTCGCCGCGGAATTTCTCCTTCGAACGGCTCCAATCCGAATGCCGACGTCATGCGATCGAGGTAAGTCGCCCGCGGATGGTAGGATAGCAAGCGGACAGGAAAGCCGGCATTTTCCCACTTCTCGATGATTGGCGCATATTGGAGCGAAGACGCTATTTCGCCGAGATAGGTGTCGGGATCGCGTGTCTCGGCGCAAACGGCGTCTTTGATCTGTTGATTGTAGAGCGACGATGCGAGTTCGAGATGGCTGCGGTAGACTGCGACTATTTCGGTATGTTCGAAATGCCGGCCGAGAGCGGCCTGCAGAGTTTTGACGAATTCGATACCGTTCTTGCCGCCGAAGACCAGTTCGCTGCTGAGGATTACGTTCGACCCTGAGGCTTTTTCGATCTCGGCTTGAAGAGCCGCGAGCTGCTTCTCGAACGGTTCGATATCTATGTTTCCACGCTTTTCGACGCCGTCAAATGCGAATAGAAGCCTGTGATGGGCGCCGTCCGGCCATTGTCCGGTCTGCGGATACAGCCAGCCGGGGTATTCGCTCTTGCGTATGAGAAACTGAAAGCTGCTGCTGCCGGTCTTTGCCTGCCCGATATGGATGAAAAGTTTTGGCTTGGATGGGGTCAAAGTCATTCGCCGGTTTCCGTGCCCCTATTATGTCTTTGCCGAGACCGTTCGCCACCAGGCTTCATTGCCCAGATACCATTGGATGGTTTCAGACAACCCCTCTTCGAAAGTGCGCGCCGGGCGATAGCCGAGTTCTCCCGCTATCTTGCGTTCGTCGATCGCGTAACGGCGGTCATGACCCAGCCGATCCTCGACATGGGTCTTGAGCGTTTCAGTGCGCTTCCCATTTGCGGCCGCCGCCTCCGGATAGGTATCGGCGATCCCCTGTTCCGTCTCGAAAGCGGTGTCGATCGCGGCGCAAATCTTGTCGATCACGGCGAGGTTCGGCAATTCGGCCCCGCCGCCGATATTGTAGACTTCCCCGCTGCGGCCCTCCGAGATGACAAGATCTATTCCGGCGCAATGATCTGCGACGTGCAGCCAGTCGCGGCGCTGCTGACCGTCGCCGTAAATCGGTAGAGGCTTGCCGTGCAGCGCGTTCAGGATGAAGAGCGGGATCAGTTTTTCCGGATACTGGTATGGCCCGTAATTGTTCGAGCAGTTGGACGTTGTCACGTCGAGCCCATAGGTATGATGATAGGCGCGCACGAGATGATCGGACGCCGCTTTCGACGCCGAATAGGGCGAGTTGGGCGCATAGGGCGTCGTCTCGCTGAAGCCCGGATCGTCAGGACCGAGGCTGCCATAGACTTCGTCCGTCGAGACATGGTGGAAGCGATGTGGCCGCCCGCTGCCCTTGTCCAGCCAATGCGCCTTGGCGGCTTTCAGCAGCGACAAGGTGCCGATGATATTGGTGTCGATGAAGACGTCCGGGCCGGAGATCGAGCGGTCGACATGGCTTTCGGCGGCGAAATGCACGATCCGGTCGACTCCGCGCTCGCCGACAAGTTTGTGGACCAGCTCGAAATTGCGGATATCGCCCTCGATGAACTCGATGCCCTCCACGCCGTCCAAGCTCTCCCGATTGCCCGCATAGGTCAACGCGTCCAGCACGATCACGCTGTCGTCGGGATGATGTGCGCGCCAATGGCGCACGAAATTCGCGCCGATAAAGCCGGCGCCGCCCGTGATGAGGACAATGTTCATGAAAGAGCCTTTTGCTGGTCGAGCATGATACGCAGTTCCTCGCGCCAATGGTTTGCCGGTCCGGTTATCGCATAGGTTGCCGTGCAGTCGAGCAGGCTGCGGGCCGGGCGGGCGGCCGGTGTCGGATAGTCCGCGGTCGTGATGGGGCGGACGGTGCAGCCGTCGATCATGTTCAGCGCGCGCGCTTCTTCCTCGATCGCGGTCGCAAAGCCGTGCCAGCTCGCTTCACCGGCATCGGTGTAATGAAAGACGCCCTCCGCACCGTTCGCTGCAAGCTTCCATAGCGCGCGGGCGAGGCTGTCGGCATGGGTCGGCGTGCCGATCTGATCGGCAACGACGGCGAGTTCATCGCGCTCGCCCATCAGGCGGAGCATGGTCACGACGAAGTTTGCACCACCCGCCGCATAGACCCATGCGGTGCGGACGATCGCCGCGTCGGGAAGCGTCTTCCGGACTGCGTGTTCGCCGGCAAGCTTGGAGCGTCCATAGGCACTGACCGGATGCGTTGGGTCGTCCGGCCGGTAGGGGCGCTCACTGGTGCCGTCGAATACATAGTCGGTGGACATGTGCACGAGGCGTGCGCTCACAGCCTTGCAGGCCTCGGCGATATGGCCCGGCGCCTTGGCGTTGATCAGAAAGGCGGTATCCGTCTCGGCCTCGGCTCGGTCGACGGCCGTATAGGCTGCGGCGTTGATCACGACATCGGGCCGGGTGTTTTTAATTACCGCGAACACTGCGTCGGCGGAAGCGATATCGATATCTTCGCGCGCGAAACTCTCCACGGCAATGCCTTCCGGCAGGTTCGCCCGCAAAGCCCTGCCCACCTGTCCGCCGGCTCCGAAAATGACTGCCCTCATGGGTAGAGCTCTGCGTCTCGCAGCAATGCACCGTTCGCGTCTTTCTCGGACAGGTCGGGCGTCTCGCCGGCGCCGAGGCCCCAGTCGATGCCAATATCCGGGTCGTTCCAGACGATCGACCGGTCATGCTCGGGCGCGAAATAGTCGGTGCATTTATAGAGAAAGTCCGTCTCGTCCTCGAGCGTCAGAAAGGCATGTCCGAAGCCCGGCGGTACCCACAGCATGCGCTTGTTCTCGGCGCTCAGTTCATACGCTACATATCGGCCGAATGTCGGCGAGGAGCGTCGCAGATCGACGGCGACATCGAGTACGGCACCGCTCGTCACGCGCACGAGCTTACCTTGTGCCTGCCGGATCTGATAATGGATGCCGCGCAAAACGCCTTTTGCGGACCGGCTGTGATTGTCCTGCACCCAGGGCCCCAAGATGCCATGATCGGCCATGGTGTTTGCGCGCCAGCTTTCGAAGAAGAAGCCCCGGTCGTCCGCGAAGACTTTGGGTTCGATCAGTTTTACGTCGGCTATGTCCGTGTCGATGACCTTCATGCGATCTTCTCGCCGGCAATCTGGAGCAGATACTCGCCATAGCCGCTTTTCCGCAGATCACGGCCGAGCGCGCACAGCTGGTCCCGGTCGATGAAGCCCTTGTACCAGGCGACCTCCTCGGGGCAGCAGATTTTCGTCCCCTGCCGCTCTTCGACGATACGCACGAACTGGCTTGCATCGGTTAGTGCGCCATGGGTTCCGGTGTCGAGCCAGGCGAAACCCCGTCCCATCATTTCTACGTTCAGCGCCCCAGCCTCGAGATACAGCCGGTTGAGATCGGTAATTTCCAGCTCGCCACGAGCGGACGGCTCGAGAGACGCCGCCATTTCGCATACATTCTCGTCGTAGAAATAGAGGCCGGTCACGGCATAGCTCGATTTCGGATTTGCTGGTTTCTCCTCGATGCTTTCCGCCCGGCCCTCACTATCGAACGAGACCACGCCATAGGCTTCCGGATTGCTGACCAGATAACCGAAAACGCTGGCCCCATCCCGCCGCGCGTCGGCGCTCAGTAATAGTGGTTCAAGGCCATGGCCGTGAAAGATGTTGTCGCCGAGGATCAGCGTGGAAGGCGCATTGCCGACAAAATCCCTGCCGATTATGAAGGCTTCGGCGAGGCCGTTGGGTTCCGGCTGGACGGCATATCGGAGGTCGATGCCCCATTGACTGCCGTCGCCCAGCAGATTCTTGAATTGCGGCTGATCGTGCGGGGTCGTGATGATCAATATCTCCCGGATGCCCGCCAGCATCAGGGTGCAGAGCGGGTAGTAGATCATCGGCTTGTCGAAAACCGGCATCAGCTGTTTCGATACGGCAATCGTCAGCGGGTGCAGACGGGTCCCAGACCCGCCCGCGAGAATTATGCCGCGCCGCGCTGTAGTCTGGTCAGTCATGCAAACTCTCGTCGTTTCGTGTGCGAGTTGCCGTCGCGCGACCCGTGGAGGAATATGGTCCGTTTTTCAGGATATTCCCGCAGCGACGCGGTACCGAGCCTTGTCGGGTGTTTCAATAGAGATGATCGACGATAGCGTGGCTATGGTGGCGCACTGTTGCCAACATCGACGTGTCCTTCAAACGAAGACGAACGTGGTGGTCAGGCTGCCGGCCTACATTTAGCGAAGCCGCGCGCTACGCCCTTTGCGCCATCGACACGGCGTCTTCATGCGCGGCATCGTTGAATGCCGCTGCGGCATAGCTATCCGCCACCAGATTGTAGAGCACCAGATCGTCCACATTCGCACGCACCATCCTGTCGAACAGATTGTCGCCGATTTCGGCGCGAATATCCTCGACGCGTACGCTTGGAGTGCGCGTATCGTCAGATGTCACATTCTCCCGGGTGATGAGTGTCTGAAAATCCGGGAAGGTCGGCCGCAGCAAATCTGACAGTCTGTTGATCGAGGCGGTATATTCCTCGACCAGACCGATGAATGGCAGCTCGCGGATGGCTCTCTGGGCGCGGGCAAGCTGAGAAGTGTCGCTGTCGAGATCGAAGAAGCTCAAGCGGTGTGTCTGAAAGTTTCGGACCTGCTTGGCTCCAGGCGTTTCGAGCAAGGCTTCTATATAACCAGCGAAGTCATGATCGCGCGCCAATCGCGAGCCGAGTGTGTCGGCGCCTTGTTTACGCTCGAACACATAGGCGGATTTCAGCCGCAGCAGCGGGTGTCTGACAAACACAATGGGGAAAACCTGCTCGGTGCCAAGGTCTGGTAACGGCATGAGCGCCGTGTGAGACGATAGCACTCTGAGTTCCGGCTTTTCACGGATAAACTCTGCGACCCGATCTGCGTTCGTCGCGCCGCCCTCGATGTCGAACTCCTGCTCGAACCATCCCTCGCCGAAATTCGTCCGGAGCATTGCGTCGACCGACGTGCCCGCATTCTTAAACAGATGATAGTGGACGATGATCATGCGCTATCTTCAGGATTCTGCCCGTTCCCCATCCGATCATTAGTACGAACCGGGGCGTTACAATAGCCTTACTCTAACCCGACCGGTGGATTTCCGCTGGATGCCGACTGAAAGATGGCGAGAAATGTGCGGCAGCGTGGTGCGGCCGGGCGCCGTGTCCGAAACTCATGGAATGCGGCAGCACGTTCAAACATAGATATCGACCGAACTCAGGACATCGCGCATCTCTCCGGTGCCGCGCTCGAAGGAGAAATTCGCCTCGACAAACTCCAGGGCGTTATCGCGTATCCTGTTCCAGAGCTTCTCGTCGGTTTGCAGCATCTCGACCGCATCTATCCATTCCCGCTTGCTGTTCGCGGTCAGGCAATGCTCCATGTGCCGCAGTGCCATGCCTTCGGCGGACACGTTGGACAGGATCGTCGGTATCCCGTGCGCCATGGCAGAAATAACCTTGCCTTTGATACCGGCTCCACTGGTCAACGGAGAAACGAATATTCGATGTCGCCCGTAGGCGTCGGCGATGTCTTCGACGAAACCTTCGATGTCGACATTGTCGTGCGAGACCGTCTTCGACACACTATCCCAGCCCGAGCCGTACACGTGAAGATGGTTGTCGGATTTCGATGCGCGCAAACCGGGCGCTATCGATTCCGCGAAATGTTCTACGGCCTCCGCATTGGGCGGATGGCGATAGCTGCCGACGAAACATAGGCCAGAGCGTTCCTTGAAACTGGCGCCGCCGGGCTTCGTGTCCTGCACCCAGGGCAAGAGCTCGACCTTGGCCGCACTGCCGACGAGCGCGCTTATGATTTCGATCTCCAGATCGTTGTAACTCAGCGTGAGATCTGACCGCTTTATCACCTCGAGCTCGGCTTCGCGGATCCGGTGTGCATTCTCCTCGGCGCCGCCATCATCCGCTGCGAGCGATTTGCGCATTTCGCGCAGGAAATGCAGGTCCATGATGTTGAGAACGATCTTCGCCTGCGGCGCATATTTGCGGATCGGCTCGATCAGCGGTTCGAGCGTCGCGTAATCATATACGTAGACCATATCGAATTCCGACCCGCGCTGGATCAGGAAATCCTCGACACTGCTTGCGAAAGGCGCGTGGATGCATTCGATGCCGTGGCGGTACAGGTCCTGATTGTAGCGGCCCATATATACGCAGTTGCCCGGCAGGTGCGTCACCTTCATGCCCAGCGCTTGCATCATTTTCATTTCCTGTAGCAGCGCGAAGCTCCCCGCGTCGTGATCGGGGCGCGCCAATGTCCAGCTGATGGCGAGTACACGTCCGGTCGCGGTGCGATCCTTCTGCAAATCCTCCCGATCCCATTCATCGCCGTGGGACGCATAGGCCCGTGCCCAGCGCTGTTTGAATTTGGGATGATTGATCTTCTGGAAGCGCTTCAGGCCCGTGTCGGTATTTTCGTCAACGCCGTTCGAGACGCCCTGGACATGGTACACTTCGGAGGGCGCGCAATAGATGGTACGCAAGCCGAGTTCGCGCACGGCAAAGCTGTACCAGGTATCTTCGAAATAGGCCGGGCGCAGCGTGTCTTCGAAACCGCCGATCTCGTTCCAGACCTCGACCGGCGTAATCAGCGCCGCGCCGGACAGATAATCGGCATCGCGCGAATAGGTGAAGCGTGGATCGCGCGCGTTTTTGCCGCGCCCGTAATTGGCCGGGGTCCCGGTGTTCCAGACGATCCCGCCGGCATCCTGCAGGCGCCCGTCGGGGAACAGCAGCTTGGAAGCGGCCGCACCGGTGCCGGGAAATATCTCGAATACCTTGACGAGCTCGTCGATCCAGTTCGCGGTCGTTTCCACGTCATTGTTCAGGAAGAGCAGATATTCGCCCGATGCATGGTCCGCGCCGTCATGACAGGCGTCGATAAAGCCGCCGGCCGCTTTTCGGGATACGACCGTTATGCCCTTGTGTTCCGCGAGCCGCTCCGCCGTATCGTCGGGGGAGCCGTCATCCACGACGATCACCTCGAAATCGACGTCGTTGCGGGCAAGCAACAGCGAGCACAGGCAGTGGAACGTGACCGAATATTTGCCGTGCACGGGGATGATGACGCTGACCAGCGGTTTTTTCGGCTGTTCGAAATGCAGGGGAAAGAAGTCTGCATTATGCTCGAACCCTCGGGCGATGACGTCCCGGATCCCGGGCAAGCGCCGCATCAGCCACTTATCCTGTGACGAAAGCCTGTCCCGGTCGGCGAAATATTCGAGCTGGCTCTCATAGGCCCGCATCCAGTCGGCGGCGCGCGGGGAGATCCGCCTTTCGAGCGGCGGCATGCAATAGGTTTCCATCGTCGACCATTGGACGCTGTGATGCGCGATCGTCGAATAGTCGCGCGCCATCACCTTGCCGGTCCTGCGATCGATCACTTCGATCAGATGATGGCCGCCATCCAGATAATCCGCAGGGATGGTAAACAGGAATGTGCGGAACCCCTGAAAGCTGCGCACATATTTCGTGCCGATCGTCTCGCCGTCGATACGTACGGAGATGGTGCCGAAAAACTCCCGCACCTTGATCTTCAGCGTCGGTGTTTCGATGGCGAAAACCTGTGCAACCGGAGATCCCTTCGGACTTGGAATTTCATATTCAAGCAACGGCGCGCTCTGGCCGTCTTGCCAAAGCGTAATTTTCGACAGGGTCTGATCGTCGGGGCGCAGGCTGGCGTCGGCGACATAAACGGTCCGGGTCGGATCGGCGATGATGGCGCGCAGCGGTGCGAGGTCCACGCTGTCGCCGGTCCAGCCCTCGCCAACAAAGTCTTGGCCGCGCATGAGCGCGGGCTCGCCGATCCTGAGTTCGATCTGCCCCCGTTCGCTATCGATGTCGCCGGCCGATAAGCGGATCACAAACAACATATATTTGGCGTGGGGCGGAGCCACGGCCTGAAGCGAAATTGACTCTACGAATTTCTCGGCATCCTCTCCCGCATTGGTCAGCAGCTCCCGAGATTCGGACGCGATCAGTGCGTCGTCGCCGTCGCGAAATTCCAGGGAAACCCTGATATTCGCCGGGCGCTTGTTGAGCGGACCGTCGATCTGAAACCGGCAGCGCAACTGGCATTTCTCGCCCGGTCTTACCGGAATATTTTTGCCCCATACGGGATCCGAATATATCAGAAAAAGCCGGCCTTCCTGGCCGCCGTCGCCGGCTGTGACAGCTGCTTTCAACGAGCGTCCGTTCGTCGGCGCTACCGGACCGTCCTTTTCCGCAACTGGAGAAAGGGCGACGCTTTCGAAGCCCTGAAAACTGGTTCGCCAATGTACCGCATGATCCCGGAAAGACGGATCTTCGACGAGGTTGATGGACTGCAGCAGCTCGGCGATGCTCTGGACTGGGCGACACGGGCCGACGCCTTCGACGGTAAGCTGCTCGGGGGGCTCGACCTCCGGACCGGCAATGAAAAACTTGCCCTCGCGCATATGGACCAATTCCCATCCCGCCGATTGCGCAACCTTTTTGGGCGGAGCGGCCGGCCCTTCTTCCCTTGGCTTGGCCGACATTTCTGGATTAGCCGCGGCGGGTGCGGGCGGCGGCGGGTTCTGGGTCGGCTTGTCGCCGAAATAATGCTTCAGCTTTTTCAATCCGCCCATTGCCGGTCCTTCATGCCGCCAAAAAATCGCCCGTAACAGGGAGTTGGGCGAGACTTAATGCCCAATTGTGCATTGGCAAAGGCCAAACTGCCTTTCTCGGCCGAAGCCTGCGTCGCATCAGCGAACTCGAAACGGCCGCTCGTCGTACGGTGGGCCACGTACGTATTTAATACCCAGCGCATCGCTGGTCGGTGTTGTCGCGAGTGCGCGATCATGGCGCACCCGACAGGATTCGAACCTGTGGCCTCTGCCTTCGGAGGGCAGCGCTCTATCCAGCTGAGCTACGGGTGCGTGAGGCGAGCGCCTAGCAGGAAGCGCTGCCGCCCGCTAGCCCGTTTTTCGCTGCGCTAGGCGGCTATTCGCGTTCAGGAAACTCGACCGGCTGGAACTGGCCGAGGCCGCAGCTTGGGCCATTGAAACCCCCGCCAGCCGTTCGCACGACCGTGATGATGTCGGACGAACACAGGCGGCTCAGCGACGTTTCGTAGCTGAATGCTTCCTCGAAACCGAGGCCGCTGCAGTCCTGCGGCAATGTGTTGCGGTACACCCGGCCGCCCGTCATGTGGAAATCGATGGTCCGGTCGTCATGCACCCGCGTGTTGCGGATTTGCGCGAGCGGTATGCAGCTTTCAGGTTCGCCAACCGCTTCGGCCTGTTGCCAGCGCGGGATTTCGTCTTCGGCGGAGGACTGGGTCGGGACTAAGACCGCCGCGGCGGCAAGCGCCAGCCCGGCGAGCGGCAAAGCAAGAATTGATCGGTGCATGGCCTTCTCCTTGTAACGTCCGCATAGCCAATATCACATGAACGCACGTTTAAGCGTTTTGCGCCCGTTTCTGCGATGCCCTTTTCGGTGCCACGGTCTTCGGCTTGAACCGGCAGAATTCGGCGACCGGGCAGCGCCAGCATTCGGGCGTGCGCGCCTTGCACAGATAGCGGCCGTGCAGGATCAGCCAGTGATGGGCGTGCTGCTTGAAATCCTCCGGCGTCGCCTTTTCGAGCTTTTTCTCGACGGCGAGCGGAGTTTTGCCCGGCGCGAGCCCGGTGCGGTTCGATACGCGGAAGATATGCGTGTCGACAGCGATGGTCGGGATGCCGAAAGCCTCGTTCAGCACGACATTGGCGGTCTTGCGCCCGACGCCCGGCAGCGCCTCCAGCGCCTCGCGGTCGGCCGGAACTTCGCCGTCATGTTCGTCGACCAGTATCTGCGCGGCGCGGATGACGTTCTTCGCTTTCGTATTGAAAAGCCCGACCGTCTTTATGTGATCCTTCAGGCGTTCCTCGCCGAGCGCCAGCATCTGTTCGGGCGTGGTGACCATTTCGAACAACGCCTTGGTGGCCTTGTTGACCCCGACATCGGTCGCCTGGGCGGATAGCGCTACGGCGACGAGCAGCGTGTAAGGATTGACATAGTCGAGTTCGGTCTTCGGTTCGGGACGGTCCTCCGCCAGACGCGCGTAGAATTGATAGATATCGGCTTTCTTCATCTACAGGCCCAGCACGTCGCCCATCACGTAGCGCCCGGCGGGCATGTCGGCGAGCCAGCGCGCCGCCTTGATCGCTCCCCGTGCGAAGATTTCGCGACTTTCCGCACGGTGGCCAAGCTCGATCCGTTCGCCTTCCGAGGCAAATATCACCTGATGATCGCCCGCGACCGAACCGCCGCGCAGCGAGGCGAAGCCGATGGCGCCTTCGGTCCGAGCGCAATCGAGCCCGGCGCGGCCTTTCTCGGCGACTTCGCCCAGGGACTGCTTGCGACCGGCGGCCGCCACGTCACCGAGCAGCAGCGCGGTGCCGGACGGCGCGTCGACCTTGTGACGGTGATGCATTTCCACGATCTCGATATCCCAGTCCGCATCCAGCCGCGCTGCCGCGTTACGGACGAGATGGGCGAGCAGATTGACGCCGAGCGACGTATTGGCCGCCTGCAGTATCGCGATGTTCTTTGCCGCCGCGTCGATCTGTTCGTGATGCACTTCGCCGAGGCCGGTCGTACCGATCACGATCGGGGTGCCCGCTTCTCGCGCGGCAGTCAGATTGCCTTCGAGCGCGGCAGGAGCGGAGAAGTCGACGAGCACGTCGCTCGTCTCGGCCAGCGCGCCGATATCGTCGCCCGCATCGACGCCGCCCGCCAATTCGTCGCGGTCCTCCAAAAGAGCGGCGATGGTCTGGCCCATCCGTCCCTTGCTCCCGATTATTCCGATGCGCGTCATCATTTTCCTTTGCAAAGGCCACGAAAATCACAGGCACTAAAGCCGGAACTTCCGTCATTGCGAAATCGAGAATCGCCAATCGCTGTCGAGCGAACCATGACAGAAAGCACCGGCCTAGGACAGGTTTTGCCTAATCGGCCATTTGCACGTCGCGCCGCTCGAGTACGCCGAGCCAGCGTTGGTGCGCCCAGCGATCGATCAGACCGTCGGTTTCCTGCCGGATCGCCGATCGCGCGGGAAGATCGGCATAGCGGCGCCATGGACCGTCATCGACGCGCACCGCCTGGCGGCTGAGATCGAATACCGTCCAGCGTGCATTGCCGTCGACCGTGCCAATGCGTCCCGGTTGTTCGAGCGTGCCGAGATATTGGAAGACCTCAGTCTGCTGCGGCGTCGGTACATCGGCACCTGCGGCGCGCAGAATGATCGCGCGCATGTTCGCGAGGCCGACCGGCCGCCCGATGGCGATGCCCGGCCGGTCGATGATGAACGGGATCCGGGTCTGCTCTTCATTGAGCATATGGCCGTGGCCGAGAAAGCCGTCTTCGAACAGCGACTGGCCGTGATCGGATGTGATGACGATCAGACTGTCCTCGCGCACGCCGAGCCGGTCGAGGCGCTCGAGCAGTTCCGCGACCAGCAGGTCGTTATAGGCCATCGCGTTCCAATAGTTGCGCCGGACGCGGTCGCGATTGGCGAAGCTGATATCGCCGCGTGCGATCGGTTCGCCTTCGAGCAGCCATTCGCGGCCCGGCGCATGATAGGGGAAATGCGCTGACTGGAAGTTGAAATAGAGGAATTGCGGGGTCCGCCAGCTTTCCGGATCGCCCAGGTGCCGATCGAACTCGCGCAACACGATCCGGCCATCGACATAGAGCGATCCTTCGGCCGCGAAGCTGAAAGCGCGTTCCTCGCGCAATGTGTTCGCGTCGACGAAATGGCTGGCCCGGCGCATGCCGACGGTTTCGGCGATACCACCAAAATCTTCGGACTGACCGGAGAAGATGCCGACCTCGTAACCGTTGGCGAGAAAATCGCCGACCAGCGAAGGCCCGCCGGGGGCGGGGTCGAGCCGGCCCGTGAACAGGCTTTTGAGCGAGAAGCTCGTAAATCCGACATGACTGTAGGCCGCTTCGGCCTGGCTGCCTGTCGCAGCGATCCGGTTGACGGTGGGCATAAGTTCGCGGTCGTCGACGATCCGGCCGACGACATCGTGCCGGGCGCTCTCGAGGACGATGAGTATGACATGCGCGCGCGCGCCGGCGATTACCGGTGCGGTTTCGGGCGGCGGTGCTGTGAAACTGAGATCGCCACCGAAACCGTCTTCATCGATTCCATTGCCGGGTACGTCGAGTGCATAGGGATGGAGTGTGCTGTCGAAAGGCTGCCGATCGATGGGATGCGAATAGAAGCTCCAGCCGTCGCGATCGAAATCGGTCAGCTGATGGAGCGGCGTGGCCCAGAGTAGTACGGCGTTGAACCGGACGAGCGCGGAGCGCGTGTCGTCGATCCGGTTGGCGCCGAACAGCAAGAGCGGCAGGACGATCAGCGCAAGCGTCAACTCCCGCCGCGTCATGATCGCGCGATCGGGAAATGGCGGTTCCTTCGCCATGCGGCGCAGGAAGAGTGCGTTGCAGATCCAGTAGAAGAGCGCCGCGCCGCCTATGACGAGCAGGATCAGTCCGGTTTCACTGAGCACGTAGAGCAGTGCGTCGATTAGGCTGCCGCCGCCGAGATTCCGGATGATCTGGAAGCTCATGGCATCGCTGAAATAGGCGAGCGCCTGATATTTGGCGATCAGCGCCCCGCACCAGCCGAGCAAAACGAAGAACAGGAAGTTGAAATGGAACCGCACCGTGTCGGCTTGGCGCCCGTGCAGCCGCCGCACGAACCGGAACAGCAGATAGAAGACCATCGCCTGGCAGAGCAGCAGCGCGATCAGGAAAATACCGATTTCGACCGGCGTATCGAGGGTCCGCGATTGGCCGAACCCGCCGCCGAAGATCGCGAATTTGCGCTCGGCGAGCAGCAGTTCGAACATCAGCGCGATCGCCACCGTGCCGGGCAGCGTGAAGCGTGCGGCAAGTTCAAGCGCGCCCCGCCGGCTTCCACCGCGGGCCCCAATGGCGGCCTTGGATTTCATGTTGCTGATAAGTAGACGAGATTGGTTAAGACGAGATTGCTGTTGTGGCGCGGCGCTTCGCTTGGCTAAGGCGGTGCGCATGGCCGATATCCGCAACATCGTAGTCCTTACGGGCGCGGGGATCTCCGCCGAGAGCGGCGTGCCGACCTTTCGCGGGCCGGACGGGCTGTGGGAGGGTCACCGGGTCGAGGATGTGGCGACGCCTCAGGCTTACGCGCGCGATCCCGATCTCGTGCTCGATTTCTACGATCAGCGCCGCGCGAAGCTGCACACTGTCGCGCCCAATCCGGCGCATGAGGCGCTGGGCCGGCTCGACGCGGAATGGTCGGGCGAGTTGCTGATCGTGACGCAGAATGTCGACGATCTGCACGAGCGTGGCGGGGCGAAGCGGCTCCTGCACATGCATGGCGAGCTCAAATCGGGATGGTGCCTCGCCTGTGGCGACCGCCGGCCGTTCGAAGGGCGGATGGCCGAGCGGCCTGCCTGCGAAGCATGTGGCGAGAGCGGCAAGGTGCGTCCCGATATCGTCTGGTTCGGCGAGATGCCTTACGAAATGGATCGGATTGAGGCGGCGCTGTCGACCTGCGACCTGTTCGTCTCCATCGGCACGTCCGGCGCCGTCTATCCCGCCGCCGGTTTCGTCCAGACCGCCCGGCAGTTCGGCGCGGAGACGCTGGAAATGAATCTCGACCCTAGCGAGGGCAGCTTCTTCTTCCACGAAAGCCGGATGGGCAAGGCTGGTGAACTCGTGCCGGAATGGGTTGACCGGATGCTGAGCTAGCAATCGTGATTGCGTTGTTCGGCTTGGCTCTGGCGCTTGCCATGGATGCATTTGCCGTTTCGCTGGCGCAGGGCGCCGCTGGGCGTGTCCGCGTCGCCGATGCGCTGATACTCGCGCTCCTATTCGGCGCGGCGCAGGCGCTCATGCCGCTCTTGGGATGGGCGCTCGGCATAGCACTGGTCGGCTGGTTCGAGAGGATCGATCATTGGATCGCTTTCGTTCTGCTGACGGCGCTCGGCCTCAACATGATCCGCGCGTCACGCCACGATACTCAGGCAGGTCCGGCGCTGCGCGGCTGGCAACTCTTCGGCGCCGCCATCGCGACAAGCATCGATGCCGCCGCCGCTGGCATCACGCTGCCGCTTCTCGCGGTTCCGATCGGTTTCGCCTGCGCGATCATCGGGATCGTCACGGCGATCCTGTGTTTCGCCGGCGCACTCGGCGCGCGTCATATCGGCAAGCGCTTCGAGGGCTGGGCCGAGATTTTCGGCGGATTTGTCCTGATCGCGCTCGGCGTGAAAATCCTCGCCGAGCATCTCGCGGCTTAGGTCACTCCACCCAGTCCAGCCCGATGTCGCGATAGAGCGTTCGGTCTTCCTCCCAGTCGGGCTTCACCTTCACATGCAGGAAGAGATGCACTTTGCGGCCGAGCAGTTCGCCCAACTCTTGCCGCGCGGCCGAGCCGATCTGCTTGATGCGGCTGCCGCCCTTGCCGAGCACGATCGCCTTCTGGCTGTCGCGGGCGACGAGGATCTGCTGGCGGATCTCGACCGAACCGTCCTTGCGCTCGCTATAGCTCTCCGTGTCGACGGCGCTTGCATAGGGGAGTTCGTTGCGCAGTTGGTGATAAAGCTGTTCGCGGGTGACTTCGGCGGCGAGCAGGCGCTGGCTCGCGTCCGACACCTGGTCTTCGGGAAAGTGCCAGGCCCCTTCGGGCATCGCTTCGGCGAGCGCGGCCTTGAGGTCGTCCACCCCGTCGCCGGTCGTCGCCGAAATGAAGAATGTGTCACGCGGTTCCAGCAGTGCGTTGAGGCCGGCCGCGAGCCGCAGCAGTTCGTCCTTCTTGGCGATATCGACTTTGTTGAGGATCAGCAGCTTGGGCTCGGGGCGCTTGCGCAGCGTTTCCACCATCGCCTCGATCCCGCCCTTCAAGCCCGCCTTCGCATCGACGATCAGCGCGATCAGGTCCGCGCCCTCCGCGCCGCCCCAGGCCGCCGCGACCATCGCCCGATCGAGCCGCCTTTTCGGCGCGAAGATGCCCGGCGTATCGATCAGCACGATCTGGGTATCGCCTTCGATGGCGATCCCCATGAGGCGGGTACGGGTGGTCTGCGCCTTCGGGCTGGTGATCGCGACCTTCTGCCCGACCAGCGCATTTACCAGTGTCGACTTGCCCGCATTGGGCGCGCCGACTATCGCGACGAAGCCGCAGCGTTGGGAGGACGTATCGTTCATCCCAGTTTCTCCAGCAGCGCATGTGCGGCGGCTTTTTCGGCGTCCTGTTTCGACGAACCTTCGGCTTCGGCGCTGTCCCGATTGGGAATTTCGACGCGGACCGTAAAGTTCGGGTTGTGCTGGGGGCCGCTGCGATCGACGATGGTGTAGACGGGCGGCTTGGCCCGGTTGGCGGCAGCCCATTCCTGCAGCGCGCTCTTGGGATGCTGGGGCGCGCGGCTCATGCCTTCGACGCGGCTTTCCCAGACCTTGTAGACGAAGCTGCGCGCGGCATCGAAGCCGGCATCGCGGTACAGCGCGCCGATCAGCGCCTCCATCACATCGCCGAGGACATTGTCGCTATTCGCGCTGCCATCGTCGCGCGCCTGTTTGCCGAGCCGGATATGGGGTGCGACGCCGATTTCGCGGGCGATCTCCGCGCAGGTGGTCCGCGATACGAGCGCGGCGAGGCGGCTGTTGAGCTTGCCTTCGGGATCCTTCTGATGGCGCTCGTACAGCCAGGTCGAGACGATCAGCCCGAGCACCCGGTCGCCCAGAAATTCGAGCCGCTGGTAATCGGCTTCGCCAAGGCTCGGATGGGTGAGGGCGCGGATGAAAAGCGTCAGGTCGTTCGGCCGGTGGCGCAGCGTATCGGTCAGCCAGGCCTGAGTATCGGGATTATCTCTCATTGCGGGGCTCTGTAGCGTCGGCAAACACGCCGCACCATCAAAATCCGGTGCCGATCCTGTCCCAGCGCGCCGCGGTGAACCAGCTTATCGGGTTGATCCAGCGCGCCGAGCCGTCCGTCGACCAGAAGACGACAAGCGCTTCGCCGACGATATACTCTTCCGGCACGAAGCCGATGCCGCCACCCGGCTCAGCCGTGAACCGGCTGTCGGCGCTGCGGTCGCGATCGTCGCCCATCAGGAAATAATGACCGTCGGGTACGGTGAATTCTTCGGTCGTGTCCGCCGTGCTGTCGCCCGCATCGAGGATCGCGTAGCTGCGCCCGCTAGGCAGGGTCTCGCGGTAGCGCGGCGTATAGCAGACCAATGATCCGTCTGCGGCGCTCTCGATCCTGCTCGTACTTCCGGCCGATCCGACACATGCGCTCGCATTTTCGACCGGTTCGGCGAACTCTTCGATTTCCTCGCGCGTCACCGCTTCGCCGTTGAGCAACAGATCGCCCGCGATCATCTGCACGCTGTCCCCCGGTAGCCCGATCACGCGCTTTACATAGCTGCTGTCCGGCTCCGCGGGTGAGCGGAAGACGACGACATCGCCGCGATCCGGGCGGCCGCTGCCGATTCGTCCCTCAAAGAGATCGGGCGAAAGGGGAAAGCTGTAGCGCGAATAGCCATAGGGCCATTTCGCCACGAACAGATAATCGCCGACCAGCATCGTTGGCGTCATCGAGCGCGAGGGGATGTTGAACGGCGCGATCACCAGACTGCGCAGCACGATCGCGAGTATGGCGAGCGCCACTATCAGGCGCAGCCATCCCAACAGCGTCCGGTGGCGTGGCTGCGGCAGAAACGGTTGAGGCGACCCGTTGCCGGTTTTTTCGTCCAGCTCTCTAAGCATCGGGCGGCCTCTTCACGAGCGCGCCGCGCGGGTCAAGACCGGGCCGGGTCCGATTTGCGACAATTTGCGACACTTTTCCGGCGATCCGACAAATGCCTGCGACATTCGCATTCTATTCCCGATGCCGTGGCGGGAAACCCCGCCGGATCGGTTTTTACGGTAAAGGATTATGATCATGAGAAAGATTGCCCTGATTTCGAGCGCCGCCGCCGTGCTGGCCGCCGGCGCCGCCATCGCCCAGCCGCACGGCATGCGCGCCGATGCCAATGGCGATGGAAATCTTACGCGCGCCGAACTCAACGCTGCGCTCGACGAACGCTTTGCGCGCGCGGACGCCAATGGCGACGGCGCGATCGACCAGGCAGAACGCGAAGCGGTCCGCGCCGAACGCCGGCAACGCTGGGCGGAACGCCGGGCCGAACGTCGCCAGAATGGTCGTCGCGGCGGCCGGATGGCGCGTCTCGATACCAATGGTGACGGCGTTATCACGCGCGACGAAGTCCCAGGTGAACGCGGTCTCGCCATGTTCGACCGAGTCGATACCAATGGCGACGGCCAGATCGATCAGGCCGAACGGCGGCAGGCCCGCGAGCGGATGCGCGAACTCCGGGCCGAGCGTCGTGCCAATCGGCCGAACCCGGATGCGAATGGCGACGGCCTGATCACGCGCGACGAGTTGGCCGCCATGGCCTTTGCCCGGTTTGACCGCACCGACGCGGACGGCGACGGCGTCGTCACCCGTGAAGAGCGTCGCGCCGCGCGCGCTGCCCGCCGTGCGGAACGGCAGGGCGGATAGGGCGCTCTCCCGGTTCCCGGCCGCGCGTTTGCCCCTCCCCAACGAAAAGCGCGCGGCCCGTGGCGGGCAGCCGGTGCCTTCCCTGGCCGGCTGCCCGCCATATCGCCTGGCGCTCTATCCCGCGCTATGACCGGCTCGATGACGACCAAACCGCATCTCCTGCTCGTCGAGGACGAGCGCAGCATTCGCGAGCCGCTCGCCGCCTTTCTCGGCAAGAACGGCTACCGCGTGACCCAGGCTGCCGATGCCGATGCCGCGCGCGCGGCGCTGGCCGGATATGCGATCGATTGCGTCATCAGCGATATCATGATGCCGGGCGAGGACGGGCTCAGCCTGACCCGTCATATCCGGGAAACGAGCGAGACGCCGGTCATTCTGCTCACCGCCAAGTCCGAGGAGACCGAGCGGATCGTCGGGCTGGAAATGGGCGCCGACGATTATGTCGTGAAACCCTTCTCGCCGCGTGAGCTGCTCGCACGGGTGAAAGTGATATTGCGCCGGGCCGGGGCAGGGGGCGTGCATCAGCGCGCGCCCGATCAGCAAAGCTATGGTTTCGGCGGCTGGGTGCTTAAAGCCGGGGAGCGGACACTGGTTGACAGGGAGGGCGTGTCCGTTGCGCTCTCGACCGGCGAATATCAGTTGCTGCTCGCGCTCGTGACGCATCCGCAGCAGGTGCTCTCGCGCGATCAGTTGCTCGATCTCACCCAGGGCCGCGAAGCGAATGCGTTCGATCGCGCCATCGACAATCAGGTCAGCCGGCTGCGCCGCAAGATCGAAACCGATCCCAAATCGCCGGTGCTGATCAAGACGGTCTGGGGCGGCGGCTACACGCTCGCAACGGACGTCAAGAAACTGTGAAACGGCTCTGGCCCAAAAGCCTGTTCGGCCAGCTCATGCTGCTCGTCGCTCTTGCGCTGTTCGTCGCGCAGGCGATTAATCTCGCGATGCTGGCGCGCGCCGGAGAGCGGTTGCGCTTCGCCGAGGCGGCGGGCCCGGTCGTTGCGCGGATCGTCACCGCAGCCGAGCGGATCGAGGCGGGTCTGCCGGTGCGCGCGCAGCGTTTCCGACGGCGCGGCATGATGAGTGTGGACGCGCAGAGCGCGGTTCGCACGGACTCTCATCTGCGTGTCGCAGAATATGAAGGGCGGCTCGCAAACGCGTTGCAGGAAAATGGTTTTTCGCCCCGCGCGGTCGAGATCGGGCGCGCCGATATCGGGCAACTGCGACTGCCAAGACGCTTCCAGCGGCGCATGGAAGAGCGGCGCGCGCCCGATATCTTCCGCGTCTCCGTGCAGCTCGAAAACGGCCAATGGCTCAACAGCTGGATGCGGGTGCGTCCGGGCGGGATCGGCGCGCTCATTTCGATCATCGCGCAGACGGTGATCCTTTATGGCGCGCTCCTGTTCGTGCTCTATCTCTTTGCGCGGCGCATCTCCCGGCCTTTACGGTCGCTCACCGGCGCGGTCCGCGAGTTCTCCGACGGCAATGGAGAAACGGCGGTGCCGGTCGAAGGACCGCGGGATGTTGCTGGCCTGATTGAGGCGTTCAACGCCATGCAGGTCCGGATCGCGGCCATGCTCGGCGAGAAGGATCATATGCTCGGCGCGATCGGCCACGATTTGCGCACGCCCCTGGCCGCCCTGCGCATCCATGCCGAAAATGTTTCCGACGAAGCCGAGCGCGCGCGGATGGTCGAAACGATCGAGGACATGACCGAAACGCTTGACGATATCCTGTCGCTTGCGCGGCTCGGTCGGCCTAGTGCGCAATCCGAACCGCTCGACCTCACCGCTCTGGTCGACAGCGCGATAGAGGATTTCCGGGATGTCGGCGCGCCGGTCGCGTTCGAGGAGAGCTACAAAGCGGTCGTCGAGGGGCGGGCCAATCTCTTGAAGCGCGCGATCCGCAACCTGATCGACAATGGCATTCGCTATGGCGAGGCTGTCACGGTACGGGTGCGCCAGGCGGACGGCTCGGCTATCGTCGAAATCGACGACCGGGGGCCGGGCATCGATGTGGCCGAACTCGAAACCGTGTTCGAGCCGTTCGCGCGACTCGAGGGGTCGCGCAATCGCGCGCGCGGCGGATCGGGACTCGGGCTCGCGCTGGCCCGTGCGATCGTGCGCGAACATGGCGGCGAACTCACGCTCGCGAACCTCCCGGAAAAGGGCCTGCGCGCGAGCCTGTCGCTGCCCCTGCGCGCCTAACGGCTTGCCGCACCATCGCGAGCACGCCAGAAGGGCGGCCATGTCCGATACCGACACGCTATGGCAGGCCATCGAAAGCGCCGCGCCGACCCGCCTGACCGACCTTTTCGATGCCGAACCAGATCGGCTGGAGCGACTGACGGTCGAAGAGGCCGGTCTCTATTTCGATTTTTCCAAGACGCATCTCGACGCCCGGTTGATCGACAGGTTCGTCGAACTGGCAGAGGCGCAGGATCTGGCGGGCAAGCGTGAAGCGCTGTTCGCGGGCGAAGCGGTGAATGCGAGCGAGGGGCGGGCCGCCGAACATATGGCGCAGCGTGGGCAGGGCGCGCCGGACAGCGTCGCGCTCGCCAATGCCCTCCACATGCGGATGCGCGCGCTGATCGACGCAATCGAGGCCGGGGCGCTCGGCGAAATCCGCCATATCCTCCATCTTGGCATCGGCGGATCGGCGCTCGGTCCGGATTTCGTCATCGATGCGCTGGGCCGGGAGGATCCGGCTTATGACGTCGCCGTCGTCTCGAATGTCGACGGCGTGGCGCTCGAGGGGCCGTTCCACCTGTTCGATCCCGAATATACGCTCGTAGTGATCGCATCGAAAAGCTTCACCACGGCGGAGACGATGCTCAACGCCGAAAGCACGGTACAATGGCTGCGCAATGCGGGGATCGCCGACCCTTATGGCCAGATGGTCGCGCTCACGGCTGAACCGGACAAGGCGGTAGATTTCGGTATCGACGAGACGCGCGTTCTGCCTTTTCCCGAAACGGTGGGCGGCCGCTATTCGCTCTGGTCGTCGATCGGTTTTCCGATTGCGCTGGCGCTGGGCTGGGAGGCGTTCGAGCAGCTGCTCGAAGGCGCGGCGGCGATGGACCGACATTTCCGTCTGGCGGACTGGCGCGATAATGCGCCCGTGATCGCGGCTTTCACCGACCTCTATTATACGCAAGCGCGCGGCGCTGAGACGCGCGCCGTTTTCCCTTATGACGAGCGCCTTCGCCTCCTAGCGCCCTATCTTCAGCAGCTCGAAATGGAGTCGAATGGCAAGGCCTCTGACCGGGCGACGGCGGCCATCGTGTGGGGCGGCGTCGGTACCGATGCGCAGCATGCGGTGTTCCAGCTCCTGCATCAGGGCACCCATCTCGTGCCAGCCGAATTCGTCGCCGTCGCCGAGGCCGGGGACCATCGTGATCCCGCGCATCACGAGCAGCTGCTCGTAAACTGCTTTGCGCAAGGCTCAGCACTCATGACCGGGCGGGCATCGGACGATGCGGACCGCAACTTCCCGGGGGACCGGCCATCAAGCACGATCCTGATCGAGACGCTCGATCCGGCAAGCCTCGGCGCATTGCTCGCCTTCTACGAGCACCGCACCTTCGCAAATGCGGCCTTGCTCGGGATCAATCCCTTCGACCAGTTCGGCGTCGAGCTCGGCAAGGATATCGCGCGCGCAATCGCGGACGACGAGGACGCGCTAACGCTCGATCCGTCGACCCGCGCGCTGATCGATCGCGCGCTGTAAGGCGGACGCAGGCGATCACTCTGATCGGGAATCCCGAGGTTGCGTGTAACGTCGGGCCTACCCAGATCGAACGGCAAACAGAACAACAATGCGGGAAATTCCAATGGCCGAATATGACTATGACCTTTTCGTGATCGGCGCCGGCTCCGGCGGCGTCCGCGCGGCGCGCGTTTCTGCGGCCTATGGCGCGAAGGTCGCGATCGCCGAGGAGCACAAGGTCGGCGGCACCTGCGTGATCCGCGGCTGCGTGCCGAAGAAGCTGCTCGTCTACGGCGCGCATTTCGCAGAAGACCTGAAGGACGCTAGGAAATTCGGCTGGAAGCTCGATGGCGAGCCCGATTTCGACTGGGCTACGCTGCGCGACAATGTGCTCTCCGAGGTGGAGCGGATCAACGGCGCTTATACCGACACGCTCAATAGTCATGACGTGGAGATTTTCCACGAGCGCGCGACGGTCAGCGGACCCAATGAGATCACGCTCGCGAGCGGCGATACGAAAACGGCGAAGTACATCCTGATCGCGACCGGTGCATGGCCGCATGTGCCGGAGTTTCCGGGCAGCGAGCATGTGGTAACCTCCAACGAGGTCTTCCACTTGGAAGAATTGCCGCGGCGCGTCGTGATTGCGGGCGCCGGCTATATCGCCAACGAATTTGCCGGGATTTTCAACAAGCTCGGCAGCCGCGTGACGCTCGTCAATCGCTCCGACGTGATCCTGCGGCAGTACGATCATTCTATCCGCGACCGGTTGCTGCAGATCGCCACGACGAAAGGCATCGAATTCTGCTTCCATGCGGAGTTCGAAAGCATCGAGAAGCAGGACGACGGCAGCCTGTTGGTCAAGGTTACCAACCATGAACCGCGCGAAGCCGATCTCGTGCTCGTGGCCACAGGCCGCGTCCCCAATACGGACGGGCTGGGTCTCGATAGCGCCGGCGTCGAGCTGGACGAGGACGGCGCGATCAAGGTCGACGAGTATAGCAAGACCAATATCGACAGCATCTATGCGGTGGGTGATGTCACCAACCGGGTGCAGCTGACGCCGGTCGCGATCCGCGAGGGCCATGCTTTTGCCGACACGGTGTTCAATGGAAAGCCGACGACGGTGGATTATGACTGCATCCCGTCCGCCGTGTTCAGCCATCCGCCGCTCGCCGGCGTCGGTATGACCGAGAGCGAGGCGCGCAACACGCTTGGCTCGATCAAGGTCTACCAGTCGGACTTTCGCGCGATGAAGAACGTCCTTGCCGAGCGAAACGAACGCGCGCTCTACAAGATGATCACCGATGCCGATACGGACCGTATTGTCGGGCTACACATGATCGGCCCGGATGCGCCGGAAATCCTGCAGGCAGCGGCGGTTGCCGTGAAAGCGGGGCTCTCCAAATCCGATTTCGACAATGTCGTGGCGCTCCACCCGACCATGGCGGAAGAGCTGGTGCTGCTGCGCTAGGCGAGCCGCTTGCCGGGCTGCGCACGGTAGGATTAACGCGGCTTTTGGCTGTCAGTTTATCCATTTCTTAACGATATTGCTTCAACTCTCGCCGTCGGAACACTGACGGAGGGTTTTGATGGGTATTTCTGAAAGGCATCTGGGTGCTTTTGCTGTGCTGACCGTTTTCGGCACGGCGCCGGCTTTCGCATATCTCGATCCGGCGACGGGCAGCATCATCATCCAGGCGGTTGTCGGCGCGGTTGCCGGCGGCCTGCTCTACGCGAAACTGTTCATGAATAAGGTTCGTAACCTGTTTTCGCGCAAGAGCAGCGACGCTGCATCCGAAAACACCGAAAACTAAGCCATGATCAGTCCGGACCCGGGTTCCTTCAGGGACCCCAGCGGTCGCGTCTTTATCGAGGACGACCGCGTGCTTCGTGCCATCTATGAAATGGGCCGCGACAATTTCGAGGCCGTGCAGCAGGCGGGCATTCTCGATGCGCTGATTGCGAAAGGCTTGCTCGTCGAGGCGGAAGAGGCGGACGCCGCCGCCGCCGACGAACTGGAACCCAGACCCGCGCACCTCCTCGCGCATCCCAAAATCCCGTTCATCTCCTATCCCTATGAATGGACCTTCTCGCAACTCAAGGCGGCGGCGCTCTTGCATCTCGAGCTGCATCTCGAAGCGCTGAACTCCGGTTTCACGCTATGCGACGCCACTGCCTATAATGTGCAGTTTCGCGGCACCGAGCCCGTATTCATCGATCACCTGTCCATCGTTCCCTATGAGGATGGCGAGATATGGGCCGGGCATCGTCAATTCTGCATGCAGTTCCTGAACCCGCTGATTCTCTGGGCGAAGCGCGGCGTTGTTCCCAACGCCTGGTACAGAGGATCCGTCGAAGGCATTCCGCCGGAAGATCTGGCGGCGGTACTGGGCTGGAAAGACAAGCTGTCCTTCACCGTGCTTGCCCATGTCGTCACGCAGGCCAAGGCGCACAAACATGCGCTGAAAACCGAGACCAAGGAGAAGATCGTCAAGACGCGCAAGCTCCCGAAACGGTCGCTTGTGGCCATGCTGGAGGGCTTGAAAAGCTACATATCGGGCCTGGAGCTGCCGGGCGGCCGCTCGGTCTGGTCGGACTATGCCGAGGACAACAGCTACAATGCCGAAAAGCGCGCGGAAAAGCACGATTTCGTCGCGTCGATGGCGGCTTCCGTCCAACCCGAGATGATGTTCGATATCGGCTGCAACAGCGGCGATTTCACGCAAACGGTGCTTGATGCGGGGGCGCAATCCGTCGTCGCTTTCGATTTCGACTATGGTGCGCTGGAGCGTTGCTACAGCCGCTTCGCCCAGTCCGGAGAGTCGGTATTGCCGCTCTGGCTCGACGCCGCCAATCCGAGCCCGGCGCAGGGATGGGCCAATGCGGAACGGGCGAGCCTCGGCGATCGGGGCAAGATCGACGCGATGGTGGCGCTGGCCGTGATCCATCATATTGCCATCGGCCGTAACGTGCCGCTCGACATGGCTGTCGACTGGCTGATTGGTCTCGCGCCTTATGGGGTTATCGAGTTTCCGAACAAGGATGATGTGATGGTTCGCAAATTGCTGGCCAATCGCAAAGATATCTTCCCCGATTATACCGAAGAGGCGTTCCTCCACCATGTCGGCAAGCGCGCAGCGATCGTCGAACAGAAGAAGCTCGGCGCAGACGGCCGCATGATCGTCCAGTATCGCCGGAAGTAATGCTCGACAGGTTGGCCCGGAGCTGGTTCGCGAAGCTCCCGCTCGCGGGCTTCGTGATTCCGTGCATCGTGTTCTTCGGCCTTTGGCGGAGCAATGCGGACCGGCTCGGCTATGAAGATGCGTTGCCGACCGGGCTGATCTTGCTGACCGTCCTGCTTCTGTTGCTGATCGCCCTGCACTTTGTCGGCAAGAGCTGGGTCAGAGCTGGTTTCATGCTCGGAATATTGGGGGCGTATGTATTCTATGCGCCGGCGCTGACGCGCATGCTCGCTTCGCCCTGGATCGAGGCGGGTGCACTGGCGCTGGGTGCGTTGGTCGCGGTCGATCTGATGCGCCGTATCCCCGACGAACCGGACCGGCTCGCCCGGACCAATGCTATGCTGAACCTCGCCGCCGCACCGTTGATCCTGATCTTCGCCGGCCAGGCCGCCAGCGACCAGTATCGATTGGAGAGCGGACGGCCGGATACCTCTGACATGTTCCCCGCGTTTGAAGCCCATGCGAGCACCGACAGTCCCGACGTTTGGCATATCGTGATGGACCGTTACGGGCATCGCGAGACGCTGGAGCGCGTCTACGGTTATGACAATCGCCCCTTCCTTGCCGCGCTGCGCGAGCGGGGTTTTGCAGTCAACGACACTGCCTATGCGAACTACCAGCGTACAGGCCATTCGCTCGCTTCGACGCTCAATGCCGATTATCTGGGCCCCTTGTCCGAGGTAGACGGTCTGATGGGCATGGACTGGGTGCCGATTTATCGCGCGATGCGGGACAATCGGGCCGTGCAGTTTTTCAACAATGCCGGTTACACGACGGTTTTCGCCGGCACCTGGTGGAATCCTACCCGGCGTAGCGGCAGCGCATCCGAGAATGTCAACATGCGCGATATGCCCGAACTGGCGCGATTGCTGATCGAGCAATCCGTGCCCGGGCGTATCCTGGATCTGATGGATCTGCCCTATGGAAACGGCCGGACGGATCAGTGCCTGCGCGAAACGCACAAATTCGACTCGCTACGGGATTTGGCGGCGCAGGACGATCAGAAATATGTGTTCGCGCATTTCCTCGTGCCGCATCCGCCCTATGTGATCAACGCCGATGGCACCTGCCGTTCGCTGGCCGAAGCGGAAGGTGCGTCGCGGCGCGATAATTATGTCGGCCAGCTCGAATATGCGAACCGCGAGCTGCTGGCGCTCATCGACGCGATTCAGGCTGGTCCACGTCCGGCGACCATCATTCTCCAGGCCGATGAAGGGCCATGGCCCGAGCCGCATGTCGGCGACGAACGTTATATCGGCCGCGACCCGGTGGCCGTGGATTGGGATGCACTCGGTCCTGATGCCCTGCAGGAGAAAATGGGTATCCTGTTCGCGATCCGTCATGCCAATGGCGCACAAGCCAATATCCCGGCGAGCCCGATCAACATCTATCCGGCGATCCTCAGGCAGAGTTTCGCGTCGGCAATGCCCGATCGGCCCGATCGGCACATGGTCTTCGTCGACAATGGCGCACTCTATACTTTTGCCGATGTCGAGGATCGGCTGAACTGATTGCCCAGCCGTGCGGGTGAGAGCATTTCTCGCCGTATATCCTGTGCAGCCAGTTCCCCCGGCCAATCGAGATCGAGCGCCAACGCTTCGGCGGCCATCGCCATGGCGGGCGATGTCTGAAGGCCGAAGCCGCCTTGCCCCGCCAGCCAGAAGAATCCCGGCGCGTCGGGGGCATATCCCGCGACCGGGCTCTTATCCGGCGCGAACGTCCGCAGGCCCGACCATTTGTGATCGATGCGCTTGATCGGCATCGTCGTCGCCTGCTCCACCTGCCAGGCGGCAAGGGCGATCGCTTCCTCGTCGGGTTGTGCATCGCACGGTTCGCTGGGCGTTTCGTCCATCGGCGATGCGAGCAGCCGCCCCGATCCTTCGGGCAGCATGTAGAAGCCCGCGCCGACCGTCTTGGTGAACGGCCAGTCTGAGACATCGGTTCCCTCGGGCGGTCGGAAAGCGATGATCGTGCGTTTCAGCGGCGTAAGGCCGAGCGGGTTGACGTCCGCCATGCTGGCCAGTGTATCGGCCCAGGATCCGGCCGCATTGACGATGCGCCGTGCCGCGTAGCTCTCGCCCGGCGTATCGACGATCCAGCGTTCGCCATCGCGGCGGATTGCCTCGACAGGCGCATCCGTGACAAGCTGCGCGCCGGCCGAGCGCAGCACCCGGATATTCGCTTGGAGCATCGCATCGCTATCCAGCTTGTAGGCGTCGGGATCGTAGAGACCAGACGCGAAACCGTCCGGCCCTGTCTTGAGTACCGGCACGATGCTCTGCAAATCCGTACCCGCGATGCGCTCGGCGTCGGGCGAATGGGCGAGGGTGGTTTCGGTCAGCCGGTCGAGCTGCTGCTCCTCCTCCGCACGTGCCACAAAAAAGGCGGCCATACGCTTGGCGAGCGGCGGGTGATCGCCTTCCGGCGGTGCGGCGAACACGGCCTTGCTCATTGCGGTGAGTTTGTGGACCAGGCCGTCGCCGATCCCGAAATGGCAGAAGGTCGCGCTGCGGCCGGACGAATGATAGCCGGCGGCGCTTTCGCGTTCGATCACGAGCGTTTCGCTGTGCCGCGCGATGCGGGCGGCGGCGGAGAGGCCGGCGATGCCGGCGCCGATGACGAGCGTGTCTATGGTGCGCATGAAAGTGGCTTATGCCGCGGCCGTTGGAAAAAGGCTATTGTATTGCCGTTATAATACACTATAGCAAAGCGCCGTGTTTTCGGAGGATGCCATGACGAAAGCCCTTTCCCTGTCGTTCGCCGCGGTGCTGCTGAGCCCGGCCGCCGCGTCGGCCCAGTCGACGGATGTCACGATACCGGAAGCAATCGAATTCGGTGTATCGGTCGAAACGATGACCGAACGGCTCGCGCCGCTATGCGACGAGGCGCCGGTCCGCACGATCGATCCGCCGCGTCTCCCCGATGTCCAGACAATCCAGCAGCAGATCGACTGCCGCGGTTTCGATTATATGGGCGAGCCGCGCCTCGCCGAATTCGTTTTCCGGGACGACGCGCTGCAGCTGGTCTGGATCCTCGTCGATGCCGACGATCAGGATCGTGTCATCGCGGCGATGCGCGAGGCCTATGGCGAAGAGGGGCTGACGACCGACATGGTCATCGCCTTTCGCGACCACCGCACGGCCTGGCGGTTCGAACCGCCCGAGGTGCTGTTCTTCTCCGACGAATTGCGGCCCGCGATGGAACGGTTTCTCATGCCGCCGGCAGAATAACCCGCGCTTTCCTTTGCGTTGCGTTCCGCAACCTAGCGGCATAGGATCGCCTGCGTAACGAGCAGGGAGAGATCGCATGCCGGGAACCGTACTCGTCACTGGTGGCAGCGGCTATATCGCCGGCTTCACGATCCGCCAGCTGATCGCCGAAGGCTGGACGGTGCGCACGACGATCCGCTCGCTCGCAAAGGAACAGCAGGTGCGTGACATCCTCAATGTCGACAACAGCAAGCTGACCTTTTTCGAAGCCGATCTTACCGACGATGCGGGCTGGGCCGAAGCGATGGAAGGCTGCACCCATGTCGCGCATCTCGCCTCGCCACTGCCCGATGCCTCGCCCAAGGACGAAGACGAACTCATCGTGCCCGCGCGCGACGGTGCCTTGCGCGCGCTGCGTTTCGCCAAGGAAGCGGGCGTCAAGCGTGTCGTGATGACCTCGTCGATGGCTGCGATCGCCTACGGCGTGGATCGCGGCGAATATACGTTCAGCGAGAAGGACTGGACCAATCTCGATCACCCGGACGTCTATCCCTATGTCAAATCGAAGACGATCGCCGAGCGCGCGGCGCGCGACTGGATGGACGCCAATGGCGGCGACATGGAATATTGCTCGATCAATCCCAGCATGGTGCTGGGGCCGATCCTGAGCCCGGATTTTTCCACTTCGCTCGAGGCGGTAAAGAAGATGATGGACGGCAGCTTTCCGGGCGCGCCCGATCTCGGCTTCTGCGTCGTCGATGTGCGCGATGTCGCCGATCTCCATGTCCGCGCGCTGACCGCAGCGGACATGGACGGCGAGCGCTTCTTCGCCGCCGGTAAATTCTTCAAGCTGCACGATATCGCGATGGTGCTGAAGGAGCGCCTGGGCGACGAAGCTCGCAAGGTACCGACACGCAAGCTCCCCGACTGGCTGATGAAGGTGGTGGCGATCTGGGACCCGGTCGCCCGGCAGGTGAAGTCCGAGCTCGGCAAGGTGCGCCATGCCGATGCGAGCCATGCGAAGGAGAAACTCGGCTGGCAGACGCGCGACGAGGAAGAGACGATCGTCGATACGGCCCGCAGCCTGATCGACCATGGGGTGGTTACGACGTAACGCGCTTCGGTTTGGCGTATTCCTGCGAAGGCAGGAATCCAGGGCTTTAAATAATGTCCTTAGCCACCCTAGGCTCCTGCCTTCGCAGGAGTACAAGTGTTCGATGTCGATAGACGAAGCCGACGCTATCCGACCCTATTCGCCACCAGCTCATCCACCACGGCCGGTTCCGCGAGTGTGCTTGTATCGCCGAGGCTCGAGACATCGCCTTCCGCGATCTTCCGCAATATCCGCCGCATGATCTTGCCGCTCCGCGTCTTGGGCAGGGCAGGGGTGAACTGGATCGCGTCGGGCGAGGCGATCGGGCCGATTTCGGTGCGGACCCATTGCACGAGATCCTTGCGCAATTCCTCGCTCGGCTCGGTGTTCGCGTTGAGCGTCACATAAGCGTAGATGCCCTGGCCTTTCACGTCATGCGGCATGCCGACGACCGCGGCTTCCGAGACATCCCTGTGGAGCACGAGCGCGCTTTCCACCTCGGCGGTGCCCATTCGATGGCCCGACACGTTGATCACATCGTCGACCCGGCCGGTGATCCAGTAATAGCCGTCCTCGTCGCGGCGGCAGCCGTCGCCGGTGAAATATTTGCCGGGAAAAGTCGTGAAATAGGTTTCGAAGAAGCGATTGTGATCGCCGTAGACGGTGCGCATCTGGCCGGGCCAGGAGCGCGCGATGCACAGATTGCCCTCGGTCGCGCCGTGCAGGACCTTCCCCTCGCCATCGACGATCTGTGGCTCGACGCCGAAAAAGGGCTTGGTCGCGCTGCCGGGCTTGAGCGCGGTCGCGCCGGGCAGCGGGGCGATCATCGCCGCGCCGGTTTCGGTCTGCCACCAGGTGTCGACGATCGGGCAACGGCCCTCGCCGACGACGTTATAATACCAGCGCCAGGCTTCGGGATTGATCGGCTCGCCGACCGTGCCGAGCAGGCGGATGCTCGCCCGGCTCGTCTTTTGGACATATTCATCGCCCTCCCGCATCAGCGCGCGCAGCGCCGTCGGCGCGGTGTAGAGGATCTCGACATTGTGCCGGTCGGCGACTTCCCACATGCGGCTCGGCGTCGGCCAGTTCGGTACGCCCTCATACATTAGCGTCGTCGCGCCGTTCGCGAGCGGGCCGTAGATGATATAGCTGTGGCCCGTGACCCAGCCGATATCGGCGGCGCACCAGTAGATCTCGCCCGGATTGTAATCGAACACATATTTGTGGGTGAGAGACGCCCAAAGCAGATAACCGCCCGACGTGTGCAGCACCCCCTTGGGTTTCCCGGTCGAGCCTGAGGTGTAGAGGATGAAGAGCGGGTCTTCCGCGCCCATCGCCTCGGGCGGGCAATCGGCTTCGACCGTTTCCGCCGCCTCATGATACCAGATGTCGCGGCCCTCGGTCATGGCCACATCGCCGCCGGTCGCGCGCACCGTGATAACCTTTTTCAGGGAGGTCACCTGCTCGGCTGCCTTGTCTACATTGGCCTTGAGTGCGACCCGCTTGCCGCCGCGCCGGCCTTCGTCGGCGGTGATCACATGCGTGCTGTCGCAATCGGTGATCCGGCCCGCCAGCGCATCGGGTGAGAAACCGCCGAACACGACGGAGTGGATCGCCCCGATCCGCGCACAGGCGAGCACCGCGAAGGCTGCTTCCGGGATCATCGGCATATAGATGGTGACCCGGTCGCCGCGCCGCACGCCTTCCTGCTTCAGGACATTGGCGAAGCGACAGACCTCGCGATGGAGTTGCTTGTAGGTGAAGCGCTTCGGTTCCTCTTCGGGATCGTCCGGTTCCCAGATGATCGCGATATCGTCGCCGCGTTTCGCGAGGTGTCGATCGATGCAGTTGGCCGATACGTTGATCTGCCCGTCGGTGAACCAGTTGATGTGAAAGTCGCCGGCGTCGAAGCTCCAGTCGCCGGAAATCTCGGGCCGCTTGATCCAGTCCAGCGTGCGCGCCTGTTCGAGCCAGAAGCTGCCCGGATCGGCGAGCGAGCGGCCGTAGAGCAGTTCATAGTCTTCCTTGTCGGCATGCGCGCGCTTCGCCCATTCCGCCGGTACCGGAAACGTCTCTTGCTCGCTCACAGATGCTCTCCCGTAACTTTCCGTCTTAGTGACGCGAGCATGGGGCGGATAGCAACCCCGTTTTTCGGCTGTGCCGGGAGTGCGTTCACGGCAGTCCGCCAATTGCCGCTTGCTTTCTGTCATATCATCGTCATGCGATGCCCATAGCTGTCGCAGCATGAGGAGAATGCAGCATGGCTGAGCCGCGGGCCGGCCTTTTCCAACTCGACCGGGATGCGGAAACGTCGCCGCGCCGGCTGGCGATCCTGATCGCCGGCGGGGTGGTCGCGCTGCTGCTCCTGCTGTGGCTGTTCCGCGACGACCCACCAGTCTCTGCCGACACCGAACGCGATCCAGCGGCAGCGCCGCCCGTTGCAACGCCTGCGCCCGCACCGGTCGAAACGGCGTCTCCCGTTGCGCCGGCCGTTTCGGTGGCAGCGCTCAGATTGCACGGCGTGATGGGCACCGGCGAAGACGGTTCGGCGATCGTTTCCGATGGGGCGGGGCCGCAACGGCTGGTGCGGGTCGGGCGCGATGTGCTGCCCGGGGTGCCGCTCCTGGCCGTGGCGGCCGACCATATCCTGATCCGCGAAAATGGCCGCGAAGTGCGCCTCGCTTTCTCCGAGGATGGCGACGGCGCGGTCACGGCTTCGGCCGCGCCACGGTCCGGCAACGGTTCGGGGCTGCGCGGCAGCGAGGCCGAACGGCGCGAGGCGCGGGAATATCAGGCGGCCGTGACGTCCTTCCGCGTCGACGGCCGGCATGCCGGTTACCGGTTCCGCGAGGGTCGTATGCCCGAAATTTTCCAGCAGGCCGGAATCAGGTCCGACGATGTCATCGTCCGAGTCGGCGGGCTGAGGCTCGAAGACGATGATGCGGTTGCCGGAATCCCGGAGCGCATCCGCGAGCGCGGACGTGTCGAGATCGAAATTCTCCGCGACGGCCGGGAAGAAACGATTATCATGGATGCGCGCTAGCGACGCTTTTTAGCGGCGCGGTAATGGTTGTGACATTTTTGTTTCGGCAATTGTAACAAAACCACAAAGACTCCGTCATCAAGGAATCACACAGACCCCATAGTGGCGGCTGCGGAAATCGTTGGCTCCATGGCTCGCGGTTCGTCAGGCCTAACTGGTTCATAAGGGGTTTTTCTTCATGTCACGTACTCGCATCTTGCTCATGATGAGCGCCGCCATTCCGCTCGCCGCCTGCGGCGCCGACGACGTCGCTTCGCCCGGCGAAGGCAATATCGTCGTCGTAACTCCGACTGCGCCGGCACCGCCGGCTCCGACTCCGACCCCGCCGACCCCGACTCCGCCGAGCCCGACCGAGCGCTTCGACTCGGTCACGCCGGCCGCCGACTGTCCGATGGGCACGACGAATACCGGTACGATCGATGGCGACGATGACGGCACCGTCGATTTCCGTGTGTGCCAGGTTTCGGGCACGATTACCGGCTCGCTTACCCTGCAGCGCCTTGACGGCGTCGTCTACTCGCTCGGCGGTCGCGTCGATGTCGGCGTGGACGTGGGCGGCGACGGCATGGCTGCCGGCGGCACGCAGGGTATTCTCAACATCGATCCCGGCGTTGTCGTGATTGGCGCCGGTACGGCCGACTTCCTCGTCGTGCAGCGCGGTTCGCAATTGAATGCGATCGGCACGCAGGCCCGACCGATCGTCTTCACGGCACGCGCGAACTTCCAGAATGAGACCGACGGTTCGGGCACCGTCAATGCTGACTCGATCGGCCTGTTCGGCGGCCTCGTCATTCTCGGCCGGGCGCCGATCAACGACTGTGACGGCACCGCAACCGGCGGCGCCGCCGACTGCCAGACGGAAATCGAAGGTACGTCCGGCGCATTCTACGGCGGCGACCAGGCCGCCGATAACAGCGGCACGCTCCGTTACGTCCAGGTCCGCTATCCGGGCTTCGAGGTCAGCCAGGGCAACGAGCTCAACGGCATTTCGCTGGGCGGCGTCGGCAGCGGTACCGAATTCAGCTTCGTCCAGGTGCACAATAGCTCGGACGACGGCATCGAATGGTTTGGCGGCACGGTAAACGGCGATCACATCGTCGTAACCGGCGCGGACGATGACAGCCTCGACATCGACAGCGGTTATGTCGGCGTCAACCAGTTCATCATCGTGCGGCAGCGCGCGGCCGGCGGCGACCACTTCATCGAGGCCGACTCGCGCTTCGACGACCTGCCGCGCTCCGACCCGACGCTGGCCAACTTCACCTTCTATGGCGGTGGCGGTGCTACCGATTTCGGCATCCTGCTTCGCGAAGGCATCGGCGGCCAGTATTGGAACGGTGTGGTGACGGGCAGCCCTGAATGTCTGAACATCGACGATCAGGAAACGGTCGACGATGGCATGCCGGACTTCCAGTCGGTCGTCATCGACTGTGCGGTCGCATTCGGTACAGAGGGCAACATCACGCCCGCCCAGATCGAAACGATCTTCAACATGGGCGCGAACAACGACGCTTCGTTCACCAACTCGCTGACCGACGGTTTCGTCAACGGCTCGGCCGAGGATGCGGTGACCGCCTTCACCGATCCGTCGATCCAGACGGTCGATTATATCGGTGCGGTGGACCAGGGCGCGGCCGCGCCTTGGACGCAGGACTGGACGTGCGGCCTGTTCGGATCGGACCCGCAGGATACCGGAGACGCACTGCTCTCCTGCCTCGTGACGCCGTTCTACAGCTAAGCATGACCGTAAGTGGGCGGCGACCGTTTTCCGGTCGCCGCCCCTTCATGTCTTCACTTGTATCGAAGAGAAGAGCCATGACGAAGAATTTATCGCTTGCGGGCCTGCTGCTCGTATCGAGCGCGCTCATCGCACCCGCCGCGATGGCCCAGACCGCCGACCAGCCGCCTGCCGATCCCGATGTCGTGGACGAGGCGGACGCGGAAGATGAGGACGATGTCGATATATCGACCGGCGGCGGCAGCGGCACCCCGATCGTCGTGATCGGCCGCTACATTCCCGAGCCGATCCGCGAATCCTCTGAAGTACTCTCGGTCCTGTCGACCGAAGATCTTGCGCGCACGGGCGAGGGCGATGCGGCCGGCGCGCTGCAGCGCGTATCCGGGCTCAGCCTGGTCGGTGGGCGCTTCGTCTATGTGCGCGGCCTTGGCGAGCGCTATTCGCTGGCGCTGCTCAACGGTTCGCCGCTTCCGTCGCCCGAGCCGCTCAAGCGGACGGTGCCGCTCGATCTCTTCCCGACGAGCATTCTTGCAAGTTCGCTCGTCCAGAAAACCTATTCGCCCAACTATACCGGCGAGTTCGGCGGCGGCGTTATCAACCTGACGACTCGCGCGGTTCCCGACGAGCCGTTCATCACGTTCAGCGGCAGTCTCAGCGGCAATTCCGAAACGACGCTGCAGACCGGCTATACCTATTTCGGCAGCGATACAGACTGGACCGGTTTCGACGACGGCACGCGCGACATCCCGCCGCTCCTGCGGCAGGCGCTCGACAGCGGCGTCCGCATCCGCTTCGACCAGCCCGAGTTCCGCGATCCCAATGCGCCGGGTTTCGTCGCGGACATTCTCGATATCTCGCGCAGCTTCGAAAATGCGAACATCAACCTGGTTCAGCGCAACGACAACATCCCGTTCAACGGTAGCGTCAACATCACGGGCGGGACCTATATCGATATTGGCAGCGATTTCCGGCTCGGTTTCGTGGCCACGGCCGGTTGGGACAATAGCTGGGAAACGCGCGGCGGGCTCCGCCAGCAGGGCGAGTTCACCAATAACGACCAGACGATCACGCCGAACGTGTCCGATTTCCGCTTCCTGTCGACACAGAACCGGATAGTCGTGAACGGCCTGCTCGGCATCGGTGCCGAGTTCGGCGATCATCAGATCCGTTTCACCAACCTCTATATTCGCGACACCGCGAAGGAAGCGCGGATCAGCACATCGGTGAGCCCCGTGCGCAACACGGGCCGCATCCAGAACAACCAGAATACCGAATGGTTCGAACGCCAGCTCATCAGCACGCAGCTCGTCGGCGAGTTCGAGTTCGGCGACCTCAATATCGACCTGCGCGGGAGCTATGCCAATGCGCAGCGCGAGGCGCCCTATGAACGCGAAATCCAATATGCGTTCGACAGCACCGCGAACGACTTCATCCACGATACGCGGACCGGCGGTCAGACCGACCTGCTGAGTTTCTCCGATCTCAGCGACGATGTCTGGGGCGGTCAGATCGACCTGACCTACAGCGTTCCGACTGGACGGCGTTTCGATATCAATGTCGGCTATGCCTATTATCTGAACCAGCGCGATTTCGAGCGCCGGGCGTTCCGCTTCGTGACCCAGCGTCAGGGCGGCCTTCCGCTTGAGGTGGCGCAGCTGCGTCCCGATTTCCTGTTCTCCGACGCGATCCTCGGTTTCTACGATATCTTCATCGAGGAACGGACGGACGCCCAGGGCGGCGACGCTTACACGGCCGAACTGGAAGTGAATGCCGGCTATGGCCAGCTCGATGTTGAGCTGTTCGATGGCTTCAGCATCGCGGCCGGTGTGCGGTACGAAGACGCGACACAGAGCGTCACGCCGATCCCGTTCTTCGGTTTCCAGGTCAATCCGCTGTTCGTCGCGCCGCCGCTCGAAAATGATTACTGGCTGCCGGCGGCAACGCTGACGTGGAACTTCGCGGAAGACATGCAGCTGCGGGTCGGCGCATCGCGCACGATCGGCCGCCCGCAGTTCCGCGAACTCGCCGCGCCGACCTATACGGATCCCGATAACGACCGCACCTTCCGCGGCAATCCGGGCCTGATCGATACCGAACTGTTCAACGCCGAAGCGCGGTTCGAATGGTATTTCGAGCGCGACGAGCTGTTCAGCTTCGCCGCCTTCTACAAGGATATCGACAATCCGATCGAACAGCTGGCGACGAGCGGCGACAACGACGTCAACGTCACTTTCTTGAACGCCCCGGCGGCCACGCTTTACGGTTTCGAGACGGAGCTGGTGAAGTATTTCCCGCTCTACGATTGGGGCGGGATATTCTCCTCGCGGCGGCTCCGCGCGCAGGTGAACTACACCTTTACCCAGTCGGAGATTAACGTGTCGGACGGCGATACGACGATCGTGCCGGGCTTTGCCGATCCGCAACCGGCTTCCGACTATTTTATCGACGGTGTCGCGCTGACCGGACAGTCCGACCATATCGTCAATCTTCAGCTCAGCCTGGAAGACGAAGATCGTCTGTCCCAGCAGTCTATCCTGCTGACCTATACGAGCGACCGGATCACCAACCGTTCGCCGATCGGCGACGCGCCGGATATTCAGGAGGAGGGCCAGATACAGCTCGACTTCATCTGGCGTCAGGCGTTCGACGTTTTTGGCCAGGAATTCCAGGGTACCCTCGAAATTCGCAACATCCTCAACGAGGATTTCAACGAATTCTATCGGGCGCCGGACGGCTCGGAAATTCAGGCGCTGGCCTATGACCGAGGACGCAGCTTCTCCCTGGGCCTGAGCACGACTTTCTAGACCGGCCAGGATTTGGACCGGGTCACGGTCCCAGCAAAGGGGCGGGGAGCTGCGGCTCTCCGCCCTTTTTTCGTTACAGGAGCGGTCGAGCCCCTAAAAATCTGCGTGTTGCCGCCCTATATCGGCAACATGCTTGGCGCGTGCGCGCCGGGACGCTAATGTCCGTCTGACAAAGGGAGTGATGCAATGGGCCTCAGGGATTTCATCTCGAAACAGTTTATCGACGTTATCGAATGGGAGGAGGAGCCCGGCGAACTCGCCGAAAAGCTCGACTTCGCGGACAATGAAATCCAGAACGGCGCGCAGCTCACTGTGCGCGAGACGCAGGCCGCCGTTGTCATCGACGAGGGCGTGCTGGCCGATATGTTCGGTCCCGGCCTGCACACGCTCGACACGTCGAACATGCCGATCCTCACCAACCTCAAAAACTGGGACAAGGCGTTCAAATCGCCGTTCAAGACGGACGTCTATTTCTTCTCGCAGAAGGAACAGGTGAACCTGAAATGGGGTACGGCGCAGCCGGTCACCATTCGCGATCCCGAACTGGGGCCGGTGCGCTTGCGTGCCTTCGGCACTTACTCGTTCCGCGTGAAGGATATCGCGCCTTTCTACGCGACGCTCGTCGGTACGCTCGACAAGGTCACCGTGAGCAGCATCGAACCGCAGTTGCGCGCCGCGATCATGACGGCGCTCGCGACCGGTCTGGGCAGCGGCGGCGTGCCGTTCCTCGACCTGGCGGCGAACCAGCAGAAACTATCCGAAGCGCTGAAAGAGGCGGTCGGACCGGCATTCGCGCAATATGGCCTCGAAGTACCGAGCTTCTTTGTCGAAAGCGTGTCGCTGCCCGAAGCCGTGCAGGAGCATCTCGACAAGAAAAGCTCGATGCGGGTGCTCGGCGATCTCGATCAATATGCGAAATTCCAGGCCGCCGAAGCGATCGAAAAGGCGGCCGAACAGGAAGGCGGCATGGCGGGGCTCGGCGCCGGTGCTGGCGCCGGCATGGCGATCGGCCAGACGATGGCCGGCGCACTGGCCCAGCAACCGGCCGCTGCGCCTGCGGCACCGGCTGCCGCGGCGGCACCCGCCGCGCCTGAAGCCGATCCGTTCGAGCTGATCGAGAAGCTGCACAAATTGCAGGAAATGGGGGCGATCAGCGCCGAGGAGTTCGAGGCCAAGAAAGCCGATCTGCTGAGCAAGATCTAAGCGGGACGGCGGGGGACAGGCGAGGCGATGCAGTCCGAAAACTGCCCGAATTGCGGTGCGGAGGTCATCTTCCGCTCGCCCGCCTTGCCCGCCCGGATTTGCGATTATTGCCACGCTACGGTGAAGCGGATCGCTGATGGCGTGGAGCTGGCCGGTGAGGTCGCCGTTTTGCCCTTCGATGTCAGCCCGATCCAGATCGGCACGCGCGGCGAATATGGCGGCAAGCATTTCGAGGTGATCGGCCGGATCCGCCTCGCCTACGACCAGGGCGCGTGGAACGATTGGCTCTGCCTGTTTTCGGACAATACACATGGCTGGCTCAGCGAATCCGACGGCCAGTTCCAGATGGTCGTCGAGCGACCGTTGAGCGAGATCCGCTCGAAACTGATCCGGCGGCTGGCGAATGGCGAAAGAGTCGAAGTCGGTGACCGCACGCAGATCGACGGTGCGGAATTCGTCGTCGCCGACGCGCGCAAGGCGCGGTGTGTCGCTGCCGAGGGCGAGCTGCCCTTCGCACCCGAAACCGGCTGGGAAGTCTTCAACGTCGACCTGCGCGATTTCGAGGGATTCTCGGCCAATTTCGAGCATGAGGAGGGCGAGGAACCGGCTTTCTATATGGGCCGCTACGTGACGCTCGCAGAGCTCAATCCGAAAAATCTACGTTCGATTCACGGCTGGAAGATGCCCGACTATGCCGCCTGAGCCGCCACGCGACGCGTCGGGCGACGAGGATCGCCCGAACCCTTGGGGGCGAAGCGAAGAGGAATCGATAGAGGCGACAATCACCGGCACGACGACGACGCGGACGGTCGTGCCGTCCGAAAGCGACAGTGCGCCGGCGGCCGAACAGTTCAACTGCCCCAATTGCGGCGGCTCGATCGAGATCAAGGCCGCGGGCTATTCGGTCAGTGTCGTGTGCCAATATTGCGGCTCGACGCTCGACGTTACCGATCCCGATGTCAGCATCATCCAGCGCTACGAAGGCGAGGTCCGCAAGCTCGAGCTGCCGCTCGGCAGCCGCGGCGAATTGCGCGGCATCGAATGGGAGGTGATCGGCTATCAGCGGCGCTCGGAAAATGGCCAATATCCGTGGGACGAATATCTGTTGTTCAACCCGTATGAGGGCTATGCCTTTCTCGATACCGACGGGCGCGGTTGGAGCATGGGCCGCCAGCTCACGGCGGCGCCGGAAAAGAAATCGCTCGTCGGTTTCGAAGTCGATGGCGAATTCTACGAACCCTTCTATGCGCAGGCGCGCGCCCAGGTCGATTATGTGCTCGGCGAATTCTACTGGCGCGTGCATGTCGGCGAAGAGGCGCTGACGGCAAGTTTCGTACGGCCCGGCAGCATGCTGACCTGGGAGCGCAGCGCTAAGGAAACCGTCTGGACGCTGAGCCATCTGCTCGAGCCGCATGAAATCACCGATGCCTTCGGTATCGAGCCGCCAAGCGGCGGCGGCCTGCCGCTACCGCACCAGCCATCCCCGCATCGCAAAAAGGCTGGGCAGTTCATGAAGATCGCCGCGGCGGTCGCCGTGGCGCTGCTCGTCATCACCTCGCTCTTCGGCGGGACCAGCGATCCGCAGACGACGCGCATCAACCTCGCCACGAACGGGGTGGAGCAGATGGCGAAGGTCGGGCCGATCGTGCTTGAGCGGCCGCGCCAGGCCGTCACCGTTTCGGCCCAGGCGCCCGGCATAGAGAATAGCTGGATCGACCTCACCTACACACTCACCAACCGCGAAACGGGCGAAGTGTTCGAGGCCAATGACGTGGTGGAACGCTATTCGGGCCGGGACAGCGAGGGCAATTGGTCCGAGGGCAGCAGCTTCTCGACGAGCAAATTCTCGATGATCCCGGCCGGGACCTACGAGTTGAACATCTTCGCGGCGGGCAGCCGCTGGACGGGCAGCCAATATGGCAGCAGCAGCAACGCCCAGGTCGATGTGACGATAGAGAAGGGCGCGACCTTCTATTCCAACCTCTTCCTCGCGCTGCTCGTCGTGTTCGCGCCGGCGCTCTGGCAGTGGTGGAAGCATCTGAGTTTCGAATCCCGCCGCAAGTCCGACAGCGATTTTGCCGGAGGCGACGATGATTGATGGAGAAAGGCTATGAACCGTGGGGTCTTTATCTTCGGGCTGTGGTGCCTGCTGGTGACGTCGGGCTTCGCCTATGCGTCGTTCAGCGGTTATTCGCCCTTCGCCGACGGCCAGCGCGCAAGCGCCACCGGGCCGGGCGGCGTGTTTATCGGGCGGGGCGCGGGCCCGCGCCACAAATGATTTCGGGTAAAAGGGAAACTATCAGGGAGAGCCAGTCATGAACCTATTCAGCCTCTATCTCGTCGGCGGTACATTGATGTACGCGGCCATCGGCATCTTCGTGATGGTCGTCGCCTTCGTCATTCTCGACCTTCTGACCCCGGGCAGCCTGTGGGAGGAGATCGAGAAGAAACAGAACAGCGCCGTCGCGACCTTCGCCGGTTGCATCGCCATCGGCCTGTCGATCATCGTGGCGGCCGCGATCGTTGGCTGACACGGCCGCGTCCCCGCGCAAGGCAGGGCCGCTCGCCTATGCCCTCATCGCCTCGGTCTTCGTCGTGGCGATATGCGGGCTCGTCTATCAACTGCTCGCGAGCACCATCGCCAGCTATCTGCTCGGCGACAGCGTCACGCAATTCTCCACCATTATCGGTGTCTATCTGTTCGCGATGGGCATCGGCAGCTGGTTTTCCCGATATGTCAGACGGGACGAACTCAGGCTCTTCATCCGCGCCGAAATCCTGATCGCGCTGATCGGCGGCTGGGCAGCGGCGATCCTCTTCATGCTGTTTCCGGTCGTCGACGAGTTCCGGATCGGGCTTTATGCGCTCGTCCTGATCATCGGCTTCCTCGTCGGGCTCGAGATTCCGCTGCTCATGCAGATATTGCGCGAGGATTTCGATTTCCGCGAAACCGTCTCCACGGTTCTCACCTTCGATTATGTCGGCGCGCTTGCCGCGTCATTGCTCTTCCCGCTGATCCTGATGCCGTTCATCGGGATGATACGTACCGGTTTCCTGTTCGGCTTCCTAAACATTCTCGTCGCGATCGCGCTGATCGCGATCCAGCCAAAGGGCAGGCGCCTGCCGGCGGAGATGCTGGTCAGCCTCCTCGTTGCGGCGTCGCTCGTGATCGGCTTTTTCGGCGCGGAACGGTTTCAACGTCTTACCGAGACGGCGAGCCTCGACGAGCCCATCATCCATGCGACCTCGACGCCGTTCCAGCGCATCGTACTGACCCGGCGCGGGGACAATATCTCGCTCTTTTTGAACGGCAATCTGCAATTCTCATCGCTCGACGAATATCGCTATCACGAGGCGCTGGTGCTTCCCAATCTCGGCCGGGTCGATAATCCCCGCAACGTGCTGGTGCTGGGCGGTGGCG
The DNA here is from genome assembly GCF_052168295.1 of Parasphingopyxis sp. Taxonomy (GTDB): domain Bacteria; phylum Pseudomonadota; class Alphaproteobacteria; order Sphingomonadales; family Sphingomonadaceae; genus Parasphingopyxis. The sequence continues at coordinate 2,650 of NZ_JBQLZN010000051.1, read as the reverse complement.
ACGGTCTGGCCGCGCGCGAGGTGCTACGCCATCCGAGCGTCGAGCGCGTCACGCTCGTCGATCTCGATCCGGCGATGACCGAGCTGTTCCGCGAGACGCCACTGCTCGCCCGGCTCAATGAAGGTTCGCTCAGCGATCCGCGCATGACGGTGATCAATGCAGACGGGTTCCGCTGGGTGCGCGAGGATGACGGGCTTTACGACGCGATCGTCATCGACTTTCCCGATCCCACGGACTTCTCGCTCGGCAAGCTTTACAGCACGACCTTCTACCGCGCGTTGCGCAACCGGCTTGCGCCGGGCGGCATGGTCTCGGTGCAAAGCGGCTCGCCCTATGTCGCGCCCGGCGCCTTCTGGACGGTTGCCGCGACGCTCGAAGAAGCGGGTTTCGAAACCCGGCCCTATCATGCCTATGTGCCCAGCTTCGGTGAATGGGGCTTCATCCTCGCCTCGCCGACAGGCGTGCCGGAGCAGTCGGACATCCTTCCCGGCGGCCGCTTCGTGACGGCGGAATCGGAGCCGGCGCTGTTCGAGTTTCCGCCCGACATGGCGCGCGTTCCGGCCGAGCCCAACCGGCTCGACAACCAGCTGCTCGTGCGCACCTTCGCCAATGAATGGCGGCGCTATGACGGCTAGGCCGCCCTTGCCTTATGACGGCCGCCACGTGCTGGTGGATTTTCACGGCTGCGCGGCGCGGCTCGACGATATCGGGCTGGTGAAGCGCGCGTTGCGGGACGCCGCGCGCGTGGCGGACGCGACGATCCTCGATCTCAACCTCCATCATTTCGGAGACGGGCAGGGGGTGACCGGGGTCGCGCTGCTCGCTGAATCGCACATGTCGATCCACACCTGGCCCGAACATGACTATGCCGCGCTCGACCTGTTCCTGTGCGGCCGCCGCCACGATATCGATGCCGCGCTGGCGGTGCTCGCCGAAGCGTTCGCGCCTGCCGAAATCGCAAAACGCACGATTGCGCGTGGCTATGGCGTTGCCGCCCTGGTCGAGTGAAGGAAGGAAGGCCGATGAAAGTCGTCAACGAACTGACCCCGACCGATCCTGAACGGATGAAGCAGTTTATGGAGCCGGGGCCGGACGGTCCGATCTTCATGGTCAACCTGCTCAAGTTCAGGGACAAGGCCGAATATGAAGACGGCCGCGAGACGGATCTGACCGGCCGCGAAGCCTATGCGATCTATGGCAATGCGGTGATGGATGTCCTGAAGAAATTCGGCGGGAAGCCGGTCTTCATGGGCGATGTGACCTTCCTGGCGCTCGGGCAGGTGGAGGAATTGTGGGATGAGATCGCCATCGCCTCCTATCCTTCGCGCGCGGATATGGTCCGCATGTCGATGTCGCCCGAATGGCAGGAGATCAGTGTGCATCGCACCGCCGGTCTGAAGGGCCAGCTCAATATCGAAACCGTGGTGCCGTCCGATTTCGCGAATGTCGCGCAGGCGATGGGCGACTGACGCATCGGCCCGCCGCGGCTGTACTCCGAAACTGCCGCGTCCTAGAACTTATTGCGCCGCGAGCCTGGCCTCGACCATCGGTTCGACGCGCTCGACGACGATGTCGATACCCTCGGCCGTCGGATGGATACCGTCGGGCAGCATGAGATCTGGCTCCTGAATCACGCCGTCGAGAAAGAAGGGATAAAGCGGCACGTCATATTGCTGGGCGAGATCGGTGTAGATCGGGTTGAAGGCGGCGGCATAGTCGGCGCCGAGATTGGGCGCGGCGAGCATGCCGGTGAGCATGGCATCGATGCCGCGGCTCTGCAGCTCATCGAGGATCGCCTGGAGGTTTGCGCGCGTCTGCTCGGGGCTGATCCCGCGCAGCATGTCGTTGCCGCCCAGGCCGACGATCACGAGGTCCGGCGTCGCATCGAGCCCGTCCAGCGTGAAGGAGAGGCGTTGCAGCCCCGCCGCCGTCGTATCGCCCGACACACCGGCATTGACGACGCGGACCGCTTGGCCGTCATCGCTCAGCGCCCGTTCCAGCTCGGGTGCGAAGCCTTCATCTTGGTCGAGGCCGTAGCCGGCGTACAGGCTATCGCCGAAAACGACGACGAGATGGTCGTATTCGCCGGCCTCGGCAGTTGCGGTTTCGCCGTCGCTTCCTACATTTCGATCAACCGCCGTCTCATTGCTGCCACCGTCATCCGCGCATCCCGCAATCGGTTGGACCGCAAGCAGCAATGCGCCATAAAAGCATAGTTTCACGTTCAAGGATCGCCCTTTCCCAATGACTGAATCCGACGGCGGTACCGCTATCGCAATCCAGACCCGCAATGTCACCCTGTCGCTCGGCACGCAAAGCGCGCCCGTGGATATCCTGCGCGGGATCGATCTCGATATAGGCGCGGGCGAGAGCCTTGCCATTCTCGGACCCTCGGGTTCGGGTAAATCGTCGCTGATGGCGATCCTGTCCGGCCTCGAACAGGCGACCGGCGGATCGGTGACGGTCGCCGGGGTCGATTTCAGCGAATTGGACGAAGACGATCTTGCCCGGGCACGGCGCGGGCGGATCGGGATCGTGCTGCAGTCCTTTCACCTGCTGCCGACGATGACGGCGCTCGAAAATGTCGCGGTGCCGCTGGAGCTCGCCGGTGTCGACGATGCGTTCGACGTCGCGACCACCGAGTTGGAAG
>NZ_JBQLZN010000050.1:0-19609 GCF_052168295.1 Parasphingopyxis sp. | reverse complement strand
GCCGAGCCCGAATGGTATGTGGACCTCTGGCTCACCATCGTCTGGGTCGCCTATGCGGCGGTCTTCATCGGCACGATCGCGAAGCGCAAGGAGCCGCATATCTATGTGGCGAACTGGTTCTTCCTCGCCTTCATCATCACGATCGCGATGCTGCATATCGTCAACAATTTGGCGATCCCGGTCAGCATTTTCGGCTCGAAAAGCTATCCGGCCTTTGCCGGCGTGCAGGACGCGCTGACCCAGTGGTGGTACGGACATAACGCGGTCGGATTTTTCCTGACCGCCGGCTTCCTCGCCATGATGTACTATTTCGTGCCGAAACAGGCCGAACGCCCGGTCTACAGCTACCGGCTGTCGATCATCCACTTCTGGTCGCTGATCTTCCTCTATATCTGGGCGGGTCCGCACCACCTCCATTATACCGCGCTGCCCGACTGGGCGCAGACGCTCGGCATGGTGTTCTCGGTGATGCTGTGGATGCCGAGCTGGGGCGGCATGATCAACGGCCTGATGACGCTGAATGGCGCCTGGGACAAGATCCGCACCGATCCGATCATCCGCATGATGGTCATGGCGCTCGCCTTTTACGGGATGAGCACCTTCGAGGGGCCGATGATGTCGATCCGCGCGGTGAACTCGCTCTCGCACTATACGGACTGGACGATCGGCCATGTCCATTCGGGCGCGCTGGGCTGGAACGGCATGATCACCTTCGCGGCGATCTACTTCCTCGTCCCGCGGCTCTGGGCGCGCGAAAGGCTTTACTCTCTACGCATGGTCAACTGGCACTTCTGGCTCTCGACCGTCGGCATCGTGCTCTACGCCGCCTCGATGTGGGTCGCGGGTATCATGCAGGGCCTCATGTGGCGCGAATATGGGGCCGATGGCTATCTGGTCTACGCCTTCTCGGAAGTCACCAGCGCCATGCATCCCATGTATCTGATCCGCGCCGCGGGCGGGGCCCTCTACCTCGCCGGTGCCGCCGTCATGGTCTACAATGTGTGGCAGACCATTGCCGGCAAGATGCGTGACGAGAAGCCGATGAGCGATGCGGCTTACGATCCCGAAAAGGATCGTCCCATCACCACTCCGACCACCGTTCCCGCCGAATAAAGGACGCGACAATGGCATCCCGAATTTTCGACCATAAGAAAATCGAGCGCAACGTAACGCTGCTGTCGGTGTTCTCGCTGATCGCCGTCGCGATCGGCGGCATCGTGGAGATCGCACCGCTCTTCTACATCGACTCCACCGTCGAGGAAGTGGAAGGCGTGCGGCCCTATACGCCGCTCGAGCTCGCGGGCCGCAACGTCTATATCCGCGAAGGCTGCTATGTCTGCCATTCGCAGATGGTCCGGCCGTTCCGCGACGAAGTGGAGCGCTACGGCCATTACAGCCTGGCGGCCGAGAGCATGTACGATCACCCGTTCCAATGGGGCTCCAAGAGAACGGGCCCCGATCTGGCCCGGGTCGGCGGTCGTTATTCGGACGAATGGCATGTCCAGCATCTGATCGACCCGCGCTCGGTCGTGCCGGAATCGATCATGCCGCCCTATGCCTTCCTCGCCGATCGCGAACTCGACGGCGCGAATATCGGGGCGGACCTCCAGGCGTTGCGCGCGCTGGGCGTCCCTTATGACGACGCGATGATCGAGAATGCGGAAGCCGATTTCGCCGTGCAGGTGGATATCTTCGCCGACGCGAGCGGCATCCGCGAGCGCTATGGCGACGTGCAGATCCGCGATTTCGACGGCGATCCGACCCGGGTGACCGAGATGGATGCGCTCGTCGCCTATCTGCAGATGCTCGGCACGCTCGTCGACTTCGAATCCGCCGAGGCGCTGGAGGAACCGCGATGACCTACGAAGCCTTCCGCCAGTTCGCCGACAGCTGGGGCCTGCTGTTCATGGTCATATTGTGGGCGAGCTTCGTGCTGTGGGTCTTCCGGCCCGGCTCAAAGAAACACCATGACGATGCCGCCAACATGATTTTCGATGAAAGTGAGAATGATGGCCGAGATTAGGTTCTGTACTCATAGTCCGCGCCGTTTCTGCGCGGGGGAATTTTGTCGCGGGCTAGGAAGAAAGGCGCAGGACATGCCGGCATATTCAAGCCTTTCTGACGCCGCCAGCGGCAAAATTCGTCGCGCCCTAAAGGGTTGGGTGGAGGGGCTCAACCTGACGGCGCCAGCCGGGCTTGAATATGCTGGCATGTCCATCGCCCAGCCGGCTTGCATCTTGAGCCCCTCCACCCAACAGCAACGGTGCGGACTATGAGCACAGAACCTAACAACGAAAACGGCAAGCGCGTCGACGAGCCCACCGGCACCGAATTTGTCGGCCATGAATGGGACGGCATCGAGGAACTCGATACGCCGTTGCCGCGCTGGTGGTCGATCATCTTCTGGGCGACCGTCGTCTGGGGCCTTGCCTATACCGTCGCCTATCCGGCCTGGCCGCTGATCAACAGCGCGACCGAAGGCGTGCTCGGCTGGTCGAGCCGCGCCGCGCTGGCGGAAGACCTAGCCGAAGTGGAAGCCGAACGCGCCCCGCTGCGAGAGGCGATCGCCAATATCGATATCAACGAGTTGCCGCAGAACGAACAGCTCATGCAGACCGCCGTGAACGGCGGGCGCTCGGCCTATGTCGTACACTGCGTGCAGTGCCACGGGTCCGGTGCGGCCGGCAGCGAAGGCTATCCCAACCTCAACGATGACGACTGGCTGTGGGACGGCACGATGGAAGGCATCGAATATACGCTGATCCATGGCATCCGGAATCCCGATCATATCGAAACGCGGATTTCGCAGATGCCGGCCTTCGGCGCCGACGGCATTCTCACCGACGCGCAGATCAGCGACGTCGTTTCCTTTGTCCGCACGCTGAGCGGAGACGAGGACGCGAGCGCCGCGTCGGCCCGGGGTTCGGAACTCTACACGGCCAATTGCGCCGTCTGCCATGGCGAGAATGGCGCTGGCGACCAGACGCAGGGCGCGCCCAATCTGCGCGACAATATCTGGCTCTATGGCGAAGACCGTGCATCGATCACCGATACGGTGGCGAACAGCCGCTACGGTGTGATGCCGCGCTGGGGCCATCGGCTCGATCCGGTGACGATCCGGATGCTGACGGCCTATGTCTGGAATCTCGGCGGCGGCGAACTGCCGCCTGCAGAGCCCGAAGGCGAAGAACTCGCCGAGGCGGAGAGCGATGAACCGGGCTGAACCCATACCTCCGGACGGGCCCCCAAAGCTCTACGAGGCGCGCAAGGCGGTCCATAACAAGCGGATCGACGGCCCGTTCCGCCGCTTCAAATGGCTGGTGATGGCGGTGACGCTGGGGATCTATTACGGCACTCCGTGGATCCGTTGGGATCGCGGGCCCTATGCGCCCGACCAGGCGGTGCTGGTCGATCTCGCCAATCGCCGTTTCTACATGTTCGGTATCGAGATCTGGCCGCACGAATTCTACTATGTGGCCGGCCTGCTCATCATGGCCGGGATCGGGCTGTTTGTGATCACCAGTGCGGTCGGCCGGGCCTGGTGCGGCTATACCTGTCCGCAGACCGTCTGGACCGATCTGTTCCAGCATGTCGATCGCTTCGTCGATGGGGATCGCAATGCGCGGATGCGCCTCGACGCTGCGCCCTGGACATGGGGCAAGCTTTCACGGCGCGCGCTCAAATGGACGATCTACCTCGTCATCGGTTTCTGGACCGGTGGTGCGTGGATCATGTATTTCGCCGATGCGCCGACGCTCGTGCGCGATTTCTGGGCCGGCGAGGCGGCGCCCGCCGCCTATATCGCGGTCGCGATTCTTACCTTCACCACCGTGGCGCTAGGCGGGTTCATGCGCGAGCAGGTGTGCATCTATATGTGCCCCTGGCCGCGCATCCAGGCGGCGATGATGGACGAGAATTCGCTGACCGTCACTTACAAGGACTGGCGCGGCGAACCGCGCGGCAGCGTGAAGAAGGCGGAAAAGAACCCCGGCGCGTTCGGCGACTGTATCGATTGCATGCAATGCGTGCAGGTCTGCCCGACCGGCATCGATATCCGCGAAGGGCCGCAGATCGGCTGCATCACTTGCGCGCTGTGCATCGATGCCTGCGATCGCGTGATGGATCAGGTCGGCCGGCCGCGCGGGCTGATCGACTATGTGACGCTCGAAGGCGCGGAGAAGGAGCAGAGGGGCGAGGAAGTGCCGGGCGCGCTGCGCTCGATCTTCCGGCCGCGCACGATGATCTATTTCGCGCTCTGGGCCGGAATCGGCCTTGCGATGCTGTTCGCCGTGGGCACGCGCGACCGGCTGACGATCAACGCGATCCAGGAACGCAACCCGACCTTCGTGCAGCTGTCCGACGGCGACATCCGCAACAGTTTCGACGTCCGCGTCCGGAACATGGAAAACCGGCCGCGCGAGATGACGCTTACGCTCGATGGGCTGGACGGCGGCGTGATGTGGGCCGGGTCCGGCAATCGCGATCAGGCCCTGCGCAGCTTCACGATCAACGTTCCCGCCGATCAGCTGCTCAACACCCGTATATTCGTTGCCGCGCCATCCGACGGTCCGGCCGCCGAAGATTTCGGTTTCTCGGTCAGTGCCGGCGAGGGTGAAGAGGCGGAAACGGCTTACGAAGCGGCGCGGTTCGCGCGCCCGGGAGAAGAATGATGACGAAACGATTCAGCGGCTGGCACATGACGGCGATCCTCGTCTGCTTTTTCGGCGTGATCGCGGCGGTCAATTTCACCATGGCGACGTTTGCGACGCGGGGCTTTGGCGGCACGGTCGTGGACAACAGCTATGTCGCCAGCCAGCGGTTCAACGACTGGCTGGAAGCTGCGCGCCGCCAGGACGATCTGCAATGGACCGAGACCGTGTCGCGCGCGGGCGAACAGGTGCGCCTGCAAGTGACGACGCCGGACGGCGCGCTTGCCGGCGGGACGATCACCGCCACCGCCGAGCATCCGATCGCGCGTATGGAGCCGGTCACGCTCGACTTCGTCGAGACCGAACCCGGCGTTTACGTCAGCGATCAATCGCTCGATTCTGGCCGCTGGGTCCTGCGGATCGAAATCGCGCAAGGCGACAACCGCAAGCGCGTGCTGTTCGACCTCTCATGAACGGACCGTTCACACCGGGCACGGCCATAGTGGCCGCCGAAAGCCGCTTCGCGGTGCCCGGCATGCGGTGTGCGGGCTGCATCTCGAAGATCGAGCATGGCCTGAACGCGCGCACGGGCGTCCATGCGGCGCGGGTAAATTTTACGAGCAAACAGGTCTCGATCGCGCATGATCCGGAGATTACGGACGCCGATCTCGGTGAAGCGATCCGCGCGCTGGGGTTCGAGCCGACGCTGATCGCCGACGGGGATGCGGCGCAGGACGAAACGGACGCGATGCGCGAGTTGCTGCGCGCGCTCGCCGTGGCCGGTTTTGCCGCGATGAACGTCATGCTGCTCTCGGTCAGTGTCTGGTCCGGCGCGGATGGCGCGACGCGGGAGCTGTTTCACTGGATTTCGGCGCTGATCGCCTTGCCGGCCATCGTCTATGCCGGCCGGCCTTTCTATCGCTCGGCCTGGAGCGCGCTGCGCCATGGCCGCACCAATATGGACGTGCCGATCGCGATAGGCGTCACGATCACGGCGGCGATGAGCCTGCACGAGACGATCGTCGGCGGCGAGCATGCCTATTTCGAGAGCGCGCTGATGCTGCTCTTCTTCCTGCTCGCGGGCCGCGCGCTCGACGCGATGATGCGCCGCAAGGTCGGCGACGGCGTGTCGGCGCTTGCCCGTCAGTCCGCGCCTGGGGCGCTTGTCATTGATGCGGATGGCGCGAGCCGCTGGCGCAAATCGGCAGAGCTCGAGCCGGGTATGGTCATGCAGTTGGCCGCTGGCGAGCGGTTGGCCGCGGACGGCGTCATCGTGCGTGGCGAGAGTGCCATCGACGCTTCGCTGCTGACCGGCGAAAGCGCACCGCAACCGGTCGTACCCGGAGAAAAGGTCTTCGCCGGAACGCTCAATATGGGCGCGCCTATCACGGTCGAAGTGACGGCGGCGGCGGACGAAACGGCGCTCGCCGATATCAGCCGGCTCATGGCGACGGCGGGGCAGAGCAAGTCCCGTTATGTCCGCATCGCCGATCGCGGCGCCCGGCTCTATGCGCCGGTCGTCCATGCGCTGGCGGCGCTGACCTTTGTCGGCTGGATGATCGCAGGCGCGGACTGGCACCAGGCGATGCTGATATCGGTCGCGGTTCTGATCATCACCTGTCCGTGCGCGCTCGGCCTTGCCGTACCCGTCGCGCAGGTCGTGGCGACGGGCGCGCTGATGAAGCGCGGCATCCTCGTCAAACATGAGTCGGCGCTCGAGCGGCTGGCCGAGGCCGACCGCGTCGTGTTCGACAAGACGGGCACGCTGACGCTCGACCGGCCGGTCCCCGAAAATCTGGGCGATCTGGATGCGGAGCAGAAGCGCATCGCACTGGCGCTCGCGCGCGTCTCCCGCCATCCGCTGGCGTCGGCCTTGCGGCGGGCGCTGGAGGAAGAGGGCGTTCGCGCCGCCGAGATCGAGGCCGCCGAGGAGCGGGCCGGGCAAGGCGTTTTCGCGCGCTATAGCGGGCAGCCGGTCTCGTTGGCGCGGCCCGATATGGCCCAATCGACGCCATCGGTGGCGCTCAATACGGGTGTGGCGCAAACTGTCACGGTCACATTCCGCGATTCCCTGCGACCCGAGGCCGCGCAGATGGTCGGCGCGATGGAAGGACTCGGCCTGCCGGGATCGATCCTGTCGGGCGACACGGCCGAGGCCATCCGCCCGGTGGCGAAAACGCTCGGGCTTACCGCCCAGGCCTCCGCGCGGCCGGACGATAAATGCGAAGCGCTCGAACGGCTCGGCCGCGCGGGCAATCATGTGCTGATGGTCGGCGACGGTCTGAACGACGGACCGGCGCTCTCAGCCGCGCATGTCTCGATGGCGCCGGGCTCGGCCAGCGATGTCGGGCAGAATGCGGCGGATCTCGTCTTTCTCGGCGACAGCCTCGCGCCGCTGCCGCAGGCCGTGCGCGTCGCCCGGCGCACCATGGCCATCGTCCGGCAGAATTTCGGGCTCGCGATCCTCTATAACGTGCTCGCCGTGCCGCTCGCCATTGCGGGTTTCGTGACGCCGCTCGTGGCCGCGGTCGCCATGTCGCTCTCCTCGCTGATCGTCATCGGCAATTCGCTACGGCTGAGGCGCGCGCGGTGACCGGCCTCGCGATCCTCATCCCGGTGGCGATCGGGCTCGGACTTGCGGGGCTGGCAGCCTTTTTCTGGGCGCTTTCCGACGACCAGTTCGATGACCCGGACGGCGCCGCGGCCCGTATCCTGACCGACGAGGAGGACGAGGCGTGAAGCCGCTCGCATCTACTCTGATTGCGGGCGCGCTGATCGGGCTGGCGGGCAGTGGCATCGCGCAGCCGAGCGCGCCGGGCGCGGTGTTGTGGACCGAGGTCTGCGGGCGCCCGGGCATGCGTATTGCCATCGAACTGGACACCGAAGACCGGCAGCAGGAACGCCGCGATTGTGCCGAGGCCTGCCATGCCGCGCTGTGCCGCAAGACCATCGACACGCTCAAGAAAGGCGATGGGCGAGGGGCCGTCGTCTGAGCTCTCCGCGACGCGGATACCGAAAATTGCTGACCTGAGCGATTTCTTCGGTTAATCCGGCCGGATGTCTAGCTGCGATACATGCCTCGTGCGCAACCGTGCGATCTGCTCCGTTCTTGAAGCGGACGCGCTTTCCGACCTCAATCGTATCGGCCGCCGCAAGAAGGTGCGCCGGGGCGAAACCGTCATCTGGGAAGGCGACGACGCGCCGATAGTCGCCAACGTGATCGATGGGATGCTGAAGTTGACGACCGCCACCGGCGATGGCCGCGAGCTGATCGTCGGGATCACCTTTCCGTCCGAATTTATCGGCCGTCCGTTCGGGGCGAGCAGCGCCAACTCCGTGACGGCACTGACCGATTCCGAGCTTTGCGTCTTCACGCGCACGAGCTTCGATGCCTTCGCCAAACAGCATCCGGGCCTTGAGCACGAGCTGCTCGAACGCACGCTCGGCGAACTGGACCGGGCGCGCGAATGGATGCTGTTGCTGGGCCGTAAGAGCGCGGCCGAACGTGTGGCCTCTTTCTTGCTCGAAATGTCCAAGCGGCTGGGTGGGAAGGCGTGCGAAGGCCCGGACGGCCCGGCGGACCGCTTCGAGCTGCCGCTCTCGCGCCAGCAGACGGCCGATATTCTGGGCCTGACGATCGAAACGGTGAGCCGCCAACTCAGTCGTTTGCGCGATGCCGGGCTGATCCTGACGCCCGACCGGCGTACGATCGAGATTGTAAACCGCCCCGCGCTCGAAGCCGAAGCCGAGCGCGTCTAGCTCATAAGCTGATAAAAGAACCGGCGGGCCGCTAAGGGGTGCGACCCGCCGAAGCGATGATCCGCCCTAGAGGCGGAAGCCGATTCCGATACCGAATACGAACGGATCGAGGTCGATATCGACCTGCTGCGTGCCGATGGTGGCGTTACGCAGCGTCGCCGTCGTGTCGATGTCGATATATTTGACGTCGAAGTTCAGAAAGACATTCTCGCTGACATCGATATCGACGCCCGCCTGCAGCGCCCAGCCCCAGCTATCGCTCAAGGAAACGGAGGTCGGCCCGACCGCGGTTTCGAGCCCGGTCGACGCATCTTCCGAATAAAAGGCCGTATAGTTGATGCCGGCGCCGATATAGGGCCGCACCGATGCCTCGGGCGTAATGTGATATTGCACGGTGAGCGTCGGCGGCAATACCCAGGTCGAGCCAAGTTCGCCGATGCCGCCCGTCGTGCCGGAGGTACCGGCAAAATCATGTTTGGTTGTCGCGGCGATCAGCTCGAAGCCGATATGGTCGGTCGCCATATAGGTGATATCCACTTCGGGTGCGAAACTGTCGCTGACCTCCACCTCTTCGCCCGGGAATGTCGGCAGGATCGAGCCGGAATTCTCGGTCGGGGAGACGACGACCGCCCGGACGCGTAGCAGCACATCGCCAGCCTCGGCGAATGCCGGCGCCGGGATCGCAACCGTCGCGAGAAGGGGCAGGAGGGATAACGCACGCATGGTGATACCTTTCATTTTTCTTGTTTCGGTGCGGATGCTGTGCGCGCGCGATCCCGATGGCGCTTTGATCGCGATCAAGCGAAACCTTGATCCCGGTCAAGGAGCCGGGCGAGCGGGCATGCTGTGTGGCGGGGCATGTGGCCTTACATACCAGAGCTGCTCGATCGCCCCGTGCCGCGTTATACGAGCTATCCGACCGCCGCGGAGTTCGGACCGGTCGATGAAAGCTTTCACGAAGCGGGCTTTGACGACCTGGCCCCCGAGGCCGCCGTTTCGCTCTATGCGCATATCCCTTTTTGCGAAACGATCTGCTGGTATTGCGGCTGCAATACGGGCGCGGCCAACCGTGCCCACCGGCTCGCCGCCTATCTCGATGCGCTGCACTGCGAGATCGAGACGGTGTCCGAACGGCTCGGCAACCGGCGCCCGATCACGCAGATCGCCTTTGGCGGCGGCAGCCCGAACGCCATCGATCCGGTCGATTTCGTCCGGCTGCTCGATCATCTCTTCATCGCGTTTGATGCCTTCGACGCGCGCCTGTCGACCGAGCTCGATCCGCGCAGCCTGACGGACGAGTGGATGGCCGTTCTGGGGCGCGCCGGCTTCAGCCATGCAAGCCTTGGTGTCCAGACTTTTGATCCGGAGCTGCAGGCGCGGATCGGACGGGTACAACCAGCGGACAACATAGCGCGCGCAGTCGACGGGCTACGCAGCCACGGTATCTCGTCGCTCAATTTCGATCTGATGTACGGGTTGCCGGGGCAGGATTGCGCGATGCTCGCGGAGACGCTCGAACAGGCGGTGACGCTGCGGCCGGACAGGGTCGCCCTGTTCGGCTATGCGCATCTGCCAGCCATGATCAAGCGCCAGCGCCGGATCGACGATAGCGACATGCCCGCGGCGCGGGAACGGTTCGACATGGCGGCGCTGGGCTTCGATCTGCTGGTCGGCGCCGGCTATGAGCCGCTCGGCTTCGATCATTTCGCGCTGCCGGGCGACAGTCTCGCCAAGGCCCATGACGAAGGCCGGATGCGGCGCAATTTCCAGGGGTTTACCGACGATGATTGCGTCGCGCTGATCGGTATGGGGGCGAGCGCGATCAGCAGCTTCCCGGACCGGCTCGTGCAGAATGCGAAAAACAGCGGACAGTATCGTCTGGTTGCCGGCGCCAATCGCCTGGCCGCGGAGCGTGGCGCAATGCGCGACGCCATGGATCGCCGGCGCGGGGCCGTCATCGAAAGCCTTTTATGCACGGGTGCAGCCGATATCGGCCATCTCGAAACGAGCGACAGCCTGGACGCGGATATCGCGCGTTTGCGGGCGTTCGGTCTTCTGGATGCCGTTGGCGACCATATTCGCCTGACCGAAGATGGCCGGCCCTATGCGCGGATTGTCGCCGCCTTGTTCGATGCGCATCGCGCGCCGCAGGAGCAGCGGTTCAGCAGTGCGATCTAGTTTCCAATTCGATCCGGCATAAGCCTTGCGGCCGGAAGGCGTGTTTTAGCTTTGCGTGCTATCCGCCGTGTCGACCGTTTCGAAGCGCACAACATGATCGGCGTGCTTTAGCTCGGGAAGTCGCGCAAAACGGCCGATAAACTGCTCGCAATCGCGGCTCATGGCGCAGGTGAAGGATCGCCCGCCGGCAAGATGGAAACGCGCCAGGCGGCGCGGTGCGGCGCGTTGGCCGAAGTCCGGGAGGCGAGCGCGATCCATGGCACCGGAGATGCCCCATAGAGCTTAACAATTCGTGCAGGGACCCATTTCACTGGCCACGCGTTAACCATAGTGCCAGGCGGCGGCAGTTTCTGTCTTGCAAAGAGACGGTTGAAACAAACGGCGATTATCGTTTGCTCGACGTAACTAAATATGTTTAGATTCCATACACCTTGTTCGGAGATTTGCGTTGGACCAGAGCAGGATCGGAACACCGGACAGTCAATCGCTGTCCAGCGAACTCGCCGACAAGCTCCTTGATCAGCCGATCCCGGACGATCTGCCGCAGGTTCCGGCATCGCCGCTTTTCGATCTCGGCCAGCTCGAAGTCAGCTGGGATGACGACCTCAAGGCGCTGTGGACCTATATGACGCCGCACGGGCGCCCAAGCTTCAATCTGCCGATGCTGCGCGATTTCGACGTCTGGCAGAACGAGATCGCGCGGCTCTATGGCGGCGACAACGAAGAGCTGCGCTACCTCATCCTCGGATCGCGTTTCCCGGGCGTATGGAATTTCGGCGGCGATCTTGGCCTGTTTTCCAAATATATCCGCAATCAGGACCGGCAATCGCTCGTCGATTATGGCCGGGCCTGCAACAATATCCTGTTCCGCAACATGCGCGGGCTCAACCTGCCCATGGTAACGATCGGCCTGGTGCAAGGACAGGCGCTGGGCGGCGGATTCGAAGCACTGATGTCGTTCAACGTCATCGTCGCGGAACGCGGCGCGAAGTTCGGCTTGCCGGAAATCGCGTTCGGCCTGTTCCCGGGTATGGGCGCGCACGCGTTACTGGCCCGGCGGTTGGGTTTCGCGAAGGCTGAAGAGATGATCCTCAGCGGCAAGACCTACAGCGCCCAAGAGATGCACGATCTCGGGCTGGTCCATTATCTGGTCGAGGATGGCGCGGGCGAAGAGGGCGTGCGCGACTATATCCGGCAGAACAGCCGCCGCCACGCCGGCAATCACGCGGTGTTCAAGGCGAGCCGGGAAGTCTGGCCGGTGTCGCTCGAAGAGCTGAACGCGATCGTCGAAATCTGGGCGGATACGGCGCTCAAGCTCAAGGAGAGCGATTTGCGGCTCATGGAAAGGCTCGTCCGCGCGCAGGCGAAGCTGTCCGCCAAAATCAGCTCAGATTAGCGATCTTCCGGTCGTCGTCGCTGGGTAGGCCTTCGTGCGCCAAGCGCTGCTTGGCCTGGGCAGCGGTCATCGGGCGGGCATAATAGAAACCCTGGACACGGCTGCATCCGGCGTCGCGGACCCGCTTGAGCTGCTCTTCGGTTTCGACGCCCTCGGCGACCGTCGCCACGTCGAGCGATTTCGCAAGCTGCACGACCGCGCCGATGATCTTCTGGTCGGTCGGGCTATTGGCGATATTGCGGATGAACGACTTGTCGATCTTGATCGTATCGAACTCCCAGCTGCGCAGATAGGTGAGCGAGGAGAAGCCGGTGCCGAAATCGTCGAGACAGAGGCGCAATCCCATCTTCTGAAGCTGGCGCAGCAGCGAATTGGTATGCGGGCTCTTGTCGAGCAGCACGGACTCGGTGATTTCGAGCTCGAGCCGCCGCGCGACCATGCCGGTGTTGACCAGCGTTTCGATGATCGTGACGGGCAGGTTGTTACGCTTCAACAGCGCCGGCGAGATGTTGACCGACACGTTGATGTTTTCGGGCCATTCGGCCGCGGCCTCGCAGGCCTTGCGCATCACCCATTGCGTGATTTCGCCGATCAGGCCGGCGCTTTCGGCAACCGGAATGAAGACGGCCGGGCTGACATCGCCCAATTCCGGATGGTTCCAGCGCAACAGCGCCTCGCAGCTCTTCGTCCGGCCGGTTTCCAGATCGATGATCGGCTGGAACAGGACCGTGAATTCCCCGTTGGCCAGCGCATCGTTGAGACCGGACTCGATCTTGCGGTGCATGAGGAAGTCCTCGTGCATGAACGGCTCGAACAGGCGCACACTCTTCCCGCCTTCGTTTTTCGCGTGGTAGAGCGCGATATCGGCATTCTTGAGCATGATTTCGCTCTGGCGGCCGTGATCGGGCGAGACGGCGATGCCGAGCGATGCGGCGACTTCGACGGTATTCTCGTTGATGCTGACCGGTTGGGAGATGGATTCGAGAATCTCCACGCCCAGAAGATGCGCTTCCTCGGTGCTCGCGACCCTCGCCATGATGACGAACTCGTCGCCGCCGAAGCGCGCAAGCCAGCCGCGATTGCCGAGCACGGCTTTCACGCGCTGGGCGGTCACAATAAGCACCTTGTCGCCGGCGAGATGGCCGAGCGTGTCGTTGATCGTCTTGAAATGATCGAGATCCATCCAGATCACGGTCAGCTTCTCGTCGTGCTCCTCTTCGACCGTGTCGAGCAGTTCGCTGAGCCGCATCTGCATGGCGAGCCGGTTGTCGAGCCCTGTGAGCATGTCGCTGCGCGCCATCTTTTCGAAGCGCGCGGCGACCTCGCTCTTCTCCTGTTTACCCGACAGCGCCGAATATACGACTTCGTAGATCTGCAGGCCGATATCGACCATGCCGAACACGAAGATGATTACGCAAAGGCCCAACGTGATGCTGAGCGGCGTGCCCATCACGAACAGGCCGAGCGCCATCGGCAAGGTTCCGAGGCACAGCTGGCCGATCGCGATGATCGGCCGCCCGGCGTTGCGGGCCGCGACGCCCGCCGAGTATCCGGTCGCCATGATCGTGGCCATGAGCAGCAGCACCGTCTCCGAACTCTGGGTCAGTGTCAGGAAGGCCTGGGCGCCGAGCAGCGACGCATAGAGCCAGGCGCCGACTTCATAGATGCGCTCCCAATAGAGCTGTTCGCGCGCGGAATCGCCGTGTTCGCTGCGCAAATAGATGATCGCCGATGCGATGCGGAGAACGCCGACAAGATGGATCGCGATCGAGCAGATGAGGAGGGCGAGGCTGCCGGAGACATAGGCGATGCAGGCTGCGGTAACGCTGCCCGCTATGGCGCCGATCGCGAGCGATCCGGGAGATGTGTAAAGCGTGCTGACAAGGGCAGCGCGAACCTGGCGCGCGAGCGAACTCTCCGAGGCCGCCAAATGCCGCAATTTAGAGCCGACAGTCGGCATCTCGTTCTCCCATACCCCCAAACAGATAGGGGCATATGGTTAAGGAATTATTCGGTTTGGGCTGAAAAGCTTGGTTTTTTGCGCCGTTCGCCGATCGTGCCTCTCTCTTCACAGATCAGCCGACCAGGCGATGCTCCCACTTGCTGCCGACTATTTCCAAGGTACGCTCGATCGGCATCGGACGGCCGAACAGATACCCCTGGATCTGGTGACAGCCCAGATCGCGCATCCGGTTGAAATCCTCCGCCGTTTCAACGCCTTCCGCGGTAATCGTGAGGCGGAAACTGTTGGCCAGCATGACGATGGCGCGGATGATCGACACCGTCTCTTCGCGCGTTCCGGCTTCGCGCACGAAACTCCCGTCGATCTTCAGCTTGTGGAAGACGGCCTTGTTCAGATAGCCGAGCGAGGAATAGCCGGTGCCGAAATCGTCGAGCGCGATGCCGACGCCGAGGCCGCGCAGGCGCTTGAGCACGTCCACGGCATTACCGGCGGCGCTCATGAACACCGATTCTGTCACTTCGATTTCAAGACGGTTAGCCTGAAGGCGCGATTTCCGTAGTGCGTCCGACACCGTATTCGGTAAAGCCGGGACCACGAGCTGGGACGGCGATACGTTGACGGCGACGGTGATGTCCTCGGGCCATGTCGCGGCGTCCATACAGGCCTGGCGCATTACCCAGGCGCCCAGTTCGTCGACGAGCCCGCTTTCCTCCGCGATTGGGATGAAAACGGCCGGCGAAATCGGCCCGCGTGTCGGATGGTTCCAGCGCAGCAGCGCCTCGAAACCGGTCACGCGCTGCGTATCTGCGGACACCAACGGCTGGTAGAGCAGGTGGAACTGCTCGGTGCCGATCGCCTGACGCATGTCATGCTCGAGCCTGACGCGCTCCTCGGCAGCAACCTGCATCTGCGGGTCGAAATTGCAGAAGGTCGCACGGCCCAGCGATTTCGCATGATAGAGAGCGAGGTCGGCCTTCCGGACGAGATCGTCGACGGTGTCGCCGTCGATCGGTCCATAGGCGCAGCCGATGCTGAGACCGATCCGGATCTGCACATTGTCGATCATATAGGGTTCGCTGACCGCCGCGATCAGCTTTTCGGCGAGCGCTTCGACGCCGACGCGGCTCTGCGCATCGTCCACGACGACGGCAAATTCGTCGCCGCCGATCCGGCCTACCGCGCCACGGCTGCCGACCACATCCTTGAGCCGCCGGGCAACGGTCTTGAGCACCGCATCGCCCTTCGGATGACCGAATGTGTCATTGACTGGTTTGAACCCGTCGAGATCGAGGAACATGATTGCGCACGGCACGCCCTTTTCCTTGGCATCGCCGAGCGCGGTATCGAGCAGGGTCCGCACGCGCGAGCGGTTCGGCAGGCCGGTCAGCACGTCCAGATTGGCCAGATGCTGCAGCTTGGCATGCGAGCTCTTGGAGTCCGTAATGTCGAGACCGACGCCGCGATATCCCTGGAATTCACCGTCGTCCGAAACGACCGGGCTGCCCGAGAGCGTTATCCAGCGCGGGTCCTTCCCGCTTTTTAGCTCCAGTTCGAATTTTTCGAACCGTTCCCGTTTTGCGAGCAATTTGCCCACGCCGGATCCTTCGCCGAGCGCGCTCGACAGGGACTTGCCCAAGAGCTGGTAGGTCGCCGTGCCGAGCAGCTCGCCCATGCGCGGCGACACGTAAGTGAGGCAATATTGGCTGTCGACCTGCCAGAGCCATCCGGCCCCGCGGTCTTCATATTCCTTGAGAAGGTAACGGATATCGGCGCGCTTGGCGGCCAATACGCCGGCGCGATCGATCTGACCCTGCCACGAACGGGCGAGCAGGAGAAAACCGACCATCGCCGCGGCTGCGAAGGCAGCCAGAATGGCGATGCCGGGTAACGCGTCGGCGCCGACGCCATATAGCCCGGCAAAGGCAAGGCCGATGGCGAGCGTCGATACCCAGACGGCCACGGCCGAAGGTATCACCGCGACCGAAATCCCGCTGACGATCATCATCGCGACAAGGCCGCCGGTGAATGTGTAGTTGATCGGTGCGCCCGTGACCGCCGCGTAGACGGGCAGCGATATCCAGAGGGCCGCTCGGATCGCACTGTCCAAGGCCGCGATCCGGATTTTCGATACGGGCAGCTGATCGCTCCGCCGGATCATGGAGGAACGGTTCAGCCAGCGCGCGGAGAGGTAGGTTGCCGCGATAATCAGTGCCAGCCAACCGAGCAGCAGCAGGAGCGGGAGGCTCTGGCGTTCAAGAATGACGAAGACGACCGCGCAGATGGATTGCGTCGCACCGGAATAAAGCGTGAAGCGGGACAGGATGTTGATCTGGGCGGTGCGGACCTCGCCGGCCGGCGCGTGCCGCTCTTCGATCATATGCGCGGGGCCGCGCGCATCGCCTTCGCGGCGATGGGCGAGCTGCGGTCCGTTATCCGACGTGCGTTTGTGAGTTGCCATAGCTTCCCGGCTCGATGCAGTTCGCCGGGCATATAGCCATGAACTCTTTGATGCTTGGTTAAGACGGGATTCGGCTTGTTTTCCGCGGATTTGCCGTCGGAGAGCGCAACGGTGGCTCCTCCGCGCAAATCTTTGCCACCGGCACTTTGCGAACGGGCACGATATTGCCTAGATAGCGTCCAACGCAATCGGCGGGTCGCAAAAGCCGCGATCCGTCCATTTTTTAGGAGAACGAGGATGCGCGTTGCGCTTTTTGCGGCGGTCAGTGGTTTCGCACTTGCCGCGTCTTTCACCCCCCTGGCTGAGGATAGCGCCATGGCGAACGATCACGCGGCGACGGCCGAAGCGCCGGAAACCGAAAATCCGCTGCTCGCCGAATGGACCGGCCCCTATGAAGGCGTGCCGCCCTGGGACGAAATGGCGCCCGAGCATTTCCCCGGTGCGTTCGAAGCCGCGATGGAAGAGATGCGCGCCGAGGTGCAGGCGATCATCGACAATCCCGAACCGCCGACCTTCGCGAATACCAACGAGGCGATGGAACTGGTCGGGGACCGTATGGGCAATGTGCAGGCGATGTTCGGCGTCGCCGTCAGCAATGTCAGCAATGACGAATATCGAGCCGTGCAGCGCGAATGGTCTCCGCGCCTCGCAGCCTTCTACCAGGAACTCTATCTCCAGCCCGAGCTGGTCGCGCGCTACCGTACCGTCTACGAAAACCGCGAAAATGCCGGTCTGACGGCCGAGCAGCTGCGCCTCGTGGAACGCGATTATGAGCAGCTGCAGCGCAATGGCGCGCTGCTCGAAGGTGCCGAGCGTGAGCGGCTGGCGGAAATCACGACCGAACTGGCCGGGCTTTACAGCGAGTTTTCGAACAAGGTGCTCGCCGACGAGGAAACCTATGTGCTGCTCGACAGCGAGGACGATCTCGCAGGCCTTTCCGACAGCTTTATCGCTACGCTGCGCGCCGCGGCCGAAGAGCGCGGCGAAGAGGGCTGGGCCATCGTTAACACCCGCTCCTTCATGCAGCCCTTCCTGCAATATTCGACGCGGCGCGACCTGCGCGAACAGGTCTGGCGGGCGTACGTCAATCGCGGCGACAATGGCGATGCGAATGATACGAACGATATCATCGCGCAGATCCTCGCGCTCCGCGCCGAGCGGGCCGAACTGCTCGGTTTCGAAACCCATGCCCATTGGCGCATGGCCGACACGATGGCCCAGACGCCCGAAAATGCGAACGAACTGATGATGCGTGTCTGGCCGGCAGCGGTAGCGCGCGTGCAGCAGGAAGTCGCCGATATGCAGGCGATTGCCGATGCCGAGGGCGCGGACATCACGATCGAGCCCTGGGACTATCGCTTCTACGCGGAAAAGGTCCGCCAGGCGCAGTACAGCATCGATGAGTCCGAGATCCGGCCCTATTTCCAGCTCGAGAATATGATCGACGCCATGTTCTACATGGCCGAGCGGCTATGGGATCTGCGGTTCACCGAGAATACCGGCGAAATTCCGGTCTTCCAGGAGGATGTCCGCACCTTCGTCGTGACCGATGCGCGCGACGGATCCAATGTCGGCGTCTTCTATCTCGACACCTATGCGCGCACGGGCAAGCGTTCGGGCGCGTGGATGACGACCTATCGCAGCCAGCAGACGCTCGGCGGCGAGCAGAATGTGCTCGCGTCCAACAACAACAATTTCACCGAACCGCCCGAGGGCGAACCGGCGCTGATCAGCCTGGACGATGCGCGGACGCTGTTCCACGAATTCGGCCACGGCATCCATTATCTGCTGCAGGACGTCTATTATCCGTCGCTCGCCAACACGCCGCGCGATTTCGTCGAATATCCGAGCCAGGTGATGGAGAATTGGGTGCTGACCCGCCCGATCCTCAACCAGTTCGCCCGCCATGTCGAAACCGGCGAACCGATGCCGCAGGAGCTTGTCGACCGGATCGACGCGAGCAGCACCTTCAACCAGGGCTTCGCGACCGTCGAATATCTGGCGAGCGCGATCGTCGATATGCGGCTGCATAACCGCGCCGAACCGATCACGGATGTCGATGCGTTCGAACGCGAAACGCTCGCCGATATCGGCATGCCCGACGAGATCGTGATGCGGCACCGTCTGCCGCAGTTCAATCACCTGTTCTCCTCGGACGCCTATTCGGCCGGCTATTACAGCTATCTCTGGTCGGAAACGATGGATGCGGACACCTGGGAAGCGTTCGAGGAATCGGGCGACGTCTGGGATCGCACGATTGCCGATCGTTTCCGCGAAACCCTGCTGTCGACCGGTAACGAGACCGACCGGGCCGAGGCCTATCGCGAATTCCGCGGCCGCGATCCCGATGTCGACGCGCTGCTCAGAAAGCGCGGCTTCCCGACCGGCGTGGTCGGTGCGGTCGGAGACCAATAGCCGCACAGCCAAAGATCGAGAGGAAAGACCATGACCATCGCAGCCCTGCGTACGCCCGACGAGCGTTTCGAGAATCTGCCGGATTTCGATTATCCGGTGCATTATGTGGACGATCTTCCGGGCTATGAAGGGCTGCGGGCGGCATGGGTCGATGCGGGGCCGGCGGATGCGGACCGGGTGTTCCTGTGTCTGCACGGCGAGCCGAGCTGGAGCTTTCTCTATCGCAAGATGATCCCGGTGTTCCTCGAAAGCGGGGCCCGGGTCGTCGCGCCCGATTTCTTCGGCTTCGGCCGGTCGGACAAGCCGACGGAGGCGGACACTTACGGCTTCAATTTCCATCGCAACTATATCCTGGCGCTGGTCGAGCGGCTGGACCTGAAGAACATCACTTTGGTCGTGCAGGATTGGGGCGGGCTGATCGGCCTGACCCTGCCGGTCGATGAAAAGTTCCGCGCGCGTTTCTCGCGGCTGATCGTAATGAACACAGGCCTCGGCATCGGCAAGACGCCGAGCGACGGGTTTATCGCCTGGAAAAACTACGCCGCCTCGACGCCGGACCTGCCGATCGGCGAACTCATCGCGCGCGGGACGCCGCAGATGACCGATGCGGAAAAGGCCGCCTATGACGCACCCTTTCCCTCGCCCGATTACAAGATGGGTGCGCGGCGTTTCCCCGAACTCGTGCCGATCTCACCGGAGATGGAGGGTGTGGATGTCAGCCTCAAGGCGGCCGCCTTCTGGAAGGACGAATTCGACGGCGCGAGCTTCATGGCGGTCGGCGATGCCGATCC
>NZ_JBQLZN010000049.1:0-50960 GCF_052168295.1 Parasphingopyxis sp. | reverse complement strand
CTTCGCGCGCACGTCGCGGCCGTTCACGCGATAGGCCGACCCCGCGCCGCGCTCGATCCGTCGGACGACCTCCACCTCGCTTTCGAGCGCGATCGTATCGTTATCGGGCCGGTCGCTTTCGTCGCGTTCGGCCAGGATGGATACTTCGGCGAAATCGCGGGCCGGCCGGGCATCCGTGCCCGCGAAGATCACATCCTCCATACCGCCGCCGCGCATCGACTTGGGCGAGCTTTCGCCCATCGTCCAGCGCAGCGCCTCGAGCAGGTTGGACTTGCCGCACCCGTTGGGCCCGACGACCCCGGTCAGCCCCGGTTCGATGCGCAGCTCGGTCGGATCGACAAAGCTTTTGAAGCCCGCAAGTTTCAGGCGCTTTATCCGCATCGGCGCTGCGCCTCTGTTTCGGTTTGCGGTGTCCCCAAGACCTTCAACCTACTGGACCATCTCCTGGAGCCGCGCGTCGAGCTGTGCCCAGCTCGAAACGCCGCTGACCAATTCGCCGTTGATGAGGAAGGAGGGCGTGCCCGTGATGTTGAGCTGGTTGAGCGCGCGGTTGCGCATCTCCTCAAGCTCCTCGATGGCCGCCGAATCGGTGAGGCACTGGCGCGCCTGCTGATCGGAAATGCCCATGCCGCCGACCAGTTCGATGAGGCCCGAAGCTTCGGCAAAGCCGATAAAGGTCTGGCCGCTCTGCAGGGCTTCCTGCGTGGTGAGCGCCTGGAGCTGCGCCTGGTCGGCTGTCTGGATCGTCTCGAACATATTGTTCTGGTTCATGAACAGCCGCTCGTTAAGCTGGAAGAACGGCCCTTCACCGTTGCAACGCGCGAGCAGCGCGGCGCTGAGGTCCAGCGGATCGCGCACGAAGTTGCGGATCTCGAAGCTCACAAGTCCCTGAGAAATATAATTTTCCGTCAGCGGCTCGTAGCTCTGCTCGGAGAAGGACGCACAGGCCGGGCAGGTCAGCGACGCATATTCGACGACCTTGATCGGTGCGTCCGGGTTACCCATCACAAAACCGCCATCTTCGGTCTTGCTCACGACTTCGACCCAGTTTTGCGACGTATCGACCTCGGCATCGCTCACCGCTGCGCCGCCATTGGCGCTGGTTTCGCCGCCACAGGCCGCCAGCGTCATGCCGAGGGCAATAGCGGAAATTTTCAGAACGCTTTTCATTACTCGCTCACTCCATTGTGTCCGCCGCGGCCAATATCGCGGAGACGCTTGATCTGCAATTGCCGGGGCGGCGCGCGGTCATCGACGAGCGGCGCGCCCTCCGTCGCCGCGACCGAGGCGGCCAGCCCTTCGAGACAGGCGCGCAATTCGGGATCGGCGATTTCGCGCAGCGATTCTCCCAGCGCCTCGGGCACGGGCCGCAGAGACGGTGGTGCGGGCGGGCGTTTCTCAGGGCGCACCGGGCGCCCCTGCTGGATCGCGACGCGCGCTACCGCCGCATAGCCGAAAAACCGGTTTACCCGTTCGATGATCGTGGGCTCGATATGCTGCATCATGGTCGCATGCGCGCCCGCGACATTGAGCCGCAACGTCCCGTCCGAGCGCTTGCCGGCCGGAAAGCGGATCGATTCCGGCGTCGAGACCTCGGCATAGCGTTCGCCGACGATTTCGCGCCAGCGGGTAACGACCGAACTCTGGACGAAACCGAAGCGCCGGAAGGAGGCGCGGCCGATTTCGGGGAGCATATCGCCGACCGCACGCGCGCGGCGGCTGCGCCCGGCTGGTTTGCCGCGTCCCTTGGCCGTTTCGCGCCCGGAAATATTACGGGTTTTCGCCATCCCGTCGCTCATGCCATAGGCCCCCAATGGCTGCCATAAAAACTTTGCGTGCGATGTGGATAATCGGCACACGCGTAAACCTTTCGTAAATGGCTGATTTGGCGGCTTCGCGCGCGATCGGCACGGCGCTGTTGCGCTGGTATGACGCCCATGCCCGGGCCCTGCCCTGGCGCGCGCCGCCCGGCGAACCTGCGCCCGATCCCTATCGCGTCTGGCTCTCCGAAGTCATGCTGCAGCAAACGACCGTTGCGGCAGTAAAACCCTATTTCGCGAAATTCGTCGAAACATGGCCGACGGTTAACGCGCTGGCAGCGGCGGACAGCGCCGATGTGATGGCCGCCTGGGCCGGGCTCGGCTATTATGCCCGGGCGCGCAATCTTCATGCCTGCGCCAAGGCCGTAGTCGCCGATCATGGCGGTCGATTTCCCGAGACCGAAGCCGAATTGCGGACCCTACCCGGTATCGGCGCCTATATCGGCGCGGCGGTCGCGGCGATCGCATTCGGCGAAGCGGCAACGGTCGTGGACGCCAATGTCGAACGGGTTATCGCCCGGCTGCGCGCCATCGAAACCCCGCTGCCCAAGGCCCGGCCGGAAATCCGGCGTATCGCCGAATCGCTGACGCCGGAGAAGCGCCCCGGCGATTTCGCGCAGGCGATGATGGATCTGGGTGCGACAATCTGCACCGCGCGCAATCCCGATTGTCCTGCATGTCCGCTGGAAGGCGATTGCGCGGCATCGCGCGCGGATGATCCCGCGCGCTTCCCCGTCAAGGCGGCGAAAAAGCCCAAGCCCGTGCGCCGCGGCACGGCTTTCTGGCTCGAGCGGCAGGAGCATGTCCTGCTCGTCCGGCGCCCTGACAAGGGCTTGCTGGGCGGGATGCGCGCCTTGCCGAGCGGCCCGTGGGAAGAGCGCCCTTCCAGCGATACGGATGCCCCCGCAGATATCGCGTGGTCGCCGCTCGGCACGGTCAGCCATGTTTTCACCCATTTCGCCCTCGAACTCGATGTGGTCGGTGGACGCGTCTTGACGCGGCCGGACCTGAGGGCCGATTGGGACGGCGAATGGTGGCCGCTCGGTGACATCGAGGATGCCGGCCTGCCGACGGTATTCGCCAAGGCCGCTACGCTGGCCCTTGCGCAGCGGGAGAATGAAACGTGATCACCCCTTTCAACCCCGGTCTTACGGATTCGCGTATCGACCGGGCGGACCAGATCCGGATCGACGAGGAAAGGCTGGCCGATGTCCAGTACAGCCTGCGCGCGCGGCTGCTGAAGCTCGACGATCTCGATCCCGAAATCGGGCCCGATGGTGCGCTGAGCTGGGGATCCATGGCGGACCGCCCGGACGGTGCGGAGCTGCTCTTCCTCGGCCTCGACGGCGAGACGCCATGCTTCGCGCCGCTGATCGAAGACGCCCCGCCGGCGGGTCAGCGCGCCTATGCCGTCTGGCGCTATCTCGACATCATGCCGCCTGAAGAGGCCGCAACCTATGCCGCTGCGCGCTCGCTCATCGAATGGCATCGCGGGCATCTGTTCTGCAGCCGCTGCGGCACGCGGTCCGAAGTCGCCAAGGCGGGCTGGGGCCGCAAATGTCCGAATTGCGGCGCCGACCATTTTCCGCGGGTCGATCCCGTCGTCATCATGCTGGCGACCTTCGAGGACAAGGCGCTGGTCGGCCGCCAGCCGCGCTTTCCGCCGGATCGTTATTCGGCGCTGGCCGGCTTCGTCGAGCCGGGCGAATCGCTGGAGGGCGCGGTTGCGCGCGAACTGTTCGAGGAAGCGGGCGTGCGTGCAACTTCAGTCCGCTATCTCTCCAGCCAGCCCTGGCCCTTTCCCAACACGTTGATGATGGCGTGCATCGCGCCGGTCGAGGACGATGCGCTGACGCTCGACAAGGAAGAGATCGAGGCGGCGAAATGGGTTACGCGCCAGCAGGTGCAGGACGCATTCGACGGCGCGGTCGATGCGCAGTTCATCGCGCCGCCGCATTTCGCCATCGCCCATACGCTGCTGCGCGCCTGGGTCGACGGCAAGTGATTGTGCGCTTGCGATAATGCGCGCCGCTCTTTAAAGCGCTGCGCAACCAATCCGACAGGCGGGAAGCAGAGAATTATGAGTCAGTTCAACACCATCGCCGGCTGGTCGCTGGCAGGCGGCATCGTCGCATTGGGCGCGTCGATCGTCACCAACGGCATGTTCCATGGCGAACGGCCGGAAACGATGGGTTATGTCGTCGAAGGCGTCGTCGAAGAAGGTGGCGACGAGGAAGCCGAAATGACGATGGCCGAAGCCTTCACGCAGGTTACCGTCGAACAGGGTGAGGCGGTCTATCGCCGCTGCGCCAGCTGCCACACGATAAACGAGGGCGGCGCCAACGGCATCGGCCCGAACCTGTGGGGCAAGCTTGGCCGCGATATCGCGTCGGTACCCGGTTTCAACTATTCGGATGCGCTGTCCGGGATCGAGGGCAGCTGGAATTTCGACAATATGTCGGCCTGGCTCGCCCGTCCCGCCGCTTTCGCGCAGGGCACGACGATGAGCTTCGCCGGCCTCTCCGATCCGCTCGATCGCGCGGCAGTCATTCTGTACATGAACGCCAATGGCTCCAACCTGCCGCTGCCCGAACCGCCGGCCGCCGATGAGGGCGATGCCGAGGCGGAAGGCGAAGAGGAGGCACCGCCCGAGGGCGACGCGGCCGATGTCGAAGGCGCCGTCGAGAATGAGGGCGACGCAGCCGGAGCGGTCGAAGAATAATCGCTAACCGCCGGTCAGGACGTTCGGCTCCGCCTTCCAGCCTTTCGGCTCCTCGTAAAAATCGGTGATCATCTTCCAGGCTTCGTCGGCCGTTTCGACGAAGCGGAAGATGTTGAGATTTTCGGGCGAAATCGTGCCCTCCTCGGCCAATGCCTGGAAATCGACGACCCGAGTCCAGAACTCCTTGCCGAACAGCAGGATCGGCACCGGTTTCATCTTGCCCGTCTGCACGAGCGTGAGCAGTTCAAACATCTCGTCGAACGTGCCGAACCCGCCGGGGAAGCAGGCGACGGCGCGCGCGCGGATCAGGAAATGCATCTTGCGCAGGGCGAAATAGTGGAACTGGAAGCTCAATGAGGGAGTCACATATTCGTTCGGCGCCTGCTCGTGCGGCAGCACGATATTGAGGCCGATCGACTCCACGCCGACATCGGCAGCGCCGCGATTGGCCGCCTCCATCATCGACGGGCCGCCGCCCGAGCAGACGACGAACTGGCGCTTGCCGTCCTCGTCGCAATCGCATTCGCCGGCGAGCCGCCCGAGCTTGCGGGCCTCGTCATAATATTTGGCCTTGGCGCGCAGCCGCTCGGCGATCTTTTTCTGTGTTTCGGTTTTTGCCGCAGCGACGACCGCGTCGGCCTTGCCGGGCTCGGGGATTCGTGCGGATCCGTAGATCACAAGCGTCGATCCGATATTGGCCTCGTCGAGCAGCAGCTTGGGTTTCAGCAGCTCGAGCTGAAACCGGATCGGGCGCAGATCCTCGCGCAGGAGGAAGTCGGTATCCTGAAAGGCCAGCCTATAGGTCGGGTGCTCGGTCTGCGGCGTTGAGGTGATATCGCGGGCATAGGCCGCGTCCTCGCCGGATGTGTAGAATATGTGATCGGGAATGGTTGGGTCGTTCATGCTTAGGCCGCAAACTCACATGCAGGGCGTTCGAGGCGCGCCAATGGCGAACCTATCGGGCCGAAAGGCGCGCCGCGAAGGCTGGTTGCCTTTGCAAGCGTCGTTCGGCCCGATAGGGAAGCCAGTGGCGCGTCCCTCCGGGATTTGACCGAAATGGCCCATTGCCGCGTCGAAAAGCCTTGAAATATTGACATATTACCGCGCCTTTCCTCCTTGCACTGGGCCATTTCGCTTCAAACCTCGAACGCCCTGCATGTGAGTTTGCGGCCTACTCTTTAGCGACAATATGGCCCGCGGCTACCCATATCGAAATGAAAATGATCGCGGTGCGCGGCGTTCGCCTCGGGGCCGAGTACGATCTCGAACCGTTCGCAGGCGCCGCGATGCAGGTCTCTCAGAAACGCCCGTTCGCGCCGGTCGCCATTGTTCCAGCCGCCAAGCACTGTGATGCGGCGGCCATCGGCGAGACGGAAGGCGGAAATATCGATGGCATTCGCCTTGCCATGTTCGGAAAGCCGCCCGGTGCCCGCGATATTACGGCATCCATAGGTCCCGAAAGTCTCGACGAGCGTGACCTGCTGCCCGAAATGCTCGCGCGCCGAAGGCTGGAGCACCTCGCGCGTCCAGCGGGCATAGCGTTCGGCGAGCGGGCAGGTCATCGCACCCAAGTTGCGTGTCGGTGTACCCACCTCGACAAGCTGGACCGCGCCGATCGCCCGGCATCCGTTCGAGAAGTGGCGGTCGGGCAGGCGGCGAAAGCGCACATCCTGCCGTTGAAGATTTGCGAGGCACTGGCGGGTATCGGCGCTCGGCGGCGAGAGCCGCTCGACATTTTGCGACGGACGAGGGCCATCGGTGCGGCCATCGATCATTCCGCACGCGGAAAGCAGGACGAAAACCGGAAGGATGAGAAGACGCGAACGCATGCTCGGAAGCCTATCCACACATAGTTAGCAGAAGGTTAACGCGAGCCCCGACGCCCGGGCTTGGACGGACGAAGAGACGGCCTTCAGCGACGGACGGAACTCCATCCCTTTCCTGTGGCTTCGGCCTTCCGACATCCGGAAAGTTTTCGACTGTCAATCAGCAGTTCTGTCGCCGCAGAGTTATCGGGTACCCCACATGGGGTATGACGCCGGGACCATCTCGACATTAGCGCTCTCGTAACCAGAATCGGTGGGGCATGCTCGCGGCGTCCTGATTCATGACAATACACAGTCGTACAATTATCGACTTTTCCTACAATAATGATTTGATAACGATATCTGAACACCAACGGGTCCAAAAGGAGAACAAAAATGGCGATCGAATTTGTCGATCCGGCGGCGCTGGATGAAAGCCGCGACTCGCAACCGATACGGCGGCCATTGGCCAAGCTGGAAAAGCCGCGAGAGGCCGACCACAGACCCGGCCGGTTGGTCGATATCGAGGTCCGGCTCAGCGAAGCAGTGGGTGAGATCGATGCCCAGCTGGAAACCCTGCGCGAACTGAATGCGCGCCTGTTCGGTGACGGGAAAACGAAAGCACAAGGCCAGAGAAATGGGACGTCCAGTCGCAGCGAAGGCATCGTCGCCACACTCGACATCCGGGTGGCCGACATCGAGGACCGTTTGGCCCAGCTCAAGGAACAGATCCGCGCGATCACAACTCTCGTCTGACATTTTTCTCCGTTGACATGCTGCGCCGCAAAACGCATGGCGGCTGCGGGCCACGCTGTCCCAACGCAGCGCGTGCTCTCTGCAAGGAGAGAATGACATGACTAACGAACCTACGGTCCGTCCGGGCCGCCCCTTCTTTTCATCCGGACCTACCTCCAAATTTCCCGGCTGGTCGCTCGACAAATTGAGCACCGAATCGCTCGGGCGCTCGCATCGCTCGAAGCTCGGCAAGGGCCGCCTGAAGTACGCGATCGATCTCAGCCGCGAGATCCTCGGCATCCCCGACGACTATCTGATCGGCATCGTGCCGGGCTCCGACACGGGCGCGGTCGAACTCGCCATGTGGAACATGTTGGGCGCGCGCCCCGCAACCGTCGCCGCCTGGGAAAGCTTCGGCAATGTCTGGATCCAGGACGCGGCCAAGGAGCTGAAGCCCGGCGGGCTGACCGTGCTCGAAGCCGATTATGGCGAAATTCCCGATCTGTGCCAGATCGATCCGGGCGACGATATCGTCTTCACCTGGAATGGCACGACCTCGGGCGCGAAGATCCCCGATACCGACTGGATCTCGGCCGAGCGCGAGGGTGTGACGATCAACGACGCGACCAGCGCCATCTTCGCGCAGGAGATGGACTGGCCCAAGCTCGATGCGACGACCTATAGCTGGCAAAAGGTGATGGGATCGGAAGCTGCACATGGCATGCTGATCCTTTCGCCCCGGGCCGTCGAGCGGATCGAAAGCTACGATCCGCCCTGGCCGCTCCCGAAAATCTTCCGCGTGAAGAAGAATGGCAAGCTCAACCGCGCCATTTTCGAGGGATCGACGATCAACACGCCGTCCATGCTGGCGACCGAAGACTATATCGCCGCGCTCGAATGGGCGCAGTCGATCGGCGGCCGCCAGGCGCTGATCTCGCGCGCCGACGCCAATGCCGCGGTCGTCCAGGAATGGATCGACGCGACGCCATGGGTCCGCAACATGGTCGCCGATCCGGCCAAGCGCACGAACACGGGCGTCTGCATGGTGTTCCAGGGCGACTGGTATGACGGTCTGTCCGAAGAGGACCGGGCAGCCGTGCCCAAGAAGATCGTCGCGATGCTCGAAGAGCGCGGCATCGGCTATGATTTCAACGGCTATCGCGCCGCGCCACCGAGCCTGCGTATCTGGTGCGGATCGACGGTGGAAACCGACGATGTCGCCGCGCTGCTGCCCTGGATCGAATGGGCCTACGCGCAAGTCCAGGCCGAACATTCCAACTAATCCCGTGCTCCTGCGCAAGGCAGGAGCCCAGGGCGGCAAACGCCATCGCTTGCGGCTCTGGATTCCTGCCCTCGCAGGAATACAGCAGGAGGTAATCCCATGCCCAAAGTACTGATTTCCGATAAGATGAACCCCCGCGCCGCCGAAATTTTCCGCGAGCGCGGCTGCGAGGTCGACGAGAAGGTCGGCCTTGATCCCGAAGAATTGAAAGCGATCATCGGCGAGTATGACGGCCTCGCCGTGCGCTCGGCGACCAAGGTGACGCCCGACATCCTTGAAGCGGCGACCAACCTCAAGGTGATCGGCCGGGCCGGCATCGGTGTCGATAATATCGACATTCCGGCGGCCAGCGCGAAAGGCGTCGTGGTGATGAACACGCCCTTCGGCAATTCGATTACGACGGCCGAACACGCGATCGCGATGATGTTCGCCCTCGCCCGCCAGATCCCGCAGGCCGACGCCTCGACCCAGGCCGGCAAATGGGAAAAGTCCAAATTCATGGGTGTAGAGCTGACCCACAAGACGCTCGGGCTCATCGGCTGCGGCAATATCGGATCGATCGTCGCCGAACGCGCGCTCGGCCTGCGCATGAAGGTGATCGCCTATGATCCCTTCCTTACCGAGGAACGCGCCATCGAGCTCGGCGTGGAAAAGGTCGATCTCGATACGCTGCTCGGCCGGGCGGATTTCATCACGCTGCACACGCCGCTGACCGATCAGACCCGCGGCATTCTCTCCGCTGACGCGCTGGCCAAGACGAAGCAGGGCGTGCGCATCATCAACTGCGCGCGCGGCGGCCTGATCGACGAGGCCGCGCTCAAGGACGCGCTCGAATCCGGCCATGTCGCGGGTGCGGCGCTCGACGTCTATGCCGAGGAACCGGCGAAGGAAAATGCGCTGTTCGGCACGCCGGGGCTGATCTCGACCCCGCATCTCGGCGCCTCGACGACCGAGGCGCAGGTCAATGTTGCGATTCAGGTCGCCGAGCAGATGGCGGATTATCTGGTCAATGGCGGCGTCACCAACGCGCTCAACATGCCCTCGCTGTCGGCCGAGGAAGCGCCGAAGCTCAAGCCCTATATGAAGCTTGCCGAAAAGCTCGGCTCGCTTGTCGGGCAGCTTGCGCATGACGCGGTCAAGGGCATTTCGATCGAAGTCGAGGGCGCGGCGGCACAACTCAACCAGAAGCCGATTACCGGCGCGGTGCTGGCCGGTTTCATGGGCGCCTATTCGGACACGGTGAACATGGTCAACGCGCCATATCTGGCGAAAGAGCGCGGTCTCGACGTGCGCGAAATCCGCCATGACCGCGAGCGCGTCTATCATACGCTGGTGCGCGTTGCGGTGATGACCGAAGAGGGCGAGAAATCGGTCGCCGGGACGCTGTTCGGCGAGGATGTGCCGCGGCTCGTCGAGCTATTCGGGATCAATATCGAGGCCGATCTCGACGGCGCGATGCTCTACGTCGTCAACCAGGATGCGCCCGGCTTTATCGGCCGCATCGGTACGACGCTCGGCGAAGCGGGCGTCAATATCGGCAACTTCCATCTCGGCCGGCGCGAGGGCGGCGGCGACGCTGTGCTGCTCCTGTCCGTCGACCAGCCGGTCGAAGAGCCGGTGATGTGGAACGTCTGCAACCTGGAAGGCGTGAAAACCGTCAAGGCGTTACGCTTCTAATAAATCCCCTCTCCCCACTGGGGAGAGGGTTAGGGAGAGGGGCGGACAAATGACGTACAGGAAAATCGATCCCGTGCTTCTCGCCCGGGCGAAGAAGATGCGGCGTGAACCGACGCCAGCGGAACGAACGCTCTGGCTGGCACTACGCGCCAAGCGGCTCGGCAACACCAAATTTTCCCGTCAGGTCGTTATCGAGCCCTTTATCGTCGACTTTGCTTCGCGCGCGCTCGGCTTGGTTATTGAGATCGATGGCGATACGCATGACATGACTGACGAGAATGAGCTCCAGCGTGCACGTTTTCTGGAGAAACAAGGTTATCGGATCATGCGCTTCACAAATTCGGATGTGCTGGACAATCTGGAAGGTGTGCTCACAGCTATCGAAGAGAAGCTCGGAGATACCCCTCTCCCTGGCCCTCTCCCCGGCGGGGAGAGGGAATGGTGAAGACGATACCGCCCGGATTGCTGCCCGAGGGGCTGCGTGACCGGCTTCCGCCCGAGGCGGAGGCCGCCGCACGGCTCCTGCGCGCTGTTACCGACAGCGTCGCATCCTATGGCTATGAGCGCGTGTCCCCGCCCCTCGCCGAGTTCGAGGAGGGGCTGGTCGGGCAGTTGAAGTCGGACGGCGCGCAGGACCTGCTGCGCATTATCGATCCCGTCTCGCGGCGGACGCTCGCGCTGCGACCGGACATCACCGCGCAGATCGGGCGGATCGCGTCGACACGGATGGCCGGCCGGCCGCGTCCGTTGCGGCTCGCCTATGGCGGCGAAATCCTCAAACTGCGCGCGACCCAGCTCCGCCCCGAACGGCAATTGATACAGGCCGGCGCGGAACTGATCGGCGCGGACAGTATCGCGGCCGCGAGCGAAATTCTGTCCGTGGCGGTGGATGCACTGAGCGAAGCAGGCGTTACCGACATAACGGTCGACCTTACCCTGCCGGACCTCGTACCGACGCTCGCGGACGGCCCTTTCCCGCTTGCGCCGGAACTCGTCGAACCCGTACGCGCGGAGCTCGACGAGAAGGATGCGGGCGCGATAGCGGCGCTCGGCGCCGACGCCTATCTGCCGCTGATCCATGCGGCCGGCCCCGTGGACCGCGCGCTTGAACGCATGCGGGCGATCGATGCGGGCGGCGCACTCAAATCGCGGCTCGATGGTGTCGAACAGATCGCGGCGGCGCTGGACGGCCGCGCCACGATCACGCTCGATCCGACCGAACGCCACGGCTTCGAATATCAGAGCTGGCTCGGCTTCTCGCTCTTCGGCGCGGGCATCGCCGGGGAGATCGGCCGCGGCGGCAGCTACACGATCTGCGGCCCCGATGACGGGGAGGAACCGGCGATGGGCTTTTCGCTCTATCTCGATCCGCTCGTCGATGCGGGGCTCGGCGCGAAAGACAAGCGCCGCCTGTTCCTCCCGCTCGGCACCGATGCCGCGCTCGCCCAGCGCTTGCGCGCCGATGGCTGGCGCACCGTTGCAGCGCTGACCGAGGCAGAGAGCGCGGAAAGCCTCGGCTGCACCCATCGGCTCGACGGCGAGGATCCGGTCCCCGTCTAATCTGCTCGCCGCTGACGCCCGGCCCGGTGAATAGCGGCGTGGACGCGCGCGCGCCGGGGAATTAGGAGCGGAGCGTAACCCCCAAGCGAAAGCGAAACTTCCATGGCCAATGTTACCGTGATCGGCGCCCAATGGGGCGATGAGGGCAAGGGCAAGATCGTCGACTGGCTGTCCGCGCGCGCCGATTGCGTCGTGCGCTTCCAGGGCGGCCACAATGCGGGCCACACCCTCGTCATCGGCAACACGACCTACAAGCTCTCCCTGCTCCCCTCGGGCATCGTCAGCGGCACGCCGAGCTTCATCGGCAATGGTGTGGTGCTCGATCCCTGGGCGCTACGCGACGAGGTCGAGAAACTGCGCGGCCAGAGCGTCGAAATCACCGCCGACGTCCTTCAGGTCGCCGAGAACTGCCCGCTGATCCTGCCGATCCACCGCGATCTCGACGCGCTGCGCGAGGATGCGAGCGGCAAGGGCAAGATCGGCACGACCCGGCGCGGCATCGGCCCGGCCTACGAGGATAAAGTCGGCCGCCGGGCGATACGCGTCTGCGATCTTGCGCATCTCGACGAACTCGGGCCGCAGCTCGACCGGCTCTGCGCGCACCACGATGCGCTGCGCGCGGGGTTCAACGAAGCGCCGATCGACCGCGAGCGGCTGCTAAACGATCTTTCCGAGATCGCCGATTTCGTGCTCGAATTCGCCCGCCCCGTCTGGCGCTCGCTCAACGAGGCGCGCGAACAGGGCCAGCGTATCCTGTTCGAAGGCGCGCAGGGCGTGCTGCTCGATATCGATCACGGCACCTATCCCTTCGTCACCAGCTCGAACACGATCGCCGGCACGGCGGCGGGCGGCTCGGGCCTCGGCCCGAGTGCCGCGGGCTTCGTACTCGGCATCGTCAAGGCGTACACGACCCGCGTCGGCGCGGGCCCCTTCCCGACCGAACTGGACGATGAGAATGGCCAGCGCCTCGGTGAACGCGGCCATGAATTCGGCACGGTGACGGGGCGGCAGCGCCGCTGCGGCTGGTTCGACGCGACGCTGGTGCGCCAGACCTGCGCCGTCTCCGGCGTCAGCGGCATCGCGCTCACCAAGCTCGACGTGCTCGACGGATTCGCGGAACTGAAGATCGGCATCGGCTACGATGTCGACGGCGTCCATTACGATTATCTCCCGCCGAACGCTCGCGAACAGGCCCGCGCGACGCCGGTCTATGAGACGATGGAAGGCTGGAGCGAATCCACCGCCGGCGCCCGCACCTGGAGCGAACTCCCGGCCCAGGCGATCAAATATGTGCGGCGTGTGGAAGAGTTGATCGGTTGCCCCGTGGCGCTGGTGAGCACCAGCCCGGAAAGAGAGGACACGATTTTGGTGCGCGATCCTTTTGCGGATTGAGTGTTCGTATTCCTGCGAAGGCAGGAATCCAGACCCGGGAGTAATGTGGCTGAACGAAGCCGCTAACCGACAGTGCGGAACTGGGCTCCTGCCTACGCAGGAGCACAGACCTTAAGCTTTAATCGGTGCGGCGCTCGTCTGCAGGCGGGCCAAGCCTTGGACAAATCTCTTCGCGAGCGCCAGGCACCGAAGGTAGCCGAGAGATAGATTCTGCAAACCGATCTTGTTCAGCTTCACGGCGCGACAGCGCTTGTTCGGGCGACATCCAAAAGCATGTCGTGATGAACACAACGCCAGTGGTCGGATCGCCTTGTAAATCGGAGGCAGGAACGAAACGCCCGCGACGGTTGACATATCTGCACACCGTCTCGTCAAGTCGAGCATACCCTGAAGTCGCGGTAACGTAACAGCTCTCCACGCTACCAGTTTGTCCGATGAAAAGTCGGGCTTCCACCTCTCCCAACATGCCCAACCTGAGCCCTGAAGTTGGATAATCATGTGGGACGATTACTCGGGACGCCGGCGTTGTGATTGAGACGGCCCGGCTATGATCTTCGCTTTGATGCACTCGAAGTTCCGAATGTATCGACCCCAAGGGCATTAGAATCGCGTCACCAAGCGCCCAGCCAGAGATCTGGAGCGGTGCAGGTGGCGTAGCACACGCCATTGAACTCCACATGGCGCACCAAACAACTACTGCTCGCGACTTCAAGATAGGAAACCTCGTTCAAAATCAGTTTCGTGCAATTCGTAGCTCTCTATATTGCCCCCTCCCCCACACCTGCGCTAGTTTCCGCACACGTCAAAGGGAGAGGACGTCGCCATGAAATATATCGCCGCCGCTGCGATGCTGCTGGCATCGACCAGCGCATTCGCCGCCACCCATACCGTCGAAGCCGGGCCGGACGCGCAGGAGCGCCTTCAGGAAGCGCTGATCATCGCCGAGCCAGGCGATACCGTGGAAATCGGCCCGGGCCGGTTCGAGCTGACCGACGGGCTGTCGCTCGACGTCGCCAATGTCACCGTGCGCGGCGCGGGGCCGGACGCCTCGATCCTCGATTTCAGCAACCAGGTCGGGTCTGGCGAAGGGCTGCTTGTCACGTCGGATGACGTGGTGCTGCGCGATTTCGCCGTGGAAAATACGCGCGGCGACGGGATCAAATCCAAGGAAGCCGACCGGATCGTCTATCACAATATCCGCGTCGAATGGACGCGCGGGCCGCATCCGGACAATGGCGCCTATGGCATCTATCCGGTCGAATCGACGCATGTGCTGGTCGATGGCTCGACGGTGATCGGATCGTCGGACGCCGGCATCTATGTCGGCCAGTCCCAGCAGATCGTCGTGCGCAACAACAACGTCCACTATAACGTCGCGGGTATCGAGATTGAGAACAGCTTCTACGCGGACGTCTACGACAATGTCGCGACCCACAATACGGGCGGCATCCTCGTCTTCGACCTGCCAAGCATCCCGCAGGTCGGCGGCCATTCTGTGCGCGTGTTCCGCAACTTCATCCATGACAACAACACCGCCAACTTCGCGCATGAGGGCAATATCGTCGCGACCGTGCCGGCGGGCATGGGCGTGATGGTGATGGCGCATCGCAATGTCGAAGTGTTCAACAACATCATGGCCGATCACGGATCGGGAAACATCCTGCTGGTCGCCTATCCGAACGATTATGACGATGAGCGCTACAATCCCTATCCGCTGAACGTCACGATCCGAGACAATCTCTATGGCC
Source organism: Parasphingopyxis sp. (assembly GCF_052168295.1). Taxonomy (GTDB): domain Bacteria; phylum Pseudomonadota; class Alphaproteobacteria; order Sphingomonadales; family Sphingomonadaceae; genus Parasphingopyxis. The sequence goes on along the minus strand of NZ_JBQLZN010000049.1, from coordinate 36,219 downwards.
CGGCCGGCTATAATCCCGATTTCGACGGCGGTGCGGAGTTGCAGGCGGCACTGGGCGGCGACCTGCCGCCGATCATCTGGGACGGCCAGGGCGAAGGCATCCGCGTGTCGGACGATATCGGTGTGCTGTCGCTCGGACTGACGCGGCTGCGCCAGCCTTTCCAGGAAGCGCAACCCGCGCCCGCCGATCTGAGCGATGGCGCGGGATCGGCCGAGCTGCAGGCGGTCGTGCTGCCGGACAGCATGGAGGCCGCGCTCCGGTGATCCGCGCGCTGGCGGCCATGGCCGGCTGGCTGGCGCTCGTCAGCGCCAGCGCGCCCGCGCCCGTGGCACAGGACCTGATCACCGGCGATACGCTACCGCGGAACCTCTCCGAATTTCATTTCTTCACCGACGGCATCGGCCATACGCCGAACGACCGGGTCGTCGGCTATGAACTCAACACGGCGCTTTTCAGCGATTATGCGGTGAAGAACCGCTTCGTCTATGTGCCGGAAGGCCAGACGGCGACCTATAATGCCGATGGTGTGTTCGAATTCCCGGTCGGCAGCGCGCTGATCAAAAGTTTCGGCTATCCGGCCGATTTCCGCGATGCGGACAGCCCGGTCCGCTGGCTCGAAACCCGCGTGCTGCTGCGCCGTGCCGATGGCTGGGTGGCGCTGCCCTATGTCTGGAACGAGGACGGGACGGATGCCGTGCTGCGCCGCGCCGGGCGGCGTATCCCGGTGACGTGGATCGACGCACAGGGCGAACAGCAATCGCTCGACTATCGCGTGCCCAACCAGAATCAGTGCAAGACCTGCCATTCGAGCAATGACGAGATCGCGCTGATCGGGCCGAACGCGCGCAACCTCAACGATGGCCGGCGGCTCGCCCAATGGGTCGACTGGTCGATCCTCGATCGCGCGCCGGACGATGCGCCGCGCGTGCCCGTATGGGACGATGAGAGCGACGGCACGCTCGACGAACGCGCCCGCGCCTATATCGATATCAATTGCGCCCATTGTCACAGCCGCACGGGCAGCGCGAGCAACTCCGGCCTCTTCCTCGGCTATAACGAGATGGACGAGGTCGCGCGTGGTATCCTCAAGCGCCCAGTCGCCGCAGGGCGCGGCAGCGGCGGGCGCGATTACGATATCGAGCCCGGCCATCCCGAACGCTCCATCTTCGTCTATCGCATGCGCTCGCGCGATCCCGGGGTCGCCATGCCCGAACTCGGCCGCGGCATGCTGCACGAAGAGGGCATCGCGCTGATCGAGCGCTATATCGCCGCGATGGACGAGCGGAGCTGAACGCATGACCTCGCGCGAGTCCACCCAGTTCCTGCCGCGCGCGCATGCCGACGAGGCGGCGTTCGACCGGAAACCGGCCGACTGGGCGGCGCTGCTTGGCATCGGCGCGATCCAATGGCCATGGCTGTTGCGCTCGCTGCGCGGGGGGAGCCAGACGGACAAGCAGGAATTGCTGGCGCGGCTCGAGCTGCCGCCCGACGCACTGCCCAATCTTGGGAGCTGGAAGGCCGATGTCGCGCTGCTGGGCAAGATCGCCGACCGGATATTGACGACCAAACCGCAGACGGTCGTCGAGTTCGGCGCGGGCGCGTCCACCCTGATCGCCGCGCGTGCGTTGCAGATGGCGGGCCATGGCGGGCGTCTGATCAGCTTCGACCAGCATGCAGACTTTGTCGACGCGACACGCCAATGGCTAGCCGAGCATGACCTGTCGGCCGAGATGCACGCCGTGCCGCTGACCGCGCCGCCCGATCCGTGGGACGGGCTGTGGTACGATCATGGCGCGCTGCCCGACGATATCGATCTCATGCTGATCGACGGGCCGTGCTGGACCATCCACCCGTTCACGCGCGGCGGCGCCGCCCAGGCCTTCAACAAGATCGCGGTCGGCGGGATGGTGATGCTCGACGATGGCGCACGGCCGGGCGAACGCATCCTGCGCCGGCGCTGGGCCAAGGCCTATCCGGATTTCGATTTCGAGCTGGTCAAGGACGGCACCAAGGGCACGGTGATCGGCGTCCGGCGCGCTTAGGGTCAGGGCCTAAATATCGTCGGCGCTCCGCAATTCTTCCGTGTCGAGCTCACCAAGCATGCTCGCCGTCGTCACCGTCACCGTGGCATCGCCGGTCACATTGGTCGCGGTGCGCATCATGTCCATGATCCGGTCGACCCCGGCGATGAAGGCGATCGCTTCGAGCGGTACGCCGACCGCCGCGAAGACCGCGCCCATCATCACCAGCCCCGCGCCCGGAATGCCCGCGGCCCCGATCGAACCGACCGTCGCCAGGATCGCGATGGTCACATAGTCGGTCATGCTCAGATCGACGCCGAACATCTGCGCGCCGAACAGGGTGGCGAGGCCCAGATACATCGCGGTGCCGTCCATGTTGATGGTCGAACCCAATGAGACGACGAAGCTCGACGTTGGCCGGCTGACGCCGAGATTGCGCTGGGTGCAGCGCAAGGTCACCGGCAGGGTCGCGGAAGAACTCGCGGTCGAATAGGCGACCGCGATCGCATCGATCATGCCGCGGAAGAAGCCGATGATCGAAACCCGCGCGAGAAAGGCGAGGATGCCGACATACATGACGCCGATGATCAGCAGGCAGCCGAGATAGTTCATGCCCACCAGCTTCGCGAGCGCGTAGACCGCTTCGAGGCCCAGCGTGCCGACCACCCAGGCGATCAGCGCAAAGACGCCGAACGGGGTCAGTTCCATCACCAGGATCGTGATCTTCTGGAAGATCAGTGCGCCGCCATCGAAGATCTTGGCGATCATGGCGGCGCCTTGTACGCCCGCGTCGGTCTCCGCCTCGTCGTCATCCTCGACATCACCGCGCGCGAGCAGGATGCCGATCCCGACCAGCAGCGAGAAGACGATCAGCGGCAGTACCTGCACCTTGGCCATCACGTCGACCGGGCTGACGGGTATCATCGAGCGGATCATCTCCTGCCAGGTCGGCTGGTCCGGGTCGGGGACCTCACCCATCTGCAGGTTGGCGGTGTCGACGCCGATACCCGGCTCGAACCAGGTGCCGAGCGCAAGGCCCAGCCATACCGCGACCTGCCCGGTCACCACGAACAGCAGGATCGCGCGCCAGCCTACGCTGCCCAGCCGCCCGATATTGCCGATCGACGCGACGCCGGCGACGACGCTGAAGAAGATCAGCGGCACGATCAGCATCTTGATGAAATCGATGAAGATATCGCCGATAATCTTGATGCTTTCGGCGCCGGGGCCCCAGATATAGCCGGTAATGCCACCGAGGATCAGCGCCGCGACGACGCGCTGCCAGAGCGGGATTTCAAACCATTTCCTGAGCACGCAACATCTCCCCCGCCCTATGGCGCGTCTTTGCTACCGGCCGATCAGCGGCACCGCAACTGCTAGGCAAACAGGAAGGCGATCGTGCAGCAGGTCGTGAAACCCACGGCCGCGGTCAGCGGCAGACCGGCCTTTACGAAATCGAGGAAGCGATAATTGCCGGCCGCGTAGACGAGCGTGTTGGTCTGATAGCCGATCGGCGTTGCGAAGCTCGCCGACGCCGCGAACATCACCGCGATCACGAGCGGTCGCGGATCGACGCCGAGCTGGTTTGCGAGGCCGATCACGATAGGCGTAACGATGACGGCCACCGCGTTGTTCGTGACGATCTCGGTCAGCAGCACCGAAAGGATATAGACGACGAAGATCAGCGACCAGGTCGGCACCGTTTCGAGGATCGGCACGATCGCTCCGACGATCAGCCCGACACTGCCCGCCTGTTGGAGCCCCACGCCGACCGCCAGCATCGCGAAAATCAGGATCAGCACGTTGCCGTCGATGGATCCCCAGGCCTCTTCCGCGTCGATGCAGCGCGCCGCGAGGATCGCGCCCATGCCGAGGATCGCGGCGACGGCCAGCGAAACGATATTGAGCGCGGCGAGCGTGACGACGGCCGCCAGCGCGAGGATCGCGATCGGCGCGCGGTCGCGCCGAAACTCGCGCGTCCGCGTCTGGCCGACGCCGAGCAGGTTCGGGTTCTCGTACATGCGCCGGATCGCGTCTTCCGATCCCGTCACCAGCAGATGGTCGGCGGCGCGCATGCGCGCATTGGCCATATCCGGCCCGGGCAGCTGGCGGTGGCGCGTGATGCCGATGATGCGCACCCGCAGCCGGCTGAGAAACGGAATGTCGGCCAGCCGCCGCCCGAGGCTCGGATGGGTCGGCGCGATCGTCGCCTCGACCAGCGCTTCGCTGTTCGCGCTCGGGCCGTTCTTGCCGGCGATCCCCATTTCGAACTGGCGGGTGCGGCGCAGCGACAGCAATTCGGTCATGTCGGTGCGGATGATCACATGATCCCCGGCCATGGCGACTTCTTCGGCGAGGTTCTGCCGGATGAATTCGTCTCCGCGCTTGATCGAAAGCACTTTCAGCCGCGTAGGCCGGAGCGCCGCGAGTTCGCTATATCTGCGGCCGATAACGTCGCCATCGTCGGGCACGATCAGCTCGGTCAGAAAGTCCGTGTCTTCGGTACTGCGATAGAGCGATGTAGGATCGCCCTTGGGCAGCAATATCGGCCCCAGTATGGCCAGCGTCACCGCGCCCGCGAGCGCGGCCATGAGGCCGTAGGGCGAAATTTCGAAAATCCCGAACGCTTCCATGCCTTCCTGCCGGGCGACAGCGTCGACGATCAGGTTGGTGGACGTGCCGATCAGCGTCATCGTGCCGCCGAGGATGCAGATATAGGAAAGCGGTATCAGCAGCCGCTTGACCGACATGCCGGTCGCCTCGGCGAGCCGCGCCATGATCGGAATGAGCACGAGCACGACCGGCGTATTGTTCATGAAGGCCGAGGCGACGAACGCACCGATGAACAGTTCGAACAGCGCGAGCTTCGGCCGTTTCGCCGCGCGCGCGACGATGCCGGAGGCCAGCGCGTCGATCGTACCGGTCCGCAGAAGCGCGCCGGACAGCACGAACATCGCCCCGATCGTTATCGGCGCCGGGTTGGAAAAAACGGAAAGCAGCCCGTCGGAATCGAGTATGCCAAGGAACAGAAACGTGCAGGCGCCGAACAGCGCGATGACCGCTGCGGGGAAGCGTTCGAACAGAAAGGCGACGAACATGATGCCCAGGATCGCGAGGCCGATAACCGCCTGATTGGCATCGATAAAGGCTTGTATGGATTCCAACTCTACCCCCAAACGAGTTGGTTTATCACCCGCATTGCGCCCGGTGAAGCAACATTTGATCGGCGAGAACAAGCGCCATCATCGCCTCGACCACCGGGACGCCGCGAATGCCGACGCACGGATCGTGCCGGCCTTTCGTGGAAATCTCCGTCGCTTCGCCATCGCGCGTGACCGTTTTGAGCGGCGTCAGGATCGAACTGGTCGGCTTGAAGGCCGTCCGGCACACAATCGTATCGCCGTTCGAGATCCCGCCGAGAATGCCGCCCGCATTGTTCGAAAGGAAACGGGGGCCTTCGTTGCCGGGTGCCATCTGGTCGGCATTGTCGCGCCCCGTGATCCGCGCGGCTTCGAAACCGTTGCCGATCTCCACGCCCTTCGTGGCGTTGATCGACATCATCGCCGCCGCCAGCTCGCCGTCGAGCTTCGCATAGACGGGCGCGCCCCAACCGGCGGGAACGCCCGTCGCCACGCATTCGGCAACGGCACCCAGCGAATTGCCGTCCTTGCGCGCCGCATCGACGGCCGCTTCCCATTCTTCCGCCGCAATGGAATCGGGCGAGAAGAAGCTGTTGGTATCGATCGCGGCATCATCGAACCGCGACCGGTCGATCGGAATGCCGCCAAGTTCAGTCAGGTAGCCGCGGATCCTGACATCCTCGCCAAGCACTTTGCGCGCAACCGCCCCGGCCGCCACCCGCGCCGCCGTTTCGCGCGCCGAAGACCGCCCGCCGCCGCGCGGGTCGCGGAAACCGTATTTCGCGTCATAAGTATAGTCCGCATGGCCGGGCCGGTACTTCGCCGCGATTTCCGAATAGTCTTTCGATCGCTGGTCGACATTCTCGATCATCAGATGGATCGGCGTGCCCGTCGTGCGGCCCTCATAGACGCCCGACATGATCTTCACCGCATCGGGTTCGCGGCGCTGCGTCGTGTGGCGCGACTGGCCCGGACGGCGCTTGTCCATCCAGGGCTGGATATCGCTTTCGTCAAGCGCGATCCCCGGCGGGCAGCCGTCGATGACAACGCCGAGCCCCGGCCCGTGGCTTTCACCCCAGGTCGTGAAGCGGAACACATGGCCGAAGCTGTTGACGCTCATTTCTCGAGCGCGATATCGGGCGCATCCTCGGCTTTCATGCCGATCACATTATAGCCGCTATCGACATGGTGGATCTCGCCGGTAACGCCCGCAGACAGATCGCTGAGCAGGTAGAGCCCCGCACCGCCGACATCCTCGATCGTGACATTGCGGCGCAATGGCGAATTGAGCTCGTTCCATTTGAGAATGTAGCGGAAATCGCCGATGCCGCTCGCGGCCAGCGTCTTGATCGGCCCGGCGGAAATCGCGTTCACGCGGATATTGTCGGGGCCCAGATCCATGGCGAGATATTGAACGCTCGTCTCGAGCGCCGACTTCGCCGGCCCCATAACGTTATAATGCGGGACGACCTTTTCCGCGCCGTAATAGGTGAGCGTCAAAATCGAGCCCCCGTCGGGCATCATATCGGCCGCGCGCTTGGTGACCGCCACCATCGAATAGACCGAGATGTTCATCGTCATCAGGAAATTGTCGAGGCTGGTATCGACATATTTGCCGCGCAATTCGTTCTTGTCGGAAAAGCCGATGGCGTGGACGACGAAATCGATCGTCTCCCAGCGCTCTTTCAGCGTCGCGAATGCCGCATCGAGCGCGTCCATGTCGGACACGTCGCATTCGATCAGAAAATCCGAACCCAGGCTTTCGGCGAGCGGGCGTACGCGTTTTTTGAGCGCTTCGCCCTGATAGCTGAACGCCATCTGCGCGCCCTGGCCAGCAAGCTGCTGCGCGATGCCCCATGCCAGCGACTTGTTGTTGGCGAGCCCCATGATCAGCCCGCGTTTCCCTTCCATCAATCCCGCCATTACGGTTCCTCGATCTGAATTTCAGGCGCAGCTTCGCCTAACCGCTCCCTTAGCTCGCTTTCGGGCACTTCCGCCAGTGCCGCGTTGAAATGCGCACCGACGACAACGCCATAGCCGATCACGAAGAAGAACATCATCGAGAGCATGAAGCCGGCAAGGCTGCCATAGGTAAGGTCGTAGCTGATGAGGTTGGACAGCACGATCGGCATCAGCGCGGTCGTACCCAGCCACCACACCGTCACGAGCAACGCGCCCGGCCATTTCGGGTAGCGCCGCGCCCGGTATTCGCGCGGCGTCAGCGTCCAGAAGACGAGATAGAAGGCGAGGAAAATGGCCAAAGCGGGCACGACGCGGGAGATGGTGACGAGCACGCGATACTCTTCGAGTACGGGCAGCACGTCATAAATGAACTGTTCGAGACCCGTGATCAGGAACTGGAGCGCGAAGGCGAGCAAGGCGAGCGCAACGGCGATTATGACCAGCCCGATCGAGAAAAGGCGGTACTCGTAAAAGGGCCGGCCATAGGAGGTCCCATAGGCACGGCGCAGGATTTCGCGAATGGTCTCGATAAAACTGGTGGTGGTCCAGAGGCCGATCGCCGCGCCGATCCACAAGAGATTGCCGGTCCGTGCCGAAAGCACGCTCGCAATCGGGTCCTCCAGCGCCGATGCGACGGTAGGCGGCACGCTTTGCAGGAACACCGAAACGGCCTGCAGGCCATCCTCCGTCCGCCCGACGATCTGCGCGATCGCCGCGAGCACGATGAAAAAAGGAAAAAGCGCGAGCAGCGCCATGAAGGCCAGATTGCCCGCATGGACGAAGCCCTCGGCATAGACGCCCTCCGCCATGCGCTTCAGCGTCGTCCAGCCCCAGGTGCGCGGCTCGGGTCGTTCGAGCGGCCGCCCCTCGCGTATCCGAAGCTCGTCGAGCCTGCGGCGCGCCTCAGGCGATTGCGAAGCTTCGTGCGTCAAAAGCCAAACCGCATGTGCATGGATTTAGACACCGAATTCGGAGCGCGGATTCTGCGGCTTGCCGGGTTTCCAGCTCTTCACGAACTCGGCGAGATCCTTGTCGTCTTCGGGCAGATCGATTTCGAGCTTCACGAGCTGATCGCCCCGGCCGCCGCCCTTCTTGTGGAAACCCTTGCCCTTGAGCCGCAGCGTTTTGCCGGACGCCGCATTTTTCGGCACGGTCAGCATGACAGGGCCGTCGACGGTCGGCACCTTGATCTTCGCACCGAGCACCGCCTCGTCGAGACCGATGGGAATGTCGAGCCGGATATTGTCGCCGTCGCGCTCGAAGAATTTATGGTCCTGGACGAGGATCGTGACGATCGCATCGCCCGCGCCGCCAGGGCCTTCCTGCCCCTGTCCAGAGAGACGCATCTGCGTACCGGTCTCCACGCCGGGTTTCAGCTTGAGATCGATGGTCTTGCCGCTCGACAGGGTAATACGCTGGTCGTCGAGGCGCGCGGCCGCCTCGAACGGCACGGCGAGCTTGTAGCCCATGTCCGCGCCCTTGCGCGGCGGCGCCTGGCGCCGGCCGAAACCGCCGAACGGCCCGCGCGACGAACTCGTACTCCGGCCCCCGCCGCCGAACAGGCCTTCGAAGATATCGCCGATATCGCCGGCTTCGGAGAATTCGAAATGCGTGCCCTCGCGCCCCGGACGGCCGCCGCCGAAGCCGCCGCCGGCAAACGGATGCGTCGGATTGCCGTCGGCATCGATCTCGCCGCGGTCGAACTGGGCGCGCTTGTCCTTGTCGCTCAACAGGTCATAGGCATTGGTGGCCGCGGAGAATTTCTCGGCCGCCTGCGGATTGTCCTTGTTGCGATCCGGATGCAGTTCCTTCGCGAGCTTGCGATAGGCGGACTTGATCTCCGCTTCGCTCGCGCCGCGCGACACTCCCAGAGTAGCGTAAGGATCTGCTGCCATAGTGTCCGTGTCGTACATCATGTCCCATTAGCCAACTGTTGCAAAAATACAACAATCGAAATGGGGGAGAGTTCCCTCTTTTTCAAGCGGTTTTCGGCAAGCCGTGGATGCGGCGGACGATCAGATAGATGCACAGCCCGAGCGGCCCGAAAAGGAAGGTCGCGAGCAGGATCGGCGCCTGCACGATACGGGACAGGGATATCGCATCGGCGTTGCGCGCAACCCACAGGCCGACGAACAGATCGAACGCCAGATAATGGACCCAGCCGAGCGTTAGCCCCGCATCGTTCGCAAAGATCGTGCGTACACCCTCGATGGTGGAGAAATCCGGTGCCTCGCCGCCCGGCGCCGGCGCGAAGACCATCAGATAGATCAGCAGCGTCGCGTAGAAGAGACTGAGCAGGCCGACCGCGCCCTCGCGCAGGATCGTGAAGACGATCTCTCGCCGCGGTCCGAAGATCAGCGCCACCCAGGCAAGCAGCGCGAACAGGTTCGCCATGCTGAATATCGTCGGCCAATCCATATCGTTCCCCCCGAACGCTTGCCGTTCATCGAATTGATTTCCGGCGTTGATAGACGATGCCCGGCTGCCCTAGAAGCCCCGGCATGACCGACGATCCACACGCCATATTCACCGCATGGGCCGCCGAAGCGCGGGCCAGCGAGATCAACGATTCGAATGCGATGGCGCTCGCCACGACCACGCCGGACCATCAGCCCTCGGTCCGCATGGTGCTGCTCAAGGGGCATGATGAACGCGGCTTCGTCTGGTACACCAATCTCGAAAGCCGCAAGGCCGAGGAGCTGCTAGCCACCGAAAAGGCGGCCTTGCTTTTCCACTGGAAATCGCTGCGCCGCCAGGTGCGGATCGAAGGCCCGGTGAGCCGCGTGTCCGACGAAGAAGGCGACGCCTATTTCGCCACGCGCAGCCGGGATTCGCAGCTCGGCGCCTGGGCCTCCGACCAGTCGCGCCCGCTCGACAGCCGCGAGACGTTCGAGAAGCGCTACGAAGAGATGCGCGAGCGGTTCGAGGGACAGGACGTGCCGCGCCCGCCGCACTGGTCGGGCTTCCGCCTCGATCCGCAGCGCATCGAATTCTGGGAAGATCGCGAACACCGCCTCCACCATCGCCGCGTGTTCACGCGCACGGCGGACGGCTGGGACGAAGGTCTGCTTTACCCCTGACGAGATAATCGGGCTTTCGGCTCGCTTCCCGCGCGCCTATGCGCCGTGGCGAAGGGAGACAGGCCATGCCCACGCTGCGCCTCGTGCAGATCGACGCTTTTTCAAAGACCGCATTCGGCGGCAATCCCGCCGCCGTGATGCCGCTGGAAAACTGGCTGGAAGACGATGTCCTCCAAGCCATCGCTGTCGAGAATAATCTCAGCGAGACGGCCTATTATCTGCCCGCCACGGACGATCGCGATGCCGATTTCGAGCTGCGCTGGTTCACGCCGGGCGCCGAAGTTGCGATGTGCGGCCATGCGACACTCGCCACCGGTCATCTGCTGCTGAGCGAGAATCCGGATATGGACGCGGCGCGCTTCCGTACGCGCAAGGCCGGCGTGTTGGAAGTGCGGCGATCGGACGGCGGCTACGAACTCGACCTGCCCATTACGCCCGTCGAACCGGCCGAGCGACGCGACCTGCTCGATGCACTGGGCACGCCCGATGGCGAAGTGTTCCTCTCGGTCGCAGACTCGGCCGAGGACACGGCGATCATCCGGCTCTCCGACGAGGCCGCCGTGCGCGGCTGCAGCCCCGACTTCAAGGCGCTTGCCGATATCCATCTGATGGCAATCGTCACCGCCGAAGGCAGCGATACGGATGTCGTCAGCCGTGTCTTCGTTCCCGCCTGGGGGATCGACGAGGATCCGGTGACCGGTTCCGCCCATGCCGCGCTCACGCCCTTCTGGGCCGAACGGCTGAGCCGCGACAGTTTCACGGCGTTTCAGGCCAGCGCGCGCGGCGGCCATCTCGGATGCCGCCTCGACGGAAACCGCGCCGTGCTGTCCGGCCATTGCGCAACCGTTATCGAAGGCGAGTTTTTCTTACCCTAGAACCGTTAGTCCTGAGCCTGTCGACGGGCGCCTCTCCGACCGAGAATCGGGCTTCGACTGGCTCAGACCTAGCGGTGTGGGTAGGCCCTAGCGCGCGCCGCCCATCACGCCGAACTGTTCGGGCAGGGTGACGAGGATATCGTCGACCTGCACGCTGCCGCGCTGCACGACCAGTTCCTGGTGATTGCGCTGCGCATCGCCGGTTTCGGCCTCGATACAGTTGCGCCCGTCGCACTGTTCGCGGAAGCGATAGCGGAGATAGGAGACGAGCTCGCCGGCCGTGATGTTGCCGTCGGCATTATCGTCCGCCTGGCCGCCCACGCCGTCCGAGAAGAAGCGCGACAGATAGCCGCCCGCGTTGAATTCCGACGCGACGAGGCTCGTCAGATCCTCTTCCGAGCTGAACAGCCCCATCATGTTGGGCCGCGTTATCAGGTCGCGTTCGAACCCGCCCGAGAAGCAGGCGTCCAGCACGATCATCGTCGTGCCCGCATTGATGTTCGCGAACATCGCGGCGAGATCGTCGTCCGTCAGTTCCTCGCCATCGCCGAAGACGAGCGTCTCGTCGCGCCCGTCCAGTTCGCCGCGATCGTTGGGATCGTCGACCTGATTGCCATGGCCGGAGAAGAAGAAGAGGAAGATATCGTCCGGCCCGGCCTGCGCCGCGACCCGCTGGAACGCGCTGCGGAATGCTGGCAGCGTCGCATCCTGGTTGGTCAGCAGGATGCTCTCCTGCCGCAACATGCCGAGTTCCTCGAACTTCTGATACAGTTTCGCCGCATCGCTGTCGGTGAAGCTGAGATCGGACGTGTTACCGCCATAATCGGCGATGCCGACCGAGATTGCGAAGACCTGGCGCTGTTCCGGATTGGCCGGAATGCGCGTCGTGCCCTCGCTCAGCGCGAGCCGGAAGGTGCCGGTTTCGCCCGGCGCATAGCTGGTCGCGATCAGCGTGTAGATGCCGTCTTCCTCCAGCACGCGCTCGAACCGGCTGTTCAGCGAATCTCCGGTATCGTCGATATCGACCTGCTCGCCGGACGGAGATTGCAGGATCAGATAGGTGTCGAACTCGTCCGAGCTCAGATCGATCGTCACGGGCTGGCCGCGCCGGCCTTCGAAGCTGTAGCGTTCCAGATATTCGCCGCTGCCCAGCGTTTCGTCGTCCTTGCCGAGTTCGCTCGTCAATGTCCGTCCGAAGCTGAGCGGCGCGGCATTGCCGGCGACCGTGGCGGTGTCGGCCACGCCGTTACGGTTCAGGCCGGTCGCGAGCTCATAGTCTCCCGTCGAACCGCGCCCATAGCTGGTCACCGCGATCGTATACTGGCCGTCCGCCGGCAGCGTCGCGAGCACGCGGCTGTTGAGCGTCGGCTCGCGCGCCGTGCTGTCATCGTCGTTGCGCACGCGGAAATTGTCCGGGCCCATCAGCGTCAGCATCGTGTCGAAATCGCCCGATGCGCGCAGGTCGATGCGCTGTCCCCGCGTACCGTTGAACACGTAGCGGTCGGTGTAGCGGCCGGCGACCTCTGCATCGCCGTCCGAAGAGAGGCTGCCGTTGCGCGTCTGGCCGATCGCGATCGATTGCGGCGGGATGACGGCCTCCGCCACCTGCAGCGATTCGGTGGACACGAGGCGGATCGTATAGGCCCCGGTGTCCGAAGGGCGGAAAGACTGGGCGCGCACCGCGAGTTCCCCGGATGCGGGCATCACGAAGTCCAACCGGCTGTTCGTCGTCTCCGGAACCCAGTGATTATCATCGTTCACGAGCCGCGTGCCATCCGGCAGCCGCGCCTCGAGCTTGGTATCGAACGCCTCGGATTCGAGGATCACGGAGACGCGCTGGCCGGCGGCCGCGCGTACCGTCCATTCGTCATAATATTGGTCCTTGCCGCCGGACACCTGATCGCCGGCCGCGAGCTCGCCCTGCGCGGTCTGCCCCAAGCGCAATGCGCCGTCCTGCGCCTGGCCCATCACCGGCGGGCTCAGCGCAATCGCCATCAGCGCGACGCCGCAACTTGCCAAGATCTTCGATTTCATGTCCGTGCCTTCCCCAATGCGCCGACCCATGACCCCCATGGCATGGCTGCGGTGAAGCGGGGCTGAACAGCGGCAAGCCGTTTTGCGGCCGCTTCCCGCGTGTCTCTAACGGCCAAATGGCGCGAGCGCTATGACCTGAAACACAGCTTTCGAACTAACCGAACGCCTCGAAAATCCGGGCCAGCCGCATCACGACCGCCTCCCGCAACTCGCCGTCCGGCGTGTTGCCGAGCCGCACGACCGTGAGCCCCTGTTCCGGCGAGACCATGATATATTGGCCCAGATGTCCGTTGAACGCGAACAGCGTGTTCGGCGCGCGCTCCGGGAACAGCACCGGCGTATCGTACACGCCGCCGGGCCGGTTCAGCCATGTCTGCCCGCCATATTCGCCGTTGAGCGGCGACGGGGTCAGCATGAAGGAGCGCCATTCGGGCGAGATAATTTGCGTGCCGTCCGGCCCCTGCCCGGTGCGCATGACTTCGCCGAGCCGCGCCCAGTCCCGCGCCGTCGCGTGGATCAGGCTGCCGCCGATTTGCGTGCCGCTCGCGTCGAACTCGAAAAAGACGCTCGATATACCCGCGGGTCCGAGCAGCCGCTGTTCGGCAAAACGGCGATAGGCGGCGGCGCGCTCGCCGGGATCCTCGGAGTCGGTCAGCGCATCGGCGATGATGCGCGACAGGATAACGGTCGTCGCGCTTGAATATTCGAACTTTTCGCCCGGATCGGCTTCGAGCGGCTGCGACACGGCATAGCCCGCCATATCGTCGGTCCCGCTCGTGAAGAGCATCCGGTTGGTATCCGAATCCCAGATCGGATCGTTGACCTCGGTATGTTCGAGCCCGGACGCCATATGCAGCAGGTGACGGAGCGTGATCGCCCCGCGCCGATCGTCTTCGCCCTGCCATTCGGGTATCGGCGCGGGCGCATCCAGTTCCAGCACGCCATCCTCGACGAGAAAGCCGACAAGCATCGCCGTGAGCGTCTTCGCCATCGACCAGGAGATGTAGCGCATATCGGCCGTGTATCCGGGCGCGTAGCGTTCCGCGACGATCTCGCCCTCATGCATGACGAGCACGACGCGCGTTTCGCCGACGACATCCGCGCTGAACAGATCGTCGACGAGGGGCGTAATATCGGGGCGCGCGACGGTCGATGTTTCGGTGGCGGCCGGTTCATCGGCGGACAGCCCATCATCCGCCGGATCGGTATCGAGGACGGGCGCGGCGGCTATCGCTACCAAAGCGGCGCCGGCGGCCATCGGGACGAGCCATCTTTGCTTCACCATCGCATCACGCTACGGCTGCCGGCCATGAAAGTGAAGCGGCCAATCCTCACCGGCACGATCATCGTGCTGCTGGTCCTGCTGATCGCCGTGATCGTCTATGCGATGCGGATGCGGCCGACGGTGGAGCTCGGTGTCGGCTATGGCGCGCATGTCGTCTGCTCCTGCCGCTATATCGGCGGGCGCGACATGGAGAGCTGCTACAATGATTACGAGCCCGGCATGGAGATGATCTCGATGACCGAGGACGAGGCGGAAAGACGCATCACGGCGAGCGTGCCGCTGCTCGCGAGCCGCTCGGCGCAGTTCCGCGAAGGTTTGGGCTGCGTGCTGGAGCCATTGCCCGGCGCCGACTAGACCGTTAGCCGCGGCGCGCCATGCCGCCGGTTTTCACCCATGCCAGACAGAATAGCAGCGCCAGCAGCAGGTCCGGCGCCGTCGTGGTGACGAGCGCGGCTTCGACGCGCCCTTGCAGATAGAGCATGGTGCAGGCCCCGAAGAAGGAGAGCTTGCCGAGCGCGCCGATCAGCATGATCGGGCGGTAACGAACGGGATCGATCGCGATGAGCGCATAGACGAACTGCCATGCGAGGACGACGCCGACAAATCCGTAATAGAGTTCGGGGCGGGCGACCGGCGGCGGGAAATCGGCCGCGATCCGGCTTTCGAGGAAATAGAGCGGAGCGATAATCGCGATGCCCCAAACCGCGGCGATGCCGAAGGTCCAGCGCGCGAACCGCATCAGGCCGCCAGCGCTTCTTCCGCGGCCACCGTCTCCGCGATCCAGCCGCCGCCCATCACGCGGTCGCCCTGATACAGCACCGCCGCCTGACCGGGCGCGACGCCGTATTCGCTGCGGTCGAACGTCACCATCTCGCCATCGAAGCGCGCAGGCCCGGGCTTGGCGAGCGAGCGAACCTTGGCGGTCATCGTGCCGTCATAGCTCTCACCCAGCCAGTTCAGATCCTCGATCCGCGCCGCGCTGACCGCCAATGCCGATTTCGGACCGACGACGACGCGCCGCGTCTCCGGCTCCAGCTTCACGACGTAAAGCGGTTCGGGCTGGCCGCCGATCTCGAGGCCGCGCCGCTGTCCGACCGTATAATGGATGAGCCCCTTATGCTCGCCAAGCACCTCGCCCGAACGCGTGACGATCTCGCCGCCCTCGCCCGCTTCGGGCCGCACCTTCTTGACGATACGGGCATAATCCCCGTCGGGCACGAAACAGATATCCTGGCTGTCGGGCTTCAGCGCCACCGCGAGCCCGAGCTCCTGCGCAATCTCGCGGACCTCGGCCTTGGGCATGCCGCCCAGCGGGAAGCGCAGATAGTCGAGCTGGTCGCGCGTCGTTGCGAACAGGAAATAGCTCTGGTCGCGCGCCGGATCATGGGCGCGATGCAATTCGGGTCCGCCTTCGCCGATCACGCGGCGGACATAATGGCCGGTCGCCAGGCAATCCGCACCGAGATCGCGCGCCATGCCGAGCAGGTCGTGAAACTTCACGCTCTGGTTGCAGCGGATACACGGGATCGGCGTGCGCCCGGCCATATATTCGTCGGCGAAATCGTCGATCACCGATTCCCGGAAGCGGCTCTCATAGTCGAATACATAATGCGCGATGCCGAGCTTTTCGGCGACGGCGCGTGCGTCCCGGATATCCTGCCCCGCGCAGCAACTGCCGGTGCGGCCTGTCGCTTCGCCATGATCGTAGAGCTGCAAGGTAATGCCGATCACCTCCGCGCCGGTCTTCGCGGCGAGCGCGGCCACGACCGAGCTGTCGACGCCGCCCGACATGGCGACGACGATCCGGCTCTCGCCCGCCGGGCGGTCCAACTGGAAATCGGTCTCGGTCATGGCGCGCTATTTAGGGTTTCGGAACGCCGCACGCAAAGGGCAATCCATCCCGCCATTTCTGCTTTGCTAACCAAAATACGCGGATTCCGCCGCAATTCCTCACCAAAGCGTTGCCGGCGCCTTTACCACGTTTTCAGCCTTGCTGCGTAATAGCGGCGGTCATGGAGATGAACTTCACCCCATTTGGCGGCCGCATGGATGCTGCCGGCAGGATCAAGCCGGACTTCCGGGCGCTCGTCGCGCTGCACGCTGCGGCGCAGGCTGCGCAGCCGAGCGCTCGGCTCGCGACGCGGCTGGCGATGGGGAACGATAGTGAGATGAAGATCGCTGAATCGCTGAATCGCTGATCGCGCTGTTCGCGCCATCGGCGCCTGGCGAGGATTCTCGGTTCATTGGGCAGGGGCAGGTTCTGAAGGGGTGTTTTAACCCTTCCGTGCCGAATTCGCACATCCCATTAACCCTAATGAAAGCTTGGTAAAATGGCTGTTTACCTTGGCATTTTAGGCTTCTTTCAACGGCCTTTGCTTATAAGGCGTTCATCGTAATGCTGCGTACCAAGCCCGGATCGGCTGATCCTATCGAGGAAAGAATGATCGAGAACCAGAAGATACGCCCGGCGCAAGTTATCGGCCCCTTGGGGGAGCCGTTGACCTTGGAGACGCTGCCGCCGCCGTCGACCCGCCGCTGGGTCGTGCGCCGCAAGGCAGAGGTCGTCGCCGCGGTCAATGGCGGTCTCCTGACGGTCGACGAAGCGTGCGAACGCTATGACCTTACGGTCGAGGAATTCGCCAGCTGGCAGCGGGCGATCGACCGGTCGGGCATGCCGGGCCTGCGCGTGACGCGGCTCCAGCATTACAAGTCGCTCTACGAGCGCCAGCAGAAATATTAGGACAGGTTTGTCGCACGGCCGAGCAGCGGCCGCCAGCGAGCAACGGATTCCCCGGTCGCCCTCTCCGTCGGCGGCCGGGGAATTTGTTTTTGGCCCATAACCGGCTAGCTACGCCCGTAACGAAAATCGCCCAAGGGGAACCCATGGCAATCGCCATGCGTAAACCGGGCATGTTCGGAAGCGCCGCCACAACGGGGCGCACTAACGGGAGGAACGCATGTTGGACTTCATTCTCGCGCTCGTGATGGGCGGCATTATCGGCTGGCTCGCCAGCATCGTCATGAAGCGCGACGCATCGATGGGCATCTTCTGGAATATCGTCGTCGGCTGTATCGGTTCGATCCTCGGCCGCTTTCTCTACGGCATGTTCATGGGCGGCGCGTCGGAACGGATGCGCGACAATCCGTTCAATCTCGAAACGCTGGCGGTGGCCTTTGCCGGGGCCGTCGTGCTGCTGCTGATTATGAACCTGATTCAGCGCGGCCGCGTCCGCTAGGGCCCGGCGCGCAGACGAAAAGGGGCCGGCCGTATTTTCGGCCGACCCCTTTTTTGCGTCCGTCTCCGGCGCGCCTATTGCAGCTCGAACGTCACCGAGACACGGGCCGTTAGCCGCTGTTCGCCCGGCGCCAGCTGCAGCGGCGCAGATTCTTCGGCCACATCCATCGCCATCGCGCGGCCGGTCACCACGATCGGCGGCCGCGACGCGCCCGCCTCGCTGATGGCGACGATCCGCACGACCTGCATGCCGGCCGCAGCCGCATAGAGTTCGGCCCGCTCGCGCGCGGTCTGGATCGCATCCCGGCGGGCTTCGTTCAGTGCCTCTTCGGGCGAATCGACCTCCAGGCTGGGGCCGTTGATCTGGTTCACGCCCTGCGCGACCAGCGCGTCGATGATCGATCCCGCCTGCTCGATCTCGCGGAACCGGATGGTGAGCTGGTTCGACGCCGTATAGCCGACCAGGCGGCGTTCGCTGCGGTCCGAATAGTCGTACCGCGGATTGAGGCTGATCGAGGCGGTCTGGATGTCGCGCTCGGCGATCCCGGCCGCTTCCAGCGCACGGAAAACCTGACGCATCTGGCGATTATTCGCTTGCAACGCGGCCGATGCGGTCGGCGCCTCCGTCACCACGCCCGCATTGATCACCGCCACGTCCGGCGTCCGGCGCGATTCGCCCGTCGCGACAATGTCGAGCCGGGTACCGTCGATCACCGAAACGGGCCCGGCGACCTGGGCCGTGGCGGCAGGCGGAACGGCTATCGCCAGCGCGGCAAGGGCGAGCGGTAGAACAAGGTATCTCATGATGGCACTCCCGATATGATATGAAGCGTTGAGGCTATGTACCGGACAGTCCGAGCAGATTCGTGGTTGCCGTTCGATGAACGGTCGAATCCGTCCGTTGGGACACCTTGATTTCGCACTGCAAAAACCGCAAACGGACCGCGAAAACACATACCGCTTGAGCCTCGTGTTTTATTATTGTAATACAGCACGACAGTGAGACATGCGGAGTAGGGCCAAGGTGGCAGATATGAACGTCGAACAGCGCTTCGAAGGCGAAGGGGCAGCGCCGATGAGCGAATTTGAGGAAGAAGAACGGCGGCGCGACCGGCGGCGGCGATTTATCATCATCGGCGTCGTCGTCGCGGCGCTGGTAATCGTTGCCGCCTATTTCATGTTCGCTGGCGGCGCGGGTGAGAATGCCGGTGCAGCGGCTGGCGAAAATGGCCCCGCGCGCGATCTGCCGACGGTCACCGTCATCGTGCCCGGTTCGCAGTCCATCTCCAATACGATCAGCGCCAGCGGTACGCTCGCCGCGCGGCGCCCGATGCCCGTCGGCGTTGCCGGCGAGGGCGGCCAGATCGCCCGCGTGTTCGTGGACGCCGGAGACTGGGTCGGCGCCGGGCAGGTGCTGGCGACGATCGAGAGCTCGGTCCAGACGCAGCAGGTCGGCGGCGCGTCCGCACAGCTTGAGGTCGCGCGCGCCAATCTGGCGCTGGCGCAGGCCAATCTCGATCGCTCGCTCCAGCTCGTCGAACGCGGCTTTATCAGCCAGGCCGATATCGACCGGCTGACGGCGACGCGCGATGCCGAACGCGCGCGCGTCAATGTCGCGGCGGCCCAGCTCAACGAGTTGCGCGCACGGGCCGGACGCCTCGCGATCCGCGCGCCGTCCGCCGGGCTCGTCCTGCAGCGGAACGCCGAGCCCGGCCAGGTCGTGAGCGCGGGCAGCGGCGCGCTGTTCACGCTCGCCCAGGGCGGCGAGATGGAAATGAACGCACAGGTGTCCGAATCCGATCTCAGCCGGATGTCGGTCGGCCAGCAGGCAACGATCATTCCGGTCGGTACCACCGATCGCTTCACTGGCCAGATCTGGCAGCTCTCGCCGACCATCGATCCGACGAGCCGGCAGGGGCGCGCCCGGATCGCGCTGCCCTATCAGGAGGGTCTGCGCCCGGGCGGCTTTGCCAGCGCCGAGATCGTCAGCGGTTCGGTCGATGCGCCGATGCTGCCCGAGTCGGCTGTGCAGAGCGACAATGACGGCAATTTTGTGTATATTATCAACGAGGATAACATCGTCGAACGCCGCGACGTGACGATCGGTACGGTCAGCACGGCGGGCATCACGATCCGGGAAGGCCTGCGCGGCAATGAGCGGGTCGTGCGGTCGGCGGGCGCGTTCCTCAATCCGGGCGACGAAGTGATCCCCCGGCGCATGTCCCAGGAAGAGAGCTAGGAGCTACTCATGAGTTTCCGGACAGTATCGACCTGGGCCATCAAGAACCCGACACCGCCGCTCGTGCTGTTTCTCGGGCTGATGCTGGCCGGCATCGTCAGCTTCATCCGGCTCGACGTCAACGACAGTCCGGAGGTCGATTTTCCTGCCGTTCAGGTGATCATCGCCCAGCCGGGCGCGGCGCCGACGGAGCTTGAAAACCAGGTCACCCAGCGCGTCGAGGCGGCCGTCCGCAATATCAGCGGCGTAAGCACGCTCTCCTCCTTCGTCAACGAGGGCAATTCGCGCACCTTTATCGAGTTCGACATCGGCACGCCGGTCGACCGAGCGGTCAACGATGTGCGCAACGCCATCGCCCAGATACGCGGCGACCTGCCGGAAGGCATATTGGAGCCGCAGATCGTCCGCGTCGAAATAAACGGCGGCGGCACGATCGCCTATTTCGCGGTCGAGAATGTCGACATGACGCTCGAGGAATTGAGCTGGTTCGTCGACAACACGGTCGCGCGCGAACTGCTCTCCATCGACGGCATGGCCGCGGTCGATCGCGGCGGCGGGGTGAGCCGCGAAATCCGCGTCATCCTCGATCCGGCCCGCCTGCAATCGCTCGGTATTACGGCAAGCCAGGTCAATGCGCAGCTGCGCGCGGTCAATCTCAACGCCGCCGGCGGACGTGCCGAAGTCGCGGGGTCCGAACAGTCGGTCCGCGTGCTCGGCAACGCGGAAACGGCCTATGAGCTCGGCCAGACGGATATCGCGCTCGGCGGCGGGCGCACCGTCAAGCTCGCCGATATCGCCGAGGTCCGCGATCTCTACGGCGAACAGCGGTCGCTATCGAAGATGAACAACCGCCAGGTGCTGAGTTTCGGCATCGAGCGCGCCAAGGGCGCATCGGACGTGACCGTCTATGACGAGGCCGAACGCGTTCTCGCGCAGATCGAGGCGGACAATCCGGGCATGGAGTTCACCCGGCTGTTCACGACGGTCGAATATACGCGTGAAAACTACCAGTCCGCGATGATGGCGCTGATCGAGGGCGCGATTCTCGCGGTTATCGTCGTCTGGTTCTTCCTGCGCGACTGGCGCGCGACGCTGATCGCCGCGATCGCTATCCCGCTGTCCGCCATTCCGACCTTCTGGTTCATGGACATCTTCGGCTTCTCGCTCAATTTCATCAGCCTGCTCGCGCTGAGTCTGGTGGCCGGTGTCCTTGTCGACGACGCGATCGTGGAGATCGAGAATATCGTCAGACATATGCGGATGGGCAAATCCAGCTATCAGGCGTCGATCGACGCCGCCGAGGAAATCAGCCTCGCCGTGCTCGCGACGACGATGGCGATCGTCGCGGTGTTCATGCCCGTCGCCCTGATGCCCGGCATATCCGGCCAGTTCTTCATCCAGTTCGGCGTGACGACGGTCGTCGCCGTGTTGATGAGCCTCGCCGTCGCGCGATTGATAACGCCATTGGTCGCCGCCTATTTCCTCCGTGCCGAAGGCGTCCGCGAGCATGGCGAAGGCCCGGCCATGGACCGCTATATGGCGATCCTCAAATGGTCGCTCGTGCATCGCTGGAAGACAGCGCTGATCGGCGGCGGCGGCGCGCTCGTCGCGACCGTGTTCGCCTTTTATACGCTCCCGATCACCTTCCAGCCCGAAACCGACGACGATTTCAGCCGCGTCAATATCGAGATGGTCCCGGGCACGACGCTCGAGGAAACCGAGCGTGTGTCCGATCAGGTCGCCGCGATCCTGCGCGAGCAGCCCGAAGTCCGTACGGCCTTCCAGCGGATCGACCCGGGCAGCGGCCGCATCTTCATGACGTTGCGCGACGATCGCGAGCGCAAGAGCACCGAATTCGAACGCGAGACCGCGCCGCTGCTGCGCGCCATTCCCGATGCGCGCGTGACGTTCATGTCGCAGCAGGGCGGGTTCAGCGGCCGCGATATCTCGATGGTGATCGGCGGCGACGATCCCGACGTGCTGCAGGAAGCGGCCGACGAGCTGGTCCGCCAGATGAGCGAACTCGACACGATCATCGCGCCGCGCATCGACGGCGACCTGCGCCGGCCGGAAATTGTTGTTACGCCACGGCTAGACCTTGCCGCCGATCTCGGCGTGACGACGGCCGAACTCAGCCGCGCGATCCGCATCGCGACCCAGGGCGAGATCGACCAGAATGCCGCGCGCTTCTCGCTGAGCGACCGCCAGATCCCGATCCGCGTCGCGCTCGCCGAGGAATCGCGCCGCGATCTTTCGACGATCGAGAATCTGCCCGTGACGACGGCCAATGGCGGCTCCGTCCCGCTGCGTCTCGTCGCCGATATCGGCTTCGGTTCGGGCCCGACGGAAATCCGCCGCTACGACCAGCGCCGCCGGATCGTGGTCGGCGCCGATCTCGCGCCGGGTCTTGTGACGGGCGACGCCATGTCGGAAATCAACGCCCTGCCCTTCTGGGACAATCTGCCGCCGGGCGTCGACCGCGTGATAGCCGGCCCCGAAGAATGGCAGGCCGAAATGCTGTTCAACTTCATGGTGGCCGTCTTGTCCGGCGTGCTGCTGGTTTTCGCGGTGCTCGTATTGCTCTACCGCCGGATCATGGCGCCGCTCGTCAATATGGGCTCGCTGCTGCTTGCGCCGCTCGGCAGCGCCATCGCGCTCCATATCGTCGGGCAGCCGCTGTCGATGCCGGTCTTTATCGGCCTGCTTATGCTGCTCGGTATCGTCGCGAAAAACTCGATCCTGCTCGTCGACTTCGCGATCGAGGAGATGGACAAGGGCGTCGACAAGGATACGGCGATCATCGATGCGGGCCATAAGCGCGCCCAGCCGATCGTGATGACGACCGTCGCCATGACGGCCGGCATGATCCCGACCGCGCTGGCGCTGACCGGCGATGGCGCATGGCGCGCGCCGATGGGCTGGACGGTGATCGGCGGTCTGTTGCTCTCGACCGTGCTCACGCTGGTGATCGTCCCGGCCTGTTTCAGCCTCGCGGACAGCACCGAGAAGCGCCTCCGCCGTTTCTTCGGCCGGGCCATCACCTACAAGCCCGGTGACGAAGAGAAGGGCACTATCCAGCCGGCCGAATGACGTCGCACGATCCCACCCGGCCGATCAGCCGGTTCAATTCGACCGAAGATCGCGGGCGCGCGATGCGGCGCACCGCGACGGCGATGCTTTTCCTGATGGCTGGGATTTTCGTCCTCGCCCATAATATGGAGGAAGCGCATCCGGCCTGGGGCTTCGTGCGCGCCTTTGCCGAGGCGGCCATGGTCGGCGGGCTCGCAGACTGGTTCGCCGTGACCGCGCTGTTCCGCCACCCTATGGGCATCCCGATCCCGCACACCGCGATCGTCCCGCGCAAGAAGGACCAGATCGGCGAACAACTCGCCTGGTTCCTGCGCGACAATTTCCTTACCCCCGCCGTCGTCGCGCGGCGCATGAAGCGGTTCGACGTCGCGGGCGCGATCGGCAATTTCCTGACCAATCCGGAAGGTGGCGGCGGCCGGATGCGCGAGGGCGCGGCCAAGCTCGTCGCCATGATCCTCGAGAATCTCGACGATGAGCGGCTCGGCGGCACGACAAAGACGATGATCGCCAACCGGCTGCGCGAGCTCGATGTCGCACCGCTGCTCGGCCAGTCGATGGTCGCGGCGATGCGCGAGGACCGGCACGTGCCCATCGTCGACGGGCTCGTACGCTGGGCGGCCAATATCCTCGATTCCAACGAAGAGATCGTCCGGGCGATGGTCTATGAGCGCGCGAACAATTTCATGCGCTGGCTGGCGATCGACGACCGGCTGTCCGACGCGATCATCAACGGCCTCCGCCGATTGCTCGTGCAGATGGAAGGCGATCCGCACCATCCTTTGCGGGATCAGGCCAATGAAGGCTTTGTCCGCCTCGCCTTCGATCTCCAGCATGACGAGGAGACCCGCGCGCGGGTCGAGCAGTTCAAGCTGGAGATGATCGACAATCCGGCGGTGACGGAATGGCTGGACGGACTGTGGGAGCAGGCGCGCGAGGCATTGCTGCGCGCCGCCCGTGATCCGGACCGGGCGATGGAAGGCCGGTTCGGCGAGGCCCTGCAGGAACTTGGCCAGACGCTGCAGAACGACCCGGAGATCAAGCGCGCGGTCAACAGTTTCGCGCGCCGGGCCACCGTGGGCGCGGTCGCCGATTATGGCGACAGCATCGTCCGGCTGGTGTCCGAAACCGTGAAAAGCTGGGACGCGGACACCATAACCGAGCGCGTCGAAAACGCCGTCAGCCGCGATCTCCAATATATCCGGATGAACGGCACGCTGGTCGGCGGGCTGGTCGGCCTGACCATCCACACGATCATCACGATTTTCTAACTTATCCCTCGCTGACGCGCTCGATATCGGCACCGACGCCACTGAGTTTTTCCTCGAGCCGCTCATAGCCGCGATCGAGGTGATAGACGCGCAGCACTTTCGTCTCGCCCTTGGCGGCGAGCCCGGCGAGCACGAGGCTCATCGAGGCGCGCAGGTCGGTCGCCATGACGTTCGCGCCGACCAGTTCCTCGACGCCCTTCACGACCGCCGTGCGCCCGCGGACATCGATATCGGCGCCCATGCGCGCAAGCTCGGGCACATGCATATAGCGGTTTTCGAAGATCGTTTCGGTGAGCGTGCTCGTGCCGTCGGCCAGGGCCAGCATCGCCATGAATTGCGCCTGCATATCGGTCGGGAAGCCCGGGAATGGCGCGGTCGAAATCGTTGCGGGACCGAGCCGGCCATTGGCCGTCACCTGCACGCCATCGTCCTGTTCCTCGACCGCAAGGCCGACATCGCGCAGCCCCGCGATGATCGATGGCATGTCCGCCGCGCGCGCGCCCTTCAGCAACAGCTCGCCGCCGGTGATCGCCGCTGCGCAGGCATAGCTGCCCGCCTCGATCCGGTCGGGCATCACGCTGTAGGTCGCGCCGTGCAGGCGATCCTTGCCGTGGATGACCAGACGGTCCGTCCCGATATTCTCGATCTCCGCGCCCATCGCCACCAGGCAATTGCACAGGTCCACGATTTCCGGCTCGCGCGCGGCATTCTCGATCACCGTCTCGCCCCTGGCTAGCACCGCCGCCATCACCGCATTCTCGGTGGCGCCGACCGAAACGACCGGGAAGGATATCGTGCCGCCCCGGAGCCCGCCGTCCGGCGCGCTGGCCTTCACATAGCCGGCCGCCAGTTCGATATCGGCGCCCAGCGCCTCCAGCGCCTTGAGATGGAGGTCGATCGGGCGGTTGCCGATCGCGCAGCCGCCCGGCATCGAGACCGTCGCCTCGCCCGCGCGCGCGACCAGCGGGCCGAGCACGAGGATCGACGCGCGCATCTTGCGGACGAAATCATAGGGCGCGACCGTCGATGCGATCGTCTTCGCCTTGATCGTCATCGCCCGGCCATAGCCGCCATTATGCGCGCCCTTGAGCATCGTCGACGCGCCATGCTGGTTCAGCAAATGCATGAAGCTGTCGACATCGGCGAGGCGCGGCAGGTTCTCGAGCGTGAGGATTTCGTCGGTCAGCAATGCGCAGGGCATGAGCGTGAGCACGGCATTCTTCGCGCCGGAGATCTGCAATGTCCCGGAAAGGCGGTTGCCGCCGCGGATGAGGATACTGTCCATGCGCGGCTTCTAGCGAAAGATGCGCCCCGCGCAATCCCGCGGGCCGGTCAGCAGGCCGCGCTCAGGCTTTTTCGAGCGTGCACTGCAGCGGATGCTGGTTCTCGCGCGCGAAATCGATGACCTGATTGACCTTGGTCTCGGCGACTTCGTAGCTGAACACGCCGCACACGCCCACGCCGCGCTGATGCACGTGCAGCATCACGCGAGTCGCATCGTCCATATTCATGCCGAAGAAGCGCTGCAGCACGAGCACGACGAACTCCATCGGCGTGAAGTCGTCGTTGAGCATCAGCACCTTGTAGGGCGAGGGCTTCTTCGTCTTGGTGCGCGTCTGGGTCGCGACGCCGACATTGCCGTCGCCGGCATCATCGTCCTCGTCGCGGTCGTCCGCTGCGGAGATCTCGAAGCTGTTGAGCATGATGGGATAAATATCGTGAAGCGCGGCCCGGACGCAAGGGGTCGATTCGACGAACGTCCAAAGAAAAAGGCCGCCCCGATGCCGGAGCGGCCTTTTCCTGTCTTCGCAAAAGCGCCTGAAAGTTAGGCAGCCTTGCGGAAGTTTTCCATCGCCGCAGCGAAGCGGTCGGAGATCGGCTGGAAGGCTTCGCCGGCCAGCTTGATCATCGCTTCGGTGTTGTGCGACGCCTGCGACACCAGCGTGTCGAAGCCGGCACGGGCGCGCTCGTTCTGCATTTCGATCAGATCGCGGGGCGACTTGACCGACGCATAGCCCTGCATCGCGTTGCTGGCGTTTTCCAGGTTCTCGCGCGCATATTCGGCGTTCTGCTTGGCAATGTCCTGCATGCCCTTGGCGGTGATCTTGCCGCTTTCGATCATGGCTTCGACGTTCGCCTTCTGGAACTCGACCATGTCCGAACCCATCGTGGACAGCTTTTCAGCCGTTTCCTTGGCACGATCCTGCGCCTGCGCAACGAATTCCTCGACGCGCTCGCGGGTCTTTTCAGCGGTTTCCTTCACGCGCTCGCTCGCGGTTTCCATCGCTTCTTCGACGCGGTTGGCGGTCTTCGTGTTCGTCGCCTTGGCGTTCTTCGCAACCTTGTCGGCGGTCGCTTTCGTCTTCTTAGCACTCGTAGCCATCGTTCTTCATCCTTTATCTGCGGCCGCATAATACCGGCCTGGTTTCGCCGGACCCTTCAACAAGCGGTCCTTTGATCTCTTATGTTGCATTGCACAATATAGGATGATTCGCCGAATTGCAAGCAGTTTTTTGTGCACTGCAACAAAAAGGCTAACTATATGACATATATGTGTAATAATGTGGGAAACAGCGAGATACTAGCGGAAATTTCGCTTATCGCGAACGGACATAGCTCCCCGGCGCGTCCTCCAGCGCCTTGAGCTTGCCTTTTCCGGGCTTTCGCGCGCCTTTGGCGGCGATTTTCTCGCCCGAATGGCCTTCGAGCCATTTCAGCCAGTCGGGCCACCAGCTGCCGGGCGTTTCCTTGGCGCCGGCGATAAAATCCTCGAGCGTGTCCACACGCTTCTTGTTCGTCCAATACTGATATTTCTTGGCGTCCGGCGGGTTGACGACGCCGGCGATATGGCCGGAGCCCGCCAGCACGAATTTGAGCGGGCCCTTGAAGTGATCCGTGATCTTCCAGACGCTCTCGGGCGGCGCGATATGGTCTTCGCGCCCGGCCTGCACATAGGATGGCGTTTTCACCGTGCCGAGATCGATCGGCGTGCCGTCCACCGAAAGACCTCCGGGCTGGGCCAGCTTGTTGTCGCGATAGAAGTCCTGCAGATAATGTTTGTGCCATTTGGCCGGCAGGTTCGTCGTGTCGCCGTTCCAGTGCAAGAGATCGAACGCCGGATATTCCTCGCCCATCAGATAATTGTTGACGACATAGTTCCAGATGAGGTCGCGTCCGCGCAGCAGGTTGAAGGTCGCGGCCATGTAGCGGCCGTCGAGATAGCCCTCCCCTTCGCCGAGCTGTTCGATCAGCTTGGTCTGCATATCGTCTATGAACAGCTGCAGATCGCCAGCCTCGGTGAAGTCGACCTGGGCGGTGAAGAAGGTCGCGCTTTCGACCTTGTCCGCTTCGCCCTGTGCCTTGAGGTAAGCGAGCGTCATCGCGAGCGTCGTCCCGGCGACGCAATAGCCGATCGCGTTGACGCTCTCGACGTCGAGCAGCTCGCGCACCGTATCGATCGCGTCGACCTGGCCGCGCACGACATAATCGTCCTGCGTGACATCGACCATGCTCTCGTCCGCCGATTTCCAGGAGACGACGAACACCGTGATCCCCTGCGCCACCGCCCAGCGGATGAAGCTCTTCTTCTCGTTGAGATCGAGAATGTAGAAACGGTTGATCCAGGGCGGGAAGATGATGAGCGGCGTCTCGAATACGGTCTTCGTCGTGGGTTCGTACTGGATAAGCTGGTAGAGCGGCGTTTCCTTGATCACCTTGCCGGGCGTCGTTGCGATATTCTCGCCGAGCGTGAAGGCGTCGGGATCGGTATGGGTGAGCTGGCCCTTGTCGAGATCGGCCAGCATATGTTCGAGGCCCTTCAAAAAGCTCTGCCCCTTTGTTTCGATCGCTTTTTCCAGCACCTGCGGGTTGGTCAGCGCGAAATTGCTCGGGCTCATCGCATCGACGAACTGCTGCGTCGCGAAGCGGATCTGCTCCTTCTGCTTCGGATCGGCGCCGTCGATCGCATCGACGCTGCGCAGCATGTGATCGGCGATGACCAGATAGCTCTGCCGGATCATGTCGAAGATCGGATTGTCCTGCCATTGCGGCGCGGAGAAGCGGCGATCCGGGCGCCTGGGGGCCTCGTCCTCCCCCTCCGCATCGCCATCGCCGGGGTTCAGGAACCGCGCCCAGAGCTTGAGGCTGTCCTCCCAGAAATCGCTCTGTGCCTGGGCGAGCTTTTCCGGGTCGAACGCCATGGACGGGAGGCCGGGAAACATGGCGGGCAGAGGATTGGGCGCCGCGAGCTTTTCCGCCCCGGCCGCCTGCGCCTGCTGCATCTGCCGCGCGCCATATTCGAGCATCATCTGCTGCGCCCGGCCGAGCACGCCCGTCCAGTGCTGCATGTCTTCGAGCGTCGGGATCGCCATGTCCGTCACCCGGTCATCCGTATCGTCTGTCATCAGCGCCGTCCTCTACTGTGGGCCAGCCTATCCGAACGCGTGCCGCATACAAGCGGCCATTCGCTCACAATCCACCTTCATAGACGATGATCGCAATCCCGTTCGGGTCGGTCAGATAGAGATAATGCGAACCCCAGGGCCGGGCCACCGGACCCCGCCGTTCGATATCGGGATCGAGCGACGCGACGAAAGCATCGAGATCGCCGGTCTTGAACTGCAGGCTCAGGCCGGAAAAATCGAACGAGTCAGGTCCATTGTAGATTTCGAGATAGGCGTCTTCCCGGCTGTTCTTGAAAACAAGGATGACGCCCTTGTCGTCAGCCTCGTCCCATTCCTCGGCCACCGTCATGCCGAAGACGCGGACATAGAAATCGCGGGTCTCGGCCAAGCGGGGCGTCGTCACCTTGGTCTTGAGCGAAAAATCCATGCGCAGGCTCCATGAAGAGATTAGCCATGACAATGCCGATTCGTCGCGTATAGGGAAAGCGTCATGAACACCGATTTCTACCGTATCCGCCGCCTGCCGCCCTATGTCTTCGCCGAAGTCAACGCGATGAAAGCCGAAGCGCGCGCGCGGGGCGAGGACATTATCGATCTCGGCATGGGCAATCCGGATACACCGCCGGCCCAACATGTGATCGACAAGCTGTCGGAAGTCGCCAACGACCCGACGGCGCACCGCTATTCGGCGTCCAAGGGTATCCCGGGGCTCCGCAAGGCGCAGGCAGCCTATTACAAGCGCCGCTTCGACGTGGAACTCGATCCCGACAGCGAAGTCATCGTCACGCTCGGCTCGAAGGAAGGCCTCGCCAATCTCGCCCAGGCGATCACCGCGCCCGGCGATGTCGTGCTCGCGCCCAATCCGTCATACCCGATCCACACCTTCGGCTTCATCATCGCCGGCGCCGCGATCCGCTCGATCCCCGCATCGCCCGGGCCACAGTTTTTTGACCGCCTGCGCTATTCGATGGCCTACAGCGTGCCCAAGCCTTCGGTGCTCGTCATGGGCTATCCGTCCAACCCGACCGCCTATGTGGCCGATCTCGATTTCTACGCGAAGGTCGTCGAATTCGCGAAGGAGCATGAGCTCTGGATCATCAGCGACCTCGCCTATGCCGAGCTCTATTATGGCGACACGCCGACGCCCTCCCTGCTCCAGGTGCCGGGCGCGAAGGAGGTCGCGGTCGAGTTCACCAGCATGTCGAAGACATACAGCATGGCCGGCTGGCGTATGGGCTTCGCGGTTGGCAACCAGCACCTCATCAGCGCGCTGACCCGGGTCAAATCCTATCTCGACTATGGCGCCTTTACGCCGATCCAGGTCGCCGCCGTCGCCGCGCTCAACGGCCCGCAGGACATTATCGAGCATAACCGCACCATGTATCGCAACCGCCGCGACGTGATGGTCGAAAGCTTCGGCCGCGCGGGCTGGGACGTCCCCTCCCCCGAAGCCAGCATGTTCGCCTGGGCCCCGATCCCCGAGCAATGCGCGCATATGGGCGCGATGGAATTTTCTAAGGACCTGCTGCGCCATGCGGGCGTGGCGGTCAGCCCCGGCGTCGGCTTCGGCGAGGAAGGCGAAGGCTTTGTCCGGATCGCGCTCGTCGAGAATGAACAGCGCATCCGGCAGGCGGCGCGGGGCATCAAGAAATATCTCGAAGGCTACCGGTCGAACAGCGCGGGCACCCAGACCGGCTGATGTTTTTTCGTCATTCCAGCGAAAGCTGGAATCTCTGGCTGCCAGCGACGTTCCCATCCGCCGGAGATCCGAGCTTTCGCCGGGATGACGAATGTTTCGACAAGTGCGAACCGAACGATTAGGGGCGGATCGATGTCGAAAACCACCCCCTTCACCCACCGTTTCCGCGTCCGTTATGCCGAGGTCGATCCGCAATCGGTCGTCTTCAATTCGCGCTATCTCGAATATGCGGACCTGATCATCACCGAATATTGGCGTTCGCTCGACATACATTTTTCAGGCGAGCAAGCGCTCGAATTCCATGTCGTGAAAGCCGTGGTCGAGTTCAAACAGCCGATCCGCGCCGACGAAGAGATCGACGGCAAGGCGGTCACCGGGCGGGTCGGGAGCAGCAGCGTTACGACGGAAATCGGGCTCTACGGCCTCGAAGGCGCGGACGATCTGCGCGCGACCATCGAGCTCGTCCATGTCCATGTCGATCTCGAAACCGGCGCGCCGATCCCGATTCCGGACGGGGCCAGAGCACGCCTGCTTGCAAAATAGGCTGCGGGCTGGGAGACTCCTCGCCAGAACACAAGGGTCGCAACACCGGAGAAGGACGCTGAGACAATCCGGCGGAAGGTCACACACGCAATCGCTTAATTGCTGTATTTCAAAGACTTGGCTAGGCGGAATCACCCCGGCCCGTGTCAACGAGTGTCAAGCGAACGGCAGGCCCGCCGCATGATCGATCTCTATTTCGCGCCGACGCCGAACGGCTGGAAAATCAGCATCATGCTCGAAGAATGCGGCCTGCCCTACACCGTCAAATGGGTGAATATCGGCGCCGGCGAGCAATTCGAGGAAGATTTCCTGAAAATCAGTCCGAACGGCCGTATCCCGGCCATCGTCGATCATGAACCGCTGGGCGGCGGCGGGCCGCATTCGGTGTTCGAGACCGGCGCGATCCTCGTCTATCTCGCCGAGAAAACCGGGCAATTCCTGCCCTTCGACCCGGTCGGCCGCTCGACCGTGCGGCAATGGCTGATGTGGCAGATGGGCGGATTGGGGCCGATGCTCGGTCAGCACGGCCATTTCAAACTCTATGCGCCCGAAAAACTCCCCTATGCGATCGAGCGCTATAGGCGCGAGGCCGAGCGGCTCTACGGCGTGCTCGACCGGCAACTGGCCGAAAACGACCATGTCGCCGGCGCCGAATACAGCATCGCCGACATGGCCTGTTTCCCATGGGTGCAAACCTATAAGCGCCAGGAGATCGACCTCGCGCAATTCCCGAACGTCCGCCGCTGGTACGACCAGCTCAAGCAGCGCGAGGGCCTGCGCCGCGGGATGGATCTCGGCCGCGACCGGATCAACCGCAATCCGCAGAATGATACCGAGGCCGCGAAGGTCTTGTTCGGAATAGAGAAAGAGAGCTGACATGCCCGCCAAAATCGAATTCTTCTTCGATCTCTCCAGCCCATGGACCTATCTCGCCTTCCACAATATCCGCCCGATCCTCGATGAGACCGGGGCGGACATCACATGGCGGCCATTCCTCGTCGGCGGCGTGTTCAATGCGGTCAACAAATCCGTCTATGCGGCGCGCGAGGACAGCAAGGGACCCAAGGCGCGCTTCTTCATGAAGAGCCTGCGCGATTGGGCCGCCTGGTCAAACCTGCCGCTCAACTTCCCCGCGCCCTGGCATCCGGTGCGCAGCGTCCATGCGATGCGGGCCTGTTGCGCGCTGGAGGATGACCAGGACGCGCTCGTCCGCTTCGCCGAGGCCGCCTTCGCCGCCTATTTCGACCGGCAGGAGAATCTCGACGAACCGGACGTGCTGGCGGCGATCGCGGACGGCATCGGCATGGACGGCACGGCGCTCGTCGCGCAGACGCAGGACGATGCCGTCAAGGCCAGGCTGCGCGCCAATACCGACGAGGTGATAGACCGCGGCGGCTTTGGCAGCCCGAGCATCTTCGTGAACGGCAGCGACATGTATTTCGGCAACGACCAACTGCCGCTCGTCAAGCGCGCCATCGAACGCGCGGACTGACAAAGGGGCTGTATTAGTCGACAAACACAGCTTCCGTTTGTCCGAGACGCGCGGTAAGGTGCGCACAAAGAATCAGGGACATTATCGTGACTTCCGACCGTACACCCGAACCCGATCCGCGGCGAAAACGCGCGCTCTATATCGGCGGCGCCATCGCGCTGGCCGCAGTCGCCTGGAATTTCGACGGCTGGCGCGACGACCCGGTCGAAGTGACCGTAATCGGCGACAGCGAGGATATCCGCGAGGCGCGCGATGCGATCCGCGAAGCCGTCCGCGACGAGATCCGCGACGAAGTGCGCGGTGGTTTCCGGGGTGATCGGGACGGCGACGCGGCGGCCGAAGACGCAGACAATGCCGAAATCGCCGACGCATCCGAAGAAGAGACGACAGTAGATGCCGAAACCGCTAGCGAAGAGGTGGTCGCGGAAACGCGCGACGGGAACCAGCGGGTCGTCGAGACCGCATCGGGCGAAAACCAGCGCAGTTTCCGGATCGAGGGCGATGACGGCCGGGGCGTGACGATCAGCGTGGATACCGGCTCGGAAGAATAGGCATCGGCGGCGGAAATTGCGTCCGCACGCGCCCGAACTTATATTGGAGTGATGCGCTATCAACTGGCCTATACGGTCGGGCTGTTCACGGCTCTGATCATCGTCGCCGGCTTCTATGCGGGCGGGCCTTGGCTCGCGGCGCTCGTGCTCCTGCTCTATCTCGCGCTGCCCGCCGCAGAGCATCTGATGGGCGAATCGCGCTGGCCGTCCGACGCCCGGATCGCGCAGCTCGACGCGCAAAAGATCGCCCGGTACGACCTGATCGTCGGCCTGACCGCGCTGTCCTTCATCCTGCTCGTCGGCTGGGCGCTATGGGCGGTATCGGTGACCGACCTCGCCTGGTGGGAATTTGCCGCCTTCGCCGTGCTGATGGGCGAATATGGCGGTTTCGTCGGCATCGTCACCGCGCACGAACTCATGCACCGCAACCGCGCGAACAAGCGGCAGCTCTCCTTCCTGCTGCTCTCGCTGGTCAGCTATCCGCATTTCGCGATCGAACATGTGCGCGGCCATCATGTCCGCGTGGCGACTCCCGAAGACCCGGCGACCGCGCGGCGCGGCGAGACGCTCTATGCTTTCCTGCCGCGCACGATCATCGGCGGTTTCAGAAGCGCCTGGGGCCTCGAGAAAGAGCGGCTGGCGCGCAAGGGCATCGGTCCCTGGTCGCTTCAGAACAATATGCTCGTCTGGTGGGCCTTTACGCTGGCCCTGATGGCGGGAATCTTCTTCCTGCTCGGCCCGGCCAGCCTGTTACTGTTCGCGATCCAGAGCGCCATCGCGATTATCGCGCTCGAGACGATCAATTACACCGAGCATTACGGCATGGTGCGGGAGCGCAAGCCCGATGGCAGCTATGCCCGCGTCAAACCCGAACATAGCTGGAATTCCAGCCACATCCTCTCGAACATCAACATGTTCAATCTGGGGCGCCATTCGGACCATCATTACCAGTCCAACCGGCCCTATTATAAGCTCCGCCACTATGACGACGTACCGCAATTCCCCTATGGATTGGCGGGCATGATCACGATGGCGACGATCCCGCCGCTCTGGTTCCGCGTGATGGACCGGGAGCTCGATAAATTCGAGAAGCGGGCCAAAGCCTAGCGCTTTTCCGTGATGTTCAGTCAAACCGTGCTCCTGCGAAGGCAGGAGCCCAGAGCCGGAAGCAATTCTTTTGGCCGCCCTAGGCTCCTGCCTTCGCAGGAGCACCGAGCCGAATAGCCTCAAGAAGGGCCTAGCGCTGCGCGTCCTCCGCCATCAGCGCCTCGGTCGCCTCCAGGCTCTCCTGATTATCGACATCGATCGCCAGTTTTCCGTCGGCGAACAGATGCGCGACGGTGCGGGTGCCGAAGCGCCGCGATAGCCGCTCCATCGCCCCGTCCAGCGTATCCATGCGGAACCGAAAGCGAATGAGGTTGATCAGCCCGAAGGCGCGGCGCAGCTCGCCCTTGCGCTTGGCGAACTGCCCGCCGCGGCGAAACGGCTCGGCTGCAGCCAGCGCACTCGCATCGCGCAGCCAGAACAGGTTGCAGTTCGAGATCGCGACATCCTTGAACTCGTAAAAGCCTTTTCGCTTATAGGGATAGGCTTGCTGGATCGCCTCGCTGCTCACGACGCCGATCACCGCATCCGCGTCCCGCTCCTCGCCGACCATGGCGATCTTGTGCAACGCCTCGACGGTCGTCAGTGCATTGTCGCCCGTCGTGATCAGCAGCGGCCATCGCGCGGTCTGCGCCGCCGCGTACACGCTCTCTACCAGCCCGGCCTCGGCAGCCACGACTTCAAGCCGTCCCGCCTCGCGTAACCGGCGCACGGCAGCCACATGCTCGAGAACGGCAGGATCGTGGATCGACACGAGTATTTTCGCATCGTCCCACGCCTCTTCGAGCCGTTCGAGCACGTGCGAAATCAACGGTTTGCCGGCGACCGGAATCACCGCCTTATGGCTCACCCCGGCCCGCTCGGCCAAAGGATCGAGCGCGCCATCGCGCTTTCCGGCCAGCACCAATATGGTCGGCACACTCATATTCAGGCCTCCAGCAGCTCCTCGGTGACCCGATAGGTGCGCTCATTGTCGACATCGATGGCAAGACGGCCGTCCGTAAAGCGATGCGCGATGACCTTGACCCCGAAGCGTTGGGACAAGCGCATCATCGCGCCGTCCACGGTCTCGGTCTTCAACACGAAGCGGATCAGGTTCATCAGGCCGAACGCCTTGATGATCCGGCTGCGATTCTTGAAGAACTGCCCGCCGCTGCGAAAGGCTTCGACCGCCGAGAAAGCGCGGGGATTGCCGAGCCAGAACAGGTTGCAGTTCGAGATCGCGATATCCTTGAACTGGTAGAAGCCATACTGGCCGTCCGGATGCGCAGCCTGGATATCCTCGCGCTTGGCAAGACCGAGCACGACATCGGCCTGCTGCGCGATGCCGCTGGCATGGATCGCGCGCAGCGCCTCGGCCGTAGTCAGCGCATTGTCCCCGGTGGTGATCAGCAGCGGCCATTCTATGCCCTCGGCCGCCGTCTCGACGCTCTCGACGATCCCGTCCTGCGCAGGCCGCATTTCCAGCCGCCCGGCCGCCTGCAGCCGCCGCACCTCCTCGACATCGGCAAGCACGGACGGATCGTGGATCGAGACGAGTATTTTCGCGTCGTCCCATGCTCGTTCCAGCGTCGCCAGAACATGGCCGATCAGCGGCTTTCCGCGGATGGGAATGATGGCCTTGTGGCTGACGCCGGCCCGTTCGGCCAGCGGATCGAGTTTGCCGTCGCGCTTGCCCGCAAGCACGAGAATGGTCGGCGGCGCATGGTCGGTCGTCATATTTTGCCCGGTAGCATTTGAACCGGGACACAATTAAGGCCGGGCCTGCCGAACTTAAAGGGCGCCAGATAGAGGGTAAACGAAGATGGCCGAATCTCTGCGCGTGGCACTGGCGGGCTTGGGAACCGTAGGCGCCGGCGTCATCAAGCTTCTCGAGGAGAATCGCGAGCTGATCGAACGGCGCGCGGGCCGCCCGATCGCGATTACCGCCGTGTCGGCGCGCGACCGCAACCGGAAGCGCGGCGTCGACCTCTCGCCCTTCGCCTGGGAGGACGATGCCGATGCGCTGGCCGCACGCGACGATGTCGATGTCGTCGCCGAGCTGATCGGCGGATCGGACGGCCCGGCGCTCAACCTCGCGCGCGGCACGCTCAATGCCGGGAAATCCTTCGTCACGGCCAACAAGGCGATGATCGCCCATCACGGACTCGAACTGGCGGCGATTGCGGAAAAGGCGAAGGTGACGCTGAAATACGAGG
>NZ_JBQLZN010000048.1:0-74917 GCF_052168295.1 Parasphingopyxis sp. | reverse complement strand
ATCTCCGCCAACGGCGGCAACTCCGACTCAGGCGGTAACGGCGCTGGATCAGGCGTCGCCATCCGGCCATGCCGTCCTGCCGCCCGCTTCGTCGAGAAACAGCGCTCCGGCAGCATGGTCATAGGGATAGGACTTGGCGAACAAAGCCACGTCGTTTTGCCCCAGTACGACGCGCGGATATTGTTCGCCTGCGCAGCGCGGTATCGGAACGATCTCCAGTTTACCGTCGGCACGCGCCGCGAACGCATCTTGCCGTTCTTCGCTCATGAAATGCAGGCCCAGGGCGGCGCGCGGTAGTGGGTGCGGACCCGTCTGCGCGGAGATCCGCTCTCCATTGAGATAGGCCCCATGGCGGCGCCCGGCATAGCAGATGCGCGGCGTTACCGGATCGAAGATCCAGCCCGCCTGAGCCTTACCATCCAAGATCAGGGCGATCATTATCGCAAAGGGCAGCTTTCCCTCCGCGAAATTCGCGGTCCCGTCGAGCGGATCGATAAGCCAGACTGCGCCTTGATCCAGCGCGTCGAGCAACGCCGGGTCTTCCGCCGCGCCTTCCTCGCCGACAATCCGCGCGTCCGGCAGCAACTTGCTCAGGCCCTCCGCGATACGCTCCTCGCTTTCATGATCGACGATGGTGACGAGATCTCCGGGCGCTTTTTCCGAAATATCTTCGCTCGCCAGCTGCTGAAAACGCGGCAACACGATATCTTTCGCGACCGAGCGCATCAGCATGGTGACCTGCTCGGCGAGGATCGGACTCATGTGCGGTAATCCGCGTTGATCGAGATATAGCCATGGGTGAGATCGCACGTCCAAACCGTCGCGCGCCCGTTACCGATACCCAGATCGACGCCGATTTCTATGTCTTCGCCCTTGAGATGCGCGGCGACCGGCGCTTCGTCATAGCCCTCCACGGCCAATCCATTTTCCGCGACTTGCGTCGCGCCGAAGCGGATCGAGAGCAGGTCCCGATCGGCCGGTTCGCCCGCCTTGCCGACGGCCATGACGATCCGGCCCCAATTGGCGTCCTCTCCGGCGATAGCCGTTTTCACGAGCGGTGAATTGGCGACGGACAGCGCGAGGCGCCGTGCACTCGCATCGCTCTCGGCGCCGCTAACGCGGATTTCGATGAACTTTGTTGCGCCCTCGCCATCGCGCACGACAAGTTGGGCGAGGTCCAGACAGACGGTCTCGAGCGCCGCCATGAAGGCGTCGGCGCCGGCATCGTCGGTCGTTGTTAGCGGCGCATTTCCAGCCGCGCCGGTGGCGAAGAGCAAAACGGTATCGGATGTGGAGGTGTCACTATCGACTGTGATGCAGTTGAACGTCTTGGCGACGGCGCGGTTCAGCATGTCTTGCAGCACGTCGACATCGATAGCGGCGTCGGTGAAGATGAAGCCGAGCATCGTCGCCATATCGGGTGCGATCATGCCCGATCCTTTGACGATGCCGCTGATCCGCACCGTGGTGTCGCCGATTACGGCGCTGGCTGTTGCGCCCTTGGGGAATGTATCGGTTGTGCCGATCGCACTTGCCGCATCCTGCCAGCTTGCTTCATTGGCCGCAAACGCGGCCTCAAGCCCCGCTTCCGCCTTGGCGATGGGCAGCGGTTCGCCGATTACGCCGGTCGAGGCGATGAACACCTCGTGCGGCTCGCAACCGAGATGCCCGGACACCTTGGCCGCAATCGCTTCCACTGCTGCGCGCCCGCGATTGC
This sequence comes from Parasphingopyxis sp., assembly GCF_052168295.1. Lineage (GTDB taxonomy): Bacteria > Pseudomonadota > Alphaproteobacteria > Sphingomonadales > Sphingomonadaceae > Parasphingopyxis. The sequence goes on along the minus strand of NZ_JBQLZN010000048.1, from coordinate 73,200 downwards.
CGGTAAAGGCATTGGCATTGCCGGCATTGACGACCAGTGCGCGTGCAGAGCCATGCGAGAGCGCATCCCGGCACCATTCGACTTCGGGGGAGGGGCAGCGCGACTGGGTGGTGACGCCCGCGACGGCGGTGTCTGAACCCAATTCGACGAAAGTCAGGTCGCAGCGGTCCCAATTCTTGTACTGCGCTCGGGCGACGCGAACGGTCAGCCCTTTGATAGCTGACAGCGCCGGAAATTCGGCCGGTGCGAGCGGTGATTTGGCGATGTCCATGGCGGTTTATCCGAGAGTTTCGGCCCGCCTTACCGGTTCATCCTCCAATTGACTATCCTCCCCCCGATCCCTACATCGCGCGCCTAGGTTTTTCGGGGATTTCGCGCCGTTTTTCGCGGCCTTCCCAGCACATCAAACGTCAGGAACGCCCATGTTTGGCGGCATTGCCAAATCGATATTCGGATCGAGCAACGACCGGTACCTCAAGAAACTCGACAAGATCGTCGCGCAGATCAACGCTCTGGAGCCTGATGTCCAGGCACTCGACGATGAGCAGCTCAGGGCGCAGACGCCGAAGCTGAAGGATCGCCTCGCCGCCGGCGAAACGCTCGACGATATCCTGCCGGAAGCTTTTGCGACGGTGCGCGAAGCAGCGATGCGGACGCTGGGCCAGCGGCATTACGACGTACAGATGCTGGGCGGTATCGTCCTCCATCGCGGCGAGATCGCCGAGATGGCGACGGGCGAGGGTAAGACGCTGGTTGCGACGCTGCCGACCTATCTGAATGCGCTGGAAGGCAAGGGCGTCCATGTCGTGACCGTCAACGACTATCTGGCCCGGCGCGACGCGGAATGGATGGGCCAGGTCTATCGCTTCCTCGGTTTGGAAGTTGGTGTGATCGTGCCGAACCTGCCCGAGGAGCAGCGCCGCGCCGCCTATGCGGCAGATATCACCTATGGGACGAACAACGAGTTCGGCTTCGATTATCTGCGCGACAATATGAAATACTCGCGCGCGCAGATGGTCCACCGGCCATTCAACTTCGCGATTGTCGACGAGGTGGATTCGATCCTGATCGACGAGGCGCGCACGCCGCTGATCATTTCCGGCCCGACCGAGGACAAGTCCGAACTCTATATGGGCGTCGACGCGGTCGTGAAGAAGCTCGAAGAGGAGGATTACGAACTCGACGAGAAACAGCGGTCGGTTACGCTGACCGAAGACGGCACGGAGAAAGCCGAACGCCTGCTCGAGGAGGCGGGGCTGCTCGAAGGCGCCAATCTCTACGATTACGAGAATACGCTGGTCGTCCATCATCTGCAGCAGGCGCTGAAGGCAAACACGCTGCAGAAGCGCGACAAGGATTATCTAGTCAAGAATGACGAGATCGTCATCATCGACGAGTTTACCGGGCGCATGATGGAGGGCCGGCGCTGGTCCGATGGTCTGCACCAAGCAGTTGAGGCCAAGGAAGGCGTGCCGATCAAGCCGGAAAACCAGACGCTCGCCTCGATCACCTTCCAGAATTATTTCCGCATGTATCCAAAGCTGGCGGGTATGACCGGTACAGCGCTCACCGAAGCGCCGGAATTCTACGACATCTACAAGATGAACGTGACGACCATCCCGACCAATGTCCCGATCCAGCGGATCGACGATACGGACGAATTCTACAAGGACGAGATGGACAAGTTTGCGGCCATCGCCAAGGCGATCCGCGAAGCCAGCGAACGCGGGCAGCCGGTGCTGGTCGGGACGGTATCGATCGAGAAATCCGAACTGCTGTCCGAATTCCTCAACAAGGAAAAAGTCGAGCACGCCGTGCTCAACGCACGGCACCATGAACGTGAGGCGCATATCGTCGCGCAGGCCGGCCGCACTGGCGCCGTCACCATTGCGACGAACATGGCCGGCCGCGGCACGGACATTCAGCTGGGCGGCAACGTCGAGTTCCGGATCGAAGACGAGCTGTCCGAGATGGAGGAGGGGCCGGAGCGCGAAGCCGCGATCGAGCGTATCAAGGCCGAAGTCGCCGAAGAAAAGGAAAAAGTGAAGGCGGCGGGCGGCCTGTTTGTCCTCGCCACCGAGCGCCATGAGAGCCGCCGGATCGACAACCAGCTGCGTGGCCGTTCGGGCCGCCAGGGCGACCCGGGCCTTTCGCGTTTCTACCTGTCGCTCGATGACGATCTGCTGCGCATCTTCGGGCCGCAGACGATGTTCGCCAAGATGGTGCGCAGCAATCTGGAGGAAGGCGAAGCGATCGTTTCGCCCTGGGTCGCAAAGGCCATCGAGACCGCGCAGAAAAAGGTCGAAGCGCGCAACTACGATATCCGTAAGCAAGTCGTCGAATATGACGATGTCATGAACGACCAGCGCAAGGTGATCTACGAGCAGCGCGGCGACATCATGGACGCCGAAGAGGTCGACGATATCGTCGTCGATATGCGCGAGGAAACGGTGAACGGGATCGTTGCCGATCATTGTCCGCACGGCACCTATCCCGAGCAATGGGATATTGAGGGCCTGAAGAAATCGGTCGACGATATTCTCGGCCTGCAGCCGCCGATCGACGACTGGATGAAAGAGGATGAAGTCGAACCTGAATTGCTTGAGGAACGGCTGCTCGAACTGGCCAATCGCACGGTTGCCGAGAAATCCGCCGAGATTCCCGAGAAGGACTGGGTTGAAGTCGAGAAGAGCATCCTGCTGCAGAATTTGGACACGCAATGGAAAGAGCATCTCTCGACGCTCGACGCGTTGCGCCAGGTCGTGAATCTGCGTTCTTACGCGCAGAAAAAGCCGATCGACGAGTATAAGCGCGAAGCCTTTGCGATGTTTCAGCTGATGCTGGTCAATATCCGCGAACAGGTGACGAAGACGCTGGCGTTTGCGCAATTCACACGCGCCGAACCGCCGCCCTTGCCCGACCTGCCGGACTTCATCACGACGCATATCGACCCGCTGACCGGCGAGGACAACAGCGCCGATATCGACGCCGGCGATCTCGGTTTGGTGAAAACGAAATTGCCGCCGCGTCAGGCGGGCGCGCCGCGCCTTGACGAACTCTCCGCCGGGAATCCGGACGAATGGCAGGGCAAGGTCAGCCGCAATGCACCATGCCCGTGCGGCTCTGGTCGCAAGTTCAAACATTGCCATGGGGCGCTGAAATAGGCCGCGATCCTGTGCGGATGACGGGCGGCTGAATATGGACGCCGCCGCCCATCCGCTCGTTCTGGCGCGCGAGGCGCGCACCAATGGCGATTTTCTGGCCGCTTACGACATCGCGATGACTGCCAAGGCGGAAGGCCTTGCGCATCCCAAGCTCGACTATTTCGCCGCGCTGGCGCTCGCCGACATGGGCGAAACCGAACGTGCCGCCGAACTTTACGAATCGGCAGGTCTCGGCGACGAGCAGGATAGCGATATCCGCGCGCTCGACGGCCGCCTCAAGAAAGAGCTCGCGCTACGCACGCCTGGTCGGGAGCAGGCGCGCCTCTTCGCGGAATCCAGCCAGGCCTATCGCGCACTTTATGACGAGACGCGGGACTATTTCCCGGGGATCAACGCGGCGACGATGGCCCTGCTTGCCGGAAACGAACAAGAGGCTAAGGCCCTCGCGCGCGAGATTCTCGCACATCCCGAAATCGCGGAACCGGATGGCTATTACGCCATCGTGACCGCGGCCGAAGCGCATATCGTCCTCGACGACGGGCTCGCGGCATTGAAGGCGATGAGGCAGGTGGCCGATCTCGAAGGCGTGCAGGCGGGCCAGAGTGTATCCACACTGCGGCAGATGCGCCTTATCCAGCGTATCGTGCCGGAGCGCGAAGAGGCGGTCGCGCCTTTGCTCGATCTGCTCCGCCCGGCCCCGGTGCTCTATTATTCGGGTCACATGTTCGTCGAGGATGCGGCGGCGGAGGCGCGGCTGGCGCGCGATATATCGGAGGCTTTCGACGAAATCCGGCCCGATTTCGCCTATGGTGCGCTCGCCTGTGGCGCCGACATCATGATCGCGGAGGAAGCGTTGAATCGCGGCTGCGAGCTCAATCTGGTCTTTCCGTTCGACGATGAGGATTTCATCGCCCAATCCGTGTTACCAGGCGGCCCCGGATGGCTCGATCGGTTCAATCGCTGCCGCGAACAGGCCAAGCGCGAGAGCTTCGCCACCGACTCGGAATATATCGGCGATCCCAAACTTTTCACTTATGGCTCGCATATCGCGATGGGGCTTGCGCGCATGCGGGCGCGGCATCTCCACACCGAAGCCGTGCAACTGGCGGTCTTACAGAAGGATTCCGAGAAAAAGGCGGCCGGCACCCTGCGCGACGTCGAGAAATGGCAGAGTTTTGGCCAGCGGGTGAAGATTATCGATCCCGGGCCGATTAACCGCAACCTGCATCCCCCGCCGGATATCGCCGTCTCCGAAGAGGTCTCGCGCGGCGCCTTCTCTTTGATCTTCGCCGATTTCGCCGGTTTTTCGAGCCTCAATGAAAGCATATTGCCACTGTTCAACCGCACTGTGCTTGGGCGTATGGGACGCGTACTCGACGAGCATGCCGACAAGATCCTGTATCGGAACAGTTGGGGCGACGCGCTCTACGCCGTGGTCACCGAGCCGGAGCATGCGGCAAGCATCGCGCTCGAACTCCAGCAACGGCTTGGCGATCTGCCGCAGGAATTGCGCGATTGCGCCGGCGCGCATTGCGGGATGCGGGTCGGCGTGCACCATGGCCCGATCTATCGCGCCTTCGACGCCGTAATGCAGCGCGAGACGTTTTTCGGGACGGAAGTCACGCGAACCGCGCGGATCGAACCGGTCACGCCGACCGGCGAAGTCTATGTGACGGAAGCGTTTGCGGCGATGCTTGCGGTGCAGACGGAGCAGCTTTTCGCCTGCCAATATGTCGGCCAGGTGCAGCTTGCGAAAGGCTATGGCGCGCTCGCGATGTACAAGCTGGATCGGCGCGACGACGTTCTGGAAGAACAAGTGGCTCCCCGGGTCTGATTCGAACAGACGACCGATCGGTTAACAGCCGATTGCTCTACCGCTGAGCTACCGGGGAATGCCCTTGAAACCTGCCGAACGACCTGTGGTTCATCCGGCAGACGCGCGCCTATAGCAACGCTTTATGGGACGATGCAAGCGTCTCAGGCAATGAATTGTTCGCGCGCGATTCGCTCGTCGAGCGCATGTTCGGGATCGAACATCAGCGAGAGGGTAAGGCTGGTGTCCAACCGCACCTCCACGGTCGCCACATCGCGCACCTCGCGTTGGTCCGCGACCGCACTGACCGGGCGTTTGAGCGGCTCGAGCACGCGAAAGGCGATGCGGGTCTTGTCCGGCAGGATTGCGCCGCGCCAACGCCGTGGGCGGAACGGGCTGATCGGCGTCAGCGCCAGAAGGTTCGAACCCATTGGCAATATCGGTCCGCGTGCCGAAAGGTTATAGGCCGTCGAGCCGGCGGGCGTCGCGACGATCACGCCGTCGCAGACCAGCTCCTCGATCACCACATTCTCGCCTGCCGTGACCTCCAGCTTCGCCGTCTGCCGCGTTTCGCGTAGCAACGAGACCTCGTTGATGGCCGGGCTGGTGACCGTGTCGCCATCGACTGTCACGGCGTCCATGCGCAACGGCGTCACGGAGAAGGTCTTGGCCTTGGAAAGGCGCTCCTCGAGCCCATGCGGGCGCCACTCGTTCATGAGAAAACCGACCGTGCCAAGATTCATCCCGAAAATCGGTTTGATCTGGTTGTCCGCCAACATTTGATGCAGCGTTTGCAGCATGAAACCGTCGCCGCCGAGCGCTATGACGCACTCGGCATCTTTCAGATCGACGAACTCATGCAGCTCGCGCAACTGCGCGTCTGCAGCCTGGGCTTCGTCGGTCGGCGAAGCGACGAGCGCGTATTTTCCGTCGATCGTCACCCGCCGGTCACGCTCATATGGCGGGTGACGGCCGGATCGGTCTCGCCGGCGGCAATGCGGAAGTCGTGCCGCAGCGGCTTGCGTATCATCGCTTCGTCCAGCACGCGGTCGAGCGCAGCGCGGCCGCCGTCACGAAGCGCGGATTTGAGATCGAGATGATCGTCATGCCCGAGGCACATATAGATCTTCCCTGAAACGGTGATCCGCACGCGGTTGCACCCGTCGCAGAAATTGTTCGTCAGCGGGGTGATCAGTCCGAGCTTGAGCCCGAGCCGTTCCACTTTCCAGTAGCGCGCCGGGCCGCCCGTGCGTTCGGCGAGCGGCACAAGCGTGAACTGCCGTTCCAAATCGCGTTTGACGCTGTCGAGCGGCAGATAGCGGTCGCTTCGATCGTCATCGATATGGCCCAACGGCATCGTTTCGATCAGCGTGAGGTCATGGCCCTGATCGGCGCACCAGTGCATCATCGGTACGATTTCGCCGTCGTTGAGGCCGGTCAGCGCCACCATGTTGATCTTCACGCGCAGGCCAGCCTTTTTGGCCGCCGCGATACCCTCCAAAACTCGGTCCAGTTCGCCCCATCGCGTTACGTAGCGGAACATGTCGGGATCGCGCGTATCGAGGCTGACATTGACCCGCTCAATGCCCGTATCGGCTAGCGCCTTGGCATGCTCGGCCAACCGCGTCGCATTCGTCGTCATTGTGAGCTCGTCGAGCTTGCCGGTCTGCAGGTGACGGCCAAGCCGTGCGGCGAGTTGCGTAACACCCCTTCGAACGAGCGGCTCGCCGCCGCTAAGCCGGATCTTCCGCACGCCGCGCTCGACAAAGCCCTCGGCGATTGTGTCGATTTCCTCGAACGAGAGTATTTCGCTCCGCGGCAGGAATTCCATCTTTTCCGCCATGCAGTAGCGGCATCTGAGATCGCACCGGTCGGTCACCGATATGCGCAAATAAGTGATCCGCCGACCGAACGTGTCGGTAAGCGGTGCAGCCTCAGTAGTCGCATCGAGAGCCATGGGTTCAAGCCCTAAGGCGGGGCCGATGCGGGAGCAAGTGTGGATCGGATCGTTGCGCGAGGGACGATGCGGACTACAGTATCGGCGGCAAGCGCCAGACCGTTCGCGTAGCGGAGCCGGAACCATATCGACTTTTGCATCCTCGACCGGAAATCCGTTATTCCTGATTTCGTTTCGACAACGGAACGAAATGGCGGCGATCGTCGAGCGCGCAGGCTGGACTCCGATTGCCGCGCGACGCCTGGAAAAGGCCGAGCGGCGGTTCATTCTATCGGGGTCGCGCATCGCGCTTGTCGATGCGCGAGGTGCATTCGATGACGGGCTGGAAGCGGTCACAGCGCTTGCGGAAACCGTGGAAGCGAATGCGGCGGCGCTGGTTGTGCTGATCTCCAAGACCGATATCGGGCGCGTCGATTCCGTCTTCGCTGCGGGCGCCACGCATTATCTGGCCAGTCCTTTCGGCGAGCAGGAACTGATCCAGGCACTGCGCTTCGCAGATCGGTTTACGGTTCGGCTCGGCGGCCGCTTCCGGCAGGCAGGGCACTCGCCTGGCGCCGGAACGGAGACGCTGGGGTGGCGGTTCGATCGCACCGCCGACCGTGTGGAACTCGATCCGGCGCTGTCCCACCTCCTCGGTCTGTCGCCGAAGGCAGGAACAGGAATGCCATGGGCCGATTTCGCCGCGCTACTGGGCGATAGCGCTGCTGCGGAAGGCGAGCGAACGCTTGAACGGCTTTCCGAAACGTCCGAACCAACCGCCTTCGCGCATGACATGCCGGGCATGGCGGGTCAGCGTATGGTACATCATCTGACACTGGACGAGGCGACCGGAGAGGTTCGCGGCTTGGTCGAACTGCCCGACGAAGAGGCGAATGACCCGGCAATTGCCGAACATGACTATCTGACGGGCGTGCGCGACGTCCGCGGTGCGTATCGCTGGATCGATCGCCAGCTCGCTGCGAATTCGGGCGGCTTCGCGCTGCTCCTCATTTCGCTGCACCGTTTCGAGCGTATCAATCAGGCCTATGGCAGCGCGATCGGCGATGCGGCGCTCAAGGGCATGGCACGGCGGATCGAAAGGCTCGTTCTGGATATGCCGGTCGCGAAGAAGCTTGTCGCGCGGCTTGCCGGCGCCGAATTTGCGGTCGGGCTCGCGCCGGACGTGTCGGTGGAAGATGCCGAATTCGCCGCCCGCCAACTCGTCAGCGTTATTGAGCAGCCCTTTATCACCGACGGTCAGGTCATTCGGCTCAAGACGCGGTGCGGAATCGTTACGGACAGCGCCGACGATGCGGATTCGGCGGCTGTCATGCGCCGCGCGAGCGTGGCGCTGGCCGAGGCGCGCGATAGCGATGCCGACGCGATCCAGATTTTCGGGGAAGAGGAGCGGGTCGCCGCAGCGCATGACAGTCGGCTTGAGATCGATCTGCGTCTCGCGCTCGACCGGGACGAGATCGATATCCTTTTCCAGCCACAGGTTTCGGTCACATCCGGCGCGATTACCGGGGTTGAGGCGCTCGCGCGCTGGCGGCATCCGCAATTTGGCGAGCTCGGGGCGGTGGCCCTGTTCGCGGCCGCCGAACGGTCGGACTATGTCACGGAATTGTCCCGGCATGTGCAGGCAAAGGCCGTGCAGATGGCGGCGTCATGGGCCGATGCGCTCGGCAGTTTGCGGCTGTCGGTCAACGTCACGGCATCCGACATGGCCGAAGCCGATTTCGTCGACCGGTTCGTCGATATGGTCGAGGCTTCGGGTTTCGATCGCGAGCGGGTTACGGCCGAAGTGACGGAAAGCGGTTTGATCGAGGATCTGGGCGTGGCAGGAGATCGGCTCGCCAGGCTGAGGGCGGAGGGCTTCCGCGTGGCCATCGACGATTTCGGTACGGGCTATTCGAGTCTCGCCTATCTCAAATCCCTCCCGCTCGACTATCTGAAAATCGATCGCCGGCTGAGCCAGGATATCGCGGGCAGTTCGCGCGACAGGATCGTCGTGACCGGCGTGATCGAAATGGCGCGGTCGCTAGGCCTTTCGGTTATCGCCGAAGGGGTAGAAACGCACGAGCAGCTGGAATTGCTCGCCGAACAGGGGTGCGAGCTATACCAGGGATTTCTGTGCGCGCCGCCACTGTCGTCCGAAGAATTGGTTGCGCTAGTCGCCAATCGGCCGTGACGCGCCGGTGGCGGCATATTCGGCGGACGAAGGTGTGTCGTCGACAATCTGCGCAAGCAGCGGGGTATCGGAGGGGCCACCTGTGGGCAGTTGCAGCCGCAGCCGCCGGTTGGCAAAATCGATCAGGACGCGGTCGAATACGCGCAAAGCGTTCATCCCGAGCAAAACAGCGGGCCGGTCGAGCAGGTCGAGTTGCCGGAAAAGCTCAGTATCGGCAAAGGCTATCGGCAAATTATTGAGCCGCACACTGCCGATCCGCAGTTCGTCCACGAACGCATAATTGATGTCCATCGTCGATCCGGTCACGGACGTAATGGTGAAAAACTGGTTCGGGTCCATGCGGCCGCGGCGGATCAGCCGCTCGCGGAGCGCATTATTGCCGATTGTCACCGCAGATCCCGTATCAACGATCGCATGGATGCGGGTACCTTCGACATTCGCCCGCGCAAGAACGAGCCTCCCCGACCGTTGCCGCGCACGCACCACGATAACATCGCCTTCGGACCAGTCGCTCTCCTCGATCTGCGCCTCGCTGAACGTCATCAGATCCTGTTCGAAATCGAATAGTACCTGCTGGTCTTCCAGCGCGTCGATGCCGAGCACGCCGGCCGCGCCAAGATCGGTGCGCGCCAGGGCGGGCGCCTGGATCTCATCGACCGTGCGGCGGCCAGCACCGAGCCGGGGGATGATAACGGTCGGCACCTGCTCGACGTTCAGGATCGTGGTCAGCCAGACATCCTCGCTCGCATGAAGCTCGAGTGTCTCCGCAAGTTCGCGTGAAATCACCGTGCGTTCGGCGCCGGTATCGACGATGAAGTCGAACGGTCCCTGACCGTCGACGCTTACCGGAATAGTGACGCGATTATCGACCGTATTTTCGGATTCGATGGTTTCAGAGTCCGACGGCGGTATTTCCGGCGTCGAACTGACGGCGACCCCGGTAGCGGCGGCGGCCATACAGGCGAAACCGATCAGGGCCTTTTTCATCGCTCTCTCCTTTTCCGAATGCGAGTATATACCATGGTACGGAGAGTACCAAATCCGATGATCAGTGCTTTCTTCGAGATTTCCCGGCTGTGCTCAATTCGCGGCCTTGGCCAGCCCCTTGGAGAGCTGAAGCGCGCCGTTCAGCCGCGCCTGAGGATCGCCCCAGTTGCGCGTGATGACGAGCTTGTGGTCGGGGCGCAGCTTGGCCGTGCCCCTGAGCCGTTCGACATAGTCGATCAGCCCCGCCGGGTTGGGGAAACTGTCCTTGAAAAAGCTCACCAGCGCGCCGCGCGGGCCGACGTCGATCTTCGCGACATGGGCCTTCTTCGCATTAAGCTTTGTTTCGATCACCTTCAGCAGGTTCGCGGTCGGCGCTGGAATGTCGCCGAACCGGTCGATCAGTTCCGCGGCGAAGGACTCGACCTCCTGGCGATTTTCCAGAGCGTTCATGCGCCGGTACAGGCCCATGCGCAGGTCGAGATCGGGGACATAATCGTCCGGGATGAGGATCGGCGCGTCGACGGTAATCTGGGGCGAGAAATCGCGTTTGTCGTCTTCCAATCCGATATCGCCGGCCTTGGCGGCCACGATCGCGTCTTCGAGCATCGACTGGTACAGCTCGAAGCCGACCTCCTTGATATGGCCGGACTGTTCGTCGCCAAGCAGATTGCCCGCGCCGCGCTGATCGAGATCGTGGCTTGCGAGCTGGAACCCGGCGCCCAGCGATTCGAGATCGGAGAGCACGCCGAGCCGCTTTTCCGCTGCCTCGGTGACGACACGGTTGGCCGGTGTCGTCAGATACGCGTAAGCGCGTTCTTTGGAGCGCCCCACGCGTCCACGCAGCTGATAGAGTTGGGCGAGGCCGAACTGGTTGGCCCGGTGCACGATAAGCGTGTTGGCGGACGGGATATCGAGACCGCTCTCCACGATCGTCGTCGAGAGCAGGACATCATATTTCTTGTCATAGAAAGCGCTCATCCGCTCCTCGACGGTCGTCGGAGGCATCTGGCCATGTGCGGTAATGAAGCTGATTTCCGGGATCTCCTCGCGCAGAAATTCCTCGAGATCGGGAAGGTCGGCGATGCGCGGCGCTACGAAGAAGCTCTGCCCGCCGCGATAATGTTCGCGCAACAGCGCCTCGCGCAGCACAACCGGATCCCAGGGCATGACATAGGTGCGTACGGCTAAGCGATCGATCGGCGGCGTCTGGATGACGGAAAGTTCGCGCAGGCCCGACATCGCCATCTGCAGCGTGCGCGGGATCGGCGTCGCAGTGAGCGTGAGCACATGTACGTCGGACTTGAGAGCCTTGAGCCGCTCCTTGTGCACGACGCCGAAATGCTGCTCTTCGTCGACGATCACCAGACCAAGCCGTTTGAATTCGACCGATTTGGCCAGCAGCGCGTGCGTCCCGATCACTATATCGATCGAACCGTCCGCGACGCCCTCGCGCGTCGCCTTGGCCTCACTGTTGGGCACGAGCCGGGAAAGGCGGCCGATTTTCATGGGAAAGCCGGAGAAGCGCTCCGTGAAGTTGGTATAATGTTGTCGCGCGAGCAGGGTGGTGGGGCAAACGAGCGCAACCTGCATACCTGCCATTGCCGCGACATAAGCGGCGCGTAACGCCACCTCCGTCTTGCCGAAGCCGACATCGCCGCATACGAGCCGGTCCATCGGCGTGCCCTTGCCGAGATCGGCGATGACCTGCTCGATAGCGCGGTCCTGATCCTCGGTTTCGGCATAGGGGAAGCGGTCGACAAAGCTTGCATAGCTGCTGTCCGGCTCGGCGATATCCGCCTTGCGCAGCGCGCGCGCGGCGGCGGTTTCGATAAGATCGCCGGCGATCTCGCGGATCCGGTCCTTCATCCGCGCCTTGCGCCGCTGCCAGCCTTCGCCGCCAAGCTTGTCGAGTCCGACGCCATCGGTATTCGCGCCGTAGCGCGAGAGCACGTCGAGATTTTCGACCGGCACGTAAAGCTTGTCGCCGCCAGCATATTCAAGCGCGACACAATCGTGCGGCGCATTGCCGACGGGGATCGAGGTCAGCCCTTCATATCTGCCGATGCCATGCTCGCTATGGACGACGAGATCGCCGGGCGAGAGTGTCGCGAGTTCGTTGAAAAAGGCATCGGCGTCTTTCTTGCGCCGCGTGCGCCGCCGCAATCGGTCGCCGAGCATGTCCTGTTCGGTGAGAACCGCGACGTCCCGCGCCGTGAAACCATGGTCGAGCGGTATGACCGATAGCGCGACCTCGCTGCCGAGCGCCGTCTGCCAGTCGTCTGCGATTACGGCGTCGGCCAAGCCATGCTCTTCGAGTAATCCGCCGAGCCGCTCGCGCGCGCCGCGGCTGTAGCTGCCGAGTACGACCGTCTTGCCGTCCTTCCGCAATGCGCCGATATGCTCGACGACGGCTTCATAGACGTTCGCGTTCGTCTTGCGCTCCGGCGCGAAATCGCGGGCGCTCGCGACATCCATATCGACGACGCGCTCGCTCTCCGGCTCGTGATAGGGACTGGTGAGATGCAGCGGTGTCTCGGCAATCGCCGCCTGCCACTCGTTCTCGGCGAAGTAGAGCGTATCCGGGCCGAGCGGCCGATAGCTGCCCGGTTCGGATGTCCGCATGTTTTCGCGGTTCTGGTGATAGTCGGCGATCGACTCGAAGCGCGCTTCGGCGGCCGCTGGCGTGCCGCTGTCGCGCACGTAGAGCGCATCCACGCCGACATGCTCGAACACCGTTGCGAGTGTCCCCTCGAACAATGGTAGCCAATGTTCCAGACCGGCCAGCCGCCGACCCTCGCTGATCGCCTGATAGAGCGGATCGCCGGTTGCCGTCGCACCGAACAGCTCGCGATAGCGTCCGCGAAAGCGCTTGATGTTTTCAGCGTCGAGCAGAACTTCGGAAGCCGGGAGCAGCGTGAAGCTCTCGGCCTTGCCGACGGTCCGCTGATCGCTGGGATCGAAACGCCGGATACTGTCGATCTCGTCGCCGAAGAAATCGAGGCGCAAGGCCTCGTTTTCTCCCGACGGAAACAGGTCGAGGATGCCGCCGCGCACCGCATACTCACCCGAATCCGCGACGCTCTCGACCCGGATATAGCCGTTCGCCTGCAGCGTCGCGGTCAGATCGTCGCGATCGATCCGCTCGCCGGGCGCAAGATGCGTCACGAGCTGGCGGATGCGAAACGGCGTCAGCGTGCGTTGCGTGACGGCGTTGATCGTCGTCGCGATGATGCGCGGCTTGTCGCTGTCGCGCTGCAACTGGTGGAGCGCCGCGAGCCGTTCGGCCGATATACGCAGGCTGGGGCTCGCCCGGTCGTAGGGCAGGCAATCCCAGGCCGGAAAGACTATCGTTTCGATCTCGGGCGCGAAATAGCCGACGGCGTCCGCCAGACCGCGCATCGCGGTATCGTCAGGGGCGATATAGACGGCGGGCTGGTCCTTGAACGCAGCAGCGCGGGCGAGGTCCGCCATCAGCGATGGCAGAAAGCCCGCCGGCGCGCCCGCGAGCGTCAGCGGTGCCCGGGATTCAAGAATCTGCTGAATGTCGGTCATTTGGCGATGGGGATGTAATCCAGCTGCTGCATGCGCTGCATCATCGGGCCGTCGACGTCGGCGGGCGGCGCCTCCGTTCCGATGGCCCAGGCCATGATGGAAACATCGTCGATCTCGAGCAGCCGCTCGAACCATTCGGTTTCCGCGTCGCTCCAGTCTGCGGAAAACCGGTCGAAAAAGCCGCCGATGAGAAGGTCAGCCTCTTTGGTTCCGCGGTGCCATGCGCGAAACTTCAGGCGTTTGAGGCGGTCCGCATGATCCATATCGGCTCCAACAGCAAAAGGCCGACAGGCGCTGGCGCGGCCTATCGGCTTCGGTATAGGAACTACCTAGTCATGCGCCCCGAAATTCTCAATCCGCTCTTTGCCGAAATCGAAACGCTGAAGGGCGTTGGCAAGGGGCTGGCCAAGCCGTTGGGGCGGCTGAAGCTCGAACAGGTCGGCGATCTGCTTTTCCACCTCCCGACCGGATGGATCGACCGCAAACATGTCGAAACGCTCGATATGGCCGATGCCGGGCGGATCGTAACGGCGATCGTAACGCCGCTCGACTACAAGGCCGGCGGCCCGCGCAGCCCGTTGCGCATCCAGGCAGCGGACGGGGCGGGCAATGTGATCAGCCTCGTCTATTTCAACAATCCGGGCTGGGCGAAGAAACTGCTGCCATTGGGCGAGGCGCGCGCGATCTCGGGACGTATGGAACTGTACGGGCAGGAGTTGCAGATCGTGCACCCCGATATGGTCGTGAAGCCCGACGAGATTGGCGATATCCCGACGCGCGAGCCGGTTTACGCGCTGTCCGAGGGCCTCACCAATAAGCGCATCGGCCAACTGGCGGAACAGGCGCTCGAACGCGCGCCCGAGCTGCCCGAATGGATCGAGCCGCGGCTCAAGGAACGCGAAGGCTGGCCGGACTGGCGTGCTGCCCTCGCGATCGTCCATTCCGAACCCGCCGATGAGACGGCACGCCGCCGGCTCGCTTATGATGAGATCTTCGCCAATCAGCTTGCGCTCGCGCTGGTCCGGCAATCGGCGCGCAGCCGGTGCGGAGAAGCGCTCCGCCCGGATGGCCGGCTGCGCGATCAGCTGCGCTTGCCCTATGAACCGACCGGTGCCCAGCAGCGGAGCACTGCAGAGATCGAGGCGGATGTACGCCAGGAACAGCCGATGCTGCGCCTGCTGCAGGGCGATGTCGGTGCCGGGAAAACGCTGGTCGCGGTCAATGCGCTGCTGATGGCCGTGGAGTCAGGCACGCAAGGCGCCTTGCTGGCGCCGACGGAAATTCTCGCCCGCCAGCATTTCGAAACGATTACCAAGATGCTCGCAGGCCTGCCTGTGAACGTTGCCGTGCTGACCGGGCGCGACAAGGGCAAGACCCGGGAATCCACGCTGATGGGTCTCGCCGACGGATCGATCGACATTCTTATCGGCACGCATGCGATCTTCCAGGAAGCGGTGGGATACAAGAAGCTCGGGCTGGCCGTGGTCGACGAACAGCATCGCTTCGGCGTCGCGCAGCGGATGATGCTCGCGCAAAAGGCCGAGCGCCCGCCGCATTTGCTGGTGATGACGGCAACGCCGATCCCGCGCACGCTGACGCTGACCCATTATGGCGAGATGGACGTCTCGCGGCTCGACGAGATGCCGCCGGGACGCCAACCGATCGAAACCCGGGTGATGTCCGCGCAACGGCTTGACGAAGTCGTCGACGGGCTGGGCCGCCATATCGGCAAGGGCGGGCAGGCTTATTGGGTATGTCCACTGGTCGAAGAGAGCGAGCTGTCCGACCAGGCGGCCGCCGAAGAGCGCGCGCGGTTATTGCAGGCGCGGTTCGGCGAAGATCGCGTGGGGCTTGTCCATGGCCGGATGAAAGGGCCGGAAAAGGACGCGGTGATGGAGCGTTTTCAGCGTGCCGAGCTCGCCGTGCTCGTGGCAACGACGGTGATCGAGGTCGGGGTCGATGTGCCCAACGCAACGCTGATGATCGTGGAAGGTGCGGATCGGTTCGGCCTTGCCCAGCTGCACCAGTTGCGCGGCCGGGTCGGACGGGGCGATGCCCAGTCCATCTGCCTGCTTCTGCGCGGCGATATGCTTAGCGAAACCGCGCGCGCGCGGCTCAAGCTGCTGCGCGAGACCAATGACGGTTTCCGTATCGCGGAGGAGGATCTTAGGCTGCGTGGGGCAGGGGAACTGCTCGGCACGCGCCAGTCGGGCGAGATCGGTTTTCGCGTGGCACCGCCCGAACTGGTCGCGGAGCTTGCTCCGATCGCCAATGACGACGCCAGACTGTTGATCGAAGGGGAGGGCGGCCTCGACAGTCCGCGCGGGCAGGCGGCGCGGATTGCGCTTTATCTGTTCAAGCGGGATGCCGCCGTGCCGCTGCTGCGTTCTGGCTAGCTTTCGTCGTTCTGCGCCTTGTGGGGCGTCGAATCGAGCAGCGTACGATAACCGCGCGCGTCGAATGGGCGAATGAACTCGGCACCGATCCGATCGCTGAGCGACCAGACGATGCGGGCGTTCACCTCGCCGATCAGAGGCAGATCGAGCCGGACGAGCGTGCCTTCGCGATAGCTCTGCGGCGAAATCGCCATGAAGCCGAAAGGCGACAGGTTGCCGACGAGGATCTCGTGGCTGTCTTCGCCGGGCTCGTGCAGCGCCGCACGGATCGACACGGCATCGCGCGCAGCCCGCCGTTTTTCGATATCGAAAATATGCTGGGCAAGAGGTTGCGCACTCATGTCCAAAGCTCCCAATCCATTGGTTTTACGCGATTGTAATGACACAGACTTGTTAAATCGTGCCGAATCGAACTGGCTAACAGCGCGTTTACCATTGCTCCGGATCTGACATGCCGCCGGCATATTTCGACGAACAGGCCTTGCCAGTCCCATCCCGGCCACGCACAGCGCACGCGATGCCGGATAAGCGCGATCTCACCCAGGGCAGTGTCCGGTATCAATTGATACGTCTGGCCGGTCCGCTCGTATTCGGCATCATCGCGCTTATCGCGGTAGGCATCGTCGACGCCTATTTTCTCGGCCAGCTCGGCACCGAGCCGCTGGCGGCAATCAGCTTCGCCTTTCCCGTATCTTTCGCGATCACCAGCCTGGCCATCGGCCTGTCCGCGGGCACGGGATCGGTGCTATCGCGGTCGATCGGCCGCAAGGACCGCCGCCGCACGAAACGCCTCGCGACGGACAGTCTGGTGCTGGCACTTCTGCTGAGCATCGCGGTTGCGGCGGTCGGCTATCTGACCATCCGGCCTCTATTCTCGCTGGTCGGCGCGGAAGGCCGCATTCTCGACCTGATCGAAACCTATATGACGATCTGGTATCTCAGCTTCCCTGTGCTGGTGCTTGCGCAGGTTGCGAACAACATCTTGCGGGCCAATGGCGATGCGCTGGTTCCGAGCGGGCTGATGATCGGCTCGGCCGTGGTCAATATGCTGCTCGACCCGCTTTTCATTTTCGGCGGTTTCGGGATACCGGCCATGGGCATGGAAGGCGCCGCCTGGGCGCTTGTCGCCGGCCGCATAGTCATGCCTTTGGTCGCCATACCCGTGCTGGTCTTTCGCGATCAGATACTGGACTTCGTGCTGCCGAAGCTCGCTGACATGCTGGACAGCTGGCGTGAGATTTTGCGGATCGGGCTGCCCGCGGCGCTCGGCAATGCCGTCAATCCGATCGGCATATCTATCGTAACGGCGATGCTCGCGGTCTATGGCGCGGAAACGGTCGCGGGCTTCGGTGTCGCGACGCGGCTTGAATCCTTCGCGTCGATCCCGATGCTGGCATTGTCGGGATCGATCGGCCCGCTCGCGGGCCAGAATTGGGGCGCGGGCAAGTTCGACCGGGTGCGCGAGGCCATTCGCTTCGCCATGATGATCTGCGTTGGCTGGGGCGTCATCACCGCGGCGGTATTTGCATTCGCAGCCGATCCGCTATCGGCGCAGTTCAGCGATTCCGCGACCGTCACGGAGGAGGCGCGCCTGTATCTCTGGATCGTACCGGTGACCTTGGCGGGCTATGGCGTCACGATCGTCGCGGCCGGAGCGTTCAACGCCCTCGGCCGGCCGATACTGGGCCTTGGCCTGTATCTCATCCGTACCGCGCTGCTCTATGTACCGCTCGCGGGCATAGCGACGCTGCTGTTCGCGACGACCGGTGTGTATGCAGCGATCGCGATCACGAACGTACTTGCCGGTCTCGCCGTTTATTTCGCAACGTTCCGTTGGCTCGATCGCATGATCGAACGGGAGCGCGAAGCCGCCTAGCCGCGCGTCAACACGCCGTGCTTCTTCTTGCCAGCGGATATGCGCACGGGCGCGTCGCCGACGCTGACCGTAGCACCCAGATCGCCGACCTGCTCGCCATCGACCCGCGCGCCCCCGCCTTTGACCATGCGCTTGGCCTCACCCTTCGACGCAACGAGCCCGAGCTCTACCATCGCGTCGAGCAAGGCGATTTCGCCCGAAGGAACCGCTAATTTGGGCAGATCCTCGCCGACACCACCTGCGCCAAAGGTTGTCTCAGCAGTTGCTTCGGCCGCCTCGGCTGCGTCTTTGCCGCGCACCATGGCGGTCACCTCATTGGCAAGCAGCGTCTTCGCGGCATTGATTTCCGCGCCTTCCAACGCTTCGAGCCGAGCGATCTCGTCGAGCGGTACATCGGTGAACAAGCGCAGGAAGCGGCCGACATCGCGATCGTCCGTGTTACGCCAGTACTGCCAGAAATCGAAGCTGGGCAGTTGCTCCTCATTGAGCCAGACGGCGCCGGATACGGACTTGCCCATCTTCTTACCGTCTGCTGTCGTGATCAGCGGCGCGGTGACGCCGAACAACTCCGTGCCGTCGATCCGCCGGGCCAGTTCGATACCGTTGACGATATTGCCCCACTGGTCGCTGCCGCCGAGTTGGAGCTGGCAACCATGATCGCGCGCGAGTTTCAGGAAATCATAGGCCTGCAGGATCATATAGTTGAATTCGAGAAAGGTCAGCGGCTGTTCACGGTCGAGACGCAGCCTGACGCTGTCGAATGTCAGCATCCGGTTGATCGTGAAATGCTGGCCGACTTCACGCAGAAACTCGATATAGCCCAGCCCGGACAGCCACTCGTCATTGTCGATCAACAGTGCGCCCGTTTCGCTATCGTCGAAGCGCAGGATCTTGGCGAAGGAATCATGGATCGAGGCGATGTTCGTGGCGAGCTTCTCGTCCGTCAGCAGCTGGCGGACATCGTCTTTGCCCGACGGATCGCCGATTTTCGCCGTACCGCCGCCCATGATCACGATCGGCCGGTGTCCGGCCTGCTGCACGCGGCGGAGCAGCATTATCGAAGCGAGATTGCCGACATGGAGCGAAGGCGCCGTCGGGTCGAAGCCGACATAACCGGTCACGACTTGTTTGGCCGCGAGCGCGTCCAACCCCTCAGCGTCGGTCAGCTGGTGGATATGGCCGCGTTCTTCGAGTAGGCGCAGCAGATCGGATCGGTATTCGGTCATGATGAGCGGGCCGTTAGCATGGGGATGGCAGGTTGGGTAGCATTGTCGCAGAGCTGATCCCGCATCCGGATAATCCGGTTAATCCTGTTCGATCTTTGTCAGCTAAAATTGAACGGACAGAAGCAAGCTTAATCGAAGTGTCATTCAATCTCGAAGGCAAAGTTGACTTGATTGAACTGGGAAACGACGGGCCATTGGAGGAGGCAGACGAGCTTTGGCATTCGACTTGTTTTGAGGTCTTCGCGATTGTTCCACAGGGGTATTCGTATTGTGAACTGAATTTCACGCCTTCGAACAAATGGGCATCATACTTCTTGGCCGGCTATCGCAACCCGACACCTAGCAAAGGTTCGATAGTAAGCCAGATTGAAACGAGTTGGACTGACCGATCACTAAGATCGAGTGCTCTTGCTGCGATTGGCTTGCCTATCGAGTCTAATTGGCGAATTGGTCTTTCAGCGATCATCGAAGAAACCGACGGCACCAAATCCTACTGGGCGCTCGCCCATCCGCCGGGCAAACCGGATTTCCATCATCCCGATTGCTTTACGCTCGAACTGCCGCCACCAGACGACACATGAAATTCGGTATCGATCGCCTTCTTGAAGACGCAGAGCTCCGCAAGCCGCTGGAAGGGCAGCGGGTGGCGCTGCTCGCGCACCCGGCGTCCGTCACGGCGGACCTCACGCACAGTCTCGATGCGCTGATCGCCGCCGGTCTCGACGTCACCGCCGCGTTCGGGCCCCAGCATGGGATCAAGGGCGACAAGCAGGACAATATGGTGGAGACCGAGGACGATACCGATCCGGTCTACGGCATCCCCGTGTTCAGCCTGTACGGCGAGGTTCGGCGTCCGACCGGGCAGTCGATGGGTACGTTCGATACGGTGCTGATCGACCTGCAGGATCTGGGCTGCCGCATCTACACCTTCATCACGACGCTGCGCTACATGCTCGAAGCGGCGGCAGAGCATGGCAAGCCAGTCTGCGTGCTCGACCGTCCCAATCCCGCCGGCCGTCCGGTCGAGGGGCTTACGCTGCGGGACGGCTGGGAGAGTTTCGTCGGGGCGGGGCCGATGCCGATGCGGCACGGGCTGACGATGGGCGAGATGGGGCGCTGGTTCATCGATCATTTCGGGATCGACGTCGACTATCGCGTGATCGAGATGGAGGGCTGGACGCCGGGCAGCGCGCCTGGTTTTGGCTGGCCGCTCAACAAGCGTATCTGGATCAACCCGAGCCCGAACGCCGCGAACCTCAACATGGCCCGCGCCTATGCCGGCACCGTGATGCTGGAGGGCACGACGCTGAGCGAGGGGAGGGGGACGACGCGCCCGTTGGAGATTTTCGGCGCGCCGGACATCAACGCCCGCGATGTGCTCGCCGAGATGGAACAGCTCGCGCCGGACTGGCTGGCGGGCTGCAGCTTGCGCGAAATCTGGTTCCAGCCAACCTTCCACAAGCATGTCGGCGAACTCTGCCATGGCGTTCATATCCATGCGGAAGGGGCTGGGTACGATCACGACGCTTTCAAGCCATGGCGGCTCCAGGCACTGGCATTCAAGGCGATCCGGCGGCTCTATCCGGATTACGAACTCTGGCGTGGCAAGGATTTCGCCTATGAATATACCGAGGACGTATTGGCGATCGACGTGATCAGTGGCAGTCCGCTGCTGCGGGAATGGGTGGACGACGGCGAAGCGGAGCCGGGCGATCTCGATGCGTTGAGCCGGGCCGACGAAGACGCGTGGGGGGCGGTTTCCGGCGCGTTTCGGCGCTATTGATCGCCGTTCGAAGGCTTACGCGCGACGGCGTAGATCGCGTTCGTCGCAAGCGCATCGACGCCCTGCCGCGCAATCCAGTCGAGATTGTCCCTGCGGACGATGTCCGCCTTCTCAGGCCCCATCTGGTCGATCGCCCAGCGCAGGCCCGACCCCATGGCTATCGCCCACCAGTCTTCGGGACGTTCGAGTTCCTGCACGCTTTCCTCGGCCACAACGTCCGGTTCGGTGGTGCCGCCGTCGCGCATCAGCTGACGGACCGATTCGACATCGGTGATCCTGTCCCACGGGTTGAAAGCGCTGTGGAGATGCGGCGCTTCGCGTTTCAGCGTGTCGAGCCAATGGGAGTAGGCCGGTTCGAAGATATCGGGACCCCAGGTGGTCACGGCGAGCCGGCCGCCGGGGCGGACCATCCGCCATAGTTCGCCGACGAGCCCCTCCATGTCGGGTACGAAGAAGATCGAAAAGACGCTGATTACCGCGTCGAAACGCGCGTCGGGATAGTCGAGCGCGGTCATATCGGCGGCCCGGAACTCGATATTGGCAAGCCCCGCAGTCGCCGCTCGCCGGCGCCCCTGATCGAGCAGCCGGGTGGACAGGTCGATCCCGATTACGCGGCCTGAAGGCCCGACAGCGGTAGCGGCCGGCAGGGCGGATGCGCCATTGCCGCATCCGACATCGAGAACCTCCGCGCCCGACGCGAGATCTATTTTAGCGACCGTCGTCTCGCCGATCCGTGACCAGAAGGCGAGCGGGGCCGCTTCGAAGTGATCCGCCGCCGCGTCATAGGTCTTGCTGGCCTTTTCCTTCGCTGCGCTTGATTCGTCGACGATGGTTTTTCCTTTCAATCAGACCGCCGTCCCGACGAGCGCGCCGATGCCTGCCGTCACCGCCATGGCCAGCGCGCCCCAAAAGACGATGCGCGCCGTCGCGATACCGATCTTCGCACCCCCGGCCCGCGCGCTGGTAACGCCAAGCAGCGCCAGGGCGAGCAGAGTGGCCACCGCGACCCAGCCGATCAGCGATTCGAGCGGTGCGATCAACGCCACCGCCAGTGGCAGCGCCGCGCCCGTTGCGAACGCGGCTGCAGACGCCAGCGCCGCCTGCACGGGCCGCGCGCGCGCCATGTCCGAGATACCGAGTTCGTCACGGGCATGAGCAGCGAGCGCGTCATGCTCGGTCAACTGGCGCGCGACGGCGTGCGCGGTTTCGGGATCGAGGCCGCGCTTCCTGTAGATGTTGGCGAGTTCGTGGAGTTCAGCAGAGGGCTGCTCCTCAAGCTCTCGCCGCTCGCGCTTGAGATCCGCTTTTTCAGTGTCGGCTTGCGAGCTGACGGATACATATTCGCCTGCCGCCATCGACATCGCACCTGCGACCAGGGCCGCGACCCCGCCGACAATTATGCCTTCCCGGCTCGTTGCCGCGGCGGCAATGCCGACGATCAGGCTGGCGGTCGAGACGATCCCGTCATTGGCACCCAGCACGGCGGCGCGGAGCCAGCCGACGCGGTGCACAAGATGCGGCTCGACATGCGGCCGGTTTTGCAGCGGTGGCGTTCGGCGCGCCATGTCAGGCGCTGCCCCGCGATCGTTGCGCGGTCTTGTCGGTGAAGCGTGAAAGTGCCCAATGGAGCGCTGCCCAGAAGATCGCGGTCAGTCCGCCATAGCTGGCGCCGATCAGCGCGAGATCGAGCGCCTTGGGATGGGAGACGCCGGCGATCGCCAGTGTCAGCCCCAGCAACAATCCACCCGCGACAATGCCGCACAGAATCAGCGCCGCATATCTTGTCGGAACGCTCGTCATTTTCCGCATGAGCAGCGCGTGGATTGGCCAGAGTATCAGAAACGCGCCGATGAGCGTGAAGGGCAAGGCATCTGCTGCGGTCTGGCCCGGCTCGGGCGGGAAAACCAGATTGCCCGCCACCAATCCGCCGATCGCCGCGCCGGCCGAGACAATCAGCCCCATGGCGCGCGGTCCCGCCACTAATTCCCGTGCTTCCGCGTCAGTTCCCGCATCGCATCGTCGAGGCCGTCGAGCGTCAGCGGATACATTCGGTCGTTCATCAGTTCGCGGATTACCTTGGTGCTCTGTGAATAGCCCCATTGCGCTTCGGGTACCGGGTTGAGCCAGGCGGCGGCCGGATAGGTGTTGGTCAGCCGGTGCATCCAGACCGCGCCGGCTTCCTCGTTGAAATGCTCGACCGAACCGCCGGGATGGGTGATCTCATAGGGGCTCATAGAGGCGTCACCGACGAAGACGAGCTTGTAGTCATGGCCGTATTTGTGAAGCACGTCCCAGGTGGGCGTGCGCTCGGAAAACCGCCGCCGGTTATCCTTCCACAGCCCTTCGTACGGGCAATTGTGGAAGTAGAAGAATTCGAGATTCTTGAACTCGCTGGTCGCCGCGCTGAACAGCTCTTCGCAAAGCTTGATATGCGGATCCATCGAGCCGCCGACATCGAGGAAGAGCAGCACCTTGATCGCGTTCCTGCGTTCGGCGCGCATATGGATGTCGAGCCAGCCCTTGCGCGCCGTGCCGTCGATCGTGCTCTTAATATCGAGCTCGTCCTGCGCCCCGTCGCGTGCAAATTTGCGCAGGCGCCGCAGCGCGACCTTGATGTTGCGGGTGCCGAGCTCTTTCGTCGAATCGAGATTCTGGAACTCGCGCTTTTCCCAGACTTTTACCGCCTTGCCATGTTTGGCCTTGCCGCCGATCCGAACGCCCTCGGGATTGTAGCCGCTATTCCCGTAGGGCGAGGTGCCGCCCGTGCCGATCCACTTGTTGCCGCCTTCATGGCGTTTCTGCTGTTCCTCGAGCCGCTCTTTGAGCGTCTCCATAATCTCTTCCCAGGAACCGAGCTTTTCGATCTCGGCCATTTCCTCTTCGGAGAGATATTTTTCGGCAACGGCTTTGAGCCAGTCTTCGGGCAGTTCGACCGCATCCTCGCCATAGGTCGTCTCAATGCCCTTGAAGACTTTCGCGAACACCTGGTCGAACCGGTCGAGCAGACCCTCGTCCTTCACGAAGGTCGCGCGGGCCAAGAAATAGAAATCCTCGGGCCGCCGCTCGATCACATCCTTGTCGAGAGCGTCGAGCAGCGTGAGATGCTCTTTCAAGCTGGCCGGGATGCCGGCGGTACGCAGTTCGTCGACAAAGGAGAAAAACATGGGCAATCCTATCGTACGTCGTCTGGTCAGCGCCAATCAGGTTGACACTGGTTGACACAGGACCGGGGTATCGGGGCAACGTCTTTTCCGGACACTGCCATCGACTTTCCGTTAACGGCAACTATGACAGATCGAAACCGTGTAGGAAAGCGGCGGCGCACGAACAGGAGAGCGAGATGAACGATTTTGGCGGAAAACATGTGCTGGTGACGGGCGGGAGCCAGGGCATCGGCTATGAGACGGCCAAAGCATTTTCCGACGCAGGCGCCACGGTCACGATCACCGGTACGCGCGCGTCGGCATCCGATTATGAAGACGATCTTTCCGCCTTCCACTATATCCAGTGCGATGTCAGCGACGATGCCCAGCGCGCCGCGCTATGCGACGGGATCGAGCAACTCGATGTGCTTGTGAACAATGCCGGGATGGGCGGCGGAGCGACGGAGTTCGAGATGGATACCTTCCGCCGCGTGCTCGAGGTCAATCTGATGTCCATCCACGATATCACGACCCGCCTGTTTCCGCTGCTCGAGAAGAGCGGCGGGAATATCGTGAATATCGGCTCCTGCGCGTCCTTCCTCAGCATCCCCAACGCCCCGGCCTACACGACGAGCAAGGCGGCGGTACTCGGCATCACGCGTGCCCAGGCCGATCACGGCGCGAAACGCGGCGTACGCGCCAATATGGTCGCGCCCGGCTTCATCGAGACGCGGATGACGTCAGGGCTGGACGAAAACGCGGAGTTCAAGGCGAAACTCATCCGCACCATCCCGATGCGCCGGATGGGCACGCCCGACGAAATGGCGCCGATCGTCCTGTTCCTAGCGTCGGACGGTGCGAGCTACATAACCGGCCAGTCGCTAATCGCTGACGGCGGGCTGGTACTGCACTAGCGCGCGTCAGTCTTCCGTCCGTTCGACGATCCAGCGCGATATCAGCTGCAATATTTCGGGCGCAATTGCATGCTCAAGCGTCGCATATTCGCCGGGAAGACCCGTTTCGGAGACCTGTAGCAGGTGATTGCCGTTTTCGAGCGTTTCTATGGTTACGTCCGAGGCCGGGGCAGCATCCAGGATTCCCTGGATCCGAGCGAGATGACTGGTCGGCGGCGCAACCGGATCGCGCGTGCCGCCGATAGCGAGGACGGGGACGTCGAGCTGGCCATAGACCTCCGCCGGGTCGAACGAGAGATTGGACTGGTACCACGCGCCAAGCAGCATATCCGCCAAGGCGTCGTTTTCGCGCGGCACGAATCCGTAGGGCGGGATCAGCGCGCGGCCCGGTCCTTCGAGAAAAGCCAGCAGGCGTTCTCGCCGGTCGGCTGCATCGTGCGAGACGATCCCGACATATTGGTCGAACAATGCTCGGAAGCCATTAGCGGTTGTTTCATCGATATTTTGCAGGCGGATAGTGGCTTCAAGTTGGCTATGGAGAGCGGCAATGCCGTCCAGTCCCGGGGCGGACAGAAGAACCACAAAGGCGCTGTCAGGCCGCAGTCGGCTCGCCATCGCTCCGACAGCGCCGCCCTGGCTCATACCGATATAGCCGATCCGGTTACATTCTATTTCAGGATATCCGCAGAGCAGGTCATGTGCAGCGGCTGCATCGCCAGCAAGAGTTTCCCAAGATGCTGCAAAATAATCGCCGCCCGATTCCCCGGCGCCGCGGTCGTCCATGCGGATAGAGGCGATCCCGTGCTGCGCCAGATACTGGGCGAGATTGCGATACCCTCTATGCGGTCCGACGCTTTGATCGCGATCATTGGGTCCGGCGACAGACAGTAAAATCGCGGCTGGAAAAGGGCCTTGGCCGCCAGGAATAGTGAGCGTTGCGGCAAGCGTTGCACCTTCCGCATGTATCTCGACATTTTGGACGATAGCGCTGCTGGATGTTTCGGCCGATATCGCGCTTGCCGCAACCTGGCTGCACATCGAGAGCGACAGCGCTGCAGCGAAAGCTATTCTAAGCATTGTCATGGATGAAGACTTCCTGGATTTCCCGCTCAAGCGCATCGGCGATGCGAAAGGCGAGGCTGATACTGGGGTCATGTCGGCCATTCTCGATCGTGTTGATCGCCTGACGCGAAACGCCACACATTTCGGCCAACGCAGCCTGGGAGAGCTTTTTCTCCGCGCGCAGGACGCGGATGCGGTTGTCTAGCGGGCGCGCCATTGGAATACTCCGAAACTGATTAGCCAGACCGCAATGGCGACCGCCCAGAGCGAAGCGTCGCCGATAATCGGTTGGGCTGCCGGCAGATCACTGACGTAGGATATGGTCGCCGTGATGGCGAAACTGATGCCGCAGGCGTTGAGGGCAAAGCGGCGTTGCACTTCATCTAGCCGGTTCAGATCGAGCCAGATTGCCGCAACGGCCATAAGCAAGCCCAGCAGTGCGAGGCCGACGGCTACGAATTCTTGGACGGGCAGCGACACTGTCCCGTCCAGCATGAGTAGGGCAAGAGCATGCAGCCCGTAGCCGATCAGGAAAAGCAGCGCAGTCCCTCCACTGACGTTGAACATCGAATCACTCCCTGAAGTTCAGGGCGTGATGTCGTGTTTTCACGTCAATATGTCAAGTATAGTAGCAATATGTAATAATTACCGGACAATTATGCTGGCTTTATCACGGCCGAAAAACCTAATTCCCCTCGCGCCGGCTCATAAACGCCAGCCGTTCGAACAGCATCACGTCCTGCTCATTCTTCAGCAATGCGCCGTGGAGGGGCGGGATCAGTTTTTTCGGGTCGCGTGACGTCAGGACTTCGAGCGGCATATCCTCATGGAGGAGCAGCTTCAGCCAGTCGAGCAGCTCGCTCGTGCTCGGTTTCTTCTTGAGGCCCGGCACATCGCGGACTTCGTAGAAGATATCCATCGCCTTGCTGACGAGCATCTTCTGGATGTCCGGGAAATGGACGTCGATGATCTCCTGCATCGTCTCGCGATCGGGAAACTTGATGTAATGGAAGAAGCAGCGGCGCAGGAAGGCGTCGGGCAGTTCCTTCTCGTTGTTCGAGGTGATGACGACGATCGGCCGTTCCTTGGCGACGATCTCCTCTTTCGTCTCGTAGACGTAGAATTGCATCCGATCGAGTTCCTGGAGCAGGTCGTTCGGAAACTCGATATCGGCCTTGTCGATTTCGTCGATCAGGAGCACGGGCAGTTCGGGCGACGTGAAGGCCTCCCAGAGCTTGCCCTTTTTGATGTAATTGGAAATGTCGTGGACGCGCTCGTCGCCGAGCTGGCCGTCGCGCAGGCGCGCAACGGCATCATATTCGTACAGGCCCTGCTGCGCCTTGGTCGTAGATTTGATGTTCCATTCGATCAGCGGCGCGTCGATCGCTTTGGCGATTTCATGCGCGAGGACCGTCTTGCCCGTGCCGGGTTCGCCTTTGACAAGCAATGGGCGACGCAGGGTGACGGCCGCGTTCACGGCCACCTTCAAATCGTCGGTGGCGACATAGTCCTTGGTTCCGTCAAAACGCACGCGCGATCCTTCCAATTGCAATGAAAGAGGCCCGAAAGCGGGCCTTTCCGTTAACGTCAATCAGCTAGGGATAGGCGGAAGGGTGGCCGGTTGCAACCGTTTGCGCCCGTTTTCGATTGTGCGGCGGGCCGATGCGGCCGTTACCAGATGTCGCGCGCCGCTTCGCGCGCTTCGAGCAGGTTCCACAGCCCGCGATGCTGGGCGAGCATCTGCTGTGCGCCGAACGTCATCGCGCGGTTGATGGTCGCGTCGGTTGCAACCCGCTCTGCGAGCGCCAGCGTTTCGGACTGTTCGGGCAGGGCGGAAAGCGGCGTTTCGACCTCCAGTTTTGCCGCGGCGGTTGCCAGAATCTCGCGGATCGCCTGCCAGTCCAATACGAGCGCCATTGCCGCGCCGAGTGCGCAACCGGCGCGTTCGGACCGCGCCAGCGTCTCGATCGCGTGGCGCTGGCTCAGCGCCGCGGCCTCGCTCTTGTCGTGGCCGGGCGTGCTCGGCAGCGGTCCGGCGGCCACCGCAAGCTGCGAGAGATAGAGACGTTCGCGTGTGAAACCCTGCTCGGCTTGATCGAGCCAGGCGCGGGCGTCGGGTAGGGCGGTCTTCATCGATGCGAGTTCGACGACGCCGGGATGCTGCCCATGCAGGATCCCGAGATAATGAACGGCATCGGCGAGGTTCCGTGCGGCCTCCGGTCCATCGTTCAATTCAGCGCTCGTCACATAGTCGTGCGCGGCCGAGCCATCCGTGTCGATCATGGACGGCAGGGATTGCCCAGCGCTGGATTGATCAGCCGGTGCGACCGCGCCAATTTTCATAATCGATCTCCATCAAATGCGGGCATTGCCGCCGTCATTCATCCCGAGCGGGCCCTTTCATAATCGGCGTGCGTAAAGACCGGGTTTATATCGCGTTAGGCTGGAGTTGACGGAGGTTAAGGCCGCATTCTCGCAGTGTTTCGGGCCGGACCTATTGCTTGACAAAGTTACAGGCATCGCCGAGCGCTGCAAAAGCGATGGCCCTCGAAGATTCCGAAGTTCCGCCGCCACGGGATGGCGGATCCGATGGCATTTCGCGCGCATTGCTCGAGCGGGTGGACCGGCTCGAAAGCGAGCTTGCAGAGGCGCGCCGTGAAATTCGCCGACACGAGAAGGGCCGGGTGAAGGCGACGGCCGGTGAAATCGAGGCCGCCCGTCAAGGCGTTATGAACCAGTTGGCCTATCGTTTCGGCAAGGAACTGCAAAAGGCGCTGCGAAATCCACTGCGGTTTGTCCTGTTGCCAGTATCGCTGGTGCGGCAATGGCGGGATTTCCGCAAAAGCAAAACCAGTATGAGCCTCGCGGAACAGGACGGAAGCCAGCGGCCGGAACCTGAACCGGCGCCCGTCTCGGAAATGATTACGCATGACGTCGCCCGCGATATGTCGGTTGATGCGCTGTCTGGTCTCGAGGCGAAGAAACTGCGCAGCCTCTTGCGTGATTTTACGCGGTTCGGCGAAGTCGACGTTCAGGTTCGGCTCGCCGAGGCGCTGCAATTGCGGGAAAACAGCGTCCATACCGGCATTGCGTTGCGCCTGAAACGCGGCCAGCTTGCCGAACTCGATACCGACTGGCTGCCTCTGCTGCCGGACAGGCCACTTGGCGACACCGACCCGAAGTGCATCCTGCACCTGTTCAAGACGATCTATCCGCTCGAATCGACAGGCGGGGCGGTCCGAAACCGGTCGATCGTGCAGCACCAGCGAGAGATGGGGTTGCGGCCCGTCGTCGCGGTATCGCCGGCGCGCCTTCCGGATGAAATCGCGGCGGCTAACGATGGCCGGGATGGTCGGTTCCGCGTCGTTCGAGACGGCGTTCCCATTCATTTCTGCCATCTTTCTACACTCGAGCGGAAGCGCATTCCGCATGACGTGATGGTTACATTCGAGGCGCATCTGCTCGATGGCATCTGCGCGCGCGAGAGAGTTTCGCTGATCCACGCCGCATCGGGTTTTCGCGGCTATGAGAATGCGCTGAAGGGGCTTGCCCTCGCGCGCAGTCATGATTTGCCCTTCATATACGAAGTCAGATCCTTCCATGAGCATACCTGGACCGCCCATTTCGACGGAATCGAGGACACCGAGATGACGCAGCGGCGCATGGCGCAGGAAAATCGCTGCATGGCGGCTGCCGACGCCGTCGTCACGATTTCCGACGCCATGGTCGAACAGCTTGTACAACGTGGGATTGAGCGCGAGCGGATATTCATCGTGCCGAATTCCGTGGATCAGCGGTTCCTGGAAGAGGTCGACCCGAACGCGGTCGAGCAATTCCGCCGGGACTATCAACTCGGCACAAAAACCGTCATCGGCTATGTTTCGAATATTTCGCGGCGGGAGGGTCATCCGGTTTTGTGCGAGGCCATGGCGCGGCTCGTAGCGGATCGATCTGACTTGCATCTGCTGATAGTCGGCGATGGCGGGTATCGGGAAGACATTGAGAAACTGGTGCAGCAACTCGATATCGCCGGCGCCGTGACGTTTACCGGTCAAATCGATCATGAGCGCATCGCTGCCGCTTATGCCGCGATCGATCTTTTTGTCGTTCCCCGCTTCCCCGATTATGCGGCGGACCATGTGACACCGATGAAACCAATCGAGGCGATGGCCATGCGCCGTCCGATCATAATGTCCGACCGTCCGGTTGCGCGCGAACTGCTTGGCGACGAAGAACGTGGACTATACTTCAAAACCGGAAATGCGGACGACCTCGCCGACGTCATTCGTGGGGCCATGGCCGATCCGGACGGTTGCGCGCAGCGGGTCGCGAACGCTCGGCAATGGGTTGAGGATAAGAGGCGCTGGGAGCGCAATATCAAGCTTTACGATGCAGTCTACGCCTCCGCTCGCGCGCGACATGCAGGACGTGAAAAACGCAGATGAGTGCTGTGCCCGCCTTGTTCAATCTGCCGTCTACGCGCGAAGAATCGCTCGCGCGCAAATACAGTGAAATCGCGGCGGACCCGGCACATCACGGCAATCCGCGACTGGTGGTTTGCTGGCCGGCTGCACGGATGAACAAGTTCCAGTCGCTACTCTATCGTTGCGCGCCGGACAGTGGTTTTGCTGTCGAGCGCATTTCCAAACTGGCTGAGCTCGACGAGGTCTTCTGGCCGGGCGATGTGGTATTCAATGCGCATTGGTTCGGTCCGTTGCGTAACAGCGTGCAAAGCGCGGAGGAACTGCAGAACAATATCGATACGGCTTTCGCGCTCTTCGACCGTTTCCGGGCGCGGACCGGCGCAAAATTCGTATGGAGCGCGCACAATCTCAAACCGCACCGTTCGGCCTATCATGATGTCGAAATCGAGCTGCGCAAGCGCATACTGACGGAGTTCGATGCCGTGCACCTGTTAGACGGTGATCATGCGAGCGAGCTTCAAGACACCTATGACGTGAAGATCGGTCGCCATTTCAAAGTTGTTCATCCCCATTATGTCGGCGCCTATGCCGATCATGTTGAGCGCGCCGAAGCCCGCGAATGGATCGGTTTCGATCCCGGCGCGCGAATATTGCTCTTTTTCGGATCGATCCAGCGGTACAAGGGTATCAGCCGGCTTATCGCCGCTTTCCGCGCGGCGCGCGAACGGGCATGCGACGACCTGCGGTTGGTGATTGCGGGCTTTCCGTCGGACAAAGACTATGTCGCCGATATATCGGCCGTTGCCGCGCGTGATCCGGCAATCCGCTATTTTCCGAGCAAGGTGCCGGATGACGATATCCAGATTTATTTTCGCGCGGCAGACGCGACTGTACTGCCTTACTCGGGCGAGCAGCTGAACTCAGGGGCGGCGATGCTGGCGCTGTCCTTCGACTGCCCGGTAATCGCGCCGAACGAACCGGCTTTTCAGCGTCTCCGTCATTACGGAATCACGGTATACGACAACAGCGATCCGAACGCCCTTGAGAACGCGCTTCTCGATTTCGACCATCGGGCGATCACGACGGACTTCGTGGCATTCCGGCGCGAGCATGACTCGCATCGGATATCCCGCGTCTTCTTCGATAATCTTGGTATGCTGTTCGACTAGCTCGCGGCGACGCCCTACTGGTCCAAGAAGCTCCGCATCTTGCGGCTGCGGCTCGGATGCTTGAGCTTGCGGAGCGCCTTCGCTTCGATTTGGCGGATGCGTTCGCGGGTCACGCTGAACTGCTGGCCGACTTCTTCGAGCGTGTGATCGGTGTTCATGCCGATGCCGAAGCGCATCCGGAGCACGCGTTCCTCGCGCGGCGTGAGTGAGGCGAGCACACGCGTCACCGTCTCCTTGAGGTTCGACTGGATCGCTGCGTCGACCGGGATGATCGCATTCTTGTCCTCGATGAAATCGCCGAGATGCGAATCCTCCTCGTCGCCGATCGGGGTCTCCAGCGAAATCGGCTCCTTGGCGATCTTCATCACCTTACGCACCTTTTCGAGCGGCATGGAGAGGCGTTCGGCCATCTCCTCGGGTGTCGCCTCGCGGCCCTGCTCGTGGAGGAACTGGCGGCTCGTGCGCACAAGCTTGTTGATCGTCTCAATCATATGGACAGGGATGCGGATCGTGCGCGCCTGATCGGCAATGCTCCGCGTGATCGCCTGGCGGATCCACCACGTCGCATAGGTCGAAAACTTGTATCCGCGGCGATATTCGAACTTATCGACCGCCTTCATCAGGCCGATATTGCCCTCCTGGATAAGGTCGAGGAATTGCAGGCCACGGTTCGTGTATTTCTTGGCGATCGAGATCACGAGGCGCAGGTTCGCCTCTACCATTTCCTTCTTGGCGATCCGCGCTTCGCGCTCGGCCTTCTGGACCATGTTGACGATCCGGCGGAACTCGGAGAGCGACGTTCCGGTCGCCTGGCTGATTTCGGCGATCTCGGTGCGGATGCGATCGACGGCCTCGCCTTCCTTGTCCGCGAATTTCTTCCACTTCGCGTCGATCTTAGCGACCTTTTTGAGCCAGCCATCTTCGAGCTCGCGCCCCATATAATGTTCGAGGAAGGATTTGCGCGGCACCTTGTGGCGCTCGGCCAGCCGCAGCATCTGACCGCCAAGCGCGGTCAGCCGGCGATTATAGCTGTAGAGCTGATCGACGAGATATTCGATCTTGGTCGCGTGGAACTGGACGCTTTCGACTTCGGCGGTCAGCTCTTCGCGCAGATTCTGGTAGCGCGTCTCTTGCGCTTTCGGGAAATCCTTGGATGAACCCAGCGCCTCGAGACGCCGCTCCTGAATCTTCGAGAATGTCCGGTACAGCTTGGTGATCTTGGCAAAGCGTTCGAGCGCGTCCGGCTTCAGCGCCTCTTCCATCTGCGCGAGCGAGAGCTGATTGTCGTCGTCTTCCTCTTCCTCGCGCCGGCGCTTCGCGGTGGCGGCATCGGTATCGTCGTCGCCATCCTCGTCGTCGCCGTCATCTTCGTCTTCGTCATAATCGTCGTCGTCTTCCTTGATGGAAACGCCGGCGGTTTTTTCGGAGATTTCGCCGCTATCGTCGTCATTCTCGACGTCTTCGAGCGACGGGCCCTTGGTGAGCATCGCCTCGAGATCGAGAATCTCGCGCAGCTGCATTTCTTCGTTGTTCAGCGCGTCCGACCATTCGATGATCGCGTTGAAGGTGATCGGGCTTTCGCACAGCCCCATGATCATCATGTCGCGGCCGGCTTCGATACGCTTGGCGATGGCGATCTCGCCCTCGCGGCTCAGCAGTTCGACGGCGCCCATTTCGCGCAGATACATGCGCACCGGGTCGTCCGTCCGGTCGCCGGTCGTCTTCTTGGCCGGCGTCTCGACGACTTTCTTGTCGGAGCCGTCGACGGCCTTCGGCGCGGACTTGGCTTCCGCGGCCTCTTCCTCGCCGGCATCTTCATTCTCAACGAGGTTGATGCCCATCTCCGAGAGCGCGGACATCGCGTCCTCGATCTGGTCGGAATCCATCTGATCCTGCGGCAGCGCCTCGTTCAGCTCGTCATAGGTGAGGTAGCCGCGCTTCTTTGCCTTGGTGATGAGCTTCTTGATCGAAGCCTGGTTGAGATCGATCACCGGTGCGTCGGTATCGTCTTTTGCCGCCGTTTTTGCTTTAGCCATGTAAAACCTTGTGCTTTCGCCGCTACGCTGCGGCTTCCCCTAATGATTCCAACTCGTCGTGCAAGCGTTGCTTTTCCGCCATCAACTGCTTGCGCCGTTCCGACTCCCTGTTCCAGACGCCCTCGAAATCCTCGGAATCCGCCGCCTGTTCCAGATTGGCGCGGACCGCTTCCAGATTCTGATCGAGTTCTTGGCTCCGGGCGATGGTTTCGATGGCAGCCTCGAGATCCCGTATCGCGACATCCGTTTCCGTCTTCCTGTAGAAGAAGGAAAAGCCCAGATCACGCCAGGAATGCCGCTTTTCCGCCGATTCCAACTCCGCATTCGCCAATATGGTTTCGATCATGTCTTCATCAAGGTCCGGGCGCTCGAAAGCCGCGCCAACGAGGAGATCGCGCCACCGCGCCAATAGCGGCTCGGCGATCACCAGCGCTTGGATCTGGTCGGCGCGCGATTTTACGACAGCGGGATAGCGGGACAGGCCGAGCAGGATGGCGCGGACATAGATATCGAGCCCTTGCAGGCGATTGCGCCCGGCAGTCGCCGCCATGGCGTCGCGGACGAAATCGACTTCCTTCTTTTTCCAGCCGAAGGTGTCCCAGAAGCGCTGGCGGAATTCGCGGCCGAATTCCTGCCGCATAGCCGGATCGCCAATCGCGTTTGCAAGCGCATCCATGCGGGTCTTGAGTTTAGCTCGCGCAGTAGGGCTTTTCGGATCGATTTGCCGGGCTTCATATCGCCATAGGAACGCATCGAGACCGAGGGGCCGGGCGAACTGTTCGCGCAACATATCGGTGCCACCCGACCGGATGATATCGTCGGGGTCCTGGCCCGCGGGCAGTTGGACGAAGGTTAGCGTCCGGTCCGGACGGATCGCCGGCATCGCGCGGTCGACGGCGCGCATCGCGGCCTTCTGGCCCGCCGCATCGCCGTCGAAACAGAAGATCGGCGCCTCGTCGATCCGCCAGAGCAGCGCAAGCTGGTGCTCGGTCACGGCCGTGCCGAGCGGCGCGACAGCCTCGCCGAAACCGGCCTGGTCGAGCGCGATCACGTCCATCTGGCCTTCGACGACAATGATCCGCTTGGCGTCGCGCGCGGCGGGCGAAGCCCGGTCGAAATTGTAGATAGTGCGGCCCTTGTCGAAGAGCGGCGTATCGGGCGAGTTCAGATATTTGGGCTTGCCGTCGCCGATGATGCGCCCGCTGAATGCGATGACCCGGCCGCGCGGATCGCGGATCGGGAACATCAGCCGGCTGCGAAACCGGTCGTAGGGCGATCGTCCATCGTCCGGCACGGCGATGAGCCCCGCCTCGATCAGCATGTCGCGCGGAAATTGTTTGAGAGCGTCTTCCAGCTTGCCGCGCGCGTCGGGCGCGAAGCCGAGACCGAAGGCGCGCCGCGTTTCCTGCGTGATGCCGCGCTGGTCGAGATAAGCCCCCGTTTCCGCGCCTGCGGGGCTATTGAGCTGCTCGACATACCAGTTGGCGGCCGCTTCCATGACGTCACGCAGCGACGCCGATTTCTCCTGCCGCTCGCGGGCCCGTGGATCGGGTGCGGGCATCTGCATGCCCGCATTTTCCGCAAGTTCCTTTACGGCGTCGATGAACGGCAGCCCGCGCGTTTCGGTCAGGAAGCTGATCGCATCGCCATGCGCGCCGCAGCCGAAGCAATGATAGAAGCCCTTCTCGTCGTTGACGGTGAAGGAGGGCGTCTTTTCCTTGTGAAAGGGGCAACACGCCTTCCACTCGCGGCCGGCTTTCTGGAGTTTGGTATGTCTGGAAATGACGCTTGAAAGCGTCGTACGCATGCGCAGTTCGTCGAGAAAGGCAGGCGAAAGGGACATACCCCTATTATAATCCTGCTACCCCGATTGCGCGCGAATTTCAATCACCCGGCTGGGGATGTTTCACATACCGCCGCGATCTCTCCGCCGACGGTTGGCATCGGTCCGGGGCCGGTCGCTTCCATCTCGTCGGCGACGAAGCGATATTCGCCGTCCGGGCCGCTCGGCGGCTGCGTCGTCTGCCAGAAAAAGGTAATCGTCTCCCCCGTGCTCCAGCCCGATTCTTCCGGGAAGCTCCAGATGATCCGGTTGTCGACGCAGCTGATCGAGGCGTTGAAGCCCTCGGCGAGCACTTCTTCGGCGTCGTACACGGCGTAACCGGCGACGCCAGTGAAACCGTGCGCCGGAAAGGCGAGGGCGAAGCTCGAAGCGCTCTCTACCGGACGCACTTCCTCAGGCATTTCGAAGGGCGGGTCGTTCGGTCCGTCAAAGCCCGGGCGGATTTCGTATATGTAAGTGTAAATCGTGCCCGGCTCGGCATCGTCGGGATTGCACGGATCGATGCCTTCGGGGCATTGCACGCGGCTCGCGATGTCGCCGATCGCCACGCCGTCGACGACGAGCGACGCTTCCACTTCCGGCCCAAGCGGCCCCTGTATCGTGCCGCCCAGCGTCAGCGACGCGAAGTCGGTCGGCGCGATGATGTTCATCGGCTCGCTCAAAGTGGTGTCTTCGGCGGGATCGGCCGGCTCTTCGACAGGTGCGCCCGAACAGGCGGCGATAACAAGGGCAAAGGGCAGAATCGGAAGGGCGCGACGCATAAATATCCTGGTTCGGATTGCTCGAGTGTGGGGAAGTCAACGCGGCATGTCGGCGCGCGGTTCCGTCGCGTCAACCCGCTAGCCGCCGATCAGCCGTGCTTTCACCAGTCCGCTCGCCGCACCCATATCGATTTCGCCGCCATGGCGCGCTTTCAGCTGCCCCATGACTTTGCCCATGTCCTGAGGGCCTTGCGCGCCGAGCTCGGCAATCAGCGCGTCGATGATCGCGGCACTTTCCTCTTCGCTTTTCATCGCGGGCAAAAATTCTTCGATGACGGCGACCTCGGCCTTTTCGGCATCGGCCAGTTCCTGTCGTCCGCCATCTTCGTACATTGAGATCGACTCGCGCCGCTGCTTCACCATCTTCTGCAGGACCTCGACCACCATGGCGTCGTCATCCTTGGCGCCGCCTTCGGTGCGCAGCTCGATATCGCGGTCCTTCACCTTGGAGAGAATGAGGCGCAGCGCGGCCGTTCGCCCGCTGTCTTTCGCCTTCATCGCCGCTACCTGGGCCGCCTTGATATCGTCGCGCAGCATCGTCTCTTCCTTTGCAATTCGCCGCCGGTTACCTAGCTGGGGATAAAGCACTTGAACAGCCATTGACCCGCGCAAGTGGCCCGCCTAGCTGACAGCCGTTTGCGCGGCCTGCAGACTCGACGACATAGGACAACCCGCCATGGCGAACGCCACAGCCACCAGCACGCCCGAAGGAGCGACGGGCGTATTGGTTTTGGCGGACGGCACCTGCATCTGGGGCAGCGGCTTCGGCGCGGAAGGCGAGGCGGTCGGTGAGGTCTGCTTCAACACGGCGATGACCGGCTATCAGGAAAGCATGACCGATCCGTCCTATGCCGGGCAGATCATCACCTTCACCTTCCCGCATATCGGCAATGTCGGCACCAATGCCGAGGACGAGGAAGCGGGCAATCCGCATGCGCTGGGCTGCATCGTCCGCGAGGATGTCACCGACCCCAGCAATTTCCGATCGAGCCAGCATTACGACCAGTGGCTGAAGGTCAACGGCCGGATCGGACTGTCGGGCGTCGATACGCGCGCGCTGACTCGGCTGATCCGGCTGCAGGGCGCGCCCAACGGCGTGATCGCGCATAGCGCGAGCGGCGAATTCGATCTCGACGCGCTCAAGGCCAAGGCGGCGGACTGGCCGGGGCTGGAAGGCATGGACCTCGCCAAGACGGTCAGTACGACGCAGCAATATGAATGGCGCGACGGGCTCTGGACGCTCGGCCAAGGCTATGCGGAAGGGCAGGGCGACGATCCCGTCCGCCCGCATGTGGTCGCCATCGATTATGGGGCCAAGCGCAATATCCTGCGCCATCTCGTGAATGCCGGCGCGCGGGTGACGGTCGTGCCGGGCGAAGCGTCCTACGAGGATGTGATGCGCCACGAACCCGACGGCATCTTCCTCGCCAACGGCCCGGGCGATCCGGCGGCGACGGGCGAATATGCGGTGCCGGTCATCAAGCAGCTCCTCGACACCGGCAAGCCGCTGTTCGGCATCTGCCTCGGCCACCAGATGCTGGGGCTGGCGATGGGCGCGAAGACGGTGAAAATGCACCAGGGCCATCGCGGCGCCAACCATCCGGTCAAGCGGCTCGAAGACGGCCGCGTCGAGATCACGAGCATGAACCATGGCTTTGCCGTCGATATCGACACGCTGCCCGATGGGGTGAAAGCAACGCATGTCAGCCTGTTCGATGGCAGCCTGTGCGGGCTGGAACTCGAAGACCGGCCGGCGTTCAGCGTGCAATATCATCCCGAGGCCAGCCCCGGGCCGCAGGACAGCGCCTATCTGTTCGCGAAGTTCGTGGACCAGCTCGGATGATCGCTCTCCCGGCCGCACGTCCGCTGCCCCCCTCGCACCCGGCGGAAAGATATGCCAAGGTCGATTCGGGTGTATCGAAGCGGCCTCTTATCGGCCGCTATATATCTGAAGAAGAGGGGGAATATCATGCGGTATTTGGTAATATTGGCAGCCATCGGCGTTGTGGCGTGCGACAGCACGCCGGTGCGCGAACAGGCGCAGGCGGAATGCGACCGCCAGGCCGAAGCGCTGCCGGCATCGGTCGACGCGGATGCGTTTTGCGAATGCGTGACGGAGGGGATCACGGACGATTCCACAATCGCCGAAGCCAACGAAGCGATCACCGCCCGCGCGCAGCAATGCACGCAGGAAGTCATCCAGCAATCCATGGGCGTCTAAGCCCGGCCGAATTTCCGGACGCGAACAGCCTTTCCCGCCGATCGGGCGGGGAGGGCTGTTTTGCGGTCGGCGTGCCGTACCATACCGAAGCGGGCCCCGGGCCGCAGGACAACGCCTATCTTTTGGCGAAGTTTTTGGGGATGTTGGGTTAATGGATTTGCCGCCAGTCCCGTCTTATGAACAGACCATAGAGGCCCTCGCAGAATGCGGCTTGCCTGCCGACAAAGTGCAGATTCGTTACGACGATTTTCTTGGTTTGGACACTGTCACTATCGGGACTCTAGACGAAGTCCCCGATGAAGAGTTTTCAATGTGCGTCCACGAGGCAACGACGCTTTCCGGCTATGATGTTCAGTTCGCCGATACGGGACAGTCTAGTGCGTTCAACGGATATGTTGCCGAGGCCATCATGCAAGATGTCCAACGCGATAGCGCGGATTGGCTGCGTGATAGGCAGTTACTCGAGAGTATGCCTGTATTCGACCCTGATATTGGTCTTCAAACATTTGCTGCCGACGCGGAACAGCATTGCGGTTTGGAGCAAGGTGCGATCCTACGAGTCCTGAACGCAACGTCATATACATTAAACATTGGGTACTTCGCTTTGCTGACAGAAATAACCGATGAGTCACACCATCATCTTTCATGCGTTATGAGTGTGATGTCGGTTAACCGGCTGGACCAGCACAACATAAGTTTGGGGTTCATTGGCAACGATGTGCGTCCGACCGAAGAGGTTGAGCAATAGATGCCTCGCCGCACCGACATCTCCTCCATACTTATCATCGGCGCCGGCCCGATCATTATCGGCCAGGCGTGCGAGTTCGATTATTCGGGGACGCAGGCGGTCAAGGCGCTCAAGGAAGATGGCTATCGGATCATTCTCGTCAATTCGAACCCGGCGACGATCATGACCGACCCGGAGCTGGCGGACGCGACCTATGTCGAGCCGATCACGCCGGAGATCGTTGCCAAGATCATCGAGAAGGAACGGCCCGACGCGGTGTTGCCGACGATGGGCGGGCAGACGGGGCTCAACACGGCACTGGCGCTGCATGAGGACGGTACGCTGGAGAAGTACGGCGTCGAGCTGATCGGGGCGGATGCCGACGCCATCGACAAGGCCGAGGACCGGCTCCGCTTCCGCGAGGCCATGTCGAAGATCGGGCTTGAAAGCCCGCGCTCGATGATTGCCCATACGATGGACGAGGCGCTCAAGGGGCTGGAGTTCGTCGGGCTTCCCACCATCATCCGCCCGAGCTTCACCATGGGCGGTACGGGCGGCGGCATCGCCTATAACCGCGAAGAATTCGAGGAAATCGTGCGCGGCGGCCTCGCTGCCAGCCCGACCACCGAAGTGCTGATCGAGGAATCGGTGCTTGGGTGGAAGGAATATGAGATGGAGGTCGTGCGCGACAGGAACGACAACGCCATCATCATTTGCTCGATCGAAAATGTCGATCCGATGGGCGTCCATACGGGCGACAGCATCACCATCGCGCCCGCGCTGACGCTGACGGATAAAGAGTATCAGATCATGCGCAACGCATCGATCGCCTGTCTGCGCGAGATCGGGGTCGAGACGGGCGGGTCGAACGTGCAGTTCGCGGTGAACCCCAAGGATGGCCGTCTCGTCGTGATCGAGATGAACCCGAGGGTTTCGCGTAGTTCGGCGCTCGCCTCCAAGGCGACAGGTTTCCCGATCGCCAAGGTCGCGGCGAAACTCGCCGTCGGCTACACGCTCGACGAGATCGACAACGATATCACAGGCGTGACGCCCGCGAGCTTCGAGCCGACGATCGACTATGTCGTAACCAAGATCCCGCGTTTCGCCTTCGAGAAGTTCAAGGGCGCGGAGCCCGTGCTGGGCACGGCGATGAAATCGGTCGGCGAGGTCATGGCGATCGGCCGCAGCTTTACCGAGAGCCTGCAAAAGGCGTTGCGCGGGCTGGAAACCGGACTGGTGGGCCTCAACTGGGTCGACGAGTTGGTCGGTGCGCCCAAGCCGCGGATCGAGGCGGCGCTCTCCGAAGTCTCGCCCGCGCGGCTGCTGGTGACGGCGCAGGCCTTGCGCGAGGGGCTCAGTGCCGAAGAAGTACACGC
Organism: Parasphingopyxis sp.; assembly: GCF_052168295.1. Taxonomy (GTDB): domain Bacteria; phylum Pseudomonadota; class Alphaproteobacteria; order Sphingomonadales; family Sphingomonadaceae; genus Parasphingopyxis. The sequence continues at coordinate 32,600 of NZ_JBQLZN010000048.1, read as the reverse complement.
GATCACGAAGTACGAGCCCTGGTTCCTCGCGCGCCTGTCCGAGATCGTCGAGGCAGAGCAGGGCGTCATCGAGAATGGACTGCCCAACGATGCCGAGGGGCTGCGCAAGCTCAAGGCGATGGGCTTTTCCGATAACCGGCTTGCCCGGCTGGCGCTGGCCTCCGTCCATATCCGCGATGGGATGGAGAAGGCGGCCTATAGCCCCGGCCTGATCGGCGAGGCGCTGCACGCGATGGCGGGCGCGGTGACCGAAAGCCAGGTGCGTGAGCTGCGGCACAAGCTCGGCGTGCGCCCCGTGTTCAAGCGGATCGATACCTGCGCCGCTGAGTTCGAAGCGAAGACGCCCTACATGTATTCGACCTATGAGGCGCCAAGCTTCGGCGAGCCCGAATGCGAGGCGCAGCCCAGCGACCGGAAGAAGGTCGTGATCCTGGGCGGCGGGCCGAACAGGATCGGGCAGGGGATCGAGTTCGACTATTGCTGCTGCCACGCCTGTTTCGCGCTCGAAGACCAAGGCTTCGAGACGATCATGATCAACTGCAATCCGGAAACGGTGTCGACCGATTACGATACGTCGGACCGGCTCTATTTCGAGCCGCTGACGGTCGAGGATGTGCTCGAAATCCTGCATGTCGAGCAATCGACGGGCGAACTCGCCGGCGTGATCGTGCAGTTCGGTGGCCAGACGCCGCTCAATCTCGCGCAGGCGCTGGAGGAGGCAGGCATTCCGATCCTCGGGACCTCGCCCGACGCCATCGACCATGCCGAAGACCGCGAGCGCTTCGCCGATCTCGTCGCCGAGCTCGACCTCAAACAGCCGGAAAACGGCATCGCACGCAGCGCCGAAGAAGCGCTGAGCGTGGCGCAGCGGATCGGCTACCCGGTGCTTATGCGGCCTTCCTATGTGCTGGGCGGACGCGCCATGGAGATCGTCGACAGCGATGCGCAGTTGCAGGACTATATCCAGACGGCCGTGCAGGTATCGGGCGACAGTCCCGTGCTGATCGACCAGTATCTGCGCGATGCGATCGAGGTCGATGTCGATGCGATTGCCGATGGCGAAGACGTGGTCGTTGCCGGGGTGCTCCAGCATATCGAGGAGGCGGGCGTCCATTCGGGCGACAGTGCGTGCAGCCTGCCGCCTTATAGCCTGCCGGACGACATCATCGCCGAGATCGAACGCCAGACCGGGGCGCTGGCACTGGCGCTTAAGGTGCGCGGCCTCATGAACATCCAGTTCGCGGTTAAGGACGGGGACGTCTATCTGATCGAGGTCAATCCGCGCGCGAGCCGCACCGTGCCCTTTGTCGCCAAGGCGATCGGCCATCCGGTCGCCAAGATCGCGGCGCGCGTTATGGCTGGCGAAAAGCTCGCCGATCTACCCGAGATCGACCGCGCGATCGACCATATAGCCGTCAAAGAGGCAGTGTTTCCGTTTGCCCGGTTCCAAGGCACCGATCCGGTGCTTTCGCCGGAGATGAAATCGACGGGCGAGGTGATGGGGATCGACGGCGACTTTCCGATCGCCTTTGCAAAGTCGCAGCTTGCCGGCGGCACGACCCTGCCGCGCGAGGGATGCGTATTCGTTTCGGTGAAAGACAGCGACAAGGGGCATATCCTGCCGGCGGTGCGCGATATCGTCGATTACGGCTTCTCGATCGTCGCGACGGGCGGGACGGCGACCTTCCTGCAGGAGAACGGCGTCGAGGCGACGCGGATCAATAAAGTGGCGCAGGGGCGGCCCCATATCGTCGATGCGATCGTCGATGGGGATATCGACCTGATCTTCAACACGACCGAGGGTTGGCAGTCGCTGAAAGACAGCGCGTCGATCCGAAAATCGGCGGTTTCCAACAAGATACCCTATTTCACAACGGCCTCGGCAAGCGCGGCCGCCGTGCGTGCCATCGGTGCGTTGCGCACGACAGAACTTGAAGTACGGCCATTACAGGCCTATTATTCAACTGCCGAAAGCTGATCCCGACAATTTGTGCGGAAAGAGCAGGCGGACCCCGAAGGGCCGCCATACGGCAGGTTTTTGACGAAAGGTAAGGCAATGGCGACGATAGAAAAGATGCCGATGTTGCTGGAAGGCTATGAAAAGCTGAATGCCGAGGTGAAGCGCCTCAAAGAGGTGGAGCGCCCCGAAGTGATCGACGCGATCGAAGAAGCGCGCGCGCATGGCGATCTCTCGGAAAATGCCGAATATCATGCGGCCAAGGAGCGCCAGGGCCAGATCGAAGCGACGATTGCCGATTACGAAGACCGGCTGACGCGCGCCCAGGTCATCGATCCGAAAGAGCTTTCGGGTGACAAGGTTGTGTTCGGTGCGACCGTCCATCTGCTCGACGAGGACGACAAGAAGATCAAATATCAGATCGTCGGCGAGATCGAAGCGGACGCCAAGTCCGGCAAGATTTCCTACAGCTCGCCGCTCGCGCGCGCCCTGATCGGCCGTTCCAAGGGCGATGAGGTCGAATTCACCGTGCCAGCCGGCGACAAATATTTCCTGATCGAAAAGATCGAGTTCGTTTAAGGCGGCGGAGCGAGCGCGTATCGGCATGGACTGGCAGACCCGTCTCGCTCAATCGTCCCTGACGACCAAGATCATCCTCGTTACGGCAGTTTGCTGGTTTCTGGTGCTCGCGCTCGGCCAGGAACGCTGGGCGTACGGATTCGGCGGCTTCATCCCGTTGCGGCTTGAGGACGGTTTCGAAATACCGGGCGCTTTGCCCGTGATCCTGACGCCGCTTTCGGCGACGCTGCTGCACGCGGATCTCATGCATCTGGCGTTCAACATGCTGCTTATGTTCGTGTGCGGCAAGGGCGTCGAACAGGCGCTGGGCGGGCGTGGACTGATGAGCTTGTACGTCGTGGGCGCATATGTCGCCGCGGCAGGCCACTATATGTTCAATGCGGACAGTGCCGGGCCGATGATCGGCGCCAGCGGTGCCGTATCGGCCATCATCGGGGCCTATGCGCTGCTCTATTCCAAGCCGCGCAACGGTGTCGGCGGATGGCGGCATGTCGCGGCGCTGGCCGGGGCGTGGATCGTCATCCAGCTGCTGATCGGGCTGACGACGCTCGGTTCGCCCGCGCAGATTGCGATCATGGCCCATATTTTCGGGTTCGGCGCGGGACTGGTACTAGCGCGCCCGCTGCTGCTCTGGCGCTATCGCGACGCCTAGCGCTTACTTTTTCGCAGGCTCGATGATTTCCGGTTCCAGCAGCCGGTGCAGATGCACGACCACATATTTCATTTCCGCATCGTCCACCGTACGCTGTGCGTTCGCGCGCCAAGCCTCTTCGGCTTCCGCGTAATTCGGATAAATGCCGACCAGATCCATCGATCCGAAGTCGTTGAAATCGAGCGTACGCGGGTCGGAAACCCGGCCGCCGAACACCAGATGCAATTTGTTTTCGCTCATGGCCGGGCCCCATAATCGAAAGGCGGCGATATTGCTACCGCCGCCCTTCTAAATTGTCTAAACTGGTCGATTATGCGCCCCGGCGCTCCATGAACTGCACGAGGCGATCAAAGCCGTTGCGGCGGATATAGCTGTCGAAATCCTGTGCCTGGTTGAGGGTCAGGTTAATATTCGCCACTCGCATATTATAGACCTGATAGCTCCCGCCGGACCGCGTCAGATACCAGATCGCAGACACCGGTCGCGAACCCGGGTTGGTGATGCGCGTCTGTACGAGATAGGTGCTGCCATTCTGTCGGGTATTGACCACTTCGACATCGGCGCGCGAATAGTTGGAGAGCCGGTCGGCATAGGTACCCATGATGAAGCCGGGGAGCGCCTGCTGATAGGCGCGATACTGGCTTGCAGTAATGTCGTCACGCCAGCGCCGGATCAGGCGATCGCCGATTTCCTCGACTGCAAAATGCTGGCCGAGCAGCGAACGGAAACGGCTGCGACGCTCCGCGGAACTGCCGCTGCGCAGAACGGCGAGACCATCTTCCGCCAGGCTCTCGACAAAAGCCGACGGGCTGGACTGGCTTACAGCAGCATTGGCCGGAGCCGTTACTGCGGGCGTACCGATGGCCGCAACGGCCATGGCGCCAGCAAGAGCGAATTTGGGCAAGCTAAGTATTTTCATCGTAAAACCCTGTCGTTGGAACACGTTAGCAGAGTTAGCCGATCATGGCTGAACCGCGATTGAACTGCCCGGTAATGGCTCCGACAGTCAACCCTCGCCGCGCGCTTTCTTCACCGCGGCCGAACTCGCTTCGCTCGCTGCGGCTTTGGCTTCGTCCATCACCTTCTGTGCGGTCTCCCGCGCGGTGTCTTTCACGAAACCCAGTTCGTCGAGCTTCTCTTGTCCGACCGCCTTGGCGGCTTCGGCGGCTTCGCGGGCGCGGCCCGTGATCTCGCTACCATAGGGGCCGAGCAATTCCTGCTCGCGGCGCGTGCGCGGGAGCAATGCGCCGATCAGCATCCCGATGCCGAGCCCACCGACCAATGCGGCGAGCGGATTGCTCTCCACTGTATCGGCAGTACGCCGGCCGGCGCCAGCTGCGCGCTCACGCGCTGAAGCGTACAGTTCGCCGGTGCGCGCCGCCGCGCTCTCATAAGCATCCTCGGCCCGGGCACGGGTCGCGCGATAGGATTCGCGGACCGTTTCGCCGGCTTTGGCTGCAGTCTCTTTGGCCTTTGCCGCAGTATCTTTGATGGTCATGGTCAAACCTCCTCGGTCATAATCGTAACCGGCGCCGGATCATCCTCGGAGATGTCTTCCGTCAGCCTTTGTTCGGGTAACGAACGAAAATCCTCGCCGGTTGCGTCCTTCTTCGAAAATTTCGCGCGGACGGCGGATGCGATGGGCTTGCGATACAAGAGCAATCCGACAGCCGCGCCGATCGCCAGGATCGTACCCGGCCGCTTCCGCGCGCTTTTGGTCACTTCGCCGACCGCGCTGCTTGCGCCGTCTTTCACTTTCTCGGCCGCATTTCTTGCGATCGCGCTCGGTGCGAAACGCGACTGGGCGATCTCCAGTGAACGGAACCAGTTGGCCCGTGCCTCGCGCTCCGTGCGGCGCGCTTCCTCCAATCGGTCGCGTGCGCTCATCGGCTTTCGTCCGTTGTCGCCGGGGTGGCACTGTCGTCCATTGCCGCCAAAGACGGCGCGACGTCATACTCATCGTCGTCGAACAGCTTTTCGTCGAGATCGGGGAATGTCCGCAGACCCCAGAAGATCAGCAGGCCGGCGATTATGAGTCCCACGGCGCAGACAACGATGCCCGCGGCCAATGGTCCGAGGATCTCGGCCAGCGCGAGCACAACTGCCATCAGCAGCGCAACCAGCGCCGCGGCCGTGATCAGGAGCGCCAACACCATCAGCGCCGTAGCCTTGCGCGCCTGCGCAACGCGATACAGCACGATGGCGCGATACAGCTTCAGCCGAGACTTCGCGAACTGCTCGCCATCCTCGAGCAGGCCGGCAACGACCTGCCGATATGTCGCGTCATCGGCGTGGTGATCGCTCATGCTTCGTCCGTATCTCCGAGACCCGATTTAACGAGCCGCGCGATGGCGAACCCCGCCACAGCCGCAATGCCGATCGCGATCGCCGGGCTGCGGCGGACGAAATTCTCGACATCGCGCACCATGTCGTCGACATCTTTCGCTTCGATCTTCTCCGCAAAGCTCGAAACCGCACCTGCGGCCATGCGAGCATATTCGCCGTAATTCTCGCCCAGCCGCTCGTCGACGGATTTCGCGGCATCGTCCATCGCCGCCGATACGTCCTTGATCGCGCCGGTCGCCTTGTCCTTGCCCTGGGTCGCATATTCGCGGGCCTGCTGCGTCGCTTGCGTCTTCAGGTTCGACGCCTCGTCCTTGATGCGCTCCTTCGCTTTGGTCACCGCGCCTTTTTCGGCTTCTTCAGCCGGCACATCGATCACCGCGTCGGTGCCCTCGGGCAGGTCGCTTTTCTTGCTAGCCATCATTCTTCCTCCGTAACGAAATGCCTATCTGTGTATTAAGCGCACAAAACGCAATGATGTTCCCGGTTTCGCGCACTTTACAGCATTTGCGTCGCCGAAGCAGCATGGATAGAGGGTCTGCGGTAAATAGCCCGTAATCGAAAAGGTTTCTCCATGACTGCAATCGCCGATATCCGCGCCCGCGAAATCCTCGACAGCCGCGGCAATCCGACCGTGGAGGTGGATGTCGCGCTGGAAGACGGCAGCTTTGGCCGCGCCGCGGTGCCCTCTGGCGCCTCGACGGGCGCTTACGAGGCGAACGAAAAGCGAGATGGCGATAATGATCGTTATCTGGGCAAAGGAGTGTCCAAGGCGGTTGCGGCCGTCAATGGCGAGATCGCCGAGATGCTGCGCGATGCCGATGCCGAGGAACAGCTCGCTATCGATCATGCGATGATCGCGCTGGACGGCACACCGAACAAGGCGCGGCTCGGCGCGAACGCCATTCTCGGGGTGAGTCTCGCGGTTGCCAAGGCAGCAGCGGAAGCGCGCGGCCTGCCGCTTTACCGCTATGTCGGTGGCACATCCGCGGCGACGCTGCCAGTGCCGATGATGAACATCATCAATGGCGGTGAGCATGCCGACAATCCGATCGATTTTCAGGAGTTCATGGTCATGCCCGTCGGTGCGGACAGCATCGCGGAGGCCGTGCGTTGGGGTGCGGAGATCTTCCACACTCTGAAGAAGGAACTGCACGATGCCGGGCACAGCACGGCCGTCGGCGACGAAGGCGGTTTTGCGCCCAATATCGGTTCGACGACCGACGCGCTCGATTTCATTCTGCGTTCGGTGGAGAAAGCGGGCTATGCGCCCGGGGATAATGTGATGCTCGCGCTGGACTGCGCGGCGACCGAGTTTTTCAAGGATGGCAGCTATGTGATGGCGGGCGAGGACAAGACGCTTTCGCCGGCCGAGATGGCGGACTATCTCGCCGATCTTTCGGGCAAGTATCCGATCCTCTCGATAGAGGACGGCATGGCCGAGGACGATTTCGAGGGTTGGAAGGCGCTGACCGATGCGGTGGGCGATACGGTCCAGCTCGTCGGCGACGATCTCTTCGTAACGAACAGCGAGCGCCTCGGGATGGGCATCGAAAAGGGCCTCGCCAATTCGCTGCTCGTCAAGGTCAACCAGATCGGTACGCTGACCGAAACGCTCGAAGCCGTCGAGATGGCGCACCGTGCGAACTATACTGCTGTCATGTCGCACCGCTCAGGCGAAACGGAGGACGCAACCATCGCCGACCTCGCGGTCGCGACCAATTGCGGTCAGATCAAAACCGGTAGCCTCGCCCGCTCGGACCGGCTCGCTAAATATAACCAACTGATCCGCATCGAGGAGGAACTGGGCGGCGTCGCGCATTATGCGGGGCGCGATATCCTGCGGTAGAATCCATTCATCGCTCGCCCGATTCCATTCGCCGCAAAAGCGAATCGATCTGCGAATCCCCCTTGAATCCACGAGTCGCATGTGATTCAAGAATCGCATGACGCGCACGCGATCCCTCGCCAACATCCTCAAGTCGGCCGCCGCGCCGGCGCTGGCGATACTCGTGATTGCGAACTTCGCGGGCTATGCGCTGCTCGGCCCCAATGGGCTTTTCGCGTGGGGCGATTATGCACGGTTGCATGACCAGCGGCAGGTCGAGCTGGCCCAGCTCAACGAAGAGCGGGAGCGGCTCGCCAACCGGGTCGAACTGCTCAATCCGAACAGCGTCGATCCCGATCTCGCCGACGAGCTTGTCCGCCGTAATACGGGCCAGATCCGCGAAGACGAACATATCGTCGTCATCGACTGACTTTCCCGATACGGCGGCGTTGCGGAATCACCGCCGCTCGGCCATATCCGACAGCATAGTCAGCAACAGGGAAGGTCCTGACCTTGGCGAAGGCACCCGCTTCCAAAAAACGCGCCCCGCGCAAATCTCCGGCAAAGAAATCCACTGCCCGCAAGCCCGCTGCCAAGGCCGCACCCGAGAGGGAGCGGCCGGCAGAACCCGAGCGGCACAAGGCCACAAAGGACGAGTTGCTCGAATATTATCGCCAGATGCTCCTCATCCGCCGCTTCGAGGAGAAGGCGGGCCAGCTATACGGCCTTGGTCTGATCGGCGGTTTTTGCCACCTTTATATCGGCCAGGAAGCGGTCGCCGTGGGTCTGCAAAGCGCGCTCGACGGGGACAAGGACAGCGTGATCACAGGCTATCGCGATCACGGGCATATGCTCGCCTATGGCCTCGATCCGAAGACGATCATGGCCGAGCTCACCGGCCGCGCCGCCGGGATCGCCGAAGGCAAGGGCGGTTCGATGCACATGTTTTCGGTCGAGCATCGCTTTTACGGCGGCCACGGCATCGTCGGCGCGCAAGTGCCGCTCGGGACGGGCCTCGCCTTTGCGCATAAATATCGGGAGGATGGCGGCTGCTGCCTCGCCTATTTCGGCGACGGCGCGGCAAACCAGGGGCAGGTCTACGAAGCGTTCAACATGGCCGAACTCTGGAAGCTGCCGATCATCTTCGTGATCGAGAACAACCAGTATGCGATGGGCACGAGCGTCAACCGGTCTTCGGCGGAAGACCAGCTCTATCGGCGCGGCGAAAGCTTCCGCATTCCGGGCCTGCAGATCAACGGCATGGACGTGCTCGAAGTGCGCGGCGCGGCGACGGTGGCACTGGACTGGGTGCGGAGCGGGAAGGGGCCGATCCTGCTCGAGCTCAAGACGTATCGGTACAGGGGCCATTCGATGTCCGACCCGGCCAAATACCGGTCGCGCGAAGAAGTGCAGTCGGTGCGCGAAAAGTCTGATCCCATCGAAGCGGTAAAGCGCGATCTGGCCGCGGCCGGAGTCTCCGAGGAAGAGATGAAAGCGACCGACAAGGAGATCAAGGCGGTCATCGCCGAGGCGGCCGATTTCGCCGAAAGCTCACCAGAGCCGGAGCCCGAGGAGCTCTACACCGACGTTCTGGTGGAGCAGTATTGATGGCCATCGAATTGAAGATGCCTGCGCTGTCGCCGACCATGGAGGAGGGGACTCTCACCAAATGGCTGGTGTCCGAGGGCGATGAGATCGCCGCTGGCGACATCATGGCCGAGATCGAGACCGACAAGGCGACGATGGAGTTCGAGGCCGTCGACGAGGGCGTGCTGGCGAAGATCGTGGTGCCCGAGGGCACGGACGACGTGCAGGTCGGCACGGTGATTGCCATGCTGGCGGAGGAAGGCGAAGACGCGGACAGTGTCGAGGCGCCGTCGGAAAGCAAGGCGGCTACGGCGCCAGCTGCTCCCGAACCGGCGGAAGCTGAGGAAAAACAGCAGGAGCCAGTGGACGAAGGAATAGCGCCCCCAGCGAAGCCCGAAGCGAGCGCGCGCCCGTCCGACCCGGAGATACCGGAAGGCACGGAGATGGTCTCGCTTACGGTGCGCGAAGCGCTGCGCGACGCGATGGCAGAGGAAATGCGGGCCGACGACCGCGTCTTCGTGATGGGCGAGGAGGTCGCCGAGTATCAGGGCGCGTACAAGGTCACGCAGGGGCTGCTCGACGAATTCGGTGCAAAGCGCGTGATCGATACGCCGATTACCGAATACGGTTTCGCCGGCGTTGGCACGGGCGCGGCGATGGGCGGTCTCCGCCCGATCGTAGAGTTCATGACGTTCAACTTCGCGATGCAGGCAATCGATCATATCGTCAATTCAGCCGGCAAAACGAACTATATGTCGGGCGGCCAGATGCGCTGCCCGATCGTGTTTCGCGGTCCCAACGGCGCAGCCAGCCGTGTCGCCGCGCAACACAGTCAGAATTACGGCCCCTGGTATGCGAGCGTGCCGGGCCTTGTCGTGATCGCGCCCTATTCGGCGGCGGACGCCAAGGGCCTACTCAAGTCCGCCATCCGGACGATGGACCCGGTAGTATTTCTCGAAAACGAGCTGCTCTACGGGCAGAGTTTCGAGGTGCCCGATCTGGAGGATTACGCGCTGCCAATCGGCAAGGCGCGGACAGTGCGGTCCGGCAACGATGTGTCGATCGTCAGCTATTCGATCGGCGTCGGCATCGCGCTTCAGGCGGCCGAGAAGCTTGCGGAAGAAGGGATCGAAGCCGACGTGATCGACCTGCGCACGCTACGCCCGCTCGACAAGGCGGCTGTGCTCGAGAGCCTTTCGAGGACCAATCGCATGGTTGTCGTGGAAGAAGGCTGGCCGACCTGTTCCATCGCTTCCGAGATCGTCTCGATCTGCATGGAAGAGGGATTCGACGATCTCGACGCTCCGGTTGTGCGGGTCACGAATGAAGACGTGCCCATGCCCTATGCCGCCAATCTCGAAAAGCTGGCGCTCGTGGACGCGGACAAGGTCGTGACTGCCGCCAAGCAGGTATCGTATCGCTAGCCGACTTGGCCGATCAGGCCGTTAGCAGCTGTTGACTGTGAGTCCCTGCGTGTTCGAAATATCCTGATTGGTCCGATCGCGCACGTTGAACGCACTTTCGTAGCGGATCTGGCGCGTGCCCAGGATATTGAGGTTCGGAATGAGCGGCTGATAATTGTACGTTACCTCGACGAACATCACGGCGGTTCCGTCCGCTGCAGTGATCTGGTTGCCCACAGGTCCCATCCCATCTTCAAGCGAATCGTCGGTCCGGCCGTCATCTTCTTCGCCATATGCGGGCGTAGCCGTCGTAAGCTGGCCCCAGCAACGCTGCCAGTTGATCATCTGGCCCTCGTCCGAGCCAGTCTGATTGTTTGGCTGCAGGGAAGATAGGACGATCCGCCCATTCTGTTCGAAGTCCAGTGCCTCGCCGACCAGGTTGGCGCCGGCAAAGACCTCGTAGACATTCGCCTCGTCCATGGTCGTATCGACGCGGCCCGCATTGTCGGCGACGGTCATCGCGATCTGGCTGACGCGCAGATGCGCGAGCGCATAGTTCGCGGTCTCGAGGCCGCCGAAAACCAGTGCGAGCACGATCGGCAGCGAGAAGGCGAACTCGACAAGGGCAATGCCCTCGCTGTCTTTCTTGAGCCGCCGATAGGCTGCGAGTCGGTTGAAGAATTTTCTGCTGGTCATCACGTACACACCGTCGGCGGCACCGCCTGGTCGTCATAGGGCTGATTGCGAACGGCGGCGCGCGCATTGATCGTATAATTTGCCGGCATGCCGATGAGATTGGCCATCGGCACAATACGAGGCATGCTGACGGTCACTTCATAGAACACCACATCGTCCGCGCCGCCTTGACCCGTTGCGCCTGCATCGAGGTCGAACGAACCGTTTCCGTTGATATCCTCGAAACAGTCCCCGGGATCATATTGATCGTTACCATTTACATCCGTGAGCAACTTTTCGGCGTTTCCGACCCCCGAAAACTCGTAGAAACTCGTCTGCTCGATCGTGTAGGTCGCATTGCGGGCGATATCGTTCACCCGCTCTTCGATAGCGTTTTCGATCCGTTCTTCGGTCGTCGAACCGGCGTAGGCGCTAAAGTCCGGGTTTTCGACGACCGCCGTGCGGGCGACATCGTTGAGAACGCCCTGCAGCTGCGCGCGGACATAGCTCTGATAACCGAGATCGAACGCACCCAGGAGCACGATCATCAGTGGCACGACGAGCAGACCGAACTCGGTTGCCGCCATGCCCCGCTCATCGCTGGCGAACCGGCGGGAAGTGGTTTTCGAGAGCGTCATTGCGTCAGCCTCAGTCGTCCGATGCCCGCGCCGATGCGCTCGAACACGTCTTCGAGATCGGTGCCATCGGTTACATAGAAGTGGCCCGAACTCGTCGCGCACGGTTCGACCTCGTCGGTATCGACATTGTCGAAGGCGATGATCCAGATGGTCATGCCCATCGATTTGGCAGCGCTGCACGCCGACAGGAAGCGCGCGATGTGACGGCTTTCCTGACCGCCGCTACCGGTCAACCGACGATTGAAGTTCCAATTGCCGAAGCTGCTATAGTTGCTGCTGGTCGGCACGAGGTCGCCGTCCGTCAGGAACACGATGTGCTGCGCTACCGGGATGCCGTTCCATTCGGTCGGATTGCGCGACGCGTTGATGCCGGTCGGCGATAATAGCCGCGCCGCCCAGACCAGGCCGAGATCGTGATAGGTATTACCGGCGACGATCGCAGTCGCGTCGTTGACCGCGTCCTGAAAGGCCGTTTCATTGCCATAGGTACTAAGGCGCGTAGCTGGCGAGGGGCACCAGCCATCATCGTCATACTCGTTTTCGTCAGGATCCCAACGGCCATATTGACGGTCGACGTCGTTCCAGGCACTCGCAATCTGGTCGATATCGTCCTGCGTAACCGTCAGATCGATATCGAAATCGCCGTCATTGTAGGAATTGCCGATAGTCGGCCGTTCCTCGACACAAGCCTGTCCGCTTTCGCGCCACGCGCGAATGCGCTCGCCCCTGCTACTGCCGTCGTCGAACCATTCGGTTTCGTTGATGTCGACACCGACATACTCCTCATCGCCATCGCCATCTTCATCCTGCGGGTAGAAGGTCGTGCGCAAGATATCGCGGGTTCTGAGGATGCCGCCCACATTCACATTCATCGAATAGGGGACGAAGCCATAGCGTGTGCGCGTGTTCGGCGTATCGGCGAGTGCACGGTAGAGACCCATCGCACCCGTCCGCAGGCGACTGATCTTCGACGCGCCGCCGCCGCTCGGGGCACTGTTCATCGAGCCCGTAACGTCGAGCACGACCATGATATCGTTGTTGCCATAATCCTGGTTCGCTTCGCACGACACGCTGATCGAAATGGAATCCCGCCCGAACAGCGCCATGACGGAAGTGGGAATATCCGCGCTGGCGCTCACTTCGACGATCGTGTCGTCGCTTGTGCTCTGCGCCACGGTGCGCGTGACATTTTGCGCATTCATGGTTGTCGATGGAAAGTTGAAATCGAAAAAGCGTTCGCCTTCGGTCCGAACGTCACTGTCGAAAACCGAGCCGGACATTTCGCGCCGTGCGGCCAATGCAGCCGCGTCGCAAGCATTTTGCAGCTTTGCCTGCGCCATATAGGCTCGGCTCATATCGAGGCCCGAACCGATCATGCCGGCAATCGGCACGAGCGCGGCGGCGGCCATGGCGAGCGTATTGCCGCGCGTATCGCGCCGCAATCGCGACAGAAAAGAAGCCGAGTTCGCGAATCGGCGCGACCCATTCGTTCTCAACCACTTATGCATCATGTTCCCCTGCCTTTTCGGCACAATTCACCTACATTGGGAAACGGTATGAACGGACAAACTTAAGCGCACCTCACTCGGCAGGGTTAACGCGATATTTGCCATGTTCAGCCGCTGCCCTAGGAACGGAGCATCATGGACCGTCTTGTCGATCCCGAGCGCGAACTGGCGCTCAGCTACGCGCAACGCGAGGCGCGCGAGCATCTGCGTGCACTGTGGCTGGTCGATGAGCGCTTTGGTGCGATAGTCGCCGGAACCACCGATCCGATCATCGGGGAAATGCGGCTGCTGTGGTGGCGCGAGGCGCTTACGACGGCTGCCCAGGAGGATCGCGCAGAACCGCTGTTGGAGCGGGTGAAAGCCACCCTCACGGCGACGGATAGCGACGGCGGAAGCTGGGGTGCGATGGCCGAGGGTTGGCATGCCTTGCTGCAGGAACCGCTCGGCGAGGCGGAACTCAATCGATTTGCCGCCGAGCGCGGCGGGCGTCTGTTTACTCTCTCGGCCGAATTGCTTGCTGGTGATGCACCGGCTGGGTCGGATCAGGAAGGGCGGGCATGGGCGCTGGCCGATCTTGCGCATCGGATCAGCGATCCTGCAATCGCCGAACTCGCACGCTCGATGTCGGCTCGGCTGTTGGATGCTGTTGAGCCCGGGCGCTGGCCGAGACCGTTGCGGCCGATAGGCGCTCTCGCGGCACTCGCGAAACGCGATGTCCGCACAACGCGCCGGCGCATCGGATCGCCCGGTCGCGTCGCGCGAATGGCGTGGCACCGATTGACGGGCCGGTGAAGGCGCTTTTGCTGACGGTTGAAAGACGTTAGAAATCGCGGCCGGGAGGACAGCGATATGGGGCGATATATTGCCGGCGCAGTGTCTGCGATGCTTCTGATCGCCGCCGGGCTGTTCATCTGGGAAACCGTCGCGCAGCAGGACGAACCGCCGCCGCCCGCGCCGCCGCCGCCGGCTGTGGAGGAGCCCGATCCGATGGATGCGCCCGAACCGGCCGGCATGGGGCCCCCGCCACCGGAAGCGACCGAGCTGACGCGCGAACAGCGCAGGTTCGGCCGCTACGATCGGAACCGGGACGGCAGTATCACGCGCACCGAGATGATGAGCACCCGCACGAACAGCTTCCGCCGCCTCGATACCAATGGCGATAATTATCTGACCTTCGAGGAATGGGCGGTACGGACGAGCGAACGCTTTGCCGGGGCCGATGCCGACGGTTCGGGCACGCTGACTCCGGAAGAATTCGCGACGACGCGGCCGCGGCGATCCGCCTCTTCACAATCGCGCTGCAATTGTTGAGTTGACGGCGCGGGCTCTGGGCGAAACAGTCACCAAATGCATATCAGGATAATCGCCGCCGCGCTTGTCGCGTTTCCATTGAGCTCGCTCGTCGCCGCGCAGGAGTCAGCGCCGCACGCTGCGATCGACTATAGTGCTGAAATCGCCATGATGCGCGAAGATCCGCGGCTGACCGCTGCCTTTGCTCATATCCGCGACACCCACGAAGCGCGTCTGCGCGATATGGTGATGCTGAACGAAATTCCCGCACCGCCCTTCGGCGAGGCGGTGCGCGCGGAAGCGTTTGCGGAAATGATGCGCTCGACCGGTTTCGGCGAGGTCGAGATCGACGCGGTTGGTAATGTGGTGGCGACACGGACCGGCATCGGCGGCGGACCGTCGGTGATGGTCGCCGCGCATCTCGATACGGTGTTCCCGGCCGAAACCGATGTAACGGTGCAGATCGACGGCAACCGCTACACGGCGCCCGGCATCGGCGACAATACGCGCGGCGCGATCATGTTGCTGCAATTCGCCTCGGCGATTGCGGCCGCCGATATCCGCACCCAGGGCGATATCGTCCTCGTCGGCAATATCGGTGAGGAAGGGCTCGGCGATCTGCGTGGCGTGCGCCATCTGTTCCGCGACGGTGCCGATCATCCCAATTCCTTCGTCGCGATAGACGGCGGGGACGATGCGCGCCTCGTAAACAGCGCGGTCGGATCAAACCGCTACCGGGTGACTTTTCGCGGGCCTGGCGGGCATAGTTGGGGCGATTTCGGCGACGGCAATCCGCATCACGCCGCGGCGCGTGCGATTACGCGGTTCGTAAATGCCGCCCGGCCGATCACGCAGGACGGGCCGCGGTCGAGCTACAATATCGGCCGGACGGGCGGTGGCACGTCGGTAAATTCGATTCCGTTCGAAAGCTGGTTCGAAGTCGATATGCGCTCGGGGGATCCGGTAAAGATCGCCGCGCTGGACGCGGCTTTTCAGCAGGCCATGGCCGACGGACTGGAGGCGGAGAATGCCGTCCGGGGCACCGGCGAGCTGTTGACCGTGGAGATCGAACAGATCGGACAGCGTCCGGCCGGGGAGGGCGATCCCAATTCCTCGCTCGTCCAGCGGGCGCAGGCATTGCTGCTCGCCGAAGATATCGAGCCGCGTTTGGTTGCCTCTTCGACCGATTCGAATATCCCGATCTCGATGGGCATTCCGGCGGTGACGATTACCCGGTGCGGGATCAGCATGCGCGCCCACTCGCTCGAAGAATATTGGGAGGATGACGGGAATGTACCGCTCTGTACGATGCGCGGTCTGATGCTTGTTGTTGCCGAGGCAGGGCTCGCCGAGAACTAGGCTGCGGCCTTGCGCTCCGTCTTTCCGATCCACTCGGCCATCGCGGTTCGCGCGCGGGCGGTAATCGCTTCCTTACGCTGTTTTTTGTGAACGCGGTCCGCGAGCGGTGGAAACAGGCCGAAATTGACATTCATCGGCTGATAATCGCGTGCGTCGGCCCCACAGGTGATGTGACCGAGCAATGCGCCAAGCGCAGTTTCCGCCGGCGGCGGCGAGAGCGTTTCTCCGCGCAACTCGGCCGCTGCGAACCGCCCGACCATCAGACCAATAGCGGCGCTTTCGACATAGCCTTCGCAACCTGTAATCTGTCCGGCAAAGCGGATATGCTGCGCGCTTTTAAGGCGCATCTCTCTATCGAGCAGCTTCGGGGCATTGATGAACGTGTTGCGATGCAGGCCGCCGAGCCGTGCAAACTCGGCTTTCTCAAGGCCGGGTATCGTCCGGAACAGTTCGACTTGCGCGCCGTACTTAAGCTTCGTCTGAAAGCCGACCATATTCCATAACGTGCCGAGTGCATTGTCCTGGCGGAGCTGCACAACGGCATAGGGCCAGCGGCCTTTGGGATGTTCCGGCGTGGCGTTGTGCGGATTGTCGAGGCCCACCGGTTTCATCGGGCCGTAGCGCAGCGTATCGACGCCGCGCTCCGCCATCACCTCGATCGGCATGCAGCCCTCGAAATAGGGCGTATCCTTTTCCCAGTCGCGAAACTCGGTCTTTTCGCCGTCGATCAAGCCCTGATGGAAAGCCAGATATTGCTCTTTGGTCAGCGGGCAGTTGATGTAATCGTCGCCATCGCCCTTGTCCCATCGGCTCGCCATCCAGGCGATATCCATATCGATACTGTCCCGATGGACGATCGGCGCGATCGCGTCGAAAAAGGCGAGCGCCTCGGTGCCGGTTGCCGCGCCGATGTTCTCGGCCAGCGACAGCGCCGTCAGCGGCCCCGTCGCAACGATCGTGAGACCGCTCTCCGGCAAGCTGTCGATCCGCTCACGCACGATCTCGATATTGGGATGCTGCGTCAGCGCGTCGGTTACGGCATCGGAAAAACCGTCCCGATCCACTGCGAGCGCAGAACCGGCGGGTACTTTGTGTGCATCGCCGCAGCGCATGATGATCGATCCGAGATCGCGCATCTCCTGATGCAGCAGGCCGACCGCGTTCCGCTCCGCGTCGTCGGAGCGGAAACTGTTCGAGCAGACGAGTTCGGCCAGCCTTTCCGTCTGATGCGCGGGCGTCATGTCGCCGGCGCCGCGCATTTCTGACAGACGCACCTTTACGCCCTGCTCGGCGAGCTGCCAGGCAGCCTCCGATCCGGCGAGCCCGCCGCCGATGATATGAATTTGGTAATCGGTCATCGTCAGAAGCTCACACGTTACGGCATGTTATTGAAAGCTGCATCTCGATTCTGGAATGTAATTGCCTATCGGCATTGCGCAATGGAAAGCGATCCGGCGCTGCCTATCTTCATAGCGCCAGCTCTTGGCCTGTGCGACACCAAAAGCGGATAGTCTCTTTAAATCCGGTCCATGCGCAGCCAGTTCGGGCTGCCGAGCCAGGCTCGTTCGAGCGCGGCTTCGGCCGCTGCCGCTTCCGGATCGTGGCCTAGCGCCCTTTCCGTCCGCGCGAGACCGTAAAGCGCCCAGCCGTTGGCCGGCGCCTGGGCAAGGGCGGCGCGGAACGCGGCCCGCGCTTCGTCATACCGACCCGCGCGATAATAGGCCGCACCCAGCGACTGGCTGATCGGATAATACCAATAGGGCGGCTCGGTATAGGGCAGCGTCCGTTCGATCTCGATCGCCGCCCGGTACAGGCGAATAGCCTCGTCGAGGTCATTGGTCGCATAGGCATAGCGGCCGCGGGCTACGAGCTGTGCGATCTGCACCAGATCGGTCGCCGGGACGCCTTGGTCGACCATTGGCGACCAATCCGTTTCCTCCGCCAGCGTTGTCAGCGCCGCCATTTCGCGCTCGAAGCCGGCCTCGTCGCGCAACTGCGCCTGCGCCGTCGCTCGAGCATAGAGCCGCATCGCTTCGACATAGGGGAGGCGGGTCTGGGACCGATCGAACTCCAATACCCGCTCCGGATCGGCAAATTGCGCGATCGCAAGGTAGGGCGCGGCATTGACCGGCTGCACCCAGGCGAGCTGCTCGGCGATGTCGGGGCTCACGACATAGGATAGGCGGTTCGCCTCGCGGATCGCCGTCGCCATGTCGCCGGACATCTGCGCCGATGTCACGATGAAATGCACATTGTGCGGATAATAGCCGTAGCGGTAGATCCCGTTGTCGCCGGCACTGGCCAGATAGGCCTCGTCGGCCCGCGTCGCCGCGATATTGGAACGGATGGAATCGGCATAACGCCCGATCCGGTAGTAGATATGCGCGGGCATATGCACGAGATGGCCGGCGGACGGCGCGATGAACTGCGTGAGCCGATCGGCCGCCGCCTCGGCGCGCCGCGGATCGACATTATTCTCCATCAGATGAATGTAGAGATGACCGGCTTGGGGATGGCCGGGATTGCGCGCCATTACCGTTTCGATCAGGCCAATCGCATCGCCGATGCGGGGCCGCGGTTCCGTGCGGTCCGCTTCCCAATAGTCCCAGGGGCTCGTGTCCATCGCCGCTTCGGCCGCCAACACCGCGACTTCGTCATTGTCCGGGAATGCAGCAGCAGCGCCAAACATCGCGTCCGAATAGGCGATGTCGAGCGCAGTCCGGTCCGAGTCCGCCTCCGCGGAGTAGCGAACGGCAACAGCGTCGATCAGGGCCTGTTCGAGCGGCGATGCGGCATCGCGCAGCGCCGAAGCGCGCGCGACCGCTGCGAGTGCGGTGTCGTTGGTGCCGGCATCCATCGGTGCGTTAATATTCGGCCCGTAAGCGAGCGCTTCGCCCCAGTGGCACAGCGCGCAGCTCGGATCGAGCCGCTGTGCCTGTTGGAACGAGCGGATCGCCCCGGCATGGTTGAAGCCGTAGAGCATCATCAGGCCTTGGTCGAAATAGGCGCGCGCCTCCTCGCTGTCCGTTGAGAGCGCCAAACCGAATTCTGGCACGTTATCGTAAAGCGGCATCGCGTCCTCGGGCGTGACATCCTGCAGCGCGGACGCCAGCAGCAGGCGTGCCCGCAGCGCATCGTTGCCGAGCGACGAGCCGCATATCGCCCTCGCAGTTCGCGTCGGATCGAGCATCGCCAGCGTCTCGGCGGAATAGGCGGTCTCTTCCTTTGCGAGGAGAGGGGCTGTGCCTGCGCTTTGCGTGATCCCGGCAAAGCTCGCCAAGGCGGTCGCGGCGAATAATCTGTTCATCGAATGTCTCCTGCCCCTGTAGAGGCCGCCAACGCGATGCAGATGCTTTGAAGTGCTGCCCTGTTCGGGCGCATCGGCCCCTTTATCGATGACGTCACCATAGCAAAAATGCCCGATTGCCGCCATTGCCGATTTGCCCGGGCAGAAAGGCTGTCCTAATGCCTTGGCCGATGCAAACGGGGATCCGATGACCGAAACCGTTGGAGACAGGGAGGACGCGCCGGCTGGCGGTGTCGCTAGTGTCGTGCTGCTGCTCGGGCTGCTTGCGGGCCTGAGCTACTATCTGGCTTCACAATTCGTGGAGCCCTCCGCCCTGCGGATCGCCTGGAAAGGTGCCGGCGTCGGCTTGCTGGCAATTTGGGCGGCGATGCAGGCGCGCAGCCTGGACGGCTGGTTGCTGGCACTTGTGATGGCGCTCGGCGCGAGCGGCGATGTCGTGCTGGAAGCTGTCGGCTTCGTGGAGGGCGGGATGGCCTTCATGGCCGGGCATTTGATCGCGATCACGCTCTTCTTTCGCAATCGCCGGGCCGAGACGAGCCTGAGCCAGAAGGCATTGGCGGTACTGCTGGTGCCGGCCGTAATCTGGATATCCTGGATGCTGCCGGCCGACCGCAGCATGGCAACCGATATCGCACTATACGCGACCCCGCTGGCCTTCATGTCGGCGCTGGCCTGGCTCAGCCGTTTCTCGCGCTACCTGACCGGTATCGGGGCGATCCTGTTCGTCATATCGGACCTGCTCATTTTTGCGCGG
This sequence comes from Parasphingopyxis sp., assembly GCF_052168295.1. Taxonomy (GTDB): domain Bacteria; phylum Pseudomonadota; class Alphaproteobacteria; order Sphingomonadales; family Sphingomonadaceae; genus Parasphingopyxis. The sequence continues at coordinate 12,720 of NZ_JBQLZN010000048.1, read as the reverse complement.
TTGGGGCCGCTGGCGACATCCATGGTTCCGGGCCTGTTGATCTGGCCGCTTTATTTTACCGGCCAGGCAATGATCGCGATCGGCGTGGTGCGAACGCTGGCCGCAGACCGCACCCCATAACGCTTGCCCTTCTTAGGCAGTACACGACGACCGCGCGGCCTCGGTTTCGCAGCTCAGCAGGGCGACGAACTTTTCGGCGTTGATCGCCACATCGTCCTCGCCGATCTGATCGAACGGATCCTCCAGATGATCCTGGATGTTGGCGAGGCCGACGAGGATGATCGAAAACAGGATCGGCATCGCATAGACGATTGGCAGGGAGTAATTCTCGGCCTCATAGGCGAAGAAGGGGCCGTAAAGCACCGGTAGGACGAGGATGAAGAAATCGCTGAATGCGTTCAGCGTGCGCGGCGTGCGATACTGATAGATATGTTTGATCTGCTCGAACGAGACTATCATCTTGCTGACGAACTGATTGCAGCGCGAGCATTCACCTGCCGACAGGCCGTTTTCGCGCAGCCTTTTCACGAACTCGGACAGTTCGGAAAAGGCAGCGTACACGCGCCTCTCCGATTGCTCCAAGTCGCTGACCGGGCTTTTCAGCATGTCGCGGATCGCGACGAGCAGCGTGCCCAGCGTCCTTTCGATATCGCGTAAAAGGGAGTCGTCGCGCTTCGGCATCCAATCGCGCGCCGCGAAATAGAGCGCGCGGCCATGGGCCTTGATGATCCCGTAGTCGTCGAGCGCCTTTTCCCGACGCTTGAAGGCATGGCCGATAGCGAAGACGATCGGAAAGACGATGGCTGTGGCGATAAGCGTCAGCGGAAAATTGCCGGTGATCCCGTAGCGCAGGCAGAACCATGTCGACAGCACCGCGAGTCCGGCGACCAGCAGGCTCCGCATATCGATGACCTTGCCGATGACCATCATGTTGCCCATGATCTTCTCCCCCGTTCTTTTTGGCAGACTAGCTGCCGATCAGGCGGATTGGCGATATGCGGCGATGGTGGTTCTGTGGAGTAACCGGTCATGGCCGTCATAGCCGCCGGTCGCTTTGTGCAGCACCGAGCGATTGTCCCACATCACCAGCATGTCCGGTTCCCACCGGTGGCGATAGATGAATCGATCCTGCGTCTGCCAGGTGTGCAGTTCCATCAGCAGGGGCAGGGCTTCGGCCGGCTCCATGCCGTCTATCCCCGCGATATAGCCGACCGTACCGAAGATACCGGGCCGCCCGGTCTCGGGGTGCTCGCGGATGATCGGGTGGAGCCGGATTTTCTTGGCATCCTCCGAGGGGCGGATATCCATCGAACGGGCTTCGTCCTTCTCGCCGTACATGCCTTCGGGCGCATAGGCGTTTCTCGCCGAATGGACGGCGTACCTGCCTTCCAGCCTCTGGCGCAGTTCGTCCGGCATCGCATCGAGCGCGGCGTGCTGGTCGGCGAATAGCGTGTCGCCCCCCGATGGCGGAATGGTGATGCCATAGAGGCAGGTGCCGGCCGGCGGATGCTCCTGAAAGCTCCAGTCGGTATGCCAGTTCTCCGCGAACAGCGGGGCGCTTTCGTCGGCATCGCGCTGCACGGCGATAATATGTTCGCGGCCCGGGATCGGCGCGATGAACGGATCATTGCCAAAGGATCCGAAATAGAGCGTGAAACGCTCCAGATCGTCGTCCGTCAGTTTCTGGTCCGGGAAGCTCAGGACGTGATGGTCTAGCCAGGCAGCGCGGATATCGGCGACGCTGCTGTCGGATAGCGGTGCGGTGAGATCGACGCCGGTCACGGTGGCGCCGCAGGCTTGGCCGGAGGGTGTGACCTTAATCGCCACCGTCTTTCGGCGTTTCGCCGTCCATCTCCGCCGCTACGGCTTCCTCCGCCGCGTCTTCCGGACCTTCTTCTTCGTCGATCAGGGCAACGCCCACGACCTTTTCGCCCTTGGCCACGTCGAGCAGCGTTACGCCGGCCGTGCTACGGCCCATCACGCGGACATCGCTGACGTTCATCCGGATCAGCTTGCCTTGGTCGGTGATCAGCATGACCTGACTGTCATTGCTGGCCGGGAAGCTCGCCACGACTTTGCCGTTGCGCTTGATATTGTCGATATTGACGACGCCCTGACCGCCGCGCTTGGTCAGGCGATACTCGTACGCACTGGAACGCTTGCCATAGCCGTTTGCGCACACCGTGAGGATGAATTCCTCGGCCGCGATCATCTTCGCCATGGTTTCGGGCGGCAGCTCGGGTTCGTTGTCGTTATCCTTCCAGGGCGCGGCCTTGAGATAGGCGTCGCGTTCCTCGATCTCGGTGCCTGTCGCGCCCATCACCGACAGCGAGATGACCGCATCGTCGTCCTTCAGCGTGACGCCGCGCACGCCGGTCGCGGTGCGGCTCGCAAAGGCGCGGACATCGGTCGCCGCGAAACGGATCGCCTTGCCGTTGCGCGTGGCGAGCAGCACATCGTCGCTTTCCTGCAGCAGCGCCACGCCGATCAGCTTGTCGTCGCTGTCCTCGGCGAAGCGCATCGCGATCTTGCCGTTGGAGGGGATGTTCTCGAACGCATCCATCGAATTGCGCCGGACGCTGCCCTGCGCCGTCGCGAACATGACGTGCAGGCTCGACCATTCGGCCTCGTCTTCGGGCAAGGGGAGCACGGTCCGGATGAACTCGTCCTCGGCGAGCGGCAGCAGATTCTGCATCGGCCGGCCCTTGGTTTGCGGGCCGCCCTCGGGCAGCTTCCAGACCTTCATCCGATAGACCTGTCCCTTGTTCGAGAAGAAGAGCACAGGCGTGTGCGTCGAGGTTACGAAGAGCCGCGTGACGACATCCTCTTCCTTCGTCGCCATGCCGGCCCGGCCCTTGCCGCCGCGCCGCTGCGCGCGGAAGGTCGCCAGAGGCGTGCGCTTGATATAGCCCGAATGGGTGACGGTCACGACCATCTCTTCGCGGGCGATCAGGTCCTCGTCCTCGATATCGAAATCGCCGGCCGTGATCTCGGAAACGCGCGGGGTGGCATATTGTTCGCTGATTTCATCGAACTCGGCGCGCATGACCGCGTAGAGCTTCGCCCGGTCGCCTAGGATATCAAGCAGCTCGGCGATCTTTTCGGCCAGTTCCTTCAGCTCCGCGCCGATTTCGTCGCGGCCGAGCGCGGTCAGGCGGTGGAGCCGCAGTTCAAGGATCGCGCGGACCTGAGCATCGGAGAGCTTGTAGGTGTCGCCCTCTATCGCCGTCTCGACCGCCTCGACGAGCTGGATATAGGGGCGGATTTCGCCGATCGGCCATTCGCGCGCGAGCAGTGCGGCGCGGGCCTCGGCTGGGTTCGCCGACCCCCGGATGATGCGGACCACTTCGTCGAGATTGGTGACGGCCACCACGAGCCCGAGCAACAGATGCGCGCGCTCGCGGGCCTTGAGCAACTCATATTTGGAGCGCCGGGTAATGACCTCTTCGCGAAACTGGATAAAGGCCTGAATGATGTCCCGCAGCATCAGCGTTTCAGGACGCCCACCACGGATCGCGAGCATGTTCGCCGGGAAACTCGATTGCGCCGGTGTATGCCGCCAGAGCTGGTTGAGCACTACTTCGGGCGTCGCGCTTTTCTTCAGCTCGATCACGACGCGGACGCCGTCCCGGTTCGATTCATCGCGGATATCGGAGACGCCTTCAATCCGGTCGTCCTTTGCGGCCTCTGCGATCTTCTCGACCAGTCCGGACTTGCCGACCTGGAAAGGAATGGAGGTCAGCACGATGGCGCGCTTGTCGCCGGCTTTTTCCTCGATCTCATGACGGGCCCGCATCAGGATCGAACCGCGGCCCGTCTCATAGGCCGCACGGGCGCCCGAACGACCGAGGATCAGCGGCGCAGTCGGGAAATCGGGCGCCGGCACGATCTCCATGAGTTCGGCATTGGTGATTGCCGGATTGTCGATAAAGGCGCGGCAGGCGTCGAGCACCTCGCCGAGATTGTGCGGCGGGATGTTGGTCGCCATGCCGACCGCGATCCCACCTGCGCCGTTGACGAGAATGTTGGGAAAACGCGCCGGAAGAACCTGCGGCTCAGTTGTCGATCCGTCATAGTTCGGGATGAAGTCGACCGTATCCTTATCGAGATCGTCGAGTAAGGTCATCGCGACCTTGTTGAGCCGCGCCTCGGTATAGCGCATCGAGGCGGGCGGATCGGGGTCCATCGAACCGAAATTGCCCTGGCCATCGACGAGCGGGACGCGCAGGGACCAATCCTGCGTCATCCGGGCGAGCGCGTCGTAGATCGCGCTGTCGCCATGCGGGTGATAATTGCCCATCACATCGCCGACGATCTTCGCCGATTTGCGATAGGGCCGGCCGGCGACGAAACCGCCTTCCTGGCAGGCATAGAGGATACGGCGATGCACGGGCTTGAGGCCGTCGCGGACGTCGGGCAGGGCGCGCGCCACGATCACCGACATTGCATAGTCGAGATAGCTCGACTTCATCTCGTCGACGATGTTGATCGGGCTTATGTCCGACGGGTTCGCCATGGTCGTCTGGTCGTCGCTCAAAGCGTCACTTTCCATTGTGAAATATTTATGAAAAGCCTAGCAAAACTGCGGGAATTAGGCGAGCGGAAAGCCCGATTTATCCACAATTGCGGCAGGGGGTATCAGGGGGCGATTTCCTCGCCATCCCACGCAAAGATATGGCCGCTATCGGCGGGCTTCAACCCGTCCAGGACGTCGAGGAACTGCAGCGCCGCACGCTCGGGATCGAACAACTGTTTCGCCGGTACGTTGCCCTGAAAAGGTTCGCTGAGCGGCGTATCGACCGTGCCAGGATGCAGACCGACGATGATCGCGCGATCATTCTTGCGCTTATGCTCGATGGCCAGGTTGCGGATCATCATGTTGAGTGCGGCTTTGGACGCCCGGTAGCCATACCAGCCGCCGAGCCGATTATCCGAGATGCTGCCGACACGGGCCGAGAGCGCGGCGAACGTCGCCGGACCGTTCTTGGGCATGAGTGGCAGGAAATGTTTGGCGACTAATGCAGGACCGATCGCGTTGACGGCGAAATTTCGCGCGAGCCAAGCCGCGTCCAGATCGCGCATCGATTTTTCGGGGCCGGTCGGTCCGTCATGAAGAATGCCGGTGGCGACCAGGATCAGCGACAGGGCAGGGGCATCGGCGAGGCTTTCCGCCGCGGCGGCGATGCTGGTCTCATCTTCAAGATCTATTCGGCCATCGCCGGCACCGGAACGCGACAGCCGGACGACGCAGTCATATTGACCCTCATCGGCCAACACGTCGGAGAGGGCGCGCCCGATCCCGCCCGACGCGCCGATGACGACTGCGCTGCCCGTCATCGACGGACGAAGCGCCAGCTATTCTCGTCAGAACCGTCCTTTACGAAACGATATCCGTCGCTGTCGAAATCCTTGAGCGCTTCCGGATCCTCGAGACGATTCTCGCAAATGTAGCGCGCCATCATGCCGCGGGCGCGCTTCGCTTCGAAACTGTTGAAGCGCAGTCCGTTCGGCCCGTCCTCGCGGAAATCTATCGTGATCACGCGCGCCGCTTTCACAGTCTGCGAGTTTTCGACCGCCGCCCAATATTCGTTGCTGGCGAGGTTGATGATGACGCCCGATCCGTCCGCCTCCAGATCTTCGGCCAGCAGGTCGGCGATCTTGTCGCCCCAGAAATCCGTGAGTTTCTTGTAGCGCGGCGCCCATTTGGTGCCCATCTCAAGGCGATAGGGGCGAATGGCGTCGAGCGGTCGCAACAGCCCGTAGAGCCCTGACAGGATGCGCACATGATCCTGGGCGAATCGGATGCCCTCGTCGTCGAGAGACCGTGCTTCGAAACCGGTATAGACGTCGCCGGCAAAGGCGAAGATAGCCGCACGTTCGGGCTGATCCCAGAAATCCTTGAACCGGCCGTAATTCAGCTCGATGAGCTTGTCCGATACAGGCATGATTTGCTGGAGTTTTTTCTTCGTGAGGTTCGACGCCGCGGATACGAGCCGCTGGGTCTCGTCAGGAAACCGCGCTTCGGTCGAATCCAGAGACCGAATCTCGCTGTCGAAGTCGAGGGATTTTGCGGGGGAGATCAATGCTAGCATGGCGTCCGGTTACCGGCTTGCTTCGCCCTCGTCAAAGGTGGCTTTCCCATTGAAAACGAACAATTCAAGCAAGGTTCAGCCGCCAATCACCATAAACGCGCCATCCAACGCAACTTGTTCTCCGGCTCATCCGTTAGTAGCAGGCTATCGAACGGTCCGTTTGGAGCGCGAGAATTCAATAAAGAGAGGCAATTTTCATGATACGGGTTTCAACAATGGGTCTGGCTGCGGCGCTGGCATTCGGCGGCGCGTCGATCGTCGCAACCGCGCCGGCCATGGCTATACAGGCCGCCGAAGAAGCGGAAGAATTCGATCCGGGCGAGATTTCCGACGAGGTACGCGCCGTGGTGGTCGCCGTGCAAACGGCGCTCGAGTCAGAAGAGGCGGCGCCGGATAATACAGCGCTCCTGTCGCAGCTGCAGGGCGCGGTACCCATGATTCAGAACAATGATGACCGATTCATCATCGGGCAGCTCATGCTGCAGATGGCGGCCCGTATCCAGAATGCAGGCGGCACCGCCGAACAGGTGCAGGCTGCGCAGATTCCGGGTCTGCGGCTTGGTCTCGAAAGTAACCGCGTCGGCATCGAGCAGCGGCCCGTCTATTGGCTGGCCATCGGCAATGCGGCGAACAGCTCAGAAGATTTTGCCGGCGCGCTGGAAGCGTATCAGAATGTGCTGCGGTACGATCCCGACAATGCGGACGCGCTTATTCAATCCGCGCTTGCCAATTTCCGGCTCGATAACGATCCCGCTGGCTATGCCAGCGCGAGCGCGGCGTTTGAAGCGCTGCGAGCGGCCGGTCAGGAAATTCCGTCGAGCTGGCATACGGTGCCGTTCCGCAATGCATATGAGACCAACGACGTGCCGCGCGTCGTGGAATTCGGTACCGCTTTGTTGCAGTCCCATCCGTCGCCGCAGAATTGGAACGAGGTTCTCCGCGTTCTGCAGACAGCGGCGCGGCTCGAAGAGCAGGCCAATCTCGACGTGCTGCGCCTGATGCGGGCAACGAATGGCTTGGACGCCAATCTCGTCAACGAATATGTGCGGCTCGCCGCTCTACGCGGTCTGCCGCGCGAGGCGCAGAGCGTATATGAAGCTGCCCGCGCCGGTGGCGCGATCCCGGCCAATCAGGAAATCGAAAGCGAGCTGGCATCGTCGATCCCCGCCGACCAGGCTGGACTTGCGGAATCGGAAGCCCAGGCCCGCAGTTCTGCGGCCGGACGCGTGGCACTCAACACCGCGGATGCTTATGCGTCTTACGGGGACAACGCGAAAGCGCTCGAGCTCTATGACATCGCTCTCGAAAAGGGCGGTGTCGACGCCGGGACCGTACATCTGCGCAAGGGTGCGCTGCTCTATTCGATGGGCCAGATGGATCAGGCGCGTGCCGAATTCGAGGCCGTGACCGGGGACCGCGAACCGCATGCGGCTTTCTGGCTGCAATGGCTGGACGAGCAGGCTGGAGCGACCGCAGCTCCGGCAACTGCCGAGCCTGCGAGCGCCGAATAGGGCGAGAGGCAGGACAGGCGGAAAAAATTTGGGGACGGCGACATGGTATCGCCGTCCCCATTTCTTTATGCGCTTTTGGAAGTTGGAAAATGAGGTGGGCGTAGTGAAAAGACTGTTGGCACTGGCGGTTGCGGGGATGATAGCCGGAGGCGTTGCGCCGGTGCTCGCTCAAACGACGGCGCTGGATTACGATCTGACGCGAGACGTGCGCCAGGCATCCGAGCAGGCGCAGGTGGCGATCGCGCAGGGCAATTTTCCGGCGGCCTCCGGGTTTCTCGCTCAGGCGTCAGGGGCTGCGCGCACCGATGGCGACCGGTATGTAATCGCGACGCTGCAGCTCGATGTCGCCAATCGCACCTTCAATACGGCGGCACAGGTGGCGGCGATCAACGCACTGCTGTCCAACCCGCTGTTATCGGCCGAGCAGAGCGCGGAACTCTACTATCATCGCGCGCGCATCTCGTACCACGCGCAAAATGTCGAGGCGGCGCGCGCGGACTTGCAAGCGGCGATCGATCGCGGAACGGTCAATCCGCGCGTTTTCGTGGCACTGGCGAGCCTCACTGACGAACGCGGCGATCATGCCGGTGCGATCGCGCTGGTTGAACGCGCTTTCGCGATCCACCGTACGGCGGGCATGACGATACCGGCCGAATGGTATCGCCGCGCGATCCACTTCGCGCAGGAAGCCAATGATACAGCGCGCGTCGTCGCTTTCGGCCAGTCGCTGGTCGCCGAACATCCGACCCAGCGCAACTGGCGCGACGTGATCGTGCAGCACCGGGCGGCCTATTCTGCCGATCCGGAAGCCGCGCTCGACCTGTGGCGCCTCCAGGACGCGGCGGGCGCATTGACCGGTGAATTCGACTATCGCGATTATGCGCAGGTCGCCCATGGCCGGGAACTGCCGGCGGAGATCGAACGGATCGTACAGGCAGGCCGGGCGATCAGCATGCTTGATGGCGGCAATGCTGAGATTGCGACGTTGGACCGCGGGACGACGCGGGCCGCGCAGAGCCTGCGCAGCGCGCTGCCGGGCCGGGCTGAATCGGCGATGAGCGCGGCCACGGGCGAGGCGGCAATGGCTGCGGCCGACGGATATATGTCGCTCGGCGAATATGCGGCGGCCGCGCCATTATATCGCGCGGCGCTCGAAAAGGGCGGGGTCGATGCCGAATTGGCGGCACTGCGCCTCGGCATCGCATTGGCGCGATCCGGCGATCGTGCCGGTGCGAGCGCTGCGCTCGACCAGGTCACTGGTGCGAGAGCGGCGGTTGCGCGTCTCTGGCGGGCCTATGCCAGCCTGCCGCAAGCCGCGCCGCCCACCGCGACGCCTGCCGTCCCGACAGGCGGGTGATCCGCGCGAGGCCGGTTATAGGCCCGGCGCCGTCTATTCCGCCATATCGACGGGAACGCCCGGCAATGACTTCGCGGTGCGGATCGTCAGCGAGGTCTTGACGCTCTCGACGTTGGGGATCGTCGTCAGGCTCGATGTCAGAAAGCCTTGAAAATGCTGAAGGTCGCGCGCGACAATCTTGAGAATGAAATCGATTTCGCCGTTCAGCATATGGCATTCGCGTACGAGCGGGAGCGCGGCGACGCGTTCCTCGAAGGCGCGCAGATCGTCTTCCGCCTGGCTCTTGAGGCTCACCATCGCGAAAACGGTGATACCGTAGCCGAGCGTCCGCTCGTCGAGACGCGCGTGATAGCTTTTGATCGCGCCGCTGTCTTCGAGCGCGCGGACGCGGCGCAAGCAGGGCGGCGCCGTAAGTCCCGCGCGGCGGGCCAGTTCGACATTGGTTATGCGCCCTTCTTCCTGAAGGGTCGCGAGGATCAGCCGATCGATATCGTCAAGCGCGGGCGAGGCGGACTTCATAGTCAAATCCTTCGTGGAACTGCGATTCCTTATAATTATATGTCCCGGAAAAGCAATTGTGCCAGTATCGCACAGAAAGAAAAGCCGGGTTTCGTTAACCATTTTGCCCGGCTATCGAAATCTCCTGTACCAAGGGCGGCTCGCGGCGCCCGAAGCGGGGATTTCGATGCGATTTGACGACATGTTGGCCACGGTTATGGCGCAACCGGCCGACACGCCGGCGGCCCGGATATCGCTGTGGCGGCAGTTGGTCGACATCCTGGCACAGCGCGAGGATGTCGCGCTCGACCCTGATCATGTCCACGCCTTTTCCAAGCTGGACGAATGGCAGGCGGAGGTTCCGGCCGAGATCAGGCTCGAGACCGCCCGATCGCTGTCAGGGCGAACGCTGCCGGCCTGGCTCTACGCGCTCTTCGCCGAGGAAGAGGCGGAAATCGCGCGGCCGGTCGTCCTGCATGCGACGACCGATACCCACGATCTGATCGAGATGTTGCCGCAAATGCGCGCCAGTTCCCGCGCGCTATTGCGGCATCGGCGAGACCTCGATCCCGCGGTTCGTGAAGCGCTCGAACGGTTCGGCGCATCGGATATGATCCTCGAAAGCCGGAAGGCCGCGGCGGACGAGAACGAAGCGGATATACTCGAGCTCGATGCGGCCGACGCAATTCCTGACGCGCCGCAAACCGACGAGATTGCGGGTAATGTCGAGCAGATTCGCATGTTGGTCGAGCGTATCGAGGCGTTCCGGAAATCTCGTGGCACTGACCATGAAACGGCGGCGGCCGGCGATCCGGTCGTAGAGTTTCGTTTCGAAGCCGGTCCTGACGGGGTGATCCGCTGGGTCGAGGGCGCGCCGCGCGGGGCCCTGATCGGCCAGACGATAGCATTCAGTGCGGACGCGCTGGACTTTGGCGTCGATGGTCATGCTGCCGGCGCATTCCGGCAGCGCGCGCCGTTTCGCGATGCGCGTCTCGTGGTTGCGGGGGAGGGGCCGGCATCCGGCGCCTGGCGGATATCGGCCGTACCCTTCTTCGGCGACGATGACGGCCGGTTCGCGGGCTATCGGGGAATGGCGCGGCGCCCCCGCCGCGACGAGGACCCTGCGAGCCGCGAAGCGGAACCTGCCGGGCTGTTCGGCACCGACATACAAGCAGACTCGCTGCGCCAGCTGATCCATGAGCTGCGTACGCCGCTTAACGCGATTATCGGGTTTGCGGAGATGATCGACGGCCAATTGCTTGGGCCGGTCGCGACGCTGTATCGCGAGCGGGCCGCAGAGATTGCGGGTGAGGCTGGCCGCCTGCTGCAGTCCATCGACGATATCGATACGGCGGCGCGGGCCGAGACCGATCGCCTGGCGCTCGATGTGGAGCGTGTCGATGTCGCAGCGATTCTCCAGCGGTTGCACGACGACTATGTCGGCCAGGCACGCGCGCGCGATGTCGATCTTGCGGTACGCATCGAACAGGGGCTCCCGGTTCTCGATGCGGACTCGATCGCTATCGAGCGGATGGTCGAGCGTCTCCTTTCGTCCACGGTCGGGCTTGCGGCGCCCGGCGAAACAATCGGCATCCGCTGCACACGCGATGGCGTGGATGGCGACGTGACCATCGCCTTCGATCGGCCGGCGATACTGACCGGCCAGCCCGAGTCCGAACTACTCGACCCCGGTTATTCGCCGGACGGGGATTGGCCGGACGCCCCGGCGCTCGGTCTCGGTTTCGCGTTACGGCTAGTCCGCAACATCGCGCACGAGGTGGACGGCCGGCTCGATGTGGAGCCCGGAAGATTTGTCCTGCGCTTGCCGGTAAATGATGCTAGCGCCTTGCCCGGTGAACGGGGCAGATAAGCATAACGCAGATCGCAGGCGCGTCGCGCGCGACGGACCCGACCGCCGCGTCGGACGCATTGATCGTCCGGCCGATCCGAGAGCCTATGCGTCGTTGCCCGAAGATTTCGGCCCGCATTACGTAATCTTCGTCGATACCGAGGAGGAATTCGACTGGGAGCAGCCGCTGAGCCGCGACAATGTCGCGGTGACGGCGATGGAGGGGTTGCCCGACGCGCAGCGCTTCTTTCGTGAAGCCGGTGCGCTGCCGGCCTATATGGTGGACTATCCGATCGTCGATAACGATCGCAGCGCGGCGATTATCGCCGAGATGCACGCGCAGGACGGGTGCGAGATCGGCACCCAGCTTCACCCCTGGGTCAATCCGCCATTCGAGGAGGAAGTGTCCGGCCGGACCAGTTTCACCGGAAATCTCCCGGTCGAGCTGCAGCGCCAGAAGCTCAAGCGCCTGACGGAGCGGATCGCTGACCGGGTTGGTGAGCGGCCGATCCTCTACCGCGCGGGCCGCTACGGTATCGGCGAACACAGCGCGGCGCTGCTCGAGGCCGAAGGATACCGCCTCGATACGTCCGCGCGCGCCCTGTTCGACTATTCGGGCGAGGGCGGTCCCGACTTTTCGCGCTTTCGGGCCAATGTCTTCTGGGCCGGACCCGGGCGGACACTGCTGGAGCTACCGCTCACCTCGACCTTTGTGGGACCGCTGCGCCGCTTTGGCATGCCGATGTTCGCATGGGGCGAGCGATTGCCGCTCTGGCGCACCTTCCTCGCGCGCACGCGCCTGTTGCAGCGCGTTTCGTTAACGCCGGAGGACTATCCGCTGGATCTGGCGCTGGACGCGATCCGGCGGCTGATCGACGATGGCGCGCCGATCATCGGTCTGTCCTATCATTCTCCGTCTGTGGTCCCGGGACATACGCCCTATGTGCGCGATGCAGACGATCTGAAGGCCTTCTACGCCTGGTGGGACGGGGTGTTCGAGCTGTTCGCCCGCGAGGGCGTGACCGCCGTACGCGCGGGCGATATCATCGCTGCGGCGGACCGGGCGCGGGCATCGGAACGGAATGGTCCTGCCTGATACCGAAACCCGCTTGCTAAGCGCCGCGCGCTTTGGCAGGGCGATGCCGCGAAAACCGGTGGGGCCTGTAGCTCAATGGTAGAGCCGGCCGCTCATAACGGCTTGGTTGGGGGTTCGAGTCCCTCCGGGCCCACCAGCCTTCGCTCCCTGCGGGAGCTTCGACTGGCAAGCCAGTCCTTGCCCCCTGTTACAGAGCGGGCTAATGGGCGACGGCTTTTTCGGCAGATATGGCGGGCTTGCCCGCCGGAGCCTGTGGCGAAGGCGGGGAGTGGCGCAGCCTGGTAGCGCATCTGTTTTGGGAACAGAGGGTCGCAGGT
>NZ_JBQLZN010000047.1:0-14337 GCF_052168295.1 Parasphingopyxis sp. | reverse complement strand
TTTCCCTTGGCCAAGCGCGCCGCTAAGGTCCGCCGCCATAACGATCTGGAGACGAAAGTTGGCGATTGCGCCGCAAGATAATAGCGCGTTCATGCGCGAGGTGGACGAGGAGGTCCGCAAGGAGCAGGCGGTCCATTTCTGGGAGCGCTACGGCAAGTGGATTGCGATTCTCGTCGTCATCGGACTCGCAGCCTTTGGCGGCTGGCTCTATTGGTCGAACCAGCAGACGGCCGCGGCCGAAGCCGAGACCGAACAGCTCGCCCAGCTGCTCGAGGATCTGAACGAAGGCACGCCCGACGATGTCGATGCGACGCTTGCCACGCTGGCGGAATCGCGCCGGCCGATCATCCGCGCCGAAGCGATGCTGACCCAGGCCGCACTGGCGCTTCAGAATGGAGACGATGCGACGGCGATCGAACGGTTCGGCGCGATCGCCGCCGATGAGGGCGTGCCGCAGCAGTTCCGCGATCTGGCGCTGATCCGGCAGACCGCGATCGAGTTCGAGGATATGGAGCCGCAGGCGATAATCGACCGGATGGCGGGCCTCGCCCAACCCGGCAATCCCTGGTTCGGCAGTGCCGGCGAGCTGACCGCCGTCGCGATGATGCGGCAGGGCGACAATGACGCGGCGGGGGCATTGTTCGCGCAAATGGCGAATGACGAGATGGTGCCCGAAACGCTCCGGACACGTGCGGTTCAGATGGCCGGTGTATTGGGTGTGGATGCCGTGCCGGACGAGCCGGTGGAAATTCAAGAACAGACTGTACCGGGCCAGTTGACCGCTCCGGATGCAGCGGAGGAACCGACCCCATGATGCGTATTGTAATTCCCATTTGCGCGGCGCTCGCGCTGAGCGGCTGCGGGCTCTTCCGCGGCGATGGCGATGCGACGCCGACCATCGGCAACCGGACGCCGATCCTGGTGTCGGAGAACGACGTGCAGGCCGATGTGCAGATCGCGACCGTGCCGGTCGTCATACCCGCGCCGACGGCCAATGCGGCATGGGTGCAGCCGGGCGGCAGCGCGAGCAAGTCGCTCGGCCATCTGGCGCTCAGCAGCACGCCGACGCGCGCTTGGTCCGTCTCGATCGGCGATGGTGGCGGATCGCGCGCGCGGCTTGCCGCGGCACCGGTCGTCAGCAACGGGCGCGTTTACACGATCGACACCGAGGCGACGGTGCGCGCGTTCGATGCGCAGACCGGCGGCGAGGTCTGGTCTACGCGGTTCGGTACGGAGATCGACGGCGAATCCGCGCTTTTCGGCGGCGGCGTCAGCGTTTCGGGCGACCGGCTCTACGTCACCAACGGCGTCGGCTATGCGGGTGCGCTCAACCTCGCGGACGGCAGCCAGATCTGGAAGGTCCGGCCCGGCGGTCCGCTGCGCGGCGCGCCGACGATCGCCAACAATAACGTCTATGTCCTGACGCAGGACAACCAGATCTTCGCGCTCGATCCCGCCAATGGCGATACGCGCTGGAGCGTTTCGGGCACGCTCGAAGTATCCGGCGTGTTCGGCGTCGCCGCGCCCGCATCGGCGCAGGGTACGCTCGTCGCGGGATTCTCCTCGGGCGAGCTGATCGCCTATCGCTACGAGAACGGCCAGATCGTCTGGCAGGACGGGCTCAATCGCACCAGCATCTCGACGTCGGTTTCCAGCCTGTCGGACATCGATGCCAGCCCCGTCATCGACAGCGGTTTCGTCTATGCGGTCGGGCAGGGCGGCCGCATGGTCGCGCTCCGGCTGATTACCGGCGAACGGCTCTGGGAGATCAACGCGGGCGGGCTTTCGACACCCTGGATCGCGGGTGACTGGATGTTCGCCGTGACCGACGATGCGCGCGTTCTGGCGATAGCGCGGGCCAATGGCCGCATCCGCTGGATCAGCCAGCTGCAGCGCTATCGCGACGAGGAGGACCGGAAGGGGCCGATCTTCTGGCGCGGGCCGGTGCTCGCGGGCGGACAGCTCATCCTCGTATCGAGCCGCGGCCATCTCGCCTTTATCGATCCGGCGACCGGCGGCGTGAACCGGCTCGAGGAACTCGACGAAGGCGTCGACCTGCCGCCCGTCGTTGCGAACAACACGCTGTATCTGCTCGACAATGAGGGCGAGCTGAGCGCCTGGCGCTGACCTCACCGAAAGGCCCATAAGCCATGGAGCGGCTGCCCGTCATTGCGATTATCGGCCGCCCCAATGTCGGCAAATCCACATTGTTCAACCGGCTCGTCGGCAAGAAGCTGGCGCTGGTCGACGACCGGCCCGGCGTCACGCGCGACAGGCGGGAGGGCGACGCGCATCTCTTCGGCCTCGATTTCCGGGTCATCGATACGGCCGGCTATGAAGACGAGGATCCGAAAAGCCTGCCGGGCCGGATGCGTCAGCAGACCGAACGCGCGATCGCGGACGCCGATGCCGCGCTGTTCCTGTTCGACGCACGGGCCGGGCTGACGCCGCTCGACGAGGAAATCGCGCGCTGGCTGCGCGGCACCGAAACGCCCGTCATCCTCGTCGGCAACAAGGCGGAGGGCAATGCGGGCGAGGCGGGTCTGTACGAAAGCTACGGGCTGGGTCTTGGTGATCCCATCGCGCTCAGCGCCGAGCATGGCGAAGGCATGGCCGATCTGTTCGCCATGCTGCAGCCGCATGTCGAGCGCGCCACGGCAGTCGAAGCTGATGGCGAGGCCGAGGAGGACGGCCCGCTCAAGCTCGCGATCGTCGGCCGGCCCAATGCCGGCAAGTCGACGCTCATCAACAAGATGCTGGGCGATGATCGCCTGATCACGGGGCCGGAAGCTGGGATCACCCGCGATTCCATCTCCGTGCCCTGGGAATGGCAGGGGCGGCCGGTCGAACTGATCGACACGGCCGGAATGCGCAAACGCGCCAAGGTCAAGGACAAGCTGGAAAAACTCTCGGTCGCCGATGGCCTGCGCGCGGTCGATTTCGCCGAAGTCGTCGTGCTGCTGCTCGACGCGACCAAGGGGCTCGAACTGCAGGACCTGAAGATCGCCGATCATGTCATTAGCGAGGGACGCGCGATCGTCGTCGCGATCAACAAATGGGATGTGGCCGAAGACAGGAAGGCGCTGTTCGAAGGCATCGAAACGGCGCTGGGCGAGGGGCTGGCGCAGGTGCGCGGCGTGCCGCTCGTCTCGATATCGGCGGTGACGGGCAAGGGCATCGATCATCTGATGGAAACGGCCTTTGCGACGCGCGAGGCCTGGTCGCGGCGCGTTCCGACGGGCGAGCTCAACCGCTGGTTCCGCGACGCCATCGAACGCAATCCGCCGCCCGCACCCAAGGGCCGGCGGATCAAGCTGCGCTACATGACCCAGGCGCGCATCCGGCCGCCCAGCTTCGTGCTGTTCGGCACGCGCGTCGATCAACTGCCCAAAAGCTATGAACGCTATCTGCTCAACGGCATCCGAAACGAACTCGGTTTCGGCCCGGTACCCGTGCGGTTGACCGTACGCGCGCCGAAAAACCCCTATCAGGACGGCGATGATGGCTGATGCCGGCGCGGTGCAGCGCGACGCGGTCGATGTGGACGCGCGCGGGCTGAAATGCCCCTGGCCTGCGCTGCGTCTCGCCCGTGCGATGCGCGATGCCGATCGCATCCTTATCGTCGCCGACGATCCGATCGCACCGGCTGAACTCGCCGCGCTTGCCGAGGAACGCGATTGGCGGATCGATGCCGTCGACACGGCAATCGGGGCGGGCTGGCGCGTTTCGCGAGAGTAAAGCCCCGCCGCGCCTCGCTTCGCCGCAGGATCGGCTCGATTCCGCCTTTCCGGACGCCTTGATAAACCAGTTGTTTACGCTCGCCCGTTATTGCGAGTGCGGGGTATGTAAGAAGGGCGCAGATGGTGTCGTTCGAAAAGGATGATCTGGTCGACTGGACCGAATTCGAAGCGGTTCGCGAGGAACTGGGCGCGGATTTCGCGCGCATCCTGCGGTATTTCCACGAAGATGGGGTCAAATCGGTCGAAGCGGTCGAGCAGGCGATGCGCCAGCGCATCAGCGCGGCGCTCGTCATGCCCGCGCACACGCTTAAGGGCGAGGCGCTGCAGTTCGGCGCCCGTCCGCTCAGCGAAATTGCCGAGAAGATCGAGATGACGGCCCGCCATCTCGTCGAAATCCAGCAGACCCCGGAAGAGCTGGTGCCCGATGCCGCACGGCTCCGCCCAATATTCGAAGCGACCATGGCCAGCCTGGAAGAGGCGACCAACCCGCTCGTACAGCGCCACCGGGAAGCCGAAGAACCGGCCGTCGCGAACCAGAAGTTCGGCCGGCTCTAGGCCCGGCAGCCCGCCAAATCAGCCCTCTTGGGCCGGTTCCGACTGGAGCTGGCAGTAATTCTCGATACCCATCCGCTCGATCATGTCGAACTGCTCCTCGAGCGTGTCGACATGGTCTTCCTCGCTGTCGAGGATCGACGCGAAAAGATCGCGGCTGACATAGTCGCGGACCTTTTCGCAATGCTCGATCGCATCGCGCAGGAGCGGGATCGCTTCATGCTCGAGATCGAGATCGGCCTTGAGGATTTCCTCCACGCTCTCGCCGACGCGCAGGCGGCCGAGCAGCTGGAAATTCGGCAGGCCGTCGAGAAACAGGATGCGCTCGGCCAACTGGTCGGCATGCTTCATCTCGTCGATCGACTCATGGCGTTCGAACTCGGCGAGCTTCTTGATGCCCCAATTGTCGAGCATCCGGTAATGCAGCCAGTACTGGTTGACCGCGGTGAGTTCGTTCTTCAGCGCCTCGTTGAGGAATTCGATGACCTTGTCGTCACCTTTCATACCGGATCTCCTTGCTTCTATCGCCGCTATATAGCGACCGGGCGGGCAAAGGAGAAGCCCAAAAACCGCAGTTTTCCAAGGCTTTCAGATGGTTTTGCTAAGCAGTTGCAGCTTCGGCGCGGATGATTTCCCGTGCGAACGATACGCATTGTCCGCAACGCGCCTTGCAGCCCATCTGGGCATAGGCCGAGCAGGGCGTCGATGCGCCTTTCTTGGCGGCGTCCCGCAGGTCTTTCTCGCGAATCGCGTTGCAGATGCAAACAACCATGGGGATTTTCTACGTCTATTGAGATTAATTCGCAATAGTAAAAATGCGCAGAACGCTATTTCCGGATCGGCTGGATCTCGCGGCGGGCCAGGGTACGCCACAGCCATTCGAGCGGGCCGTAGCGGAAACGGTCGAGCCATGGCTTGGACCAGAGCAGCATCAACACCCAGACGCCGAGCACCACGATATAGAGCGCGGGCCGGCCGAGCTCGCCGTACAGGCCGAAGCCATAGCCGTAGAAGATCGTCGTGCAGACGATGCTGGTGCCGAGATAGTTGGTGAAGGCGGCCCGTCCGACGGCGGCGACACGGTCCATGAATGCACTGCCCATCGACGTTTTCACCCAAAAGAGGATGAGCGCGGCATGCGCGAGGACGATCGCCGGATTGACGAGCACCTGTCCGGTGAAATCGAGCGCGAAAGCCGTGATCGGTTCGAACCCGCTGGCGATGATCCCGAACGCGAGCGCGATCATCAGCGGCAGGCCGATCAGATAGCCGATCCGTACGCAACGCGCATAGGCGGCGCGATCCCACTGGCCGGTCAGAAATCCGCTCTTCAGCCCCGCCATGCCGAGCAGCATGAGGCCGAGCGTTTCGAGAGCCGCCGTAATGTTCGCCTGGAACGGCTGCCAGAAGCCCGGCCCGAGCCGATAGGCGAGAATGCCGGCATAATCGCCCCGATACCGGGCCAGATCCTCGGCAAGCTCATTTGGCGGCACCGCGCCGAACTGCGCTTCGAACTCCACCCATTGCCGCACGAGTTCGGCATCGGCGCCCGGCGCGCCCGCCGCCTCACGCAACATCCAGAGCGACCAGGTCAACAGCCCGAGCAGAATCGCCTGCAGGACGATGAAGATCAGGCCGAGCACGACCAGCCGGTGCGTTTCCATGTTGCGGAAGAAAAAGGCGATCGATCCGATCACCGCGTAGAGCATCAATATGTCGCCATACCAGATCGCATAGGCATGCAACGCGCCGAACAGGAGCAGCCAGGACATGCGCGAATAATGGGTGAGGCCGGGGCTTTCGCCCTTTTTCCCGGCGCCCTGGATCACGAGCAGCATCGACGCGCCGAACAGCACGGAGAACAGCCCGCGCATCTTGCCGTCGGCCAGCACGAAATTGGTCGCCCAGACCGCGACGTCCGCCGGTCCGTCGCCGCCATAGGCGATCGGCGTGAAATAGGCGGCGGTCGGCATCGCGAAGCCGACGATGTTCATCAGCAATATGCCCATCACCGCGATGCCGCGCACGACATCGAGGCTGACGAACCGGCTGTCCATCGGAGCTGCGCTGCCCATAGTCTCCCCCTGATGAGCCTATGTGTGTTAGTTGGATACTACAGCCAAGTCGATATCGCGTCGAGCGGTTTCTTGTTCAGCGCGTGAACGGGCACGGTCGCATCCTCCGCTGGCTTGCCAGCGACGACGATCATCATCGGTTTCTCGTTGGCCGGGCGCTCGCACACTTCATTCAGAAATTTCATCGGATTAGGGGTGTGGGTCAGCGTGGCGAGGCCGGCGTCGTGGAGCGCGGCAATGAGGAAACCGCTCGCTATGCCGACAGATTCCGTGACGTAGTAGTTCTGCTTGTCGTCCCCGGGATTGGGGCCGCCGCGCCGCTGTCCGAAAATCACGATCAGCCAGGGCGCGATTTCGAGATAGGGCTTGATCTCGTCGGTGCCGAGCGGGGCGAGCGCGTCGAGCCATTCGTCGCTTGCCTTGGTCTCATAGAAGGTTTTTTCCTCCGCCTCCGCGGCCGCGCGGATCGCCTTCTTCTTTTCCGGCGAAGATACGACGGCGAAGTGCCAGGGCTGGTGGTTTGCGCCGTTGGGCGCGGAGCCTGCCGCGAGGATCGCCTGTTCGATCACCGCGCGCGGCACTGGCGCATCGCTGAACTGACGGCAGGTGCGCCGCGTCTTGATCGCTTCGTAAAAGGCCTGGGCCCGGGCGATCCGCTCGGCATCGGAATAGTCGGGCAGCTCGGCATAGGGGACGGTGTCATGGTCTGTCATGGCCCCGCGCCTTAGACGCTCGTTTCGGGTCCGCATAGGGGCGGGCCGGATATTGACATAAATGTCAGCAAAGCGCATTTTCACGTCATGGCTACGGCACCAGATACCATCGACATGCCGATCGCGGTACATCCCGACCGGCCGAAGCTGCGCAAGCGGCCGATGAAGGCGCTACATCATTTCCGCGAGCTTCTGAAAGACAAGGAAGATACCGAACAGGTCTTCTGGATATTCGAGGCGCTGCCCCGCCAGTCCTTCCGCGACGATGCCGTGCGGTTCGGCCAGAGCGAAGCGGGCCGCGCCATCTATGCCAGCGAACGCTATCTGCCCGCCATTCTCGACGATCATGAGCGGCTGCGCGCGATGCCCGAGGGCAGCGTCGCCCATGCCTATTGCGATTTCATGGAGGCCGAAGGGCTGACCGCCGAAGGTCTTGTCGAGGAAGGCAAGAAGATGGGCAAGCGGCGTTATGACGATCTCGTCCAATGGTACGGCAACCGCAACCGCGACACGCACGACCTGCTGCACGTCCTGACCGGCTATGGCCGGGACGGCCTTGGCGAACAATGCGTGCTCGCTTTCACCTATGGTCAGGACCCGTCGCTCGCCCATCTCTTCATCGCCTATGCGGGCGGCATGAATATGAAGAAAGTGACGGGCACCAAGGCGCCGATCTTCCGGGCGATCAACCAGGCCAAGCGGCATGGCAAGGCCGGCCCGCGCATCTGGGAAATGCCGATCACCGACCTTCTCGCCGAACCGCTGGACGCGGCGCGCGAGCGGCTCAATATCGGCGCGCCGACCTATTATCACGAGGCGCATCGCATCCTGCGCGAAGAAGGCCGCGATCCATACGACATCCTCGGTAAGAAAGCGGCGCAGGAAGCAGCGGAAGCGGCGCAGCCTGCATAACCGAAACTGGCCCCTATCAATTCCAGCCTGACGTCGAAGCTCTGAAATCCTCCCCTTTAAGGGGAGGGGGACCGCCGAAGGTGGTGGAGGGGTATAACCGCCAGCCGAGCGCAATCCACTGCCGGTGACACCCCTCCGTCAGCCCTGCGGGCTGCCACCTCCCCTTAGAGGGGAGGATTTTCAGTAACCCTGCATGATGCAATCGCCGCCATCGGTGGCGAGGTGCAGCAGGCAGCCGACGGCCGCGGCGCGGATCTTCCAATTCGGTATCGCCAGCATCGCCAGATAAGCGAGGCTCGCCCAGACCGTATGCAGCGGGTGAAAGCCGATGCTGCAGCGATTGGGGTCGTAGATCGGATCGGCGAGCAGATGGTCCACGTCTATCGCGATCGTTGCCGCCATGATCAGCCCGGCTCGCCACCATCTGTCCCGCCAGAACAGCCAGCCCAGGATGAAGGGTAGAATCGCATGGCCGCTGAAATGCAGGAGCGGCTGGAGGATATCTGGCATGCGAAGGGCTTAGC
Source organism: Parasphingopyxis sp. (assembly GCF_052168295.1). Lineage (GTDB taxonomy): Bacteria > Pseudomonadota > Alphaproteobacteria > Sphingomonadales > Sphingomonadaceae > Parasphingopyxis. The sequence goes on along the minus strand of NZ_JBQLZN010000047.1, from coordinate 5,821 downwards.
GGCCCATCAGTTCCGGGAAGAAGCGTTCATTGGCCGCGCGAAGATCGGCGAGCGGGATATCTGTGCCGTTCACGCAGACAGCATCGCCGCCGACGGTACCGATCTTCGTGAACGGCACCGCATCGCGGTCGAGCGGCGCATCGGCGGGATAGGTCACCAGATAGCGGGCCTGTGTCTCGTTGAAGGCGAATTCGGTATTCATCGGATCGAGCTCGACGCCGAGATTGCCGGCCAGCGCCATCTCCGCGACCGCGACGAGCAGTCCGCCATCGGAGATATCGTGCACGGCGGTGACCGCGCCCTCATGGATCAGGCGGCGGACGATATCGCCGTTGAGCTTTTCGTCCTTGAGGTCGACGCGCGGCGGCGGGCCGTCTTCGCGGCCATGGATTTCGCGCAGCCAGAGCGATTGCCCGAGCTCCGCATAATTGGCACCGATCACGGCGAGATGCTCGCCCTCGGCCTTGAAGGCGAGCGTTCCCATCTTGTCGATATCGTCGAGCAGCCCGACACCGCCGATGGCGGGCGTGGGCAGCACGGGCGTCGCTTTGCCGTCTGCACCCGTCGTTTCATTGTAGAGCGAGACGTTGCCGCTCACGATCGGCATGTCGAGCGCGACGCAGGCTTCGGCCATGCCTTCGATACAGCCGACGAATTGCCCCATGATCTCGGGCTTTTCCGGATTGCCGAAATTCATGCAATCGGTCGTCGCGAGCGGTTTCGCGCCGACGGCGGTGATGTTGCGATAGCATTCGGCGATCGCCTGCTTGCCGCCCTCGACCGGATCGGCCTTGCAATAGCGCGGGGTGCAATCGGTGCTGATCGCGAGCGCCTTGTTCGTGCCATGGACGCGAACCACCGCCGCGTCGCCGCCCGGGCGCTGGACGGTGTCGGCCATCACCATATGGTCATATTGCTCCCAGACCCAGCGGCGCGAAGCGAGATCGGGGCAGGCCATTAACGTGAGCAGGTCCGCGCCGATATCCGCGCTCTCCGGGACGTCCGTGAGCGGCTCGGGCGTGGGTGTCGGCACATGCGGCCGGTCGTAATCGGGTGCATCGGCGGCGAGGGGGCCGAGCGGGATGTCGCAGACCGTTTCGCCCTGGAACGTCAGTACCATGTGGCGCGTGTCGGTGACTTCGCCGATCACCGCGAAATCGAGCTCCCATTTCTCGAAAATCGCGCGCGCCATGTCTTCGCGTCCGGGTTTCAGTACCATGAGCATCCGCTCCTGGCTCTCGCTCAGCATCATCTCATAGGGCGTCATGCCCTCTTCGCGGCACGGCACCTTGTCCATGTCGAGAACGATGCCGACCTCGCCATTGGTCGCCATTTCAACGGACGAGGATGTCAGCCCCGCCGCACCCATATCCTGGATCGCGACGATCGCGTCGGACGCCATCAGCTCAAGGCACGCCTCGATCAGCAGCTTCTCGGTGAAGGGGTCGCCGACTTGGACTGTAGGCCGCTTCTCTTCGCTATCCTCCCCGAATTCCGCGCTCGCCATGGTCGCGCCATGAATGCCGTCGCGCCCGGTTTTCGAGCCGACATAGACGATTGGATTGCCGACGCCTGACGCGGCCGAATAGAAAATCTTGTCGGTATCGGCGATGCCCACCGTCATCGCGTTGACGAGGATGTTGGTGTCATAGGCCGAGTGGAAATTCACCTCGCCGCCGACCGTCGGCACGCCGACGCAGTTGCCGTAACCGCCGATCCCCGCGACCACGCCCGACACCAGATGCCGTGTCTTGGGATGATCGGGCCGGCCGAAGCGCAGCGCATTCATATTCGCGACCGGCCGCGCGCCCATGGTGAAGACGTCGCGCAAGATGCCGCCGACGCCCGTCGCCGCGCCCTGATAGGGTTCGATGTAGGACGGGTGGTTGTGGCTCTCCATCTTGAAGATCGCCGCCTGTCCGTCGCCGATATCGATAACGCCCGCATTTTCGCCCGGCCCCTGGATGACCTGCGGGCCTTCTGTCGGCAGCTTTTTCAGATGCCGGCGGGAGCTCTTGTAGCTGCAATGCTCTGACCACATGACCGAGAAAATGCCAAGCTCGACAAGGTTCGGCTCGCGGTCGAGCGCGGCAAGGATGCGGGCATATTCCTCTTCGTTGAGGCCGTGCTCCGCGACGATTTCGGGCGTAATTGCAGGGGCATTTTCTGGCATGCGAAGCGCCTTAGCGGCGGTCGTGCGATCCCGCTAGAGCGAAACGGCGCTTTGCTGGGCATGACCGCGCAGTTCGCGTCCATCGGACCGCCCGGTCAGTTGATCGTCAGCGTTGATGGCGAGCGTTCCAGGGCATCGCTCGACGTCTGCAAGGCGATCAACTGGCTGACGAGGCTGATCACCTGGATCGAGCGGTCGCCGCCCGGCTCGGGCGATGCACCGATATACCAGTCCCGCCCGCGATGCTCGACATGGATGGAATGGCTGCCGGCCGCCGCGCTCGTCGTGACGTCGAAGATCAACCGATTGCGTTCGTCGCGCAGCCCCTGGCCCGAGCGGACGATTTCGCCGAGATAATAGATGACGCCTTCGACCGAGCGCAGCTCGTAATCGTCGGGGGACAGGCTGGCGCCGCCGCATACGCTATCGGCCGCTGTGGTGACCTGCAACTCCTGCGGGACGCGCTCGCGGATCTCGAACTGCGCCTCGCCCTCGCTATTCCGGCCGATGGTGACCCGGTAATTATCGCTGAGGTTGGAGAGCACTGCATTTGCTGCGGAGGCTTCGGCCGGGGTGAATGTCGCGATCGGCGCATCGCTTGCCTCGCGCGCCGCGCCGGACCGGAAGCCGAGTCCGAACACGTCGCGGCGCGACAGGACACCCCACTCATCATCGCCGTCGGCGTCACGCCGCAGGTCGTTCGCATATTCGGTGCCGTTGCAGGTGACGCTCTCGATGAGCAGGGCGGCGAGTTGATGCTCGTTCCAGCCCTGGCCGAGAAAGATGGCGACCACATTGGGTTCGATCGGTCGAAGGATGCCGCCCGCAAACTGGTTCGTATTGAGCGGTACGATCTGGAAAGATGGCGAGGAGCTGATGTTGAGCGAAACGCCGGCATCGGCATCGATATCGTCGATAATGCCGCCCAGGTCCGCGCTCGCGCCGCCGCGGATCGAGATATTACCGCTCACCTGGCTCAGCGTCGAATAATGGGTCGGTTCGCGAAACCGGGCGCGCACGATGTTGAGCAGGATCATCTCGTTGCGCGTATCCGCGATCACGCGGTTATAGTCCGTCGCGAATTCCGTCATCGGCGTCTGCAACGATGCGCAACCGCCCAGTGCGATAACGGACGCCAGCGCGATTACCCGGCCGCAGGCCTTCCCCATATCTGCCCCCTTTGTCCGGCCCGATGGTAAAATGGTGGGCCGCCCAAAGGCAAGATCGGCGACAAAAAAGGGCCGGCAGCGATCGCGCTACCGGCCCTTGCGATTGATGGGAGTGTTCGGGCTTAGCTGTCGCAGGTCTGGAGACCGCCGCCGGGGCGGGCGAACTGGATGCTCGATGCATCGCTGTTGCCGATCAGCGTATAGCCTTCGCCGGAATAGCGCGGCGTGCCGTTGGCTTCTTCCGCCGGCTCCTCGCCTTCCTCGCCCGGTGCGGCCATGGCCTCGTTCGGCAGGATCGTCTGGATGGCATCCTGTTCCATGGCGACGCCGACCTGGCTGTCATTGGTGTAGAAGCTGACATAGACGACGCTGTTGTCGTCGCAGCGGAAGCTGGCCTCGCGCACGCGCATCGGCGGCAGTTCTGCCGGATCGAGTTCCTCGATCTCTTCCGCTTGGGGGTCGGCCATTTCGCCGACAACGTCTGGTTCCGGCTCGCTGCAACCAGCGAGAGCGATAAGGGCCGCGAGCGGTGCGACCGCGAGGGGGGTTATGGCTTTTTTCATGATGGCGCGGCTTTTCGCGACTGCAGCATGGTTCGTCAACAAAATTTTTGTGATAGAATGATGACAGAGCAAGACAATTCGACGAACGGCATGACGGCGCCCGGTATCGGAAGGGGGCCGGCGTGTTCGACGATTACGCTTCGCGAACGATGGCGCCGATCGCCGACCAGTGCGAAAGCTTCTCCTCGAACCGCATCGCGGCGTAGGCGGGGCTCGACGAGGGCAGGTCGATCAGCCGATAGCTTCCGCCGGCATCGCCGAGCTGTTTGCGCCCCGTCGTCGCCGATTTCCGGCCGTTGAAGGCGATCGCGCGCAACGCCGGTAACGAGGCCACGAGCGTGCGCAGATCGTTCTCGCGCGCGTCGTGGATCGCGCTGTCGAGGCTGCCCGCGCGCCGGGCATCGGCGATCACGTCCCACAGCCCGACGCCGCGAGCGAGCAAGGCGGCAAGCCGATCCTCATAATCAAGCGGGCGAAGCTCGATATCGAGCGCCGCGCCGACCAGTTCCCAAAAACGGTTCTGCGGGTGCGCATAATATTGCGCCTGGCGCAGCGATTCCTCCCCCGGCAGGCTGCCGAGGATCAGCAGCCGCACCCGATCGTCGACGACCGGCGCGAAGGAAGATTTGCGCGTCATGCGCGTTTCGATAGGCGCGGCGGCGCCGTTCCGCCAAGCCCGAGCTTTGCCGCGTCCAAGCCAAGATTGCTTGCCCGTCCGAACGCGGCTGGGGTAGACCGCCGCCATGACTATTGTTTCCCATCCGCTTGCGCTTATCGGCAACACGCCGCTCGTCCGCCTCAAAAGCCCGTCCGAGGACAGCGGTTGCGAGATTCTCGGCAAATGCGAATTCGCCAATCCCGGTGGCTCGGTGAAGGACCGGCCCGCGCTCTATATCGTCGAAGAGGCGGAGGAGCAGGGGTTGATCGAACCCGGCGGCACGATCGTCGAGGGCACGGCCGGGAATACCGGTATCGGCCTCGCGCTCGTCGCCAACGCCAAGGGCTACAAGTCGATCATCGTGATGCCCGACACGCAGAGCAAGGAGAAGATGGACACGCTGCGCGCGCTCGGTGCGGAGCTCGTGCTCGTGCCCGCCGCGCCCTATTCGTCGCCCTGCCATTTCGTCCACCAGTCGCGCCGCATCGCCGATGAAACCGAAAACGCGCTCTGGGCGAACCAGTTCGACAATATCGCCAACCGCCGCGCGCATATCAAAACGACCGCGAAGGAAATCTGGGAACAGACCGACGGCAAGGTCGACGGTTTCACCTGCGCGGTCGGCACCGGGGGCACGCTCGCTGGAGTCGGCATGGGACTCAAGGAATATTCTGAGGACGTCACGATCGCGCTCAGCGATCCGCATGGCGCGGCGCTCTACGAATATTATGCGCATGGCGAGCTGAAGTCGGAAGGCTCGTCGGTCGCCGAAGGTATCGGCCAGGGGCGGGTGACCGCCAATCTCGAGGATGCGCCGATCGATACGCAGTTCCGCATCTCGGACGACGAAGGGCTCGTCTGGGTCCATCGCCTGCTTTCCGAAGAAGGGCTGTGCCTCGGCCTGTCCTCCGGCATCAACGTCGCGGGCGCGATGGAGCTGGCCAAGGTGATGGGGCCGGGCAAGACGATCGTGACGATCCTCTGCGACAGCGGTTTGCGCTATCTTTCGACACTGTATAATGCCGAGTGGCTGGCCGAGAAGGGACTGGCTGTCCCGCCATGGCTGGCCCGGGAGACGACACGGGATGGACCACCCTGCTGACAATCTGAGCGATGCGCGCCAGGAGCGGGTAAACCGGATACGCATCGGCGCCACGGGCCTCGCCACCATCGTGGTGACCGTGTTGCTGGCCGCAAGCTTCTCCGGCAACGGCGATGCGGGCGCCGGCGCGGACGAACGCTCGGGCGTGCTGATGGA
>NZ_JBQLZN010000046.1:0-25395 GCF_052168295.1 Parasphingopyxis sp. | reverse complement strand
GCCCCGCATCGCGCGCCCGCTTAAGCAGATCGGGCAAATCGGCAATCGCACACCCGCCCTTCTGTTCCTCGTCGCCGATATTCACCTGCACGAACAGCGCCGGTCGCCGCTCGGTCTTGGCGAAGGCCTTGGCCAGCGCCTTGACCAGAGACGGTCGGTCGACGCTGTGGATCGCATCGAACAGCGCGACCGCATCCTCGGTCTTGTTCGACTGCAGCTGGCCGACGAGATGCAGTTCGATATCGGGCGTCTCGGCCTTGAGCGAGGGCCATTTGCCCTGCGCTTCCTGTACGCGGTTCTCGCCGAAAACGCGCTGACCGGCGGCGATCAGCGGGCGGATTGCCGCTGCATCGTGCGTCTTTGAAATCGCGATCAGCGCGATATCGGCCGGTTCGCGCTGCGCGCGTTGTGCCGCGCGCGCGATGCTGTCCTCGACGGCGGACAGCCGGTCTTCGGGTGCGGAGGGATTATCGCCTGTAGCCATAGCGCCTGCTATAGGAAGCCGCGTGCGACGCGGCCACCCACTTCCCCGGCTCTGGATGATGACCGACGAACGGCAGGGCGACAATCTCTGGCCGGCGCTCAAGGCGCTGCCGCGCGGCAGCGGTGTAATTGTGCGGCACTACAGCCTCGCGCCGCCCGAACGGCGAAGGCTGATCGCGCGCATCCGGGAGATTGCGCGCGCGCGCAGGCTGCTGCTCATCGTGGCCGGCTCGGCGCAATTCGCGCGCGCAACTCGAGCGGAAGGATTTCACAGCCGGTCGCCGCATCGCACGCCGCGCGATCTGCTCCGCACCGTTGCCGTCCATGACGAAGCCGAATTGCGGCTGGCCGAACGGATCGGCGCCGATCTCGTTTTCATCTCGCCGGTGTTCGCGACACGGTCGCATCCTGGCGGTCGAACGCTCGGCCGGATGCGATTCGGGCGGCTCGCGACACGGTCCCGCATGCCGGTTGTCGCGCTTGGCGGCATGAACCGTCGGCGCGCGCAATCGTTGCGCGGGTTCGGCATATATGGCTGGGCGGCCATCGGCGCACTTACGCCATCGGCAAGGAAAAACACTCTAAGCTAGAAACGCTTCAGATCAGAAACGGAAAGCGGTGCCGACATAGACGGCCTGGCTGTCGCGGCGCTGGTCGTCGACCTGCTCAAGCCGATGCTCGCGCTGATAGCGGACCCCGCCAGTGATCGCGACGTTGCGGGCAATGCTGTACGAACCGCCGACATCGACCGCGAGCCGTTCCTCATTGTCGATCAGGCTTGGTGCCGATGCCGCAGACGGCCGGTCGGCCGAGACCTGGACCCGGGTGCTCCAACCGCGGCCCGAATAGCTGACGCCGACATCCGCCGATTCGCGCGAACGGCCCGGAATGACGCCATTGTCGACGCGGGCAACGTCGCCCGAAATGGCGAACCGCCGCCAGCCGACGGAGACGCCGAGATTATAGGCGGACGGCGTGATCGCCGTAACGCCGGTCGACGAGCTTTGTGCCATCGCGATCTCGGCATTGCGCTCGGCCTGTGCCGTCGTCGTCGCACGCGCGCGCACGGCCACGGTGACCGGCCGATCGCCCTGACGCGAGGCGGACGGGGTGAACCGCATGCCGCGGCTCGAAATGCCGGCGCGGCGCAGCGCGCGGGCCATGGCAGGGTCGCCCGAGGCCGGCGTGAAGGTGCCGATCGCGCCGGGCGCATTGAGGGAGAGCGAACGGGCCTGCGACTCGGCCGCATCGGGCATGGCCGTCAAACCGGCGACAAACAGCGCCGATCCCGCCAAAGCTGCCAATGTGAAGCGCCCGTACATAATCCAGTTATTCTCCCTGCAACATTGCCCTAGCATGAAGACTTCGAGTCGTTCTACTGGCCGGAGTCGAATCCGGCCCAGTGTTGCGCAAGCTCCACAGCCCGGTTTCCGACGACTCGGAAGAGCGCGCTTGCGGGGGTTGCCCAAGCAGCTATAACCGGGCTTTGTTTCGCTTTCATTTCCACGCAGGTAAGTATCATGTTCCGTATGCGCAATGCCGCCTTTGCCGCTCTTTTGCCGCTGTCTCTCATGGCCTGTGGCGGCGGCGATCGTCCGAACCAGGAACTGGCGCCCGCCCAGGTCTCGACGATCGGCGTCAACAGCTATCTCTGGCGCGCAAGCCTCGAAACGCTCTCCTTCATGCCGATGGCGCAGGTCGATTCGGCGGGCGGCGTGATCGTTACGGACTGGTACGCCAATCCGGCAGCGCCGACGGAGCGGATGAAGCTGACGGTGACCATACTCGACCGCGACCTGCGGGCCGATGCGTTGACCGTCGCCGCGTCGCGTCAGCTATACAATGGCACGCAATGGCTCGAAGCGCCCGTTCAGGCCGCGACCGTCCAGCGGCTCGAGGAGATCATCCTCACCCGGGCCCGCGAATTGCGCCGCAATACCGTGATCGGCTGAGGCCGGTCATGGCCGCAGCGCCGCACTAAACGAAAGTTTTGACGATGCCGTCTCGCTTCAATCCGCAAGCGGTCGACCAAAGGTGGCAGAAAGCCTGGGAAGAGGCCGGGACTTTCGCCGCCGATTCCGCGTCCGCCAAGCCCAAAAGCTATGTGCTCGAGATGTTCCCCTATCCTTCGGGGCGCATCCATATGGGCCATGTCCGCAACTATACGATGGGCGACGTGCTCGCCCGGTATCGCCGAATGACGGGGCATGAGGTGTTGCATCCGATGGGGTGGGACGCATTCGGCATGCCGGCCGAAAATGCGGCGATGGAGAAGAAAGTCCATCCGGGCGCATGGACGCGCGGCAATATCGAGGCGATGCGCGGCCAGCTCAAACGGCTCGGGTTCGCGCTCGACTGGACGCGCGAACTGGCGACCTGCGAACCCGATTATTACGGCCATGAACAGGCGCTGTTCCTCGACCTGTTCGCCGCCGGCCTCGTCTATCGCAAGGAAAGCGCCGTCAACTGGGACCCGGTGGACATGACCGTGCTCGCCAACGAGCAGGTGATCGACGGCAAGGGCTGGCGCTCGGGCGCGCCGGTCGAGCGCCGCAAGCTCAGTCAGTGGTTCCTGAAGATCACGGATTTTGCCGAGGACCTGCTGGCCGGGCTCGGCGAACTCGATCAATGGCCGGACAAGGTCAGGCTGATGCAGGAAAACTGGATCGGCAAGAGCCGCGGCCTGCGTTTCCGCTTCACGCTCAGCGAACCGGTCAACGGGCAGAGCCAGCTCCAGGTCTTCACGACCCGGCCCGATACGATTTTCGGCGCGAGCTTCGTCGCAGTCGCCGCCGATCATCCGCTCGCCGAAGCCGTGGCGTCCAAAAATGCCGAAGCGGCCGCCTTTATCGCGCAATGTCAGTCCGGCGGGACCTCCGCCGCCGATATCGAAAGCGCGGAAAAGCTCGGCTTCGATACGGGGCTGACGGCTGCGCATCCGTTTCAGCCGGAATGGGAATTGCCCGTCTATATCGCGAATTTCGTGCTCATGGATTACGGCACGGGCGCGATATTCGGCGTGCCCGCCCACGACCAGCGCGACATGGATTTCGCCCGCAAATATGGACAGCCCGTGCGCCGTGTTATCGCGGAGGGCGACGACACGGATTCCGATTTCGAGGGCGATGAGGCTTTTTCGGGCGACGGCCTGCTCGTCAATTCACGCTTTCTCGACGGCATGGACGTCGAGACGGCGAAGAGTGCCGTCATCGCGCGCGCCGAAGAAGAGGGCTGGGGCGAAGGCACGACCGAATGGCGATTGCGCGACTGGGGCGTATCGCGCCAGCGCTATTGGGGCACGCCGATCCCGATCGTGCATTGCGAAAACTGCGGCCCCATTGCCGTGCCCAAGGACGAGCTGCCGGTTGCCCTCCCCGAAGACATCGATTTCGAAACGCCCGGCAATCCGCTCGACCGGCACCCGACATGGAAACATGTCGAATGCCCCGAATGCGGCGAAGCAGCGCTGCGCGAAACCGATACGCTCGACACCTTCGTCAACAGCAGCTGGTATTTCATCCGCTTCGCCAGCCAGCCGGACGACAAACCGTTCGACACGGCCGAGGCCGAGGCCTGGCTGCCGGTCGACCAGTATATCGGCGGGGTCGAGCACGCGATCCTCCACCTTCTCTATGCCCGTTTCTGGACGCGCGCGCTCAACCGCATCGGCATGCTCGACGTGAAAGAGCCGTTCGCCGGCCTGTTTACCCAAGGCATGGTCACGCACGAAACATATTACATAGACACCAAGGCCTATTATCTGAGTGAACAAGAAAATGTTCAGAGTGGTTCCGGCGCAGCCACACGCATATGGCTCTCGCCAGAGGAGATTGAACGCGACGGAGAAACGCTAACTGCGCCGGGATGGCCGGGGTTTCCAGTTGAGATCGGCCGCATTGAGAAGATGTCGAAATCGAAGAAGAACGTCGTCGATCCCGATCCGATCGTCGATCAATATGGCGCGGACGCGGTGCGCTGGTTCATGCTGTCCGACAGCCCGCCCGAGCGCGACCTTCCCTGGACAGAGGCCGGAATCGAAGGCGCATGGCGCTTCACGCAGCGGCTTTGGCGGCTGATCGAGGGGAACGCGCCGGGCCAAGGTGCCGATGAAAGTCTCGACCGGAAACTGCACCAGACGATCGCCGGGATCGGCGAGGATATCGAGGCGCTCTCCTTCAACAAGGCCGTCGCCAAGATCTACGAACTCACCAATGCCATCGAAAAGGCAGAGCCGAGTGCGAGCCGCGATACCGCGATCCGCACCATCGTCCGCCTTGTCGCGCCAATGGCGCCGCATCTGGCCGAGGAAAGCTGGCAGGCGCTGGGCGAAACCGGCATGGTCGCCGATGCACCCTGGCCCGAAGCGGACCCGGCGCTGCTCGTCGAGGACGAAGTGACGATCGCGGTGCAGGTGAACGGCAAGCTGCGCGATACGCTGTCGGCGGCGAAAGGCACATCCAAGGCCGATCTCGAAGCGCTGGCGCTCGCATCGGAGAAGATCGCGCGGCAGCTCGATGGCGGGACGCCCAAAAAGATTATCGTCGTGCCCGATCGTCTGGTAAATATCGTCGCGTGATACGGATCGCCGCCCTTGGCCTGTGCTTGCTGACCCTGCTCTCGGCATGCGGTCTGCGCCCGCTCTACGGCGGCGCGGAATCACCGGCGCGCGAGACGCTGGGCGCGGTGGAAATCGGCGGCATTCCAGGGCGCGCCGGCTATCTGATGCGCGGCGCGCTCGCGCAGCGGCTGGGCGCGGTGGGAAGCGAAACGCCGCGCTATCGGCTCGAAGTGACGCTCGACGACCGGATCGAAGGTTTCGGTGTTCGGGCCGACAATGCCGTGACGCGCGAACGGCGGACGCTGCGCGCGCGCTTTCAACTCGTGACCATCGACCGGGGCACCGTGCTGCTCGACGCGACGGCGGGATCGGACGCCGGCATCGACGTCGTGTCCTCCGAATATGCGACGATCGCGGCCGAGGACACGGCGCTCGAGCGCCTGACCGAACAGGTCGCAGACCAGATCGTCGCGCGAATTGCGCTCTATGCGACGCGCCGGGCCGAACAGCGCGCCGGAAATCCGGCGCCCGAGGCCGCGCCCGACCAGGAACTGCCCTAGGTGAAGGCCAATCGCGGCCAGATCAGCCGGGCGCTCTCCGCGCCGAGCGAAGATATCCGCTTCTACCTTCTTTACGGCCCGGACCGGTCCGGCTCCGAGGCGCTTGCCGCGATGCTGGCAAAGGCGATGGGCGAGGAAGCGGAACGGATCGATCTCACTGGGCCCGAGCTCAAATCCGATCCGGCGAAACTGGCCGACGAAGCCGCGGCCATTTCGCTCTTTGGCGGTTCGCGCTTCATCCGCGTCGATCCGGCGGGCGACGAGATTTTCGCGGCGGTCGAAGCGCTGCTCGAGGCGGAAACCGCCGGAAACCCGGTCGTTGCAATCGCCGGCGCGTTGCGCGCGACCAACAAGCTTGTGAAGCTCGCATTCGGCAGCGACGCGGCGATGGCCTGCGCTAGCTATGCACCCGAAGGCCGCGACGCCGACCGGCTGGTGATCGAGATGGCGCAGGAAAGCGGCCTGCAGATTGCGCCCGACGTCGCACGACGGCTCGCGCGCGGCTGCCATGGCGACCGGGCGATATTGGGGAGCGAGCTTACGAAGCTCGCGCTCTATCTCGATGCCGCGCCGGACCGGCCGCGCCGCGTCGATCATGACGTGCTCGATGCGCTCGCGGCCAATAGCGACGAGGGCGACCTGTCGCGGCTGGCCAATCTGGTACTTTCAGGCGATCTGGCCGCGCTCGATCGCGAACTGACGCAGCTCGCCAGCGAAGGACTGAGCGGCATTCCCCTGCTGCGCGCTGTGCTGCGCCGCCTGATGCTGCTCGCCAGTCTGCGCGCCGAGGTCGAGCGCGGCAACAGCGCGCAATCGGTCATCGCGAAGGCGGGCCGCGCGATCTTCTGGAAGGACAAGGCGGTTATCACCGATCAGGTCGAGCGCTGGCGGAGCGATGCGCTCGCCATCGCGATAGACCGGGCGGGTGAAGCCGAGCGGGTTTTGAAGAGCGCCGGCGGGCCGGGTCTCATTGCGGCCGACGAAGAACTGTTCGCAATAGCGCGCAAGGCGCGATCACTGCGATAAGCATCTGAAATCTATATCTTTTCGCCGGACAGCCGCTGACAGATCAGGTCCAGTTGATCGAGCGACTTATAAGCAATACCGACAACGCCGCCCCTGCCGTCATGCTCGATCGCGACCTTGAGGCCGATCGCTTCGCTCAACTGGCGTTCGAGCGCGACGATATCGGCATCGCGTTCCTTGGCGGGTTTGCGCGGCGCAGAATCGCCACCGGGCTTCGCGCGCCGCGCCAGCGCTTCCGCCTCGCGCACCGACAGCCCCTGTGCCGCAATCAGCCGCGCCAATGCCTCGGCATCCGGCGCGGAGATGATCGCCCGGGCATGGCCCATATCGAGCTCGCCGGAGACGACCATCGCGCGCACCGCATCCGGCAGATCGAGCAGGCGCAGCAGATTGGCGACATGGCTGCGCGACTTGTGGACGAGCCGGGCGAGCGCCGCTTGGCTGTGCCCGAAATCGTCGATCAGGCGCTTATAGGCTTCGGCCTCCTCGATCGCGTTCAGGTCTTCGCGCTGAATATTCTCGACCAGCGCGATTTCGAGCGTTTCCGCATCGTCGAAATCGCGGACGATGACCGGTACTTGATGCAGCTGCGCGCGCTGGGCCGCCCGCCAGCGCCGCTCGCCCGCGACGATCTGATATTCGGTGCCCTGCGGCCGCACCACGATGGGCTGAATCATGCCCCGCGCCTCGATCGACCGCGCGAGCTCGCCCAGCGCCTCATCGTCGAAATGCCGGCGCGGCTGATCGGGATGCGGCGCGATCTTGCCGACCGGCAGCAACTGGACGGCGCCTTCGTCCGGTGCCGCGTTAACCGGGCTTTCCTTTTCGACCTCGCCCATCAGCGCAGAAAGGCCACGGCCCAGTCCGGTCGGCTTCTTCTTCGCGGGCGCCTTTTTCGTGGTTCTTTTGTCGCTCATTATCGTCTCTTTCAGGCCGCTGCCGCTTTTTTGGGCAACCGGGCGATGGTTTCGCGCGCCAGTGCCATATAGGCTTCCGATCCGGGGCAGCGATAATCGTAGATCAGCGCCGGCATGCCATGGCTCGGCGCCTCGGAAAGCCGGACATTGCGCGGGATAACGGTGTCGAAAACGAGCTTGCCGAGCACGGCGCGCACATCGTCCGCGACCTGGCCCGACAGGTTGTTGCGGCGATCGTACATGGTCAGCACGACGCCGAAGATCGAAATATCGGGGTTGAACCGTTCGCGCACGCGCTCAACTGTCTGTAAAAGCTGGCTTAATCCTTCAAGCGCAAAAAATTCGCATTGCAGCGGCACAAGCAGAGAGGGCGCTGCGACAAGCGCGTTGATCGTCAACAGCCCCAGCGAGGGCGGACAATCGATGAGGCAAACGTCCCAACGCGATGCCGGTGCGTCGGACAGCGCCATATCGAGGCGCTCCGTTCGCGCTTCATAGTCGACAAGCTCGATTTCCGCGCCCGACAGATCGACCGTAGCGGGTACGACATCGAGCCGCGGAACGCGCGACGCCACGGCCGCTTCTTCCACAGTTGCCTCTCCGATGAGAAGGTCGTAGCTCGAACGCGTACGTTGCTCGTGCGAGATCCCCAGACCGGTAGAGGCGTTTCCCTGCGGATCCAGGTCGAGCAGCAGCACCTTCCAACCCGAGGCCGCGAGCGCCGTCGCGAGATTGATTGCCGTCGTCGTCTTGCCCACACCGCCCTTTTGATTGGCTATCGCGATGCGGATCATGAACGTCTCCTCGGCTTCACATTGCGTGCGACGATTATATGCGCTTCATTGTCGGTCAGACTCGGCACCAGCGCGAAGTCACCTTGCCATGTTCGGCGCGCCTCTTCCAGTTCTTCCTGTGCCCGACGCCCTTTTGGCAACAGCCATTGCGTATGCGCGTTCGAAAAGCGATGCGCGAGCGCAAAGAGGCGCGGCAGTGCGGTAAAGGCGCGCGCCGTGATGACGTCATAGGTAGCGCTTTCGACGCGTTCGAGCCTGCGTCCCTCGACGGTCACGCGGCCACCCAGCGCGAGCCGGTCGATCGCCCGATGGAGAAACTCGACCCGTTTCTTCCGCACCTCGACAAGTGTCATGCGCATATCGCCGATCAGCGCCAGTATCAGGCCGGGGAGACCGGGGCCCGAGCCCAAATCAATCCAGGCGCCGGCGCGCAGGTCGGGATCGGCGAGAGTCAACAGCTGCGCAGAATCGCGAATATGGCGCTCCCAGATTACGTCCATGGTCGATTGCGCGATCAGATTCTGGTGGCGCGATTCTTCCGTCAGCAGCGCGATATAGCATTCGATGCGTTCGAGTGTTTCACGTGAAACATGCAGCGCGTCGGCAAGCCAGTGCCGGACCGCGCTCTCGTCCATCGCACTCACGCGGCGCGCTGACGGGTGTGCACCAATATCGCGGCCAGCGCCGCCGGCGTTATACCACGAATACGCCCGGCCTCGCCCAATGTCCCGGGGCGCGCTGCCTCCAGCCGTTCGACCATCTCCTTCGAAAGGCCGGCAATATCGGCGTAACGGAGCGCTGCCGAAATGCGGATATTTTCGTCTGCATTTAGCCGTGCGATTTCCGCCGCCTGTCGCTCGAGATAAGGCGCATAGCGGATATCCTCGAGCACCTCGCCGATGACGTCATCATCCAGATCCGCACTGTCCGGTACGACCGATCTGAACGCCTCGGACGTCCCTCCCGGTAGCTTCAGCCATTCCGAAAGCGCGCGCGTTTCGCGATGCTGACCGACGGCGATACCCGCTTTTTCCGCCACTTCGGCGGTGGCGGGCTGCCGCGCGGCCTCGCGGAGCCGGGCGATCTGTGCGGCCCGGCGATGCGCGAGCGTCTTTTGCTCCTCGCCGAGACAGTTCCACGCCTCAGCCTTCCCGCTGAGCCGCGTGATCGCATTGTCGGCCCGGAGCCGCAGGCGATATTCGGCGCGCGCGGTTAGCATGCGATACGGTTCCGTGACGCCTTGGAGCACAAGATCGTCGATCATCACGCCGATATAGCTATCATCGCGGTCGAACTTGACCGGCTCGAGCGCCATCGCGAACCTCGCCGCGTTGATACCCGCGACCAGCCCCTGCGCCGCGGCCTCCTCATACCCCGTGGTGCCATTGATCTGCCCGGCCAGATACAGCCCCGGCATCGTGCGCACGCCGAGATCGTGACCCAATATGCGTGGATCGACATAATCATATTCAACCGCATAGCCGAGCTGCGCGATCTCGACTTTATCCAGCCCGGCGATGGTCCGCAGGAAATCGCGCTGTACATCCGCGGGCATCGATGTCGAGATGCCGTTCGGATAGACGGTCGGGTCATCGAGGCCTTCCGGTTCCAGGAAAATCTGGTGCCCGTCGCGGTCACCGAAGCGATGGATCTTGTCCTCGATCGACGGGCAATAGCGGGGTCCCTCACCCTGGATCTCGCCGGAAAACAGCGGCGACCGGTCAAGCGAGTTCCGGATGATATCGTGCGTGCGCGCGTTGGTCCGCGTAATCGCGCAAAAGACTTCCGGATTGCGCCGGCCCGGCGTGCGCGCGGACATGGTCCAGCGTTCTCCATCGGACGGCTGCACTTCGAGCGCCGCCCAATCGATCGTTCGGCCGTCGAGCCGCGGCGGCGTGCCAGTCTTCAGGCGCGCCATCGGCAAATCGGCGGCCCGAAGCTGCTCCGCCATCGCCGTCGCCGCGCGTTCGCCGACACGCCCGCCCGCGTGGTTCTCCAAACCGAAATGTAGTTTAGCGCCAAGAAACGTCCCGGTGGCCAGCACAACGGAACTTGCGGCAAGCACGCGCCCGCCATCGACGACAAGGCCACGCACGCGCTGCCCGTCGGTATCGAGATCGAGCGCCGTCGCCTCCGCCTCGACTATGTCGAGCAGCGGCTCGTCGGCGAGCATATCCTGGATTGCCGCGCGATACAGCGCCCGATCCGCCTGTATCCTCGGCCCGCGCACCGCCGCGCCCTTGCTCTGGTTAAGCATACGGTAGTGGATCGCTGCCGCGTCCGACGCCCGGCCGATCAGACCGTCGAACGCGTCCACCTCGCGCACCAGATGGCCCTTGCCCAGACCCCCGATCGCCGGATTGCAGGACATCGCACCGATCATGTCGCGCCGCATCGACACGAGCGCCGTGCGCGCGCCCGTACGCGCAGCCACCGCCGCCGCTTCGCAGCCTGCATGGCCGCCGCCTACGACAATCACGTCATAGCGTTCACTGCTTCCGCTTTTCGCCATGCGCGGCCCATATCAGCGTCGCCGTGCGAGTCCAAGATGTTTCACGTGAAACGCTCGCGGCTATTTGCCGATGCAGAAGCGCCCGAACAGCGCATCGAGCATGTCTTCGACTCCGCCATGGCCGCTCAGACGGTCCAGCGCCGCGCGCGCCTGCCGGATCGTCTCCACGAGCAAGATCCAGTCGCCGCCCTGCGCCGTCTCAAGACTCGCCCCTGCATCGCGCAGGGCTTGCCGCTGCCGCTGGTTGAGCGCCAACTGGTCATCGCGCGGCAGCATTGCGCGCGCGCGCTCCAGCAGCAAAGCCCGCAACGCGTCCATCCCCTCGCCTGTCTTCGCCGAAACCGCGAGCACCGCCTGCTCGGGTTTGGTCGCCCGCCCGCCCTCATCCGCGCGTGCATGGAGAATGACGACGCGATCGCCGTCCGGCGCATCCGCGGGCGCGCCAAGCCAGAGAATGATATCTGCTCGCTGCGAAGTCTGACGGGCCCGCGCCACACCTTCATCTTCGATCGCGTCCCCGCTCTCGCGCAGCCCGGCCGTATCGCTGAACAGGAACGCGACGCCATCGATATCGACCGGCGCTTCGATCACGTCGCGCGTCGTGCCAGCCGTTGGCGAAACGATCGCCGCCTCGCGCGCAATGAGCGCGTTGAACAGCGTCGACTTGCCGGCATTGGGCGGCCCCGCCAGCGCGACCCGGATCCCGTCGCGTAACCGCTCGGCCGGCGGCGCTTCCAGCACCGTAAGAATTTCACTGTGAACATCGCTCGCGACGTCCAGCGCGAATTTCTCGTCACCCTCGTCGACATCGCCCTCGTCGGAAAAATTGAGCACCGCCTCCAGCCGCGCCTCGGCCGCAAGCAACCGTTCCCGCCAGTCGGCAATCCGGCTCGCCAATCCGCCTTCCGCCATCGCCAGCGCATGGCGGCGCTGGCTCTCCGTTTCGGCAGCCAACAAATCGCCGAGCCCCTCAGTCTCCGAAAGGTCCATCCGCCCGCTCAGGAAAGCGCGGCGCGTGAACTCCCCCGCCTCGGCCCCGCGCAAGCCATTCATATCGCTCAGGATTTCGAGCATCTTCGCCGCTACGGCGCGGCTGCCATGAACATGAAATTCGGCCATATCCTCGCCGGTCGCCGTGTCGGGGCCCGGAAACCACAATATCAACGCCCGGTCGACCGGCTCGCCATTGTCGGGATCGCGGATCAGCGCCAGGGATGCGCGGCGCGATTCGAACGTCCGGCCTGTCAGCGCTGCGAGCGCGGCACCGCTCTGCGGACCGCTCAGGCGGATAATGGCAATCGCGCTGGGAAGACCGGCCGTCGACAGCGCGAATATCGTCGTGCCGTCATGCCCCGTCAGCGCCATCGGCGCGACATCACTTCTTCGTGCCGCTGATCTGATCGAAGAACCGCGTCCACATCGAAAGCCCCGCCTCGCTCATCGGGCCCCAGCTGCGCATCAGTTTTTCGATGGTATCGGGCGTGATCCCCTCCTCCATCGTCTCCTTCATCCTGTCGAGATAAAGGTCGTGCAGCGGCGTAAGGTCCGGCAGCCCCAGAAAGCGGCGCGCTTCTTCCGGCGTGCAATCGACATCGACAGTGACTTTCATGGACGGGCTCCCTCAATTCTCTGGCCTTTCCATACGCAATGCGCGAAACTCCGTCCATGACCTGCCATATTATTGCGAGCCCGATCGGCGCGATAACGATATCGGCCAATGCCGACGCGCTGACATCGATCGATTTCCTCGGCGCATCCGCCGAGCCGGACCGCAGCGATCATCCGCTGCTCCGCGAAACCGCACGGCAGATAGACGCCTATTTCGCCGGCACGCTGCGCCGCTTCGATCTGCCGCTCGAACCGGCTTCGACGGCGCGCGGCAACGAGCTGCGCGCGGCGATCGTCGCCATCCCCTATGGCGAAGCGCAAAGCTATGGCGAGGTCGCCCGCCGTATCGAATCCGGCCCGCGCGCCATCGGCCGGGCGTGCAGCCACAATCCGCTCCCGCTGGTCGTGCCCTGTCACCGCGTCATCGCGGCGGGTGGGCGGATCGGCTATTATTCGGGCGGCGACGGCATATCCACGAAGCGATTCCTTTTGAATCACGAAACCGGACAGGAGGACAGCCAATGGGCAGCATGACCAAGATTTCGACACTGAGCGGCGGCGAGACGTTCGGCGCCTATCGCGCCGCGCCAACGGGAGAAGCGAAAGCCGCGATCATCGTCATCCAGGAGATTTTCGGCGTAAATCCGGGCATTCGCGCCAAATGCGACCATTGGGCGAGCGAAGGCTATCTGGCGCTCGCGCCCGACCTCTTCTGGAGACTCAAGCCTGGCGTCGAACTCGATCCCGATGTCGATACCGAGTTCCAGACCGCGCTCGATCTGATGGGCGAGTTCGATCAGGATCAGGGCGTGCGCGATATCGAGGCGACGATTCACGCCGCCCGCGAGGAGATTGGCGGGGAGAGCCGCGCCAAGGTCGGCTGTGTCGGCTATTGCCTGGGCGGGCGGCTCGCCTTCATGACCGCGGCGCGCACGGATATCGACGCCAGCGTCGGTTATTATGGCGTCGGGATCGATGGGCTGCTCGGCGAGAAACATGCGATCGCCCATCCGATCATGCTGCACATCCCGACCGCGGACGGCTTCGTGCCCGCCGAGGCACAGGCGGCCATGCATGAAGGGCTCGACGATCATGCGAAGGTCACGCTGCATGACTATGAGGGGCTGGATCACGGTTTCGCGACCGAGTTCGGCAATCGCCGCAACGATGAAGCGGCCGAGCTCGCGGACAGCCGGACGACGGCCTTTTTCGCCGAGCATCTCGGATGACCATCGATCCCCGTCTCCAGCGCTGGTTCGATCATATGGAGGGCGACCGGAGCGCGGAGAGCCTCCGGCCGCTGCTCGCCGAGAATGCGACCTTCCACTCGCCCGTCGTGCATACCCCGCAGCGCGGCATCGATCTTACGCTCGCCTATCTGACAGCGGCGGACACGGTGTTCGGCAATGGCAGCTTCGCCTATGTCCGCACGCTCGTCGATGGCGACAATGCGATGCTCGAGTTCACCGCCGAGATAGACGGGATCCATATCAACGGGATCGACCTCATCCATTGGAATGCGGACGGCCTGATCGACGATTTCAAGGTGATGGTGCGGCCATTGAAGGCGATCAACATGCTCTGGAAGATGATGGGCGAACAGCTTGAAAAACAGGCGAGTTAGCCGTTAACCCTCTTTCTTGAAACGAATTTTACCGTAAGGGCATCGCCTGCGCTACTGTCCGGCGATGGTATCGCTCCGTGCATTCCTCCTTATCCTGCTGCTCGCGTACAGCACAGCGGCGCTGGGACAGCGGGGCACGAGCCTCGCGCTCGATGCGCCATGGCATGGTTTGCCGCAGATCACGGTCATGCTGAACGATACGGTAGAGGGGCGTTTCATCGTCGATACGGCGGCGAGCAAAACGATGCTTTCCCGCGAAACGGTCCGCAGGCTCGGCCTGGACGGGCGTGGTGCGCCTGCTCGCCTTAACGGCTCAACGGGTAGAATCGCCACCCAGTATCACAGACTCGCCAGCCTGCGCCTGGGAACGCGTAACTATCGTCAGCTCACCGCGTTCGAATTTCCGCGTACCGCCGATATCGGCCCGGTCGACGGGTTGGTCGGTGCGGATATCCTGCGCGATCATGTGCTCGAGTTCGACAATCGCCGCGGCAGGTTTCAGCTGCTCGATCCGCGGCTGGATCCCGCCCAAGGCGAGGACAGCTGGGCGATCATCCCGTTCCATGAGCGCGCGGACGGCCTGCTGATCGTCGAGGTGACGATCGGCCGGGTGCGCATGCCCGCACTATTCGATACCGGCGCGACGCAGAATATCGTCAACCCGGCGGCCGCGCGCGCGATCGGATTGCGGCTGTTTCCCGACAGCGCGTCCCGATCGGCGATCGGCGGCGCGTCCGGCCATATCCGCGAAATGCACCAGATCGATATCAGCCGGCTGTCGGTCGGCGATATCGCATTCGGCTGGACCCGGATTGGCGTGACCGACCTGGCGGTCTTCGAAACGCTGGGAATAGGGGACGGTCCGGCGATGCTGCTCAGCGCGGCCATGCTGTCGGACCGCCGCTTCATCGTCGATTATCCGCGCGACAGGCTGCTCGTCGAACGCCGCCCGGATTAGGCGAACAGAGTCATCAGCCCGATCTCGGGGTCTATCGTGCCCTCGTAGATCATGCGGACCGCGACCCAGAGGATCACGAGCAGGCCGATATAGGCGATCCATTTATAGCGCTCGATGTACCGCGCGATGATATTCGCCGCGAGGCCCATCAGCGCGACCGAGAGCAAGAGCCCGATGACGAGGATGCCCGGATGCTCTCGCGCCGCGCCGGCAACGCCCAGCACATTGTCGAGGCTCATCGAAACGTCCGCCGCCGTGACTGCCCAGACCGCGCCCCAGAAGCTGCGCGCGGGTTTCAGGCCCGAATGCTCGTCGCCGGCAATTTCTTCCGAACCGGCGGATTCGCCCATATGATGCAGTTCGCGCCAGAATTTCCAGGCCACCCATAACAGTAAGAGCCCGCCGGCAAGGATCAGCCCGACAATGCCGAGCAGCACGCTGACGATCAGCGCGAAAAAGATGCGCAGCACGAGCGCCGCGCCGATACCGATCAGGATGACCTTCCGGCGCTGGTCCGCCGGCAGACCGCCGGCCAGCGCGCCGACGACGATCGCGTTATCGGCCGCGAAGACGAGATCGATGAGCACCACCTGGCCGAACGCGGCGAGCGCCGAGGGATCGTCGAGATTCGAAAAATCGTGGATGATCGCCTGCCAGATTTCCGCCGGAGAGCCGAGCCCGCCGGGCGCGGCATGGCTGGCAATCTGGATCAGCGAGAAGATATCGATCATCGGTCGGACAACGCCCCGTGCGCGTTATTGGTTCATCGAATCGAAGAAATCCTCGTTGGTCTTCGAATCCTTCATCTTGTCGAGCAGGAATTCCATCGCGTCCACCGTGCCCATCTGCATCAGGATGCGGCGCAGGACCCACATCTTGGCGAGATTGTCCTTGTCGACGAGCAATTCTTCCTTTCGCGTGCCGGACTTGCCGACGTCGAGCGCCGGGAAGATGCGCTTGTCGGAGACCTTGCGGTCGAGCACGATTTCCGAGTTGCCCGTGCCCTTGAACTCTTCGAAGATCACCTCGTCCATCCGGCTGCCGGTGTCGATCAGCGCGGTGGCGATAATGGAAAGGCTTCCGCCCTCCTCGATATTGCGCGCCGCGCCGAAGAAGCGTTTCGGGCGCTGCAGCGCATTGGCGTCGACACCGCCGGTGAGCACCTTGCCCGAGCTTGGCACGACCGTGTTGTAGGCACGGCCAAGGCGGGTGATCGAGTCGAGCAGGATCACGACATCCTTCTTGTGCTCGACGAGACGCTTGGCCTTTTCGATCACCATTTCGGCGACCTGCACATGGCGCTGGGCGGGTTCGTCGAACGTGGAACTGATCACCTCGCCCTTCACCGAGCGCTGCATGTCGGTGACTTCCTCAGGCCGCTCGTCGATCAGCAGCACGATCAGATAGACCTCGGGATGGTTGTCGGTGATCGCCTTGGCGATGTTCTGCAGCAAAACGGTCTTACCCGTGCGCGGCGGCGCGACGATCAGCGCGCGCTGGCCCTTGCCCTGCGGCGAGATGATGTCGATGACGCGGGCCGACTTGTCCTTGACCGTCGGATCCTTGCTGTCGAGCTCGAGCTTCTCGTCCGGATAGAGCGGCGTCAGATTGTCGAAATTGACGCGCGTGCGCAGATATTCGGGATCGTCGAAATTGATCTCCGTAACCTTGGTCAGCGCGAAATAGCGTTCGCCATCCTTCGGTCCGCGGATTTCACCCTCGACCGTGTCGCCGGTCCGAAGCCCGAATTTACGAACCTGGTTGGGAGATACATAGATATCGTCGGGGCCGGCGAGATAGTTCGCTTCAGGGCTGCGCAGAAAACCGAACCCGTCGGGCAGCACTTCGATCGTGCCCATGCCCATGATCTGCTCGCCATTCTCGCTCTCGGCCTTGAGGATGCCGAACAGCAGGTCCTGCTTGCGCAGCGTCGAAGCGCCCTCGACGCCGAGATCTTCGGCCATCTTGACGAGCTCGGCCGGCTTTTTCTGTTTTAAGTCTTTGAGATGCATAACGGATTCCTGGCGGAAAATATATCGTGGAGAAGCGTCGGTGCCTGAGAAAGATGCGCCGGAAAAGTATCGCGCCGCACAAGGACGGGCGGCGGGTGCTTGGTCAGCGAGTTAGTGAGCGATGGCCCGCAAGTCAAGCAAAAGGGCCCGCCCAAAGCCGGGTCAAAATGGGCGGACAATCACCAATATGACTATGATCGCCGCCGCTATCCCCGGTATCTCGTTGAGCATCCGCAACCGCTTGCCCGATAGCGGCCGCTCGCCGCGCGCGAGCTTCTTGCGATAGGCCATCAGCCAGCCCTGATAACCGGAGAGCGCGACCACGAAGAGCAGCTTGGCGTGAAACCAGGGCTGGGCCCAGATATTGAGATAATAGGCGAGCGCGAGCCCCAGCACCCAGACGATCAGCATCGACGGGTTCATGATGATCGTCGACAATTTGTCCTCTCGCTCGACCCAGGCGGTCGCTTCGGTCGACCCTTCCGGCGCCTCCTGATGATAGACGAAGAAGCGCGGCAGCATGAAGAGCCCGGCCATCCAGAAGATCACGAAGATGATATGCGCGGCCTTGAGCCAGGGATAGGCGAGCGTCAGGACTTCGGTCATCGCTCAGCCCTGGCGCACACACGCGAGCAGATGTTCGACATGGGCGATCGGGGTATCGGGCAGGATGCCATGGCCGAGATTGAACACATGCGGCCGCCCAGCGAAAGCCCTTTTTATCCGGTCGGTCGCATGATCGAGCCGCTCGCCGCCGGCGATCAGCGCCAGCGGATCGAGATTGCCCTGCACCGGCAATGCCTCCGGCAGCGCATCGGCCGCCCATTCGGGATCGATCGTTTCGTCTATGCCGAGCGCGTCCACCATCGTCTCGCGCGCATAGGCGGGCAGCTTTTCGCCCGCGCCCTTCGGAAAGCCGATGATCGGCGTGTCCGGATAGCGATCCCGCAATTCGGCGACGATCTTCGCATTGGGCGCGATGACCCAGTGTTCGAACTGCGCCGGCGAAAGACTGCCCGACCAGCTGTCGAACAGCTGCACCGCATCGACGCCGGCTTCGATCTGCTTGCCGAGATAGTCGACCGTGCTGGCCGCGATCGCGTCGATGATCGCACCGAAGGCCTTCGGGTCGCGATAGGCCATGCGCCGCGTTTCGGCCTGATCGCGGCTGCCTTGTCCGGCGACCATATAGGTCGCGACGGTCCAGGGGCTGCCGGCGAAACCGAGAAACGTCGTT
Organism: Parasphingopyxis sp.; assembly: GCF_052168295.1. GTDB lineage: Bacteria > Pseudomonadota > Alphaproteobacteria > Sphingomonadales > Sphingomonadaceae > Parasphingopyxis. The sequence continues at coordinate 7,106 of NZ_JBQLZN010000046.1, read as the reverse complement.
TCGGGCGGCAAGTCGCGCGCGACGAGACGGACGGTTTCGTACACCGGGTCCAGCCGTTCCGGCGCGGCTTCCAATCCATCGAGCGCATAATCGACGAGCGGCGGCGACAGGCGCGGGCCCTCGCCGGCCATGAACCGCAGATCCTGCCCCAATGCGTGCGGGATGACGAGGATGTCGGAAAACAGGATCGCCCCGTCGAAGCCGAAGCGCCGGATCGGCTGGAGCGTTACATCGGCAGCCGCCTCGCTGTCATGGACGAGATCGAGAAAGCCGCCCTTCTCGGCGCGCAGGGCGCGATATTCGGGAAGATACCGCCCGGCCTGGCGCATGAGCCAGACGGGTGTCGGATCGCGCCGTTCGCCACGCAGCACGGCGAGCAAGGGGCGATCGGCTTGTCGGGTGTCCGACGGTTCGGAAGGCGCGTCTATCACTATCTATACTTATATATTTATAAAATTGATGGAGTCAGTTGCAGGCTTGGCAACGGGGTTTAGTCGGCGCTGCCGGTAAAGCCAACAGCTTGACTCATGCACGAGTCCGAGAAGGCCGCGGAGTCGATTCCCTTATCCCGGAGATTCACATCCTGTGCGCGGAATCCATTCCCTGTGGACGATATGGCGGAGCGAATTTCGATTTGCGGGAGGGGTTTCGCCGCTTGCCTCTATCCCGAAATGTCAGCTAGCGCCGTCATCAGGCTTTTCCACATATTTGTCCGCGGCGGACCGAGCGATACAGGCACTCCAATGATCCGGCTTCATCTCCATCTGATATCGGACTCGACCGGCGAAACGCTCGAGAATATCGCCAAGGCAGGCCTCGCCCAGTTCGACGATGTCGAGACGATCAAGCATTTCTGGCCGATGGTGCGCAGCGAAGGCCATCTCGATCGCGTCCTCGACGATATCGGGAAGCAGCCGGGTCTCGTACTCTATACGCTCGTCGACCATGTTGTCCGCCGCAAGCTGGAAATGCGGTGCCGGGCGATGGGCCTGCCCGCGGTCTCGGCGCTCGATCCGGTTATCGATGCGCTCTCGCGCCTGCTCGGCATGGAAGCCAAGGAACGGCCCGGCCGTCAGCATGCGCTCGATGCTGCCTATTTCCAGCGCGTCGAGGCGATCCAGTATACGATCGCGCACGACGACGGTGTCGCGCCGGAGGATTGGGACCGAGCCGATATCGTGCTGGCCGGCGTGTCGCGCACTTCGAAAACGCCGACGAGCATCTATCTCGCCAATCGCGGCTACAAGGTCGCCAACGTGCCGCTCGTGCCCGAATCCCCGCCGCCCGACACGCTCTACCGGCTCAAAAACCCGGTCGTCATCGGCCTGACGACGAGCCCCGACCGGCTCGTCCAAGTGCGGCGGAACCGGCTGCTCAGTCTCAACCAGACGCCGGAAACCGATTATGTCGATCGCGACCGGGTCAAGGCCGAAGTCGGCTTTGCCCGCCGGATTTTTGCGGATAACGACTGGCCGGTGATCGACGTGACCCGGCGCTCGATCGAGGAAAGCGCTGCCGCGATCCTCAACATCGTCAGCGACCGCGCGAACAGGGACGGGCACATCCAGCCCGACGAAACGATATCGCCCAGCTGATCCTCGCTTCGCAGAGCGCGACGCGGCGCGCGATGCTCGACGCGGCGGGCGTGCCGTTCGAGGCGATGGCGGCCGGCATCGACGAAGACGCGGCGAAGCAATCGCTGCGCGCGGAAAACATGTCGCCGCGCGATCTGGCGGATGCCCTGGCCGAGCTGAAAGCCGTGAAACTCTCGCGCCGGTTTCCCGAGGCTCTCATCCTCGGTTGCGATCAGGTCGCCTCGCTCGGCGACCGGATATTCGACAAGGCGGAATCGCGGGAGGAAGCGCGCGCGCATCTGCAGGCGCTGCGCGGCGAAACGCATCGCCAGACCAGCGCCGCGGTGATCTGCGAGGCGGGCAAGCCGGTATGGCGGCATATCGATGTCGCGAAGCTCGCGATGCGCGAGTTCACCGACGAATTTCTCGATGTCTATCTGGACGCCGAATGGCCCGCGATAGGCGGCTGCGCGGGCGGTTACCGGCTCGAAGGACGCGGCGCGCAGCTTTTTGCGCGGATCGACGGCAGCCATTTCACGATCCTCGGCCTGCCCTTGCTGCCCCTGCTCGATTATCTGCGGGTGCGCGGAGTCATGCCGACATGACCATTCCCTACGCCGAAGTGATCGGGGATCCGATCGCGCACAGCAAATCGCCGCTGATCCATGGTTTCTGGCTCGAGCGCCTGGGTATCGATGCTGAATATCGTGCGCAGCACGTAACGGCCGAGGGGCTGGCTGAGTATTTTGCGCAGCGGAAGGCTGATCCGGATTGGCGCGGCTGCAATATCACCATCCCGCACAAGGAAAGTGCGCTCGACCATGCCGAGGATCGCGGCGGCCTGCGCGATTCGATCGGTGCGATCAACACCGTTTTGCGCGACGAAGATGGGATGCTGATCGGCACGAATACGGACGCGGCCGGATTCTATGCACCTATTGCGGATCTGGCGCTGGACGGCGCGGCGGTGGGGGTGATCGGCGCGGGCGGCGCGGCGCGCGCCGTGCTCTTTGCATTGCAGCGCGCCGGTGCCGGACCGGTGACGATCCTCAACCGGACTCCGCTCAAGGGCGCCGCATTGCTCGCGAAATTCGGATTGCAAGGCGACGCCGTGCCGCTCGATACGCCGCTGCCGCCGGTGGCTTTGCTCGTCAATGCGAGTCCGCTCGGCATGACGGGGCAGGATCCGCTCCAGCTCGATCTCGACGCGCTGCCCGAAGATGCGGTCGTCTACGATCTCGTCTATGCGCCGCTCGAAACGGATTTGCTGGCTGCGGCGCGCGACCGGGATCTGGCGACGATAGATGGGCTCGATATGCTGATCGGCCAGGCGGCGATTGCGTTCGAACTGTTTTTCGGCGAAGCGCCGCCGCGCGAGGATGAAGAAGAATTGCGGGAGCGTCTGATCGGATGATCCTTCTCGGCCTCACCGGCTCGATCGGCATGGGAAAGTCGACCGTCGCGGCGATGTTCGCCGCACGCGGCGTGCCCGTGTTCGATGCAGATGCCGAGGTGCACCGGCTGCAGGGGCCGGGCGGCGAGTTGGTCGAAGCCATCGAACAGGTTTTTCCAGGTACGACCGGGCCGGACGGTGTGGATCGCGCGAAACTGTCCGAGGCGGTTCTCGGTGACCGCGAAAAACTGCGCGCACTGGAAGAGCTCATCCATCCGGCCGTGGGCCTCAGCCGCGCCGCCTTTCTGGAGGAGCATCGCGACGCGCGGATGGTGCTGTTCGATATCCCCTTGCTCTACGAGAAAACCGGCGATGCGGGACTCGACGCGGTGATCGTCGTGTCCGCACCCGCTGAGGCGCAGCGCGAGCGCGTGCTCCGGCGGCCCGGCATGACCGAAGAAAAATTCGAGCATATTCTGGGGCTGCAGATGCCCGACGCCGAAAAACGCGCGCGCGCCGATTTCGTGATCGACACCGGCGGGCCGCTCGAGCAAACCCGCGCGCAAGTTGACGCGCTCGTCACTTGCCTAAGCGCGCATGACGTCCGATATTGCAAGCAATGCGTGAAATAGTTTTCGATACGGAAACCACGGGACTCAGCCCGGCCGACGGGCATAGGCTTGTGGAGATCGGTGCGCTCGAATTGGTCAATCGCGTCGAGACGGGGCGCAGCTTCCACATTTACTGCAATCCGGAACGCGAAATGCCGAGCGATGCCTTCGCTGTGCATGGGCTGTCGGATGCGTTTCTCGCGAACAAGCCGCTCTTTTCCGCCGAGGCGCAGAATTTTCTCGATTTTATCGAGGACAGCCCGCTGGTCGCGCACAATGCGCAGTTCGATTTCGGTTTTCTGAACGCGGAGCTCGAACGGGCTGGGCATGCCGCCGTGGCGATGGATCGGATGATCGATACGCTCGCCATAGCGCGGACCAAGCATCCCGGCGCGAAACACAGTCTCGACGCGTTGTGCACGCGTTACGGTGTCGACCGCAGCCAGCGTGTGCTGCACGGCGCACTGCTGGACGCGCAATTGCTGTCCCAGGTCTATGTCGAACTGACCGGCGGCCGGCAGATCGGCCTGACGCTCGGTGCGCGGGAAGACGTGCAATCCGAGGCGCAAGCAACGCCACTGCAAAGAGCGCCGCGCCGTCCCATGCGCGAGCCGCGTCCGCATGCTGCCTCGGACGAAGAGCGCGCGCGCCATGCGGCATTTATCGCCCGGTTGACCGATCCGCTATGGCCGGCCGACCGGTTCGCGGATTGAAAGAGAAGCGCGGTGCCGCCCATGGGCGCCGCAGGATGATGAAGGACTGACCAAATGGATATTCGTGTATCGGGCCATCAGGTGGAAACCGGCGATGCGCTGAAAGATCATGTCGAAGACCGCATGACGGCGATCGCGGACAAATATTTCGCGCGCGCCATCTCCGCGCATGTCACCTTCGGCAAGGGACCGCGCGATCATGGTTTCCGCTGCTCGATCGTCGCCCATGTCATGCAGGGGGTGATTCTCAAGGGCGAGGCGGATAGCCCCAGCGATGCCCATGCCGCGTTCGAAGAGGCCGCTGGCCATGTCGAGAAGCAGTTGCGGCGTCACATGGACCGGTTGAAGGACCATCACAAACATTCGAACGGCGAAATGCCGCCTGTCATGCCTGAATCGAACGCCGGCTATACCGTGTTCGGCGGAAGCGACGAAGCGGAAGACGTGCCGGACAATCCGCCGATCATCGCGGAAATGAGCGTCGACATCCCTGATGCGAGCGTTTCCAACGCCGTATGGATGCTGGATTTGCGCAATACCAACGCATTGCTCTTCAAAAACAGCGATACCGGGGTATATAATATGGTGTACCGGCGCCGCGATGGCTCCATCGGCTGGGTAGAACCCGAGCGGCCGGTTTAAACCATATCAACTGTCCCGGCCGCGGTTTCTGCGGACCGCCAGCCTGTCTCCCATTCTGCCCTCAAGGTGCCCAATGTCCGAGTTCGAGTTTCCGAGTCCCGCCTTCGTCGTGTTCGTCGATGCGGTGGAGAACAAGTCGGCCCTGTTCCGCCTGATCGCCAAGCGCGCCGCGGATATTGCGGATGCGGATCCGCAGATGATCGAGGCGCAGCTGAACGCGCGCGAAGAGCTCGGTTCGACGGGTTTCGGTGACGGTGTGGCGATTCCGCATGGACGGATCGACTCCCTGGAAAAGCCGTTCGGCATATTCTTCCGGCTCGAAACGCCGGTCGATTATGATTCGGTGGACGATCTGCCGGTCGATTGCGTGTTTGCGCTCTTCTCGCCCGAGGCGGACGGCGCCGCCCATCTCAGGGCGCTCGCGCGGATCAGCCGGCGGTTCCGCGACGGCGATTTCGTCGCGAAGCTGCGCGGCGCGCGCTCGGCCGATGCGGTGTTCGCGCTGATGTCCGAATTCGAGGCGGCGGACGCTGCCTGAGACCGGATCCGGCGATGCGCCGCTCGCCGGTGCCGAGGCGCATTTCCGGGCGCTCGAATCGCTGTACGATTCGGCGCCGATCAACGATATCTGGCGATCGCGGCTCGAGATCGTCGAGAGCGGCGTTTCCCGGATCCGCTTCGACCTCGACGAGCGTTATTACCACGCGGCCGGCGCGATCCACGGCACGACCTATTTCAAGATGCTCGACGATGCCGCCTTTTATGCGGCGAACAGCCTCGTATCGGACCGGTTCCTGCTGACGACCGGCTTCAACCTGCTGTTCACGCGGCCGATGACCGGCGGGTCGGTGACGGCGGAAGGCCGCTGGGTCAGCGGGCAGCGCCGCGTGTTCGTGGCGGAGGCACGGCTAATCGATGCGGAGGGCGAAGAGGCGGCGCGCGGCACGGGCACCTTCATGAAATCGCGCATCCCGCTTTCCTCGCTCGACGGCTATCGCCTGCCGGCATGAGTGCGCGGATCACCAGCAAGACGCTTGTCGGGGCACTGCGCCGCGCGGCGGAGGCGGCCGGCGGCCATGCGATGGTGCTGACCAAGGGCGACGAGATCTCCGGGTCGGTGCTGCTCGCGCTTGCCGATCGCGGTGTCGTGCATGGGCTTCGTGAACGCGGCCTTGCGCCGGACGGCAGCTATCAATGGGTTGCAGCCGGTCCGGAAGATGCCTCCGACGCGGAAGCGCTGAGCGCTTATCTCGAGCGCCGCCGGAAATTCGATCCCGATATCTGGGTGGTCGAGATCGATCTCGACGCGCCCGAGACCTGGCTCGAAGACTTTATCGGCGCCGCCTAGCGGCCTTTCCGCGACTATCCCGTTCGGACACGTATCCACAAATCCCATCGCGTCATTCCAGCGAAAGCTGGAATCTCCGGCCGCAAACGCCCTTGCCTATCCGCCTGAGATCCCAGCTTTCGCTGGAATGGCGGGGCATCAGTTATTCGAAAGCGACAGGCCCCGGCCTTTCATTCGTTCGGCCTTTGTTCTATCGGTTTCCCATGGACGACCTGCAGACCGCCGATATCGCAACGCCGGTGACGACCGGCGATGTCTGCCGCGGCGTCGCGCGTCTGCTCTTTCACCACGGGCTTATCGCACTGCCGGAAGTGACGCTGGGCAATGGCCGGCGCGCCGACCTCATGGGAATCGATGCCAAGGGGCATATCGTTATCGTCGAGGTCAAGGTCAGCCGCGCCGACCTGCTCGGCGACGGCAAGTGGCAGGACTATCTCGATTATTGCGACCGCTTTTTCTGGGCGGTGCCGACCGGCTTCGACATGGCGCTATGCGAGCGCGCAGAGCTCCAGCCCGACGTCGCCGGTCTGATCGTCGCCGACGCTTATGATGCGGCGTTTATGCGCGACGCGGCCGAACGCCCCGTGGCGGCCGCGCGCCGCCGGGCGGAAACGCTGCGCTTCGCGCGCCGCGCCGCCGGGCGCCTGCTGGCCGCCGAAGATCCGCATCTCGACGGTTTCGATTGAGGCGCGCCGCCGGACAGTAGCGTTAATTGGGGCTCGGCCCGAAAACCGCGGTATCTTCCGGCTGTTCTTCCGCCGAATTCACAATTTCGAGAATGTCTGCCGCACGCGCGTCCCGGGCCCCATAGTCGCGCCCCCACAA
>NZ_JBQLZN010000045.1:0-20475 GCF_052168295.1 Parasphingopyxis sp. | reverse complement strand
CGGCGTCGATCCAGTCGGCCAGCGACCAGGCGATCCGCTCGGCATCGCCGCGCGGGATCTGCAGCGCCGTCATCAGCGCGGAAAACTGGACGACGCCGACCTGATCGATGGTCAGCGCGGCGGGATCTTCCCCGCGCGCCACGCTGTTGAGATTGAAACAGTTGCCGCCGTCCCAGATCGTCGCCAGCGCCACGCCGCCGCCCGGCAGCGGCAGGGCCGTCTCATCGCCCATCCAGCCGCCGGCAAGCGTCGTCTTGCTGTTGTCGCTCGCCAGCAGATCGTTGATCCGCAGTACGGCGAGCGATTCGGCACCCGTGGCAAAAGCGCGCGACTGGTCGAGCGCCGAAATATTGCCGGCAAGCCGCGTCGCGAGCTGCAGCCGCTCCATCGACGCGGCCGCCAGCGCCGCCATGATCGCGACGAGCAGCAGCACCGCAAGCAGCGCCGCGCCTTCTTCGGATGGTTTGCCCGGCCTCATATCTCGGCCCTCACGGCACCGGTCTGGAACATCTGGCGCACCGGCCCCAGCCCCTCGACTTCCACCGTCAGCTCGACGGCATCGGGCAGTTCGGTCGCAAGCGACGGGTCCCAGCGCTCGCGCCATTCGCCGCCGCTGCGATAGCGCAGCGTAATCGCGTCGATACCCGAGACGAGCGCAGCGCCCGGTAGCGGCTCGGCGCCGTCGACATAGGGGTAGGCGCGCCGTTCGAGCACACCGTCGACGAGCCGGTAATCGACTTTCTGGAGGGAAGACCGCGGATCGCCGTCATAATTGCTCCATCCACGCCGCACGAAGCTGATCAGCAGGTCGCCATCCGCGCCGCCACCGCCGAAAAAGGCGTTCTGCCGCGCGCCGGCAATATCGCGCGCCGGGCGCGGCGCGATCTGCGAAAGATCGTTGGTCAGCGCAGCGTTCATCCGACGGATACCGCTCATATCGGCCAGGGCCTGCTGGGACGCGGCCTGCGAATCCACGCTGAACCGCAGCAGCGCCACGCCGGCGGCCGACACGATGCCGAAAATGAACAGCGCCACCATCAGCTCGGCGAGCGTAAAGCCGCTTTCGGAGAAACGCCGCCGCCTCATTGGGCCGCAAACCGGAAGACGGTGAGATCAGCGGCGCGTTCGCCACTCGCATCGGTAACGGCGATATCGATCTGGAGGATGCGCGCCTCGGGCGACGGCCCGGTTACCCGCGTCCATTGCCAGTTGCGGCCGCCATTCATTTCCTCGCCATTCTCTGTACCGATCGACGGCGGCGCGGGATCGGTCAGCGCCTCGACGGCGACATTGCGCGCGACGATCTGGCCGATCGTACGGTCGGCAATGCGATTGGTATTGGTCACCGTCACGGTTTCCAGATTGAGCAGGGCGAGCGCAGCGATGCTGAACACGGCCAGCGCGACCAGCATTTCGAGCAGCGTGAAGCCCGATTGGCCGCGTTTGTGCTCCTGCGCAGGCAGGAGCCTAGGGCTGCGAGCGCTATCGCCTGCCGCCCTGGATTCCTGCCTTCGCAGGAATACGAATTGATTGCGCCTAGCCATCGACCCGGATCGTCCCGTCGGCGCCGATCGCGATGCTGACGCTGGACTCGTCGCGCGCCAGCGTCACATCGAGCGGCCCATTGAGGCCCGTGGCGTCGAACACGACCCGCGTCCGCTCGCCATCCTGCTGCGCCACGGTTACGGCCACGTCCTCGGGCCATTGGCGATCCTGGAACGGCGGACGGCCGATCGCGGTCCATCCCTCTCCGTCATAGCGTTCAAATCCGTAGCCGGCCGGCGACACCCATAGCGCAACGTCCTGCATCTCGACGATCGCCGCTTCCTGCGCGGCATGGGCGCGCGCGGCGAACGCTTCGCCCTCGTCGATCAGCCGGCCGCGCGGATCGGGCATCACGAAGACCATCGCCGAGGCCAATATGCCCAATATCACGAGCACGACCATCAGCTCGGTAAGAGTAAAGCCGGATTCGTGTTTGCTGCCTATTCGTGCTCCTGCGCAGGCAGGAGCCCAGGGCCGCAGACGCCATCGCTTGACGCCCTGGATTCCTGCCTGCGCAGGAATACGGCAACGGCAAGACGCGCTGGTGTTATTCCCAATTGCCGATATCGGCATTTTCCGCCTCGCCGCCCGGCTGGCCGTCGGCGCCATAGGTGAAGATATCGTATGCGCCGCCGCTCTGCGCGCCTGGTTGCGTGTACTGATAGGCATTGCCCCAGGGGTCGGTCGGCAGGCGGCGGATATAACCGCCGCTGCGATAGCGCTGCGGCTGGGTCAGGTCGCTCGGCGGCGTGACCAGCGCCTGCAGCCCCTGCTCGCTGCGCGGATAGCTCATATTGTCGAGCCGATACTGTTCGAGCGCGGATTCCAGCGTGCTGATATCGGCGCGCACTTTCGTCTGATTGGCCTGGTCCGCGGCCGGCAGCACATTGATGACAACGACCGTCGCCAGCAGGCCGATAATGACGAGCACGACCATCAGCTCGGTCAGGGTGAAGCCACTTTCGCCCTTCTCGTCATTCCCGCGAAAGCGGGAATCCCGCTGCCTTTGCTCGGCCTGTTCGTCACGGTCCATCGGAGAAAAGAAGTAAGCGGGATTCCCGCTTTCGCGGGAATGACGAAGGTAGGAGGTGACACGCATAACTAAGCTCCGACGGCAAGAGTGTTGAGCTGAAGAATGGGGAGCAGGATCGCGAGTACGATCAACGTCACGATCACGCCCATGACGATGATTATAGCCGGTTCGAGCAGCGAAAGCATGGCCGAGGTGAAGGCGTCGAATTCGCGCTCCAGATAATCGGCCGCGCGTTCGAGCATGACGTCCAACTGCCCCGACGCCTCGCCGCTCGACGCCATATAGACGAGCAGCGGCGGAAAAATGCCGGCCTTGCGCAGCGCCGCCGAAAGGCTGCCGCCCTGCCGCACGGCCTCCGCCACTTCCTCGGATGCTTCGCGCTGCGCGGCATTGCGGACGGTCTTCGCGGTCAGTGTCAGCCCTTCGAGTACCGGCAGCCGGCTGCCGATCATCGTCGCCAGCGTCCGCGCCATCCGCGCCGCGTGGAGATCGCGGATCAGCCGTCCGAGCAGCGGCAGGCGCAATACGCGCCGATCGAAGCGCAGCCGGAAATCCGGGTTCTGCAAAGCCCGCCACAATCCGAAGCCGGCAAGCGCGATCACGATCAGCAGCGCCCACCACCAATTGGCGAGAAAGTTGGACAGCCCGATGACGATGCGCGTGAGCAGCGGCAATTCCTGTCCCACGCTGTCGAACTGCTCGACGACTTGCGGCACGACGAAAACCATCAACGCGAAGACCACGGCAATCGCGACGACCGTCAGCATGATCGGATAGGTGAGCGCGGTCAGCACCTTGCCGCGCACCTCGGCCTGGCGTTCCTGCAGGTCGGCGAGCCGCGCGAGGATGCTCGGCAGCGCGCCCGACCCCTCGCCCGCCGCGATCATCGCGCGATAGAGCGGCGGGAAGCTCTTCTTCTCGCGCTCCATCGCGCGGGCGAGCCGCTGGCCCTCGACAACGCCGGCATGGACGCTTTCGAGCACGCGGCGCACGCGCGGCTTCTCCGCCTGCATCGCTATCGTACGGAGCGCCTCTTCGAGCGGGCTCACATCGACCAGCGTCGAAAGCTGGCGCGTGAACAGCGTCAGCTCCTTCGCCGACAGATGGTTGCGCAGCTCGATCGAGCGGCTGAGCAGCGGCGCGGTATCGTTGGCCGGCGCGCGCGACGGGCCGCTGCCGCCGGGTGCGATCCGCACCACATAAAGCCGCCGCGCATCGAGCCGGGCACGCGCGGCCTCTTCGGTCTCGCCATCGACCGTACCGCGCTTTTCGCGGCCTGCCGTATCGAGGGCCAGATATTCGAAGCTAGGCATCGACGGGTTCCGGCTCCTCGATCCGCGAAATCCGGACCGCCTCTTCGGCCGTCGTCACGCCATCGCGAACCAGCGCGCGCGCCGCCGAGCCGAGATTGGGCGCGTGAAGGAATGCGTGCCGGGCGATCTGCGATTCATCGCCGCCCGCATTGATCATCCGGCGGATATCATCGTCGATGCGGATGATCTCGAACACGCCGGTCCGGCCCTTATAGCCGGTATGGTTGCATTCGGGGCAGCCGCGCGCCTCGTAGATCGGCGTGCCGGAATCGAAACCGAGCAATGCGGCAACCGCATTCGACGCCTGCACCTGTTCGCGGCAGTGGGTGCAGAGCTTGCGCACGAGCCGCTGCGCGACGACGGCGCGCAAGGTGGATGCGAGCAGGAACGGCTCGATCTGCATGTCGCGCATCCGGGTGATCGCGCCGACCGCATCGTTGGTATGGACCGTCGAGAGCACGAGATGGCCGGTCAGCGAGGCCTGCACCGCGATCTGCGCGGTCTCGCGATCGCGGATCTCGCCGACCATCACGACATCGGGGTCCTGCCGGAGAATCGCGCGCAGCCCGGTCGCGAAATCCAAACCGACTTTCGAGTTAACCTGTGTCTGCCCGACGCCTTCGATCGCATATTCGACCGGGTCTTCGACGGTCAGGATATTGCGCGAGCCGTCGTTCAGGAGCCGGAGCCCGCCATAGAGCGTCGTCGTCTTGCCCGACCCCGTCGGGCCGGTGACGAGGATGATGCCATTGGGTTCGGCAATCGCCTGGCGGAAGATCGTATCGACGCGCTCGGGCATGCCGAGTTCGTCCATCCCGATCCCGGCATTGTCCTTGTCGAGGATGCGCAGTACGACGCGCTCGCCCGCGCTGCTCGGCAGGGTGGAAACGCGCACGTCGAGCAGCTTGCCGCCGAGTGTCAGCGAAATCCGCCCGTCCTGCGGGATACGGCGCTCTGCGATATCGAGCCGCGCCATGACCTTGATGCGGCTGACGATGGTCGCAGCAACATGCGGCGGCATGCGCAGCGTCTCGTGCAGCACGCCGTCCATCCGCATGCGCACGACGAGGCCTGTGTCGTAGGGTTCGATATGGATGTCCGAGACGCCCTGCCGCGCGGCATCGGCGATAATGCCGTTGATCAGGCGGATGGCCGGCGCGTCGTCCGCGCTGTCGAGCAGGTCCTCTGCGGTCGGGATATCGCTCGCCAGCATGTCGAGATCGCCGATCCCGCTCGCCGCATCGGCCGCCGCCTGCCCGTCCACCGCATAGCGTTCGGAGAGGATCGAATCGAAGCGCTCCGCCCGCACGAGCTCGACATCGAAGGGCCGGCTCAGGAAGCGACGGACCTCGAGCAGTGCGCGCGGATCTTCGCCCTCGCGCAGCGCGACCTTGAAACGCGCATCTGCCTCTTCGCCGGGATCGAGCAGCACGACCCCGAACTTGCGCGCGAATCCGTAGGGGATGTTCACGTCCAGTCCCGGCAGCGGCGCGGCATCGGCTTCCGAACCCAGCGCGATCGCCGGTTCGCCGGCAGTCTCGCCGGTGTCGATTTCGTCGCCGCGCCGGATGTCGATCATGGCTGCGGTTCCTCCGCTTCGGGGACGTCGACCGGCCGGACGGTCGAGGTCGTCGTGCTGACTTCGGGGACGATGACCCGCGGATCGACGGGCGGCGGCGTCGCGGGCGGGCGGCCCGGCGGCGTCACGCCCAGATACTGGCGGACCAGCGTATCGATGCCGGGCTCCTGATCGGGATTGGCAAGGAACTGCCGCGCGCGGATATAGCCGTAGCGCCGCTCCATCACCGCGCGGCGGTCCTCGGCGCTCGACAGGATCGTCGGCCGGATGAAGACCATGAGGTTCGTCTTGGTCCGCGTGCGCGAGCGCGAGCGGAACAGTTCGCCGATCAGCGGAATATCGCCGAGGATCGGGATACGCTGGATCGTGCGCCGCTCATTGTCGTCGAGCAGGCCGCCGAGCGCGATGATCTCGCCATTGTTGACGGTGACCGTCGTGTCGATCTCGCGCTTGTTGATGATCAGCTCGTTGAAATCGTCCGAAACCGGCCCCGCGATCGAGCTGACCTCCTGCCGGATATCGAGCCGGATCGCGCCGCCCGCATTGATCTGCGGCCGCACCTCGAGCTCGATGCCGACATTCTGGCGCTGGATCGTGCGGAAGGCGTTGTCGAAATTGTTGGACAGCGCCTCGCCCGTCGACACCGGAATTTCCTGGCCGACGAGGATGCTCGCCTCCTGATTGTCGAGCGTCGTGATCGAAGGCGTCGAGAGGATGTTGGAGTCGGTATCCTCCTGCACGGCATTGAGGATAGCGCCGAAGATCAGGTCGGACCCCAGTTCCGACGCGAAACCGAGAAACCCGCCCCGCGCCCCGAGCACCGCGCGCGCCGCATTTTCGCGCAGCAGGTCGCTGACCGCCGAATTGTCGGTCGTCGTCACCACATTGCCGTTGATGACCGTGGTCGTCTGGTCGAGCTCGTCGGCGAGCAGGCCGCCGGCAAGATCGAGGATGCGCGGCTGTACGTTCGAATAGTTGGTGACCGCGAAGGGCGCATCCTCGCCACCGAACAGGAACTGCACACCGAGTTCGCGCGCCGCGGCATCCGAAATCTCCACGATGATGGCCTCGACGAGCACCTGGTCGCGCCGCGTATCGAGCTGGCGGACCAGCTCGCCCAGCGTCCGCTGCATTTCCGGCGGCGCGGAGATGATGATCGCGTTCGCGCCCTCATAGCCGGTCACGATGACGCGCTGCCCGGGCCGTCCGCCGCCCGCCGGCGCCGCTTCGGCCGCGGGCGCGGCGGCACCCTCGGCCGCATTGGGCGCCGCGCCGCCGCTCGACGTCTGCGCCGATACCGCGCCGACCTGTCCGGTCACGCGCTCGAGCACGGGCAATATCTGCCCGGCGTCCGCGAATTCGAGAAAGATCACGCGGATTTCCGTGCCGCTCGCGGCGCGCGCGTCGAGTTCGCGCGCCAGCGCCGCCATCCGCGCCACCGTCGCCGGATCGCCGCGCAGCACGAGCGAATTGGAACTGTCGACGGGCACGACCGAAGCGGGCGACGGCCCCTCCGCACTCTGCACGAGCCCGGCCAGAGACGCCGCGATCTCGCGCGCGCCCGCATTGTCGAGCGACACGATCTCGCTGGCGCTGGAGTCGACGTCCACCCGCTCGATCAGCGCCCGCATCCGCCGCACATTGTCGGCAAAATCCGCGATCACGAGCGAATTGCCCGCGGTGTTCGCGGTAATCGAGCCCTCCTGGCTGATCAGCGGCCGCAGCGTTTCCACAGCGGACGAGGCCGGGATGTTCCGCAGCCGGAAAATCTCGGTGACGAAGGCGTTATTGCCCGCCCGCGCCGTCCCCACCGCGCCGGGCTGCCCAGCCGCGCTCGCCGTCGACTGGATGCGCAGCGCGCCGCCCGCCGTCGGCACGGCCACGAGGCCGTTCGCGCGCAATGTCGACAGGAACACTTCGAAATATTCGGATTGGGACAGCGGCCGGTCGGTCACCACCGTCACCGTCCCGCTCACCGATGGATCGATCACGAAGGTCCGCCCCGTCACGCGCGAGGCGTCCTGGATGAAGGCGCGCACATCGGCATTGCGCAGGTTCAGCACATGCTGGGCGCTCGCCGGCGCGACCGGCGTCGCGACCATCGCGGCAATGGCGAGTATTGCTGTTATCTTTTTCATTCACTTACCCTTGCGCGAAACGAGACGGTCTCGCCATTGCGTTCGACTTGCACGAAACCGTCGCCGGTGCCGAGATTGTTGGCGAAACTGACGGCCTGCCCCATGTCCTGGATCCGTTCGCCATTGATCGAGATGATGATGTCGCCGGGCTCGAACCCGGCCGCCCGCAGCGCATCGGCATTGTCGCCGCTCGGCTGCAACACGATGCCCGTCACCCGGTTGCCTTCGCGGCGCGGCGATATCTGCGTGCCCGAGGCGAGCTGCCTCGGCGTAATCGTCTCGCCGGACGGGCGTCGGGATGCGGCCGCGGATTGCGCCGGCGGACGGGCAATAGCGGCTTGCGGCGCGGCAGCAGAAGCCGGTGGCGCGGACGTGCCGCCCGACTGGTCGAGGAAAATCTGTTCGCTCGATCCGTTGCGCGAAATCGTCACGAAATCGAAGTCGACCGCTTCGAGTGTCACGCCGGGCATCACCTCGTCGCCGACCGAAAAACTGTCCTGCTCGCCATTGGGCAGCGCGATGATCGCCGAACCGCGCCCGCTCGCCTGGTCCTGCCGCACCCCGAACAGGCGCAGATCGAGGTCGGTCACCACGACCCGGGCATTGCCTTCGAGCCGGAAAAAGGGATCGAACGTTTCGAACAGCGCCATGTCGGGCGCGGACAAGGCCGGGACGCCGGCATCGCTGCGCCAGTCCCCGACCGGCCCGACCGGCGTCGCGATCGCCCATACCAGCCGCGCGCACTGCACGGCGAGCAGGGCGATCAGCACGATCTCCACCACGGTGAACCAGTTTGTTCGCGGCAACCGTCTCAGCAATCGCTGGGCACGGGCATCGAGCGATAGGCGCATTAATTTTTCCCCGACGACTGCGCGCTAGGCGTTCAGTGTTACACTGCGATGACGGCTTTTATGACATTTCGATGACATAGGCGACTCACAGCCCGGGGAAGACCGCCGCGAGCGGCGCGCGCGCCAGCCAGAGCGGCCATGCCACGACCGCCAGAAATGCGCCGAAAGGGAGGCGGTCGGTCGCGGCGACGGCCTTGCCGCGTGTGGCGCTCAACAACACCGCAATCAGCCCCGTCGCACTCGCCAGCAAAATGACGATCGGGAGCATCTGCCAGCCCAGCCATGCGCCGATCGCGGCGAGCAGTTTCGAGTCGCCGCCGCCAAGCCCGTCCCGGCCGCGCAGGGCCCGGTAGCCGAGCGCGATAAGATACAGCACAAGGAAACCGGCAGCCGCACCGATCGCGGCATCGCGCAGGTCGGGTGTACCGAACAGCCAGGCGGCGCCGATGCCGAGCAGGATCAGCGGCAGCGTCACCCGGTCGGGCAGCCAGAAATGCCGGATGTCGAGGATCGCGAGCAGCAGCAGCGCCCAGCCGAATATCGCGCCCGCCAAACCGGCTGCCCCGGGGTACATCGCAAGCGACAGGGCACCGATGGCTGCCGCGCACAATTCCATGATCGGGTGGACCGGATCGATCCGCGCGCCGCACTGACCGCAGCGCCCGCGCCGCAGGACATAGCCGAGAAGCGGCACAAGCTCGAACCAGCGCAAGTTGCGCCCGCATCCATCGCACCGCGAACGACCCGCCGAGGCGGACTCGCCTTTCGGCCATCGCATGGCGAGCGTCGCAAGATAGCTGCCGATGATCGCGCCCAGCACAAAACCCGTCACCCCGGCCCAGAGCGGCGGAAGCGCGCCAAATGACGCCGCGACGCTCATCCTAACCCGTCATTCCCGCGAAAGCGGGAATCCCGCTGCCTTCTACCAATTTTGTATTCGATGACCTGTCCGTGGAAAATGCGGCCAATAAGCGGGATTCCCGCTTTCGCGGGAATGACGGAGAAGCGAAGGTCATCTTTCGCTAATTATCGACGCGTTCATCGTCATCGACGCCATAGAGATGATCCGCCTCCACGAAACCGCTGCGCCCGCGCACGTCGAATTCGCACCAGCCCCGGCGGCAGGACCGGATGCGCCCGACCACGCCCGGCTCCGCGCGATAGCGGATGCGCGCGCCCGGCTGCGGCGCTTCGCGCAGCGGCCGGATGTCGCCAGTAATCATCGCCGTGCGATCCGCGCTCAACAGGTTGACGAGCATCCAGCCCTGGGTGCCGTCCGGATCCTCGATCTTGCGCCAATTTTCATAGACTTCGACGACGCGCACGGGGAGGCCGGCACGCTGGTACAGCCAACTGATCGGAAAATTGCGCCCCGGGCCGGTCCGCATCCGCGCCTGCCCGGCCGATATCGAAGCCCAATAGGGCGTCTCGCGCACCTGTGCCGGCGCATCCTCCGGAATCGCCAGCGCCAAGCCGCACAGGACCAGGATCCATACTCGCACTACACCGCTCATCCGTCCGCATCGCCCCTTTTCGATGACCCGTAACCGTCTCTAAGCAAAGCACTGCCAAGGCTTCAACCCGCGATCCGCTTGACGCACCCGGACGCAAGCGGCAATCCCCGTTGCGATGCCGCAGGTCGAACGCCCCAAAACCATCGTCACGCGCAAACTGCCCGACCAGGTCGAAGCGCGCATGCAGGAGCTGTTCGACGTCGAACTGAACGCGGACGATGCGCCGATGACGCCGGACCAGCTCAAGGACGCGGTGGCGCGCGCGGAAGTTTTCGTGCCGACGGTCACCGACGATATCACGGCGGACATTCTCGACAGCGCGGGGCCGCGGCTCAAGCTGATCGCCAATTTCGGCGTCGGCGTCGATCATATCGACCTTCCGGCCGCCCGCGCCCGCGACATCCTCGTCACCAATACGCCGGGCGTGCTGACCGAAGACACGGCCGATATGGTTATGGCGCTGATCATCTCCGTCCCGCGCAGGCTCGCGGAAGGCGAAAAGCTGGTGCGCGCGGGCGGCTGGCAAGGCTGGGGCCCGACCGGCATGCTCGGCCATCGGGTGAACGGCAAGAAACTCGGCATTATCGGCATGGGACGGATCGGCCAGGCCGTGGCGCGGCGCGCGCGCGGCTTCGGCATCAATGTCGAATATCATAATCGCCGCCGCCTGCCCGAAGCCGTCGAACAGACGCTCGAAGCGACCTGGCGCGAAGATCTCGACGCCATGCTCGCCGATATCGACATTCTCTCGATCAACTGTCCCTACACGCCCGACACGCATCACCTCGTGAACGAAAAGCGGCTCGGGCTGCTCGGCAAGGATGTCTATGTCATCAACGCCGCGCGCGGCGAGATCATCGACGAGGAAGCACTGACCGACGCGCTGGAAAGCGGCGCGATCGCGGGTGCCGGGCTCGATGTCTATGAAAACGAGCCGCATATCGGGGAACGGCTGCTCGCGCTCGATAATGTCGTGCTGCTGCCGCATCTGGGCTCCGCGACCTTCGAGGGGCGCGAGGCGATGGGTGACAAGGTCATCGCCAATATCCGGATCTGGGCGGACGGGCATCGCCCGCCGGACCAGGTACTGGAAGGCTGGGTCTGATCATGGCCCGTACACAAAACCGTCGGGGCTGAGCTTGTCGAAGCCCTGCCCTTTCTTCTAACCCAGGAAAAATAAGAACAGCCCTTCGACAAGCTCAGGGCAGACGGGAGGTGGGTTATGCGTCGGATGATCAAACGGGGCTTTGCCGCCGCCGGGGGACTGCTTTTGGCCGGCGCTGCGCATGCCCAGCCGAGCTTCCCGCCCGCGCCCGTCGTGGTAAATTCGGGCGACACCGCATGGCTGCTGACCGCGAGCGCCTTGGTATTGATGATGACGCTGCCCGGCCTCGCGCTGTTCTATGGCGGGCTCGTGCGGACCAAGAATGTCCTCTCGGTCGTCATGCAGATATTCGGCATCTGCTGCGTCGCATCGCTGATCTGGGTGACGGTCGGCTACAGCCTCGTCTTCACCGAGGGTAACGCCTTTATCGGTAGCTTCGAGCTGGCGATGCTGGCGGGGCTTGGCGAGGTGTTTCCCGGCACGACGGTGCCCGAATCGGTCATCGTGCTGTTCCAGATGACCTTCGCGATCATCACGCCCGCGCTGATGGTCGGCGCCTGGGTGGAGCGTGCGCGGTTCGGCTGGGTGATGGTGTTCTGCGCGCTGTGGCTGCTGGTCGTCTATATCCCCGTCGCGCACATGATCTGGGGCGGCGGCTTCCTCGCGCAGCTCGGGGCGATCGATTTTGCGGGCGGGATCGTCGTGCACACGACGGCGGGCGTTTCCGCGCTCGTCATCGCGCTGTTGCTCGGCCGGCGCGACGGGTTTCCGGCAAAGCTCATCCCGCCGCACGGCGCCGCGCTCACCATGGCGGGCGCGGCCCTGCTCTGGGTCGGCTGGTTCGGGTTCAATGGCGGTTCGGGCCTCGTTGCGGATTTTGGGGCCGGATCGGCCATAATCAACACCCATATTGCCGCCAGCACCGCAGCCCTCACATGGGCGATGATCGAAAAGATCCGCTTCGGCAAATCGACCGGCATCGGCGTCGCCACCGGCGTCATCGCGGGCCTGGCGACGATCACCCCCGCCGCCAATGTCGTCGGCGTCGGCGGCGCGCTGCTGCTCGGTTTGCTGGCCGGCGTCATCTGCTTCGCCGCCGTCGGTCTCATCAAGCGCCGCTTCGCCATCGACGATTCGCTCGATGTTTTCGCAGTCCACGGTGTCGGCGGGATGCTCGGCGCGGCCATGCTCGCGGTCCTGATGGCCCCCGGACTTGGGGGCACGGGCTATCCCGAAGGTGCGACGATGGCGAGCCAGCTGGTAAGTCAGATCACCGCCATCGGTGTTGTCGCCCTCTGGTCGCTGTTCGCGACGGCGGGGCTGGCATGGGTCGTCGGCCTCGTCTTCCCGATGCGCGCGACGAAAGAGCAGGAGCAGGAAGGCCTCGACCTGTCGCAGCATGGCGAGAAAGCCTGGGACTGGGACTAGGCGTCAGGCACTTGCGAAGGCCCGCCAGCCTACGATCGCGAGAAACGGCAATCCGACCAGATCGGCAATCGCGATCGTGCGCAGCGTTTCGGGCTGGCCCGATGTCCAGTAGATTGCGAGGAAGCTGAGCATCGAGAGCCCTGTGGCAACGACCGCCAGCTGCCGTACATTCGGATCGACTGCCGCCCACAGGCAGATCAGCAGAATGACGGCGAACAGCGCCGCGCGATGGTGGAGCAACGGGAACAGCGGGTTCGCCGCATCCACGCCGTAAAGCCGATCGATCAGGCCCGGTGCGAGCAGCGCTACCGCAGGCATGAGATGGATCAGCGCCAGAACGCCCCAGGCTATTCGTTCTATCATGCGCAAAGCTCCTTTGACGCGCGCCATCGCCCGCCAAAGGCCGCAGATCAATTACGTGGGAGGTAAGCGCTTTCGGTTAGTCGCCGGTCTGGATCCGTTCGACCAGCTGCTTCACCGTCGGAACGAACCCGTTGGAATAGAAGGGATCGGTCTTGAAGTTGAAGGCGTTATGGCCGGCGAACATCAGGTTCTGCTCCATCGGCCCGCCATGGACGATATCCTGCAGCGTCTTCTGGATGCAGAAGGACCGCGGATCGGCCAGACGGCCGGTCGTGTAATTGTCCTTGTCCTTCCACGACGAAAATTGGCACTGGCTGAGGCAGCCCATGCAATCGGCCTGGTCCTTGCGGATCAGCGCCGCTTCTTCGGGCGTCACGAAGACCAGCGTATTGTCCGGCGTCTTGAGCGCCATGGCGAAGCCCAGCGCATCCCATTCGCGCGCGCGCAGCAGATCGCCGCGCGTCACCCAGAAATTCTTGCCCTTCACGCCGACATCGAGCTGATACTGGTGATCGCCTGCCGCCTCGAGCGAGAAGGCAATTTGCCGCTCCGACCGCGCTTCGAGATTCTGCAGGAATTCATTGCGGACCGCAGACGAATAGAAACCGGTCGGCGAGAATTTGTGCAGCAGCACGTCACCCTCGTCGAGCGTCAAGAGCGTGTCCTTCCACGCTTGCGGGATCGGACTTTCCTGCGTGAGAAGCGGCCGCGTTCCATATTGGAACGCGATCTGGCCGAGTTCCGGATTGTCGATCCAGTGATCCCAATCGCGCAGATACCAGACGCCGCCCGCCATCACGATCGGGAGGTCGTCCGAAATCCCCTCCGAGCGCATGGTATCGCGCAGCGCCTTCACGCGCGGATAGGGATCTTCGGGCTTTTGCGGATCCTCGGCATTGGAGAGGCCGTTATGCCCGCCCGCCTTCCACGGGTCTTCATAGACGACAGCGCCGAGCCACTCGGCAGCCTTCGAATAGGCGCGTTTCCAAAGCGCCCGGAAGGCGCGCGCAGAGCTTATGATCGGGAGATAATGGACCTGATAGGAAGCCGCGATTTCCGACAGCTTGTAGGGCATGCCGGCCCCGCAGGTAACGCCCGCGACGAGGCCCTTGGTCTTTTCGAGCACCCCGTGCAGCACCTGCTGCGCGCCGCCCATCTCCCAAAGCACATTGATATTGATCGCGCCTCTGCCGCTCGCAATCTCGAAGGCGCGCTGGACCTGGGCGACGGCGCCGTCGATCGCGTACTGGATCAACTCCTCGTGCCGGTCCACGCGGCGCTTGCCGTGATAGACCTGCGGGATCACGCGCCCGTTTTCGTCGTAATTGTCGGCATTGACGGCCGACACCGTCCCGATGCCGCCTGCGGCGGCCCAGGCACCCGAACTCGCGTGATTGGTAGCGGCGACGCCCTTGCCGCCCTCGATCAGCGGCAGGACATCGCGTCCGCCATAGCTGATGCCGTTCAAACCCTTGAACATAGTATCTCCGACCCGTTTGTCGCGCATATAGGGTGTTTTGACCGGCTATGCGAATATTTTACTCAGGCTGTGGACAAGCGTCCCAATCCAAGCGCCTCGCCATACAGGCGCGCATAGGCGTCGATCATCGCTGTTTCGTCATACTCGGCAAGCGCGCGTTCGCGATTGGCGGCACCAATTTTCCGGCGCAAATCGGCATCTTCGGCCAAGGCGGCCAGCGCTGGCTCCAGCCCGCCACGGTCGGATTGCAGCAGCACCCGGTTCGGTTCGGCCACCATCGACCAGACATCGCCGACGTCCGGCGACGCGACTGGCAATCCGGCGGCCATCGCCTCCACGACCGAAATCGGGAATTGCTCGCTGCGCGACGACAGGGCGAAGATGTCGAAATGACCGGCATAGCGCCACGGTCGATCGAGAAATCCTGCCAGCACGACCCGGTCCGCGATGCCGCTTGCCAGCGCCTCGCACAGGATCGTCTCGCGCTCGGGTCCCTCCCCGACGATGACGAGCTTTACATGGTCGGGAAGCGCCGCGACCGCACGGACGAGCCGCGGCAAATCCTTGACCTCGCGGAGACCGGCAATCGTGCCGATCACGATATCGCCGGGCTGCCGCTCGAAACCCGGAATAGCGTCAGGCTCCGGCTCGCGCTGATACAGCTCGACGGGAATGCCGTTCGCAATTTGAAGAATGCGGCTCTCCGGCTGTTTCCATGTCCGGCGCGCGATATGC
The DNA here is from genome assembly GCF_052168295.1 of Parasphingopyxis sp. Taxonomy (GTDB): domain Bacteria; phylum Pseudomonadota; class Alphaproteobacteria; order Sphingomonadales; family Sphingomonadaceae; genus Parasphingopyxis. The sequence continues at coordinate 5,391 of NZ_JBQLZN010000045.1, read as the reverse complement.
GCGAGGCGGTCGGACGGCACGACCAGCCGATACAGGGTCGGGAAGGCGAAGCGCCGATAGAGCGTCCGGCTCGTCTTGAGGCCCTCCGCCTCGTCGGCATTGAAGCCATCTTCGTGATGGATCAGCGGGGGCATCTCCTTGCGTGCCAGCCGGTGCGCCATCACGCCGTCCATCGCTCCCCAGTTATAGGTCAGGACAAGATCGAAATTGCGCATATAGTCGGCGAGCTCGGCCATCCTGCCGGGCGTCGGCTTGCCGGTCAGGCTCGGCGCGTCGGACGGAAAGACGGCGTCGATAGCCGCGTCGATCGCATCGCGCGCATCGAGCGCGTCGGGCATGGCGCTGACGATCGTATGGCGCGCGCTATCACCGAACGCATTCATCAGCCGGACCGCCCGCGCTTCCTTACCACCGAGCGAAAAGGTCGAATGGAGGTGGAGAATATGCGGGCGGGCATTCACGCCTATATGCGCTCCAGAAACGCGTCGATCGCGGCTGCGGCTTCCGGCTCGTCCAGAACGGGTGCATGGCCGACATCGGGCACCGTAGCGATCTCGAGATCGGGCTTGCGCCGCGCCATCTCCCGTGCCGTTTCCGCTGAGAGGATTTCCGAATGGCCACCACGGACCAGCAAGGTCGGAACGTCTTTCAGGCCATCGAATGCCGTCCACATATCGAAGCCGGACTCGCCACCCGGCACGCGGAACGGTTCGGCGATCCGCATATCATAGTCGTAACCAATGCGGCCGGACGGCTGGACCTTGCAAAGCCGCTTTGCCATCGCGAGCCAGTCGTCGAGCGTCCATTTGGGATAGACATCGCCGAAACCCGCGTTGAGAGCGCGCGCGGCATGCAGCCAGGTCGGATAGTTGCCGGCTTTGCCGACATAGCCGCGAATCCGTTCGACGCCCTCCTCCTCGATAACCGGACCGATATCGTTGAGCAGCGCGCCGGCCAACCGTTCGGGATTGGTCGCGGCCTGGAGCATAGTAATCAGCCCGCCGAGCGACGTCCCGAAAGCGATATAATGTTTGATGTTCGTGGCTTTCAAAAAAGCCTCGACATCCTGGACATAGGTCAGCGGCACATAGGTCATCGGGTCCGACGCGTAGGCGCTCTCGCCGCGGCCGCGCATCTCGAGCACATATATCCGCCAGTCGCCCGCCAGGCGGTTGACGACTGGCTCCCAATCGCGGGCGTTGCGCGTCAGGCCGTGCAGGCAGATGATGGGCGGCCTGTCGTCCGGACCCTCGTACAGGCGATAATGCAGCCGCAGCCCGTCGTTCGACCACCATACACCGTCGCTATAGTCCGCCACGCTTGCACACTCCCTCTTCCTCCCCTCATATCGGGCCATGACGATTTTGCCGCAAGCTTCAACTTATCGCCCCGAAACGATCATCCACGAACTGGGCGGCGAGTTCTACGATCCGGTCGACGCCGCGGCTTTTCCGCAGCATATCCTGCGCTTTCGCAACGACCGCTGGGCGGAAACGGTCGGACTGGCCGACCTGACCGACGAGCAATGGATCGCGCATTTCGGACGGTTCGAACCGTTGGACGGCACGCTCCCGCAACCGCTGGCCCTGCGTTATCACGGGCATCAGTTTCGCAGCTACAATCCCGAGATCGGCGACGGGCGCGGCTTCCTGTTCGCCCAGATGCGCGATCAGAAAGATCGCCTGATGGATCTCGGCACCAAAGGATCCGGCCAGACGCCTTACAGCCGGTTCGGCGACGGGCGGCTGACGCTCAAAGGCGGTGTGCGCGAAATCCTCGCGACCGAAATGCTCGAAGCCTTGGGTGTAGAAACCTCCAAGACCTTCTCCCTGATCGAGACAGGCGAGGCGCTCGAACGCAACGACGAACCGTCCCCGACGCGCTCGTCCGTGATGGTGCGCCTGAGCCATGGCCATATCCGGATCGGCACATTCCAGCGGCTCGCGACGTTTCAACAGCCGGAGAATATGGAAAAGCTGATCGCCTATTGCCTGAAACACTATTTCGGCGAGGAAGCGGGCGACGATGCGCCACAGCGCCTTCTCAGCCATGTCGTTGCCGGCGGGGCGAAGCTCGCCGCTTCCTATATGGCCGCGGGATTCGTGCATGGCGTGCTCAACAGCGACAATATCGGCATCACCACCGAGAGCTTCGATTACGGCCCGTGGCGGTTTACGCCGCGCTGGGAGCCTGGCTTCACGGCCGCCTATTTCGACCAGACCGGGCTCTATGCCTTTGCGCGGCAGGCCGAAGCGATTCACTGGGATATCGCCCAGCTCGCCGTGTCGCTGCGCCTCGTCCAGGACGAGGCCGACCCGTTGATCAAGCTGGTGGAAGGATTCGGACCGCTCTACCGCGACGCGTATCTGGAACGCATGCTCTGGCGGCTGGGTGTCGAGAGCCGAGGCACGAGCGACGATGTCCGGCTATTTACCGCGGTCGAGAAGGCCTTGCGCGAATCCAACGTCACGATCGATCGTTTCTTCTTCGATTGGCGCGGCGGGCAGCGGCGCGGCCCCTCACCGGCGGACGGCATTTACGAAAGCGAAGCGTTTGCCGACGTCGCAGACGCTATGAAGGCCTATGCCGCCGCCAAGCCCGCCCACGCCTATTGGTCCGACGACGCCCCCTGCTCGATGCATATCGAAGAGGTCGAAGCGATCTGGGCGCGCATCGACGAAGCCGACGACTGGACGATGCTCAACGAAAAAGTTGCGGCGATACGGCGAATGGGCGAAGCCATGCGCCAGTAGCGCTAGCGGCAACTAGCCGCCTTCGACATTCTGAAGCGTCAGTGGTTGTAGGCCGATCGACAGCACTTTCCAGCGACCGGCCTGCCATTGGTAATAGATGTCGAACTGGATCGCGATGGGCCGCAACCCAAACACGCCTTGGAGACGTAATATGTCCGACGCGATCATCTGCGGCTGCTGGGTAAACTCCGGCGCCAGCAGCAATGTTGTCGAGAGATCGATCTGCTGTTCGCGCAAATAGCGAAATGTCTCGGCAAGCTGCGCCGCGCTGTTCTGTACCTGAAAATTGGTTGCCCCAGTGTCACGCAGCACCGAATAGTTGCCGGCGATGTTCGCATCGTGGATCGACACCATTGTGCCCCATAGCAAACGGGATAGCGTCAGCCGGTCGGGCGTGGGGAAGCTGGCGTTCGGTGTCGTACGTGGGTCTTGGGCTTGAGCCGGCGCGACCAGCATCGCCACAAGGAGCAACATCAGCCATCGCTTTATCATTTGGCGCTCTTCCTTCACATATACTCGGAGGGAAGGACCATAGCGCCCCGGTTTGCAGTTGCCATCAGTTTACTATCGGCACGCTACCAACCGATCTGGAAACCGGTCCGCGCGCCAACCTCGCCGGAATTCAGCCCGACACCGAAGCCTGCCGAGAAGGATGCGTTGTCGCTGATACGCGCCGAGAGCGATGTCGAGGCGGCAAACCGGTTAGCATAATAGCCTATGCCGCTCGAGAGCGCGAAATTCATATCGGGCAGAAGCACCGGTGATTCCATCGAGAGCGCCATGGCGACGCCTTCATTCGCCCTGCGAATATCCTCGCGATTCTGCGTGGTCAGCTCGAACAGTGTCGTAGTTTGGCCCTGCAGAGCGGCGATCGCCGTGGAGTTAGATTGGATCGCCATTGTATTGCTAGCGATTGCGGCGCTGTTGTTCGCGATGGCCGTTGTGTTGGCGCTGACTTGTGCGGAGTTATGTGCCGTCAACTGCTGCGTCGCAAACGCCGTAGAGCTGGTCATGGCGGCGGTTGTTGTCGGAGACCGGACGGTATTTTCCTGTCGTGCCGCATTTGTCACCATCATCGCATTGTCGCCAGTTGACGCGGCGGGTGTACCGTTGGTGACAGCTGCCATATCTGCACGATTGTCGCCCGACGAGACTGCGTTGGCGTCGATCTCCATGCGCGTTGCATTCGGTGCGATACCGCCATTCTCACCCGGGCTCGATGCGAGATATTCGAGCCGGCCGCGCGTTTGCGCAACCGCGGGCACTGAATTCGTCGTCATCATAGCTGAAGATGCTGGCGCGGTCATATTGGCAGGCACCGCATTCGCCGCCGGCGCCCCAGTGGCGGGCGCAGTCGCTACCGGTGCACCGGTCGTTCCGGCGGGTACCGAAGACACCGTAGATGGCGCCGTAGAGGCGACAGCGGCCGGTGCGGCCGGCGGCGCTACGACAGGAGCTGACGCCACCGTTGCCGGCGCGGGCGTCGAAGTCGCAGGAGCCGCGGACCCTTGCGGCGCGACCGACAGCATGCCCGAAGAGTTTACGGTCACATTGTAGACCTGCCCGGCCGGAACCATCGCGCCGAGGCCCGCCAGCGTATAGGTCGCGCTCGCATCGCCGATCGCGATATTGTTGATCCCCGTCGCCACCGCATTCGCGCCGATTGCGATGGAGCCGGAGAAAGTCGCCTGGGACCGGAACCCGATCGCCAGCGCCTCACGGCCCGACGCAACCGACTGATAGCCGACAGATGTCGCCCGCAAGCCTGCCGACGCCTCCGTCCCGACCACAACCGACCGCGCACCCAGTGCCTCGGCCCGGTTACCGATCGCCGTCGCGTCGATATTGTTCGCCAGCGCTGCCGGTCCGATCGCAGTCGTCCGCTCGCCCGCAGCCCGCGAATCCGCACCGATCGCCGTCGCCTCGTCCGCTTCGGCCCGCGCGCCCGTCGGGTTCGGATCCGATCCGTCGCCGCCGATCGCGATCGAGCTCGTCCCGCCGGCCTCGGACAGCGCACCTAGCGCTACAGATCGCGCACCAAGCGCATCCGACCGCGCACCCAGCGCCACCGAGTCCACATTGTTCGCCAGCGCCGCCCGGCCCACGGCCATCGCCTGATCGGCCGTCGCCCGCGCATCCGCGCCGATCGCCATCGACTCCGATCCCGTCGCCTGCGCGCCGTCCGTGTTCGGATCCGAGCCGTCGCCGCCGATCGCAATCGAGCTCACGCCGGTCGCGTCAGACGCCATGCCCATCGTGACCGCCTGTGCTGCAGTGGCACGCGCGCTACTACCGATCGCAATCGCGCCAGTACCGGCAGAAGTGACATCGGCATTGCGGCCAAGCGAGGTCGCGTCGTCGGCATTGGCGTTCGAGAACGCGCCGATAGCTGTCCCCCTCTGGCTGTCCGAGCTTGCGGCGTCGCCGATAACCGTGGTTTCATTGGCGGTCCCCTGTGCGCTGGTACCGATGACAACCGAATTGACCCCCGTAGCCCGGACCTCCGTACCTATACCCACCGCGTCGTTTGCGGTGGCCTGCGCGCCTTCACCGATGGCAATCGCTTGGCTTGCTGTGGCGATGGCATCCGAACCGACCGCCGTTGCAAAACCGCCCGTCGCCTGCGCGCCCAGCGTAT
>NZ_JBQLZN010000044.1:0-10521 GCF_052168295.1 Parasphingopyxis sp. | reverse complement strand
GTCGCGAAGTGCTTGTCCTCGAAGCGGAAAACGCGATCGGCATGCACAGCAGCAGTCGAAATTCCGAGGTGATCCATGCCGGACTCTATTATGAGCCGGGAAGCCTGAAGGCCGAATTGTGCCGACGCGGAAAGGAACAACTGTATCGCTACGCAGATGAGCGCGGGATCCCGTATCGCCGGACGGGCAAGCTCGTCGTGGCGTCGTCGGAAGAGCAGATCGCGCGGCTCGAAGAGATCAAAGACAATGCTGCCGCCAACGGTGTAAACGATCTGGAACTGATCTCCGGTTCGGCAGCGCGCGAGTTGGAGCCCGCTATCTCCTGCGCCGCCGCGCTTCTGTCGCCGTCGACGGGTATCGTCGACACGCACGCCCTGATGCTAGCGCTCGAAGGCGACCTCGAAGCGCATGGCGGCATGGTGGTGCTGCAGACACCGGTTATCGGCGCGGCGATCGATACGGCAGGCATCGATATCGAGATCGGCGGCGGAGAGCCGACGAAACTGCGCACGCGCCACCTGATCAACTCGGCTGGGCTTAAGGCACCGGACGTCGCGCGCTCAATCCGTGGGCTGGACGCAACGGCGATCCCGAACGCCCATTTTGCGATCGGCCACTATTACCGGTTGAGCGGACAATCGCCGTGCCAGCGTCTGATCTATCCGCTCCCGGAGCCCGGCGGACTGGGCATCCACTTGACCGTCGATCTTGGCGGCCAGGCGAAATTCGGACCCGATCTGCGCTGGATCGACCGGATCGATTACGCGTTCGACGACAACCGGTTCGAGGGCTTCTTGGCGGCGATCCGAGAATATCTGCCGGATATCGCCGCCGACCGGCTGGCGCCCGATTACACCGGCATCCGCCCCAAGATCGTGGGCCCCGGAGCGCCCGCGACAGACTTCCGGATCGACGTTGGGGCTTCTCAAAACGACGCGAGCGTTATCAATCTTTTCGGCATCGAATCGCCGGGCCTCACGGCAAGCCTTGCCATCGCAGATCACGTTGTCGGCTTGCTGACTTAGCCATGTGATCGCGACCGGCGCTCGGTGAAGAACGGCGATAGTGCGCCCCGGTTATCCGCTTCGGTCAGCTCAATGGCGCTTAGCCGCAATTGTAGCGCCAACTCGGCCTTTCGGGGCGAGAACCACACCGGCATTCGCTCGGATGGTCGTAATCGGGTCGAAGGCCGGCGGGGCAACATTCGAACATTTGAACGAGAAATATCTGAAGCCGGAAATCGTTTCGGAGAATTCGCAATTGCGAGAGTCTCTCGATGAAATGCGGATAGGATCGACCGGCCATGGGATGTCGCGCCTCATCGTGCTTGGCGCGAGCGTCTATCCCTATCTTGTTCCCGACCTGGTGAAACGTGCCAACGGGATCGGCATGACGGAGCCGACGAGCGTCTAAGCAGTACGGCAAACTGGTTTCGGATACTCAGCTGGACGGAATATTGGCGGGGCGCAAAAACAAGAGCTGACGTTTAGCCCGGTTTGATTTCTTCGGACGCGTAAATGGCCATTTTGGGCGGCTCGCTGAGCATCGAAGAGATTTGTCGAACGAATTCCCGGGAAGACGCGAGCGCAAAATGCGCTTCAAGAGCATCCGTATCCTGCCAATGTTCCACGAAAACGAAACGCAAATCGTCTTCGCAATCGATCGACACCTGGTGATCGATGCACCCTGGTTCGGCTCGCGATCGCCGAACATGCTCCAGAGCCAAACTGCGCACCTCCGCGCAATATTCGGGGCGGGATTTGGCGCTGCCGATCACAATTACCATGAGCGCTATTCACTTTCCTGATCTGCCGGGTCCAAATCGCCTGTCATCGCAATTCCCGGCCTCTTTCTTCATTAGAACGCCGCAGATGAACGGTGTCCACCTCGTGTTAAAGCGGCGACCACACGATTAGAGGTGACCGTCGCGACTAAGCCTTATCCGCAATAGGGCGTTGAGACGGATTCGTATCATCCTTCGCATCCGATTTGCCGCCGAAGAACAACCTGTAAAGCGCAGGCACGACGCCAAGCGTGAGCAGCGTGCCGACAGCGAGCCCGTAGGCGATGACGTTCGCCATACCGTAGAATAGCACGTCCTGCTGCACGATAAGCGGCAGGAGGCCGAGGATCGTCGTCACGGTCGTCATGATGATCGGCCGGAAACGGCGGACGCTGGCAGTGATGATCGCCTCGGATTTGTCCGCGCCTTCTTCCTCGCGCTCGATATCGATACGGTCGATCAGCACGATGGCGTTGTTGATGATGATACCGGCGAGCGAAAAGAGGCCGAGGATCACCATGAAACCGAAATCCGCGCGCATCACATGCAGGCCGAGTGCGGCGCCGATGAGCACGAGCGGGATCGTGATCAGGATGATGGCCGTGCGCTTGAAGCCGTTGAACTGTGCGACGAGTAACACGAAGATGATCGCAACGCATAGCGGCGCATAGGCGAAGAGCGCGGCACGGCCATCGGCGGATTCGGATATGATCCCGTCATACTCGATGAAATGGCCCGGCGGCAGGCCAGCTCGGATTTCTTCCAGCCGATCGGCCATTTCGGGTACCATGTCTTCGGGCGACATCTCGGTCGGCCGCGCTTCGATCGTCAGCGTCTTGACGAGATTTTCCCGCTGGATGCGGCCATATTCCGGCTCGACCACGATATTCGCGACCTGACCGAGCGGCACGGTGTTCGCCGACCCTTCGGCAAATACCGTCGCCGTGGCGAGACGCGCGGGATCGCTCCGCTCTTCCGCCGTGGCGCGGGCGACAATCGGGACTTGGTCATCGCCATCGCGAAATTCGCCCACGCGCCGTCCGCTGAAATAGCTCGCCAGCGAACGCGCCACATCGGCAGACGACACCCCGGCCCGGCGCGCCGCGGTCTGGTCGACTTCGACGGCGAGAGAGGTCGTCGGGTTCTCCCAGTCGGACCAGATATCGATCGTACCCGGCACGTCGGCCATCATCGCGGCGATGCGTTCGCCCGTTTCGTTGAGTATTTCAGCGTCGGGTCCGCGCACCTGCAGCTGGATGATATTCGGGTCGCTGGGCCCGAGGAACATGGGCGCGATGCGCGCGCGGACGTCGGGAAAGCGATCCCGCATCTCGGCGCGGAGCCGGTCTATCCCGGCGTTGCGCGCTTGCTGGTCGGTGGTGTTCACGACGATAAAACCCTTGTTCGGCGCAGGATCGATCGGCGTCAGCGACAATACGAAGCGCGGACCGCCAAAGCCCGCATAAGCCGCCGTGCTCTCGAAATCCGGAAACCGTTCCTCGTCGCCCAGATATTCGGCGATCTCGCGCACGGGCGCATCGGTGGCGCTGCTCGATGTACCCGCCGGCGTCTCGAGATAGACCAGTATCTGCGGCCTGTCCGAGGACGGGAAGAATTGCGAAGGCACGAATTGCAGCGAGAGCCCGGCGAGCACCAGCATGCCCACCATCGCGCCGAGAAAAGGCACGCGGCGCGGCAACAGCCAACGAATGAGCGTCTCATATTTCGCGCTCAGATTCTGGAAGACGCCGTCGACGCGCCTGCGCCATTCCGGCTGGGTTTCAGGATCGTCTTTGCGGCAGAAATAATAGCACAGTGTCGGGGTCACGAGCATCGCAATGAGCCAGGAGGCGAGCAGGGTGATCATCACGACGAGCGAGATCGCGCGCGTATATTCGCCCGACTGATGTTGGGCGAGCATCAGCGGCATGAACACCAATATCGTCGTGGCGGAGGATGACAGCAGCGGGAGGGCGAGCTCGCGGCCCGTCTGATCGACGGCATCTTCGCGGCTCACGCCCTCTTCGAGGCGCAGTTTGAAATCCTCGGCGATCACGACGCCGTTATCGACGAGCAGGCCGAGTGCGATGACGAGCGTTGCAAGGCTCATCCGCTCAAGCTGCATGCCCATCATGCCCATCACCGCGAGGGTTACGAGCATCACCGCCGGTACGATCGATCCGACGATCAGCCCGGTGCGCACGCCGAGAAAGAGAATAACGATACCGAGCACGATGGCGAGCGTCTGGAGCACGTTGAACGAAACCCCGTAGACCGTGCTTTCCACCTGGTCGGCCTGAAATGTCATGATGTCGAACTCGACGCCGGCGGGCAGGCTCTCGGCGATCTCCTGGATCGCCGTACGCGCGCGTGCACCATAGTTGATGACACTCTGATCGGAGTCCATCGCGATCGCGAAAACTATCGCCGGTTGGCCATCGAAATAGGCGGTCTGGCCCGGCGGATCCTGCGTACCCATTGTTATGCGCGCAAAGTCGCCGATACGGATCGTGCCAAGCTCCGGCCCGAGATCGACGAGCAGTTCCTCGATCTCGCGCAGCGACTGGAATTCGCCGGTCGGATGGACGGCAAGACGACGGAAGCCGGTATCGATCTCGCCCCCGGCCGCGACCACATTCTGATCGACAAGCGCGCCGATCACGGCTTCCGGCGGGACGCCCAGTTCGGCAAATATCGCATTGGGAATCTCAATATACACCCGTTCCTGCCGCTGCCCGACGATATCGACGCGCTTGGTTCCGTCGATTGCGTAGAGCTGATCGCGGACGTGCTCGGCATAATCGTTGAGTTCGATCATATCGAAATCGTTCGAATGAAGCGCGGCGGTGATCACGGCGACGTCGCCGAAATCGTCATTCACGACCGGCGGGATTGTGCCGTCCGGCAGGGATCGCACATCGCCGACGGTCTGTCGCAATTCGTCCCATATCTGGTCGAGCTCGAAAACCGCATCCTTGGCCTGGACATGGATTATGGAGACGCCGTTCATCGATGTGGCGCGTATCTCTTTCACCTCGTCGATGGTCTGCACGGCCTCGGAAATCGGCTGGGTAATCAGCCGGTCGACCTGGCCCGCGGCCATGCCTGGGAAGCGCGTCGTGACGACGGCTTCGCGGATCGTAATTTCCGGATCCTCGCGGGCGGGCAGCGTGAAGTAGCTGTAGATGCCCCAGGCCATTGCGATACCGAGGATAAGAAAAACGACCGCTCGAAAGCGGAAACCGATGCTGCTGATAGACATTATTCAAACCTTTGCGGGCCGTCACCGAGGCGCGAGACGCGTTGGCCTTCGGAGAGGAAGGCGACACCGCGCGCGACGATCATGTCGCCGCGCGAAAGCCCGGCACGAACGATTGCATCATCGCCGGCGAGTCGCGCGACTACGATATCGCGCGTGGCAATCTCGTCGGTTTCTGGATCGATGACGAACACGCGGGCGCGATTGCTGCTCATAGGAATGAGCGCGGTTATCGGTATTGCCGTACCTGTCGCTCCTCCACCGCCGGCCGGTAGCGCGATGTCCACCGTCGAACCCGGCGAAAAAGATGCAGGCGCGCCATCAAGCGTGGCTGTAACTTCAAACAGGCCGGATGCGTTTCCCCGACCGGATATCTCGGAAATCCGTGCGGCGATGACGGCTTCGCCGGCACGGCCGCCACGCACGCGAACTGGCGTGCCCACGGTGAGGCGCTGACGCTGGTTCGCGGTCACGGAAAATGTGGCCTCGACGCTGCCAGTACCATCAATTTCGAAAACCACCTGACCGCTGCCGACCTGCTGACCGGGTTCGATCGCGCGGCGCGCGATGCGGCCGGAAAAGGGTGCGCGCAGATTGGTGTCGGAGAGGGATTCTCGCGCGATGCCGATTTCGGCACGCTGTGCGCGGGCAATCTCTCGCAGACCCGATCGTTCGGCGACGGCCGTTTCATAGCGTGATTCAGATGCCGCGCCGGCCTCCAGCAACTCGGCTTGCCGCTGCGCGTCCTGTTCGGCCGCGCGCAGTCGCGCCGTGGTCTCTGCAAGACGCGCCTCGGCCCGGGCAGTTTCAAGCTGATAGGTTCGTCCGTCGAGTGTAGCCAGCACTTCGCCGCGCTGCACCGGGTCGCCGATTTCGGCGCGGACCGAGGCTACGATCCCCGGAACTTCAAAGCTCAGTTCGGACCGGTTCGCGGCTTGAAGGCTACCCGGTAGCCATATCTCGCCATTTTCGTCGGTTTGTCCGCCGACCTCGTGCCAGGCGACGGCGCGCGGTTCGGGCGCGTCGTCATTCCCGGCAGAACAGGCGGCGAGAGTCGCGACAAGGCCAACGGTACAGGCCAAGTGCCTCAAAACTTTTGACATGCCCACATGCATGCGCATCAGGAAGCTCCTTCGGTGAGAGTGTCTTCGGGCAGCGGCTGCCATCCTCCGCCCAGCGCACCGTACAGCGCGACAAGGCTGGCGGCGGCGCGCCGATAGGCTATCGTTTCCGCGCGTTCTGCGTCACGCAGCCGCCGTTCGGCATCGAACAGTTCGAGCAGAGAAATGTCACCGGCCCGGTAGCGTAGCTGCGCCAGTTCAAAGTTTTCGCGTGACGCTTCGACCGCGTCGCGCCGAAGGTCCATCGTCTCCAAGCCCAAATCGTATCGAGCCAGTGCTTCTTCGGCTTCTCCAAGCGCGTTGAGGACAGTTTCCTCATAGGCGAGGGCTGCGCGCCGGGCTTCGGCTTCGGCAAGACGGATTTCGGCACGTACGCGTCCGCCATCAAAAATCCGCCACGATAGGAACGGGATGACGGAGAAGCTCTGGCTTTCGCTTTCGAACAAGGTGTCGATCGCGAGCGATTGGAAACCGCCAAAGGCGCTGATCGACAGTCTCGGAAAAAGTTCGGCCGTCGCGACACCGATTTCCGCAGTTTCGCTGGCCAGCCTGCGCTCTGCAGCCGCGATATCGGGGCGGCGGCGCAGGATATCGGCACGCTGGCCGACCGGGACCGGCATCAGTTCGATACGGTCCACATCGGTAGATTCGAGCGCTATTTCGGTTTCCGGCAGGCGACCGGTAAGGACGCCCAGTGCAAGCGCATTGGCACGGACATTGGCGCGAAGACCCGGCAGGTCGGCCTCGAGCTGACGCAGTTCGACACGCGCCTGAACTACAGCGACGCGGGCGACTTCGCCCGCTTCGAACTGCGTTTCGACGAGCGACAGAGTCTGGCGTGCTGCGTCGATTGCATCTTCGCGCGCTGCGCGCTCCGCCTGATAACCGCGCATTTCGAGATATGTGCGCGCAGTTTCGGTAGCGACCGATAGCCGCGCACCATTGGCGTCAGCCCGCGCAGCGTCAATCTGCGCGTCGCTGGCTTCGACGGCCCTGCGCGTGCGCCCGAACAGATCGATTTCCCAGGACAGGCTGAAGCCCGTCTCGTAGATTTCCTGATTGCGGCTGAGACCGGGAATATTGCCAATCGCCGGGTTGGCGTTCGCGCTTTGGCGTTGGATATTGGCACTGCTTTCAGCGGTTGCGTTCGGGAAGTAATCCGCGCGGACGGTTTGGCGACGGGCGCGGGCTTCGGCGACGCGTTCTATGGCTTGCCGGACGGAGAGATTGTCGGAGAGCGCGCGTTCGACCAGCCGGGTCAGTTCCGGGTCGCCCAAATCGCGCCACCAGGCGATGAAATTATCCTCGGCGGCGGCCATGCGCGGTCCTTCGGCCCAACTCGTGCCGGTATCGATTTCGGGCCGTTCATAGTCGGGCCCGACCGTACATGCGCCCAAGGCGCATACAGCCGCTAGCGCGGCAAGACAGCGCGGCAGGGAAGCGAGAGGAGTTTTCATGCCCACCTGCCCAGTCGCGGTACGAGTACGGCAACGACGAACAGCAGCAATCCGACTGCCGGCAGTGCCGGACCCGAAAGGACGAAGATCTGAACGCCGAGAAATACGGTTAGCAATATGCCGCCGATGAGCGCGCCATATAACGCCGTGGATCGGCGGAACAGGAGCAGGGCGGCGAGAAGCTGCGCCCCTGCTACCGCGTAGCGCGTGGTGTCTCCGCCAAGCGGCGCGAAGATATGCAGCATCGATTCCGCGCCGGCCAGTTTCAGGCCGCTTGCGATCAGCAGAGTAGCAATCAGAAAAGATCGAGCACAGCCGTCGAGCAGGCGCCACGCGCGTGGCCAACTTTCTGAGGAGATGGTTCGGATCGGTTTCATGGCCATACCTCGCAGCGATCATCCGCGCTCAAGCAGTGCGCGATCGAGGTGGCGGGGGCCGGGCATCAGCCGAGGCCGCCCGACCATCATCAATCCGGTCAGCAGGAGAAGAGCAGGGACACCGCCGCCGCCAAGAGCGAAAATGTGCAGGAAAGCGGCTATCACCATCATCGGCATCAGCAGGGCAGTGCCGAGCGCCGCCGTCTTGGGGCTGAGCAGCAACGCCGCGCCAAGCAATTCGGCGGCTGCGACAAGATAGCGGAAGCCTTCGCTCGCGCCGAGATCGTCGAACAGGCCAACCATATAGGGCAGGCCCAGAATTTTCATGGCGGCGGCTACGAAGAAGGCGGCCGCGAGCATATGCCGCAGCAACCAGTCCGCAGTTACCCAGAAGCGGAAAAACCGTTGGTCTCTTATGGGCTTTGTCATTCGGGCCTCCTTGTGCGTCGCATAAGTTGCGACCTGCATTGCCATTCGTTCTTCACGGCCTGTATTGACCGAACCGTTCAGTCATTTTTACGTGAAGCAGAAAGCCATGTCAAGGTAATCGAACCGATCGGTCATTTTCTGTGGCTTCGTGTAATTAAAGTCGGAAGCGAGAGCATTGCTGGAATTGAAACTGCCAGCCTGAATCTTATCATATAATAATTTAAAATCAGTGGTTTGATGGCTTTGGGCGCAGTTCTATTTCTCAGTACATGCGAGGTTCGCATCAGTAGAGCGTCTGTTGATCCCGGTGTCCGGATCGAGACGCTGGAATGGCCGCCTTGAAAAGATCTGTGATTGCTGTTAGTAATGACCGAACAGTTCAGTTTAATAAATGAGGTCGTCATGCCGGTAACGACGAGCAAAGCCCAGCATGCCAAGCGTGCGCAGATCATGGATGGAGCGCGCCAGGCCTTTATCGATCTCGGTTATGAAGGTGCGAGCACCAACGAGATCGTCCGGCGCGCCGGTATATCGAAAGGCACGTTGTACAATTATTTTGCCGACAAAGAGGCGCTGTTCGCGGCCTTCATCGAGGAGGAATGCGCGACACATGCCGATTTGGTAACCAGCGGCGATCCCGACGCGGACGATATCGTAGCAGAGCTGCAGCGCATGGCTCTCGAGCTCGTCAAGCTACTGGTCGATTCTTCCATCCATGACATTTATCGCATCGCGATCGCTGAGTCGGGGCGCTTCCCCCGCCTCGCGCAGACATTCTACAAATCGGGTCCCGAGCGGGGCGCCAAAAAGCTGGCGCAGTTTTTTGCCGAAGCAGCTGCGAACGGTAAGTTGAACATCGACGATCCGATGCGCGCGGCGATCCGTTTCCGAACGCTATGCGAAGGCGACCTCTTCTATCGGCGGCTATGCCGTATGCAGGACCATTTTTCGGCGACCGAGATGCGCAAGGAAGCCGAAAATATCGTCGAGATGTTTCTGGACAGCTACGGCGTCGGGTAACCACGATGCCGGAAATACTGCTATTGATTGCCGTACCTGTTGTGGCCGTGTCGCTTGCGGTCGTCATTCATGGTTATGCTGTCAGGCAAGCAACGCTCGGCGTACAGAGCGATGACGATACAAGCCCGCGCCGCACAGCGATGAAAGCGCTTGCCATCCTCTTTCTCGCACATTCCCTCGAAATCGCTGTTTTTGCGATCGGGCATTGGGTTCTTTTCGTTGCCGCTCCTACGGCCTACTTCACCGGCAGCTTTGCACCGGACGCACGCGATTTTCTATATTTCTCTGCCGCGTCGTACACGTCGCTGGGGCTGGGCGATATTCAACCGCACGGACCATTGCGACTGTTGACCGGCGTCGAGGCTTTGACCGGGTTGATCCTTATTGCCTGGACTGCGGCCTTTCTATTCGAAGAAACACGCCGGCAGTTCAGCAGCAGTCAGAATTGAAGTCGACAAGGCCGAGTGCGTAGGAAACGCATGATGCTACATTGCCGGCTGCGCATGGTGGGTAACATCGGTGCCGTTTGGCATGAACGAACGCTCCCTGACTAGTGCGAAGCTACAGAGACTTTTTCAGAAAAAGTGGTGCCCGGGGACAGAATCGAACTGCCGACACTGCGATTTTCAGTCGCATGCTCTACCAACTGAGCTACCCGGGCATCGCCGCAAGATCGTGCGGGAACCGCGCCTATAGGCCGGGTCAGCCGTCGCTGTCCAGCCCGTTTGTGCGGGCCGCGACGGCGTCCGGATCGGCCGGCGGACCGGGCACGCGATAGCCGTCGCCCAGCCATTGCAAGAGATCGCGATCGCGGCAGCCTTCGCTGCAAAACGGCTTGTGATCCGCGCTTGGCGGCTTGCCGCACAGAGGGCAGCTTTTGGAGCGGGCGGGCTGTTTCATCCTCGTGGCGATATGGGAGGCGCGGGCGGCTTGGCAAGTTGGAGGGGCGTTATGTTTGTCAGATTCGACCTGTCGGTCGAGCGCTGCAAGTCTGTTTGTCAGAATTTCCCTCACGGAAAATCGCGGCACCGGCCCGCTCCCCCTCCCGACCGCCCACGAGTGTACCCTGAATGGG
>NZ_JBQLZN010000043.1:0-38579 GCF_052168295.1 Parasphingopyxis sp. | reverse complement strand
AGGCTTGCCGCCATGAGACCCTTGCCGAGCGAGGAAACCACGCCGCCGGTGACAAAAATGAACCGCGCCATGGGAGGAAAGGCTTACGCAGGATTGGCGGCAAAGCGCAAGCCGCCGAATCCATCCGGTGCGATTATTTTGTGAGTAAAGCCCCGCGGCCTATTGGGCCGGCGCCTCTTCCTCTTCGCCGTCCGACCCTTCGGCCTGACCGGCGATGCTGCTCAGAATATCGTTGTCCACCGATTCGGGTGCAGGAGCGTCACCGCCGATGGGCGAAGCCGGCGCGGCAGGCGCCGATTCTTCGATCAGGCTCGTATCGATCGTCGATTCCGCTTGCCGCGTGGTCGCGAGACCGGCGAGCAGGATGCTGAGGCCGACGAAAGCGACCGCCGTGAAAGCGGTCGCGCGCGTGAGAAAGTCCGCCTGACCGCGCGCCGTCATCAGGCCAGAGGACGATCCGCCGACACCCAGCCCGCCGCCTTCGGAGCGCTGCATGAGAATGAGCGTCACGAGAACGGCAGCGATGACGGCCTGCAGGACGAGGAGAAAGGTGAACATTGCGGATCTCTATATGTTGTTGGGCGGCCGATATACGGCGCGCCGAAGCGTTGGCGCGAAATAGGCGTTTCCGCCGAAAGGTTCAAGCGAGCAGGTTCAGACCCGCGCGGCGCCCGCTTCGATGATCGGCACGAACTTGTCGGCGCTGAGGCTCGCCCCGCCGACCAGCCCGCCATCGACATTGTCGACGGCCAGCAGGTCGGCTGCATTGTCGCCGTTCATCGAGCCACCATAGAGGATACGCACGCCTTCCGCTTCGTCGCCGATCATGTCCGCCAGTTTCGCGCGGATCGCCGCATGCATCGCGGCGACGTCTCCAAGCGTCGGGACACGCCCCGTGCCGATCGCCCAAACCGGCTCATAGGCGATCACGAGCCATTCGGCGGTTGCGTCAGACGGTACCGAGCCCGCTACCTGCCTCGTAACGACCGTTTCGGCCTCACCGGCATCGCGCTCGGCTTCGGTTTCGCCGACACAGACGATGGCGGTCAGTCCGTGGCGGTGCGCGGCTTCGGCCTTGCCGCGCACATCTTCGTCGGTCTCGCCCTGATCGGCCCGGCGCTCGCTATGCCCGACGATGACGTGATGCGCGCCCGCTTCCTTGAGCATGGCCGCGGAGAGACAGCCGGTATGCGCGCCCTTGTCCGCCGGGTGGCAATCCTGCGCACCTATGGCGAGACTCGGCACGCGCGCGACGGCCGGCGCGATCAGCGTTGCGGGCGGGCAGATTGCCACATCGACCTGCGGATGGGCTCTGGCGGCCTTTTCGATGCCGTGCAGTTCGCGCAGATGGTCGATATGCCCGTTCATCTTCCAGTTGCCCGCAATCAGTTTGCGTCGCGTCATGATAGTGGTGTCTCCGCTTGGAATCGTCGGCGGCCTGATAACCGGGCGACGGGCATCTGCCAATCGCGCAACAATGCTTGAAGCGGCGCGAGCACATCCGTAAAGCACGGACCAATTCGCAGTCCCTTAGATAAAGACGCCGTTCCCATGATCAGCTTTTTCCGTAATCTGTTCTCGTCGAAACTCGGCCTCATATTCGCGATGGCCTTTGTGGCGCTGATCGCGGCGGCTTTTGCGCTGGCAGATATCAGCGCGCCCGGTGGCGGCGGCACCGGCTTTCTCGGTCGCGGCGGCAATACAGTCGCCACTGTCGACGGCGTCGAAGTCAGCGACGAACGCATCGCACAGCTCGTAACCCGCGCGTTGCAGAATGCCCGCGAGGAACAGCCGGGTCTCGATATGGCAGCGCTCGTCGAAGGCGGCGGGCTCGACGAAACGATCGAGCAATATATGCAGGGCGAAGCGCTGAGCGCATTCGGCCGCGACTACGGCATTTTGATCAGCAAGCGCCTGATCGACGCGACGATCGCCGAGATTCCGGCGTTCCAGGGACTGACGGGAACCTTCGATGAACCCACTTTCCGCCAGGTGCTCGCGCAGCAGGGGTTGAGCGAAGACGAGTTGCGAACGGATCTCGAGCGGCAGACTCTGGTCGGCATTCTGCTCGGCCCCGTCGCGGCGAGCGCGCGGGTGCCGGCGGCCATCGCCCGGCCATATGCGGGGCTGCTTCTGGAGGAGCGCAGCGGACAGGTCGCCTCGATCCCGTCCAGCGCCGTGCCGCAGGGCAATCCGCCGAGCGCGCAGGAGCTGCAGAGCTTCTACAACGACAATATCCAGCGCTACACGCTGCCCGAGCGGCGCTCGGTCCGCTATGCGATCTTCTCGCTCGACGATGTCGAAGTCCCAGCGCCTACCGAAGAGCGGATCCGCGAATATTATGAAGCGAATAGCGATACCTATGGCGGCAGCCAGACGCGGACGTTCCAGCAGATCATCCTCGCCGACCGGGCCGATGCGCGCGCTTTCTACGAGGCTGTCGAGGGCGGCGCGGACTTCGGGCGGGAAGCCGTCGATCGCGGATTTACGCTACCCTCGACCCAAGTGAGCGGTGCGACGCGCGAGAGCTTCGAGCGCTCGACTTCGGAGGAGATTGCCGCGGCCGCCTTTGCCGCCAGCGAAGGCGCCCTGCTGGAGCCCATCCGCTCCGGCCTTGGCTGGCACGTGATCCGCGTTGCGGATGTCGTCAGCCGCGACGCGACGCCGCTGGGCAGTGTCCGGCCTGAAATCGTCCAGACGCTGACGGCGCAGCTCGGGAACGAAGCGCTCGCGCAGCTCTATCTCGACATGGAAAATGCCATCGAAGACGGAGCTTCCTTCGAGGAGGTTGCGGACGATAAAGGTCTGACCATCGTCGCAACGCCGCTCGTATCGCCCAACGGTCTCGCACCGCAACAGCCCGACTTCCGGCCGACCGCGGATTTGCAGCCGATTCTCGAACTCGCCTTCACGCTCGACGACGATGAGGACGCGGTGCTTATGCCCGTGATCGTCGACGAGCGATTTGCGATGGTCGACGTAGTCGAGATCGCGCGCAGCGCACCCCAGCCGCTCGACAGCATCCGCCGCTTCGTGGTCCGGGACTTCATCGCTGACCGCGCGGCCCGCCGTGCCGGTGCGATCGCACGGGAGATCGCTGCCAAGGTGAATGACGGCATGCCTTTGTCGCAAGCCCTGGCCGAGGCCGATGTCGAT
Organism: Parasphingopyxis sp.; assembly: GCF_052168295.1. Lineage (GTDB taxonomy): Bacteria > Pseudomonadota > Alphaproteobacteria > Sphingomonadales > Sphingomonadaceae > Parasphingopyxis. The sequence goes on along the minus strand of NZ_JBQLZN010000043.1, from coordinate 35,423 downwards.
CTGCCCGCGCCGCAGCCCGCACGCGCAACGCGACAGGCAATCTCGCAGGCCGGCGTCAACGTGCCCGAGCCGGTCCGGCTGCTCTTCCGGATGGCCGCGAACACGGCCAAGCTCGTCCGCCTGCCGCGCGATCAGGGCTGGTATGTCGTGGTGCTCGACGAGATCCAGAGCGATCCCGATGCGATTACGTCGGAGATCGTCGAAGCCACGCGCGCGCAGTTCGCCAGCGTGACGGCCGACGAATATGCCGAGCAGTTCGTCAACGCCGTGCTCGCCGACTATCCGATCGAGCGCAACGAAGAGGCGATCGAAGCGCTGGCCGAGCGGCTGGTTACCGGCCGCAGCAATTGACATGACGAGCCGCGCCGACGCGATCGCGGCGCTGGAGTCGGGTAAGCCGGCGCTGATCTGGCGCCAGCAGCTCGCCGATCTCGACACGCCTATCGGCGCGGCGCTGAAGCTGATCGAGCCGGGGCGCGGCGATTTCATCCTCGAGTCGGTCGAGGGCGGCAATGTCCGGGGACGCTACACCTATATCGGCCTTGCGCCCGATCTCGTCTTTCGCGCGCAGGGCGCAACCGCGGAGATCAACCGGCATTGGGAAAGCGATCCGGACGCTTTCGTCGGCACCGAAGCAGATAGCGTAACTGCCTTGCGGGCGCTCGTCGCGGAATGCCGGATGGACGTGCCCAAAGGCCTGCCGGAATCGCTGGCCTGTCTCGTCGGCTATTTCGGTTATGAGACCATCGGCCTGATCGAAGACCTGCCGCGCCCGCCCGACAACCCGCTCGCCCTGCCCGACATGCTGTTCGTGCGGCCGACTCTGATCCTCATCTTCGACCGGCTCGAGGACAAGCTGCATCTCGTCGCGCCGGTCTGGCCGTCTCGGGGCACGGATGGGCATGAATCCGAGGAAAACAGTGCGGAAAAGTCTGTGGACCGAGCTGTGGAGCGGATCGAAACCGCCGCCGCCCGGCTCAATGCGCCCTATCTGCCCCGCCATCGTAAGGTCACCGATCTACCCGACGTCGCGCCCGAAGCGGTGATCGACAAGGCCGATTATGCACGCATGGTGGAAACCGCGAAGGATTATATCGCGGCCGGCGATATCTTCCAGGTGGTTCTCGCGCAGCGCTTCACCCAGCCCTTCCCCCTGCCCCCGGTCGATCTCTATCGGGCGCTCAGGCGCATCAACCCCTCGCCCTTTCTTTATTTCCTCGACCTTCCCGGCTTTGCACTGATCGGGTCGAGCCCCGAAATCCTCGTCCGCGCGCGCGACGGCGAGGTGACGATCCGGCCGATCGCGGGGACGCGTCCGCGCGGCAAGACGGCCAGCGAAGATGCGGCCAATCGCGAAAGCCTGCTCGCCGATCCGAAGGAGCGCGCCGAGCATCTGATGCTCTTGGATCTCGGCCGCAACGATGTCGGGCGCGTGGCGAAAGCCGGGACCGTGACCGTCACGGACAGCTATGGCGTCGAATTCTATAGCCATGTCATGCATATCGTCTCCAACGTGACCGGCGAACTGGACGATGCGCATGACGCGATCGACGCGCTGTTCGCCGGCTTCCCGGCGGGCACGGTTTCCGGCGCGCCCAAGATCCGCGCCTGCGAGATCATCGCCGAGCTCGAGCCCGAAACGCGCGGCGCCTATGCCGGCGGCGTCGGCTATTTTTCGCCCGATGGCGGCATGGACAGCTGCATCGTCTTGCGCACGGCGGTCGTGAAGGACGGCGTCATGCACATTCAGGCGGGCGCGGGCATCGTTGCGGACAGCAACGCCGATTACGAGCAGCGCGAATGCGAGGCCAAGGCCGGCGCGCTATTCGCCGCCGCCCGCGAGGCCATCGAGCGGGCGGACGAACCCGGATTCGGCCAATAGTCTTCGCACGTTATGCGACGCAGCGACGCCTTCCAGTCTGCCATTCTGCAAATCTTCTGCTAGGGTGACGCCGCAGGCGGTCTACAGGGGTTGGAAATGAGCGTCGCAATCGCCTTTCTCTGGGCCAATCTGCTGACGATCATTTCCTGGGTGATCCGTATCGGCGCGCTGATCCTCGTGCCCTTCCGCCGCTCGCCGGCCGCGGCGCGCGGCTGGCTGCTGCTCTTCTTCATCGCACCACTGCCTGCACTCCTGCTGTTCCTCGTCATCGGATCGCCGAAACACCCGAAGCGGCGGCGCAAGCTGTTCGAGGAACTGCCCGAAATCCTGCGCCGCGCCGTCGCCAAGGCCGGCATCGCCACCGGCGCGGCCCGCGCCGATCTGCCCGACCGGCTCGATGCGATCGCGGATCTCGCCAGCGGGCTGGCCGGCCTGCCACCGGTCAAAGGCAACCGGATCGATCTGCTCGAAGATTATGACGGGTCGATCGACGCGCTGGTCGCCGAAATCGACAAGGCCGAGCATCACGTCCATCTGCAATATTACATCTTCGCCGATGACGGCGCGGGCCGGAAAATCGTGCAGGCGGTGGAGCGCGCGAGAGGGCGCGGCGTTACGTGCCGCGTGCTGATCGACGCCATCGGCTCGCTCCGCTGGGGCAAAGCGGTCCTCGCCCGGCTTCATGCGGCAGGCGCCGAAGCCCATCGCATCCTGCCGCTCGGCATGCGCAGCAACGCGTCGCGCATCGATCTGCGCAATCACCGCAAGATCGCGGTGATCGACGGCAGGATCGGCTTCACCGGTTCGCAGAATATCGTCGACGCCCAGCCGGACCGCAGCGCGCCACGCAATGTGGAGCTCGTCATCCGGGTCGAGGGCGCGGCTGTCGCGGAGTTGCAGGCTGTTTTTATCGGCGACTGGTATCTCGAAAGCGGAGTGGCGCTGGACGAAGAGCAGTTGTTCGCGCCGGTACTGGACGCCGGAGAGGTGCCGGCACAGTTCGTGCCGAGCGGGCCCGATTATCCGATCGGCGGCATCGACCTCCTGTTCGCCGCCGCCATGAACCTGGCGCGCGACGAGATCGTCATCGTCACACCCTATTTCATTCCCAACGACGCGATCATATCGGCGTTGACCAGCGCGGCGCTCCGGGGGGTAAAGGTCCGCATCATGCTGTCGCGCTATTCCGACGGCGTTCTCGTCGGCAATGCCCAGCGCTCCTATTATGCGGAACTGCTCCGGGCCGGAATCGAAATCCATCTCTACGAAAGCGGCTTCGTCCACGCCAAACATATGCGTATCGACCGGGACATCGCGGTTATCGGCTCGTGCAACATGGACGAACGCTCCTTCCGGCTGAACGCGGAAGCCAGCATGGTCTGTTACGGGCCGGCGGTCGCGGGCGCGGTGGCCGAAGTCGAGCGACGCTATTTCGACAATGCGACCGAGCTCGAGAAGGAAAGCTGGGCGCAGCGCTCGCTCGTCACCAAGACCCTCGAAAACAGCGCGCGACTGCTGAGCGACTTGCTCTAGCTGATCGCAATCCAAACTGACGTTTGTCGTAGTGGCGCAGCCCTTCATAGGATAGTCATGGCCTGACCGGCATGCCGCGCCCTAATCGTGGGTCGAGGAGAAACGGTCATGCGCATAATCCTGATCGCCGCCATTTTCGCGATCCTGCCCTTTGGTTCGGTACCGGCACAGCGGCTCGACCCCGTTGGCGTGACCGGCTCCGTCGCCAGGCTGGTCGAAGAGAATTTCTACGATGCCGAACGCGCGACCGAGATTGCGAGCGCGCTGCGCATGACGGCCGAAAGCGGCGAATGGGACCGGGCACAGGAGCCGCTACGGCTCGCGGAACTTCTCTCGTCCGCGATCGCCGAATATGACAATCACTTCCGCGTCACCTGGTCGCCGCCGGAGGATGCGGGTGCGCAGGCCGACCAGACCGAAGGGCAGCGGCTTTACGGGTTCGGCGACCTGATCCGCCGATCGGGTTACGGCTTCCGCGAGGTCGGCATTCTCCCCGGCAATATCGGCTATATCGAGATGACCTTCTTCGCCCATATCGATTTCGACGATCCGGCCGATCCGGCATGGGCCGCCGCCAACGCCGCGTTGGCTCTCGTATCGCAAAGCGACGCGGTAATCATCGACCTGCGCGAAAATGGCGGGGGATCGCCGGCCATGGTCGGCTATCTGGCGAGCGCGTTCACCGATCCGGACGCGCGCATCTACAATATATTCCATTCCCGCTCGGGGACAGAGAGTGAAGCGCCGGCGGTATTCCACCCGGCGCCGCGCACCGAAGTGCCGCTTTATATCCTGACCAGCGGACGGACCGGTTCGGCGGGCGAGGCCCTGCCCTATACATTGCAGGCGGCGAACCGCGCGACGATCATCGGCGAGGCCAGCTATGGCGCGGCCAATCCGGGCCAGAGTTTCGATGCCGGCGACGGCTTCGCCGTGTTCATTTCGACCGGCAGTCCGGTCAATCCGATCACGGGTACGAACTGGGAGGGCAGCGGCGTCCGTCCGGATGTCGAAAGTTCGTATGCCGACGCCCTGCAGAACGCCCGGATCGCGGCGTTGACCGCGCTGCTGGTGGAGGACGACGCCGCCTATCGGCTGGACCGGGAATGGGCGCTCGCGGCGCTGCGCCCAGTGCCCGAAACCGATATCGATGCGGCCGAACTGGTCGGCGACTATGGAAGGCTGACGATCAGTCAGAGCGACAGCGGACTGCACCTCCAGCGTGGAAGGCGGCCGCTCAGGACGCTCGTGCCGCTATCCCCAGACCTGTTCTACCGCGCCAACGATCCGTTGCGGCGCTATCGCTTCGCCCGTGATGAGGCCGGCGCCGTCATCGCGCTCGAATCCCTGCGGTCGGACGGCGCGATCTCGCGGTTCGAACGGGACTGACCGCAGCGGCGGCCTTACGCCTCGAGCAGTTTCGGCCCGTATTGCTCCAGCTTGTTGCGGATTGCGCCCGCGAACGGCTGAAGCAGCGTCGGCAGTTCGAAGGTCGCGACGACGACATCGTCCATCACGTCGAGGCGGCAGGCCAGCCGCTGGCCCAACGCTTCGATCGTGAAGAAGGCCGTATCCTCCTCCCAGCGCTTTTCCGTTACCGCGCCGCCGGGAATGGCATCGGCAAAGCCGTCCATCCCCTCGGCGATCCTCCGGCGCGCTTCGACGCGGCCGAGCTGATGCGCGATATTCGCGGTTATCGTCTCGGCCATCGCCCAAGCTCCACCATCACGCTCTCCTTACCAGATTGTCACGCGGTCTTCGGGCGGGATGTACATCGCATTGTCCGGCCCGACATCGAAAGCCTCATACCAGGCGTCGATATTCGGGACGACGTTGTTGGTACGATATTCGGGCGGGCTGTGCGGACCCGTCAGCGCCTGTTCGCGCAGCCGGTTCTCGCGGATCAGCCCGCGCCAGACCTGCGCCCAGGAAAGGAAGAAGCGCTGGTCCCCGGTCAGCCCGTCGAGCACAGGTTGCTCGCCATTTTCCGCGACATAGCGCTGATAGGCGGCATAGGCCATTTCGAGACCGCCAAGGTCGCCGATATTCTCGCCCATGCCGAGTTCGCCGTCGAGATTGAGGCCGGGCAGCACTTCGACGGCGCTATATTGCGCGCCGAGCCGGGCGGCGCGTTCCTGGAACTGCTGTTCGGTCGTTTCGCTCCACCAGTCGCGGATCCGGCCGGTGCCGTCGAAGCGGCGGCCCTGATCGTCGAAGCCGTGGCCGATCTCATGCCCGATCACCGCACCGATTGCGCCGTAATTGACGGCGGGATCGGCATTGGGATCGAAGAAAGGCGGCTGCAGGATCGCGGCCGGAAAGGTAATCTGGTTCGTCAAAGGGCTGTAATAGGCGTTCACCGTTTGCGGGTTCATCGCCCAGAGCGAGCGATCCACAGGCTCGGGCAGCCGTTCCAGATCGAGGTCGAAATCGAACTGCTGCGCGCGGATTACGTTGCCGAGCAGGTCGTCCCGCCGCACCTCGAGATCGGAATAGTCGATCCAGCTTTCCGGATGGCCGATGCGCGGATCGAAGGCGTCGAGCTTGGCGAAGGCTTCGGCACGCGTTTCCTCGTCCATCCAGTCGCTATTCTCGAGCCGCTCGCGCAGCGCCGCGCGCAGATTGGCGATCAGCTCGGTCATCTGGCGCTGGGCTTCGTCCGAATAATGGCGGTCGACATAGATCTGGCCGATCGCTTCGCCGATATTGGCGTTGACCAGCGTCACGCCGCGCTCCCAGCGTTCGCGCTGCTCTTCGGTATCGCGCAGCGTCCGGCCGAAAAAGTCGAACCGCGCCTCGTCGAAGGCGGAGGGCAGATAGGAGGCGTAGTCGCTGACGAAGTGGAAGGTCAGATATTCCTTCCAGGTATCGAGCGGCACGCTGTCGAGCAGTTCGCCGGCCGCGGTGATCGCCGTGGTCTCGGCCGCGACGACCGTATCGACGATGCCGAAGCCCATGCCGTCCAGCCAGTCGCTCCATGCGAACTGGGGTGACAGCTCGGCGAGCTGCTCACGGTTCATCGGATTGTATATCTGCTGGATATCGCGGCGGCGGGCCGGCTCCCAATGCGCTTCGGCCATCTGCGTTTCGAGCGCGATGATGCGGTCGGCTCTCGCGGCCCCGTCGGGAATACCCGCCAGCTCGTGCAGGCGTATGATATAGTCGCGATAGGCGGCGCGGAACGCGACATATTCTTCGCCCTCGTCGAGATAATAGTCGCGGCTCGGCATGCCGAGGCCGGACTGGCTGGCAAAGGCAATGTAACGGGTCGGATCGGCGGGGTCGGGCAAAGTGCCGACGCTGACGGGCGAAGCGTAGCCGACGGACCCGAAGACCTCGAGAAGATCGTCGCGATTTTCGATCGCATCGATCCGGGCCAGATAGGGCGCGAGCGGCGCCGTGCCGCGCGCTTCGATTGCCTCCTCGTCCATCCACGCGCCGTAGAAATCGCCGACCATCTGGCCGGTCGCGCCCGCCGCTTCGGGATCGGCGGCGAGATCGTTCAGGATGGCGCGCACCTGCTGCTCGGAACGTTCGCGCAGCATGTCGAACGACCCGTAGCGCGAGCGGTCGCCCGGCATCTCGGTCGTCGCCATCCAGGTGCCGCCCGCATATTCATAGAAATCGTCGCCCGGATCGACGGACAGGTTACGGCCTTCGAGATCGATGCCCCAGGCGCCGATCTCGGCGGAACCGCCATGATCCGGATGCGCGTCGCCATCATGGTGATCGTCATGATCGTGGCCCTGATGGTGATCGCTATGTTCATGGCCTTCGTGATCATGGACATGGTCGGCATCGCCGTGGTCCGTCGGTCCGTGGTCGTGCCCGTCATGATGCTCGGCATGATCATGACCGCCTTGCGCGGCATGGTGGTCGTCATGCTCATGGCCCTCATGATCATGTTCATGGTTCGCATCGTCATGGTCGAGCGCGCCGTGGTCGTGACCCTCATGATGTTCAGCATGATCGTGCTGATGATCGGTGCCCTCGTGATGATCGGCAAGGGCCGGCGCGGATATGGCCAGGGCAAGTGCCGATGCAGCGGCCATGGCGATGGAACGGGTGGTCATAACAAGCTCCTGAAAGAGTATCGGTTTTGAACTGGCGCTAGACGCGCAAATAGCTGGTGCCTTGCTTAACTAGGGCAGCGATGTTCGACAAGTCGGAAGCGACCGCCAAACAACGCGCTTGGCGGCGCTGCGTCTAGCCGATAGGCAGGCGCGCATGATCCTCGTCATCGACAATTATGACAGCTTCACCTGGAACCTCGTCCATTATCTGCGCGAGCTGGGTGCGGAGGTCGATGTCGTGCGCAACGATGCGATTTCGGCGGGACAGGCGATCTCATCGGGCGCTGCCGCCTTCCTGATCTCGCCCGGCCCCTGCACGCCCAACGAAGCGGGGATCAGCCTCGATCTCGTCGCCGCCTGTGCGGACGCGGAAAAGCCTTTGCTCGGCGTATGTCTCGGCCATCAAGCAATCGGCCAGCATTTCGGCGGCAAGGTCGTTCAGGGCGGATTGATGCACGGCAAGACCTCGCCCGTCGAGCATGACGGTACGGGCGTGTTCGCCGGTCTCCCCTCGCCCTTCACGGCCACGCGCTATCACTCGCTGATCGTGCCCGAGGACGGCCTGCCCGATTGCCTGAAGATCAATGCGCGGGGCCCGGACGCCACGGTAATGGGTTTCCGCCACGAAAGCCTGCCGATCCACGGCGTCCAGTTCCACCCGGAAAGCATCGCCACCGAACATGGCCACGCGCTGCTCGCGAATTTCATGCGGCTCGCGGGGATACCAGCGAAAGAGCTAGCCTAGCCTTAACCCGCACCGAGACAACGGTTCGCCAATATGTTGCGGAAGCAATTCGGCCTCACGATCATTCAAATAACAACCGACGAGGTTAAAATGGATGTCATTGGCTCGGAGAAGAGCGGCAACTTCTACTACCCTGTCGAATTCGGTGCGAGCTGACGGCAGCAGATAGTAATCGGGACCGGTATTCACGATGGTAAGAATGGGAATCAGGGATGCCGCTGTGGGATCTAGTCGCAGATTCTGGATCGCTCGATCTGCAAGGTTAGCGTCATCGGTCCTCTGACCCAGGACATAGGCAATACCGACATCGTCGAGGGCAATAACATTTCGACGGGTGGAATCCGGATCGGGAATGGGTTCGTCCCAGAAAATCTCAAAATCGAGCAATATAGAGGTCGCTGACCCGTCAATAGCGAGCTGGCCCGATGGAAAACCGACTTCTCTCATGGTTCCGATGGCCAAGGATACGCAGTTAAACGCAAGATCACGGGGCGCTGAAATCCGCCAATAAGGTATATCTTCATAGCGCATATTTTCCGCACCTTGATGGGCCTCCACCGCCGCGTCCAAGATGGCATAACCGCGATCGAACATTTCGGATCGAGAGAGCCTTTCGCCATTCCAAGCGAAACTGCAGTCACCGTCCGTCTCCGCGATTTCGATAGTTACCACCAACCCACCCGTATCGGGAGGAATGTCCTCGTCATCATTCTGTTCAGGCACGGAACATGCTGCGCAAAGAACAGCGAGAGCAATTATTGGCCTCATATGACCTCCCAACCGAACTCTCAGCACTCCGGTAGCGGCGTTCCGGTCTGGTCTGCAGCGAAGGGCCGGTCGAAATTCGGGTTGTAGCAACTAGCGAGCGTCGCCCTGCCACCATTCTGGAACACCGTGTCTGCCGCGTCGAGCACCTGGCCGAACGGCGTGTCGCCTGCGGGCAGCAGGAAAAGCGTGCCCGCACCTACGATCGACCCCATGTCCGGCGTCGCGACGATCTCCCGGCCGAGATCGGCGAGCGCGACGGGCCGTCCGGTCACGGTGATCGCGCCCGTTCCGTCCATCGCGGTGACGGTGCGCCGCGGGTTGCCTTCGAACCCGGCCACTTCGAACAGCACATTGACCTCGCGATCCGTTCCGGCTGCGCGGAGCGTGCCCCCGGTAAAGCCGGCCGCCCGGATTGTACCGATTGCGATCGAGGTGCAGTGGTAGGGTGCGTCGGCATCGGCCTCGAAGCGGATGAGCGGCAGATCCTCCTCGGTCATATTGGCCACGCCGTCATTGGCCTGGATCGCATCGCCGACCACCACGACAGAGCGCCCGATAATTCCGTCCGGGGAGATCGGCTCGCCGTCCCATGTGAAGCTGCAGTCGTCCGGCCCGCCGGCGCTGACGATCGTCGCCGCGACACCGCCGGTATCGATGGGCGTCTCTTCATCTTCCGTGGCCTCTTCAGGAGCGCCGCCCGAACAGGCGGCAAGCGCCAATGCGGATGCCAAAACGGCAAACACCGGAACTCTCATCTGTCCAGACCCCTCATTAAATGCAGTGCTTCGAATAGCATGGATCGGTTCTGCTGTATGCAACACCTGTCCGCACGGGCAGAATTTCTATCTGGCCTTTCGCGCCGCCCCATGCTTTGACGCGCGGCCTATGACCAGCCTACCCGATCCCAGCGCGCCGCTCGACCGCGCGACCGCCTATCAGGCCTTTGCCGACATGCTCGACGGCAAGCCGAGCGAGGATGATATCGAGCATTTCCTCACCGTGATGACCGAGCGCGACGAGACGGCAGTCGAGATCGCCGCAGCCGCCACCGCAATGCGCGAGCGATTGATCGCGATCGACGCTCCCGCTGGCGCGATCGATGTCTGCGGCACGGGCGGGGACGGGCAACACACGCTGAATGTCTCGACCGCCGTATCGATCGTCGTCGCATCGCTCGGCGTACCGGTCGCCAAACATGGCAACCGCGCCGCATCGAGCAAGGCCGGCGCATCGGACACGCTCGAAGCGCTCGGCCTCGATCTCGACCATGCCGGGGAGATCGCGGAGCGCAGCTTGGCGAAGCTCGGCATCTGTTTTCTGCACGCCGCCAATCATCACCCGGCGATGAAACGGATCACGCCGATCCGCAAACGCATCGGCAAGCGCACGATCTTCAACCTGATGGGGCCGATCTCCAATCCCGCCGGCGTCAAGCGCCAGCTTATCGGCATCGCCCGGCCCGATTATGTGCCGGTCTACGCCCAGGCCCTGCGCGAACTCGGCGCGGAAGGCGCGATGGTCGTTTCCGGCGAGGAAGGGCTGGACGAGCTTTCGATATCCGGCCCGAGCCGTATCGGCAGTTTCGGCGGCGTCGATGTCGGTGACCGCGTAACGCCCGACGATGCCGGGCTCGACAATTTCCCCATCGAAGCGATCCGCGGCGGAGATCCGCAGTTCAACGCCGCGGCGCTGCGTCGCCTGTTTGAGGGCGAGACCGGTGGGTATCGCAACGCCGTGTTGCTGAACGCGGCGGGCGCGCTGATCGTCGCGGGCCGCGCGGGCGGCTGGGAGCATGGTGTGGTGCAGGCGGCCAACGCCATCGACGATGGCGTGGCGAAAGACCTACTCGACCGCTGGATCGATTTCCGGTGAGCGACACGCTCGCCGAAATCTGCGCCGTCAAACGGGAGGAGGTTGCCCGCCGCAAGTCCGCCAAGACCCTGTCCGCACTCGAAGCCGATGCCGCCGATCGCGATGCCCCGCGCGGTTTTCTCGACGCGCTCAAAGCCAAGGCGGCAACCGGCTATGCGCTGATCGCCGAAATCAAGAAGGCCAGCCCGTCCAAGGGCCTGATCCGCGCGAACTTCGATCCGCCCGCCCATGCGCAGGCCTATGAAGCGGGCGGCGCGGCCTGTCTCTCCGTGCTGACCGATGAACCCTATTTCCAGGGGTCGGACGACTATCTGGTCGCCGCACGGAAAGCCTGCGGCCTCCCGGTCCTGCGCAAGGATTTCATGGTCGATCCCTGGCAGATCGTGGAAGCCCACGCTATGGGCGCCGATGCGATCCTAATCATCGTCGCCGCGCTCGACGACGGGCCGATGGCGGAGATCGAGGCCGCCACCATCGAGCATGACATGGACGTGCTGGTCGAAGTGCATAACGAAGCGGAACTGGAGCGCGCTCTTACCCTCAAATCGCCGCTGCTCGGTATCAACAATCGCGACCTCAAGACATTCACGACCGATCTCGCGACAACCGAACGGCTCGCCGCGCGGGTACCCGACACGCATTTCCTCGTTTCCGAAAGCGGCATCGCGACCAAGGCGGATTGCGACCGGCTGGCGGAGGGCGGCGTGCGCGCCTTCCTGGTCGGGGAATCGCTGATGCGGCAGGCGGATGTCGAAAGCGCGACGCGCATGCTATTGACGGGCCATGGCTAATCTTACGCATATCGACGAGACCGGCGCAGCGCGCATGGTCGATGTGTCGGGCAAGGCGGAAACGGCGCGCGAGGCGACCGCGACCGGGCGGATCACGATGTCCGCCGCGGCCGCCACCGCGATCCGCGACGGCAATGTGAAGAAAGGCGATGTGCTGGGCACGGCCCGGATCGCCGGGATCATGGCAGCGAAGAAGACGGCGGACCTGATCCCGCTCTGCCACCCGCTGCCGCTGACCGGCGTGACGCTGGAGCTCGAAGCCGACGAAGGCGGGGTGACGGCGACCGCCACGGTGCGCACGACGCACAAGACCGGCGTCGAAATGGAGGCGCTGACTGCCGTCTCGGTCGCGTTGCTCGCCGTCTACGACATGGCCAAGGTACTCGATCGCGGGATGACCGTGGGCGAGATCCGGCTGCTCGCCAAATCCGGAGGACGATCGGGCGACTGGACGGCGGAATGACCGGCCTGCTGCCGCTCGAAGATGCGCAGGCGCGGCTGTTGGCGCTCGGATCGCCGGTCGATAGCCTTGTCCTGCCCGTAGCGGAGGCCGCCGGCCGCTGGCTCGCCGAAGATGTCGCGTCGCTGCGCACCCAACCGGCCGCCGACCTCTCTGCCATGGACGGTTATGCGATCCGTTTCGCCGAATGCCCGGGGCCGTGGACGGTAGTTGGCGAAAGCGCCGCGGGCGCGCCGCTCGGCCGCGCACTGGCGCCCGGCAAAGCAGCGCGCATCTTTACCGGGGCGGCCATGCCGGACGGCGCGGACACGGTGTTGGTCCAGGAAGAAGCTGCGCGAGACGGCGAACGCTTGCGCTTGGCAGGCGAGGGACCGCCAGAGACGGGCGCCCACGTCCGAAAGCGGGGACGCGATTTTGCTGAGGGCGATACATTGCTGCCGACAGGCGCGAAACTGACACCGCCCGCGCTCGCACTGGCCATCGCCGGCGGGCATAGCACGCTACCCGTGCGCCGCGACCTCCGTATCGCGCTGATCTCGACCGGAGACGAACTCGTCCCCGCCGGCACGCCCACAGATGCGGCGCAATTGCCGGCTTCCAACGGACCGATGATTGCCGCGCAGCTCGCCGGACTGCCGGTCGCCGTCGACGATATCGGCATCGTTCCCGATACGCGCGAAGCTCTGGCGAAGGCATTGGATGCGACGCGCGACGCCGATGTGATCGTTACGATCGGCGGCGCATCGGTCGGCGATCACGATCTGGTCCGTCCGGCGCTGGAGGCTGCTGGCGCGGAAATCGATTTCTGGCGGATTGCGATGAAGCCGGGCAAGCCGCTGATGGCGGGCACGCTTGGCCGCCCCGTCGTGCTCGGTCTTCCGGGCAACCCGGCCTCGGCATTCGTAACCGCGAAGCTGTTTCTTGAACCGCTGATCGCGCAGCTTTCCGGCGCCCGCGATCCGCTGCCCGCATTCCAGCCGGCGCGGCTCGCCGCCGACCTGCCGGGCGTCGGCGTGCGGACGGAATTTCTCCGCGGGCGTTGGCGCGAAGGCGCGGTCGAAGTGCTGCCGCAACAAAGCAGCGCCGCGCTCGCCGCGCTCGCTCATGCCCAACTGCTGATCCGGCGCCCTGCCGGAAGCTCGCCAGCCCGCGCCGGCGATACGGTCGACATCCTGCCACTCGCTTGACAGCGAATCTTTTGTTTCCTACACGTTCCCCGTTCGTTCCCTAAGCGGAACAGAATTGCAGGAGGCGATACGCGATGCTGACCAAGAAACAGCATGAGCTGCTGATGTTCATCCATGACCGTCTGGCCGAAACCGGCATTTCTCCGTCCTTCGAGGAAATGAAGGACGCGCTCGATCTCAAGTCGAAATCCGGCGTCCATCGGCTGATCTCCGCGCTGGAAGAGCGCGAGTTCATCCGCCGCCTGCCCAATCGCGCGCGGGCGCTCGAAATCCTCCGCATGCCCGAACAGACGGGCGTACAATCCTCGCCCGTGACGACCGCGCCGAAGATGATGCCGGTCGCTGCCAACGACGTGCTCGACCTGCCGCTGCACGGGCGGATCGCCGCCGGTCAGCCGATCGAGGCGATCGAGGGCCAGGACAGTCTCTCCGTGCCCGCCGCCTTTCTCGGCAGCGGCGAACATTATGCGCTCGAAGTCGCCGGGGATTCGATGGTCGAAGAAGGCATTCTCGATGGCGACTATGCGTTGATCCGCAAGGCCGATACGGCGCGCGAAGGCGAGATCGTCGTCGCGCTGATCGACCAGAACGAGGCGACGCTCAAGACGTTCCGCCGCGAAGGTTCGATGATCCGGCTCGACCCCGCCAACCGCAACTATGAGCCGCAGCGCTATGCGCCGGAACAGGTCGCAATCCAGGGTACGCTGGCGGGATTGTTGCGGCGCTACTAGAAATTGTATTCCTGCGGAGGCAGGAATCCAGGGCTTCCAGAGAAGGCGTTTGCGGCCCTAGGCTCCTGCCTTCGCAGGAGCACCGCTTACCGCCGCCACGGGCGGTCGTCTCCCGGCTCCAATACCGTTTTGACGCCGGGCCGTGACAGGCTGATCGCGAGCCCGCCCGTTTCGCGTAACATGGTGCGGTCCGCCAACAACCAGCGCGGCGTACAGCCTTCGGGCATCCGCCGGTCGCTGACGACGATATCGGCGGCCGCGCATTCGCGGACGAGATCCCGATAGGGCAGATAATAGCGGCTGCGCGTCGCGAAAATCCGCCATTGCCGCCCGCCGCGCCACAGGGTCGCACGGCAGCTATCGGCATTGCACCAGGCCGTCGGCAGGTCGTCGAGCGCGCCGGCGACATCTTCGATGCCCGATGTTTCGTTGAACATGTCGCGCACATAGTCGCCAGCCCGCGGGCGGAGCAGCGCGAGCGTCCCATCGCTACCGCGGATCGCCATATGGCGCCCGTCGCCCGTAACCAGGATATCGGCCGGCGGCGTTACGAGCGCCCAGATCGCCCCCGCGACGATCGGCCCCAGCCCCCAGACGCGCCATCCGCTCTTCCAGAGACACAGCCATAATCCGCCGATGATCATCAGCGCATAAGCGGCGACCGGCATGGCTGGCAGTAAGGCGACGGCGCCCGGCGTGCTGGACACGCCATGCGCGATATCGAGCAGCAGACCGAGCGTCTGACCGACGAGCCACCAGACCGGCGCGCCGAGCCCGAAGATGTCGAGGAACAGCGCCAGCGCCTCGAGCGGTATTATGACGAAGCTCGTCAGCGGGATCGCGACGATATTGGCGAGCGCGCCGTAAAGCCCCGCCTTGTTGAAGTGGAACAGCGCGATCGGCATGAGCGCGATCTCGACCACGAGCCCGGTCAGCAACAGCCCGAGCGTGAACCGCCCGATCTTCGCCGTCCAGGGTTCGTCGCGCCGCGAGAGCAGTTTCTTCGTGCGCGGATGCTCGTGCAGCGCGATAATCGCCGTCACCGCGGCAAAACTGAGCTGGAAACTCGGCCCGACCAGCGTTTCCGGCCAGAACAGCAGCACGACGAGCGCGCCCGTCGCCACAAGCCGTAAGGTGATCGCATCGCGCCCGAGCGCCACGCCGATCAGCACGAGCATCGCCGCGATACAGGCCCGCACGGTCGGCACCTCGGCACCTGTAAAAAGCGTGTAGGCGAGCCCCGCCAAGGCCCCCGCCCCGGCGGCGATCAGGATCAGCGGCGCGTTAAGTGCGAGTTTCGGGCTCAGCGCCAGCAGCTTGAGCGTCAGCAACAGCGCAACGCCGATCACCGCCGTCACATGGAGGCCGCTGATCGCGAGCAGATGTGCAAGCCCGCTGCGCCGCATGGCTTCGGCATCTTCTTCGGCAATCCGTCCGCGATCGCCGGTCGCCAGCGTCGCGGCGATGGCCCCCTCCCGTCCGCCGACACGGTCCGCGACATGTGCCGCCAGTGTGGCGCGCCGCTCTTCGAGCCATCCGCGCCAGCTATCGCCGGCGGCCGGCCGGACGATCTCGACCTCACCCCATGCCCGCCCTGTCGCGCCGATCCGTTCGAACCAGGCGCGCTGCGCGAAATCATAACCACCAGGCACCGTCGCGCCCGGCGGCGGCATGAGCCGCGCATCGAGCGTCACCAAGGCGCCCACGGCGACGTCATCGGAAATCATGTCTTCGGCGAGATTGACGCGAAACCGCTCGGGCAGCTCCGGATCGCTCGGATTACGCACCATCAGCCGGACGCTTTCGCGCGCCGGCAGATGCTCGATGGACACGATCTCCGCGGTAAAGCGGCTGACGACGGGCCGTTCCAGCGTGTCCGTCGCGATATATTCGGCTCGCAACCAGACCAGCGCGCAGCCGATCGCCGCAACCAGCGCAAAGATGCCGGCGCTGCGCGCGACCCGCCAGCCCCGGCCTAAGGCGAACGCTGCGACCGCAAGCGCGCTCATGCCCAATATAAAGGCGATCCAGCCATTGCGATCCGCAAGCCCGAACCATATCGCGATGCCGAGACCGAGCGCGACAGGCAGCCAGAGCGGCAACTGATCGCGCTCGCTTTCCAGATGCGCTTCGAGACGGTCGATAAGGGGTATGCGATCCGATTGTCGCCCGGCGGGCGCTATGCTAGTGCGCGCTCCCAATATTCCCCGCATACTTCCCAGTCTTGGAGATAGCGCGCATGGGCGCAACCGAAAAAGCCGATGGCACGCAACGCGTTGTAACGCGATTCGCCCCGTCACCCACCGGATTCCTGCATATCGGCGGCGCCCGCACGGCGCTGTTCAACTGGCTCTTTGCCCGCCATCATGGCGGCGAGTTCAAGCTCCGCATCGAGGATACGGACCGGGCGCGCTCGACCGACGAAGCCATCGCGAAGATTCTGGACGGCATGCGCTGGCTCGGCCTCGATTGGGACGGCGACGAAGTCTATCAGTTCGCCCGCGCCGACCGCCATGTCGAAGTGGCCAACGCATTGCTCGATCAGGGCAAGGCCTATCGCTGCTACGCCACGCCCGAAGAACTGGCCGAGATGCGCGAACAGCAGCGCGCGGCGAAGCAGCCGATCCGCTATGACGGCCGCTGGCGCGATCGCGATCCGTCCGAAGCGCCCGAAGGCGCACCGTTCGTCATCCGCCTGAAAACGCCGATCGACGGCGAAACGGTGATCGACGATGCGGTCCAGGGCAAAGTCACGGTCCGCAACAGCGAGATCGACGATTTCGTGATGCTGCGCGGCGACGGCACGCCGACCTATATGCTCGCCGTGGCGGTCGACGATCACGATATGGGCGTCACCCATGTCATCCGCGGCGACGATCATCTCAACAATGCCTTCCGGCAGCGCGCGTTGATCGATGCGATGGGCTGGCCCGAGCCCGTCTATGCGCATGTTCCGCTGATCCACGGCCCGGACGGCGCGAAACTCTCGAAACGCCATGGTTCGCTCGGCGTCGAAGCCTATCGCGACGAGATGGGCATGCTGCCCGAAGCCGTGTTCAACTATCTGCTCCGCCTCGGCTGGGGACATGGCGATGACGAGATCATCAGCCGTGAACAGGCGATCGAATGGTTCGATCTCGATGGCGTCGGCAAGTCGGCGGCGCGCTTCGATGTGAAAAAGCTCAGCAATCTCAACGGGCACTATATCCGCGAGACCGACAACGCCCGACTGGCGGCACTGGCCGCGCCGCAAATCGCGGTGGAAATCGGCCGGGAACTGACTGTGGACGAGCAGAATTTGCTGCAGCGCAGCATGGAAAGCATCAAGCCGCGTGCCAAGTCTACCGGGGAATTGGCGGAGAGCTCGGGATTTTTATTTCGCACCCGCCCCCTGAATCTGGACGAGAAGGCGGAAAAGCTGCTACAGGATGACGCGCCGGCGCTGCTGGCCGCCCTCGTCCCGCATCTCGAAGCGTTGCCGGACTGGACGGAAGACGCGTTGGATACTGCCGTAAGGGAATTCGCCGAGGCCCGCGATCTCAAGCTGGGTAAGGTCGCTCAACCCTTGCGCGCAGCGCTGACCGGCAGTGCGACATCGCCGGGCATTTTCGATGTGCTTTTGCTCCTCGGCCGCGAGGAGTCTCTGGCGCGGATCGCCGATCAGGCGGGATAGCAGGAGTGAATTTATGGGCTACAACAGCGCCAAAATCTCGGTCAACGACAATGAATATGAATATGGCGTGCACTCCGGATCGTGCGGCCCCGATGTCGTCGATATCCGCAAGCTTTATTCCGAGACCGGCCTGTTCACCTTCGATCCCGGCTTCAAATCCACGGCCAGTTGCGAATCCGGCCTGACCTATATCGATGGCGGCAAAGGCATCCTGCTGCATCGCGGCTATCCGATCGAGCAGCTCGCCGAACAGTCGAGCTTCATGGAAGTCGCCTATCTGCTGCTCAACGGCGAATTGCCGAGCCGCAAGGAATTCTCCGATTTCGAGCGCACGATCACGCTCCACACGATGGTCCATGAACAGCTCAAGGAGCTGTATCGCGGTTTCCGGCGCGACGCCCATCCGATGGCGATCATGTGCGGCGTCGTGGGTGCGCTCAGCGCATTCTACCACGATTCGACCGACATCACCGATCCCGAGCAGCGGATGATCGCGTCGCACCGGATGATCGCGAAGATGCCGACGATCGCGGCCATGGCGTACAAATATGCGATCGGCCAGCCCTTCCTCTATCCGGATAACGACCTCTCCTACACCGGCAATTTCCTGCGCATGACCTTCGGCGTGCCGGCCGAGGCGTATGAACTCGATCCGGTGATCGAAAAGGCGATGGATCGTATCTTCATTCTCCACGCCGATCACGAGCAGAACGCCTCGACCTCGACCGTCCGACTCGCCGGTTCCTCGGGCGCCAACCCGTTCGCCTGTATCGCCTCGGGCATCGCCTGCCTCTGGGGCCCGGCACATGGCGGCGCGAACGAAGCCGCGCTCAACATGCTGCGCGAAATCGGCACGCCCGACCGCATCCCCGAATATATCGACCGCGCCAAGGACAAGGAGGACCCGTTCCGCCTGATGGGCTTCGGCCACCGCGTCTACAAGAATTTCGACCCCCGCGCGAAAGTGATGAAGGAAACCGCGACCGACGTCCTGAACACGCTAGGCGTGGACGATCCGATCTTCGACGTGGCGCGCGAGCTGGAGCAGATTGCGCTCAACGACGAATATTTCATCGAGAAAAAGCTCTATCCGAATGTCGATTTCTATTCGGGCGTGATCCTTTCGGCGATCGGCTTCCCGACGACGATGTTCACCGTGCTCTTCGCGATCGCCCGCACGGTTGGCTGGGTCGCGCAGTGGAACGAGATGATCTCCGACCCCGCCCAGACGATCGGCCGCCCGCGCCAGCTCTACACGGGGCCGGAACAGCGCGATTATGTTCCGGTGGGAAGCCGCTAAACGCTAATTGCCGACGGGCACGGTGAGAACGAACCGTGCCCCCTGCCCTTTCGCGCTGTCGACGGTGATGTCGCCGCCCATCGCTCTGGCGAGACGCCGCGCGATATAGAGCCCAAGCCCAGTGCCCGGCTCTTCCGCGCCCAGCCGCTCGAACTTCTCGAAGATACGCGGCTGGTCTTCGGCGGCAATACCGCGTCCCTGGTCGGCGACGACAACCGCAGCGAGATCGCCCTCGGTTTCGCAGCGGATCCAGACCTGACTGTCCGCCGGCGCGAACCGCACGGCATTGCCGACAAGATTGACCAATATTTGCAGTACGCGCTGATAATCGGCACGCGCGGGTAGGCGTTCGTCATCGGCCGGCCGGTCGATGCGGATGTTCTTCTCCGATGCGCGGACCGACAGCAGGCCGGCCGCGTCGCGCGCAATTTCGGCGAGATCGATATCCTGCACATCGGGCCTGAAATCGTCGCGTTCGACCGCCTGCAGATCGGCGAGATCATCGATCAGGCCCAGCAAATGGCGGCCAGCCCGCGCGATATCGCCCGCATATTCCGCATAATCGCCGCGGATCGGCCCATCGAGCTGCGCCTCGATGCTGTGCGCGCTCGCAACGATCCGGTCGAGCGGTGTGCGCAGCGCCTGGCTGATCTGGCCGCTGAAGACGTCAGGCACCGCCGCATCGCCGGGCGTTGCCGATGCCGGCACGGGCACCGCTTCGAGCGCGACCGCCGTGCCGCGAAAACCGGCAAAACGGCCGTTTCCGTCGATCAGCGGGACGGCCGTCAGCTCGACGCCCTGCCCGTCCGATGGGCGCAGTACGGCCTCCTGCCGCTCGAAACGCCGATGCTCGGCCAGCGCGTTGAGGATCGGCAGCGCGCCATCCGCGCGCTCGACGAACCGGAAAAGGCCGGTGAGCGGCTGCCCGATATAGGCGGCGACCGGACCGAGCATCGCCTCGGCATCCGGCGAGATCGCGGTCAGCCGCAACGCGTGATCGGTTTCCCACAGCCAGTCGGCATCGGCGCGCATGAAGTCATGTTCGCGCAGCGCCGCATCGCCAGGCGCCGGCTGCGCGGGCTCCCGGTCGACCCAGCCGCCAACGGCAAGGTTGACCCCATCGCCATCGGGTTCGGCCTGCACATGCAGTTCGACGTCCCGATCCCCATCGGCCGCGATGACCGAGCGGGAAACGGCAATGCCGAGCCGCTCGGCAAGTTTCGCCAATGCCGCGATCTGCGGCACCGCAAGGCTTTTGCCCGGCACGCCGCCCGCGCGCCGATTGAGATCGGCGAGAGGCGGATCGGCGGCAATGAGACAACCGTCGGCGTCCACGCGGCCGAAAGCCGGATCGACCATGCCCTCGATGTCCATCACCGGCCTCCGCCTTCGGAGAACGCCGCAATGCGAACGGCAGCGATCGCATCGCGATAACCGCGGTCCAGCCGCCAGGGTTTCATGGCGCTATCGATGTCGCCGGGCTCGAGCAGATCATAGGTTTGGAGCCAGCCAGCCGCGCGTTCGTCCGCAAGCCGGTCCTCGGCCAGCAGCGCGCGGGTCATCGCAACAACGAGATGCGACGCGGCCTGACGCGCAACGCCGACCGATTTCAGCAACAGCATATGGCTCGCGGCATCGGGCATGACCGTCATTTCCCAGGCACTGGCGAACGCCATATTCGCGCGCGCCGCCAGCAATGCGACATACAGGGTCAGCCGCGCGCTGTTGAGAGTTTCGAGAAGGAGGCGATCATCGGCAAGCCCGGCCCGTTGCAGCCGAACGGCAAGCTGCATTGCGACGGTCTCGACCGATTGTGCGTCGCCGCGTGCAGCGATCACGGCCGCCGCGGTATCGGCGATCGGCCCGTCCAGCGCGGACGGTTCGATCCCGTGAACGCTCACCCCGTATTCGCGCAGCGCCGCGGCGACGGCCCAGACGATCTGCCGATCGGTTTCGGCCGGGAGGTCGGTGCGCAGGATTTTCGGATCGTCGAACCGGTCGTTGGTTCGGCTCTCCGCGATCAACAGATCCATAGCGTCTGCGGCGATCTGCCCGTCGCCATGCGCGGTCAGCGTCTCGAGCCGCCCATTCTCGGTCGACAATGCCCTGCGCCGAAGCTGTCGCCCGATCGCAAAGGCGCGGCTGCGCTGCACGAGCAACTGCA
Organism: Parasphingopyxis sp.; assembly: GCF_052168295.1. Lineage (GTDB taxonomy): Bacteria > Pseudomonadota > Alphaproteobacteria > Sphingomonadales > Sphingomonadaceae > Parasphingopyxis. Next base: position 14,244 of record NZ_JBQLZN010000043.1, on the reverse strand, counting down.
CCAGCGCGCGATCGTCCGGCAGTTCGGCCCGGCCGAGCATGGGCCAGGCGATCTCCACATGCGCCGCGCCGAGCGACGCGGTGAACTCCGCCACATCCGGCAGGGCGTCAGCGTTCAGCAACCGCGCCCTGAACTCCGCTTCGATTGCTTCGACCAGCCCCTTGAGCAGCCGGCGCGCCGTAACCCGCTCGACTTCGCTGAGGCGGAACGGTTCCGGCCGGATCAGCGCGGAAAGCGTGGCGCCGGCCCCAGGCGCGCGTCCGTCCGCCGCGCGAACGGCATCGGCGAGCAAGGCAGCAGCTCGCTCCTCCGCGGTTTTCCGGGCGGACTGGGCGTCGTCAGACATGGTCGGGCCATAGCCGAAACGTCGTTAAGACCGTGCTAATCCTGTTTTGTGGCTCAATCGCGGCGGCGAATGGCTTCCTTCAGCATATTCTGCATGAAAAACAGCGATATAGCGGCATATAAAGCCACGGCCGCAGGCCAGAAGAACCACAATCCGAGCGTCGCGAAGGGCAGGATCAGCCAGATCGCGGCATTGCCGTCTGCAAACCAGGGCAGAAACCGGTTGTCCCCGTCGAGCGATTTGCGCAGCAAATACATCTCCCGATTGGCCAGCACGAGCGTCACCAGCGCCACGACGGATGCCACGAAATAGGCGAGTTCGCCCGTGGTCAGAATCGCGTATCGGCCGAGCGCCAGAATGGCCAATCCCTGTGCGATGCCTTTCGCGAAACGGATCTCCCAGCCGCCGTCATGGTCGCGCAAGCGCGCCAGATCGATGCGCGCCGCGATCGAGTCCAGCGGGCCGGCAAGCAGCACGAGCGCAAGACCGGTCCACAACCAGCCCCACCAGAAAGCGGCCGCGCCGCCGACCGTCAGCAGGATCGCGGCGCTCCGCAGCCAAACGGCTTCGACCCGCCGGTCGAGCAGCAGGGGCGCAATACGCGACGTGAGCGGCGCATAGACGAACCGCTCGGGCCAGCTGCCCGATTGCAGGCTGTTGCGCGCCAGCATGGAATGACCGGCATCCCGGCTTTTCTCGCTGCGTTCGGCCAAAACGACCGCTTCGCTCGCGTCCATGACGACCCCGGACTCCCCGTCGACGGGCAGGAAATCGGCGCCGCCCTGCACGATCCGGCGCATCAGGGTGGACTGCAGATCCCAATCGCCGAGCATCTGCGCGGTCGCGGACACCGCTTCAACCGTGGTCAGCGCCAGCCCCGCCCAGCGATGATCGGCATCGACCCGCTCGAAATCGGCGTTTTCCGGGGTGTCGGCGACGACCAGCAGCGTCGGCGCGACGCGTGCCGCCATGGCTTCGAAACAGTCCGGCGCTGCGACGAGCCCGTCGGCAACGAGCAGCACCAGCTCTTCGGGATGGAAGTGATCTGCCGCGGTCATCGGGTCGCGCGCGAGATTGACCGCGATCCCGTCCCGCTTCAGCCGGTCCACCGCCGCGCTCAGCGCCGCCGGCACGCGCTCGACGAGGATCACGATGTGCGAGGCACCGGCCGACATCGCGCGGCGGACCTGGTTTTCGAGCAGGCTGCGACCAGCCATGGGCAGGAGCGCGCGCAATCCCGCCTCGCCCTCATCGGCCTCCTGATAGGCGGCGATCAGCGCCGCGAAGGCCATGATATGCGTCCCAAAGCCATTGGCAGGGATCGATACGCGCAGCGATAGCGGCTTGCAAAGCCGTTCGTCGCGGAAATCCGGGGATTGCTCGCGCGGGGATTACGCCCGCGTTTCGTCCGATGTAGAGAAGCCGGCCAGCGATTTATCGATGCGATGGAGGAGTTTCTCGTCGAACGGCACGCCTTCCGCAGCCTCATGGGCCAGCGCCATCAGGTCGGTCACGCCGAAACTGGCCGCGAGCCCTTTCAGGCGCCATGCCGCGACCTGCCATTGCTGGTCGTTAACCGCATTGTGCAGCGCGGAAACCTGGCGCTGCGCGCTCTGGAAAAAGGCCGAACGCAGCTCGACGATCAACTCCTGGTCGTCGCCGACGGCGGCGGCCAGCGTCTTGTCCAGCGCTCCGGGGTCATAAGCCATGGTGTGGCTTTATCGCATCGCCGTTAACGCTCCGTTGCCGCGCGAGGCTTTCGGAGGGGCCAAAACATGGTAAACACGGCGAGTTGAGAGGGAAATGGGATGGCCGAAGCAGCAAATGACCTCGCGGAGGTGGAGAGCCCTGCGGAAATAGCACGCGGCGCGACGATGCAGCCGAACGAAGCCGCCGAATGGATCGCCGAAGACGAGTGGGAATTCGAACGCGAGGAGCCGGCGCTCGCCGAACGGCTGCCCACCATAGCCATCATCGTGCTGGCAATCGCATGGACCGGATTTGCCGGCTGGGCCGCCTATTCGAGCATGGCCGCCGAGGCGCCCAGCCTCACCCAGATCGCGAACTGGATCGCCATCGGCTCGGTGCCGCTCGCCCTGCTCGGCGTCGCATGGCTGCTGACCCAGCGGACGAGCCGCCGCGAAGCCATGCAGTTCGGCCGGACGTCCGAAGCGATGCGCGCAGAGGCCCGGCGTCTCGACAATGCGATGGCGGTTGTCTCCGCGCAGCTCTCCGAAATACGCGATGGCGTGTCGGTGGAAACCGACCGGCTGCTTGCGCTCGGCGACGATGCGGCCGGGCGGCTGCGCGCGGTCAGCGATATGATGCGCGAGGCCAGTGAAACCATCGAGCAGAAGTCGGGTATTCTCGACCGCGCCACCAAATCGGCCCGGGAAGATGTCGATGTGTTGATGACCGATCTGCCGCGCGCGGAGCAACAGGCCCGCGCTGTGAGCAGCGGGATCCGGGAAGCGGGCGTCAACGCGCATGAACAGGCGGCCGCGCTCGATACGCAGCTGCTGACGCTCAAATCGCGGGGCGAGGAAGCGCAGGGCATCGCCAATGGCGCGGCGCAGTCGCTCGCCGCCAATCTCGCACGCATCGAGGGCGTGGCCGAAGTTTCTGCAGCAAAGCTTGCGACGACCGGCGACGAGATCAACGCGGTCGTGGACGGCATACTCGAACGATCGAGCACGGCCGTCGAGGACACGCGCAAGGTGGTCGACGAGATCGGCAGTGCGCTGACCGCGATGGTCGAAAACGCCCGCTCCAATTTCAGCCAGGAAGGCGAAGAGGCCGCGGCCGCGCTCGACGAACGGATCGCGGCGACGACGGCCGCGCTCGCCGCCTTCGACGAAAGATTGAACGCACAGCGCGAAGCGACGGCCGGAACGCTTGGCGATCTCGATACCGGTCTTGGCGATATCGAAGGCCGGCTCGCCAATCTCTCCACGGACGGCGCGGAGCATGCCAGGAAGCTCAGCGCCGAAATCGCCGGACTGAGCGAAGACATGACGGCGCTCGGCGAAAGCATCGGCGGAAACGATGCGGCGACCGAGCGGTTGATCGCCCGCGCCGCCGAAGTGAAGGCGGCATTGGATCTGAGCGCGGAATCGCTCTCCGAAGCCCTCCCCCAGGCCTTTGCCGACACCGAACAGCGTGCGGCGGACCTGAAAGCGGCCATCGCCGATATTGCGCCCGAACTCGATGCACTGAAACAGCTGGCCGACGATACGCGGAGCTTCATCGGCGTGACCGGCGAAAGCCTGGACGAACAGCGTACGGCCGTCGCCGCCTTCGTCGATCAGGTGGGCGACCGGATTACGGCGATGCGGGCCGATATCACGAGCATCGAGGACGGCCTCAATCATTCGGCGGAACAGGCCGAAAGCATCGCCGATGGCGCCGCGCCGCGCCTGATCGAGACGCTGATGGAAGTTCGCGAGACAGCCGATCAGGCCGCCGAAAAGGCGCGCGCCGCGTTTGGCGAGGTCATCCCGCAAAGCGCGGCCGCTATCAGCGAGGCAACGCAGGCGGCAATGACCGAAGCGCTCGGCGAGAATGTCGAAAGCCGGATCGCTCAACTGATCGCGACCTCGGAACAGGCCACGTCGCTGGCGCAGGAAGCGATGGCGGCGCTCGACACGAAGATTGGCGAGATCGAAAGCCGGAGCAGCGCGCTCGAAAGCCAGCTACGCGCGGCAGAGGCCGATGCCGAGGAAGCCAGTCTCGATGGTTTCGCGCGTCAGGTCACCCTTTTGATCGAATCGCTCAATTCGACGGCCATCGACGTCAGCAAGATCCTGTCCAACGAGGTGACCGACACGGCCTGGGCCGCCTATCTGAAGGGCGATCGCGGTATCTTCTCGCGCCGCGCCGTGCGGCTGCTCGATACCGGCGAAGCCCGCGAGATCGTCGCGCAATATGAGAATAACGGCGAATTCCGCGAGCAGGTGAACCGCTACGTCCACGATTTCGAAGCCATGCTGCGCCGCGTGATCACGGCGCGGGACGGCGCGCCGCTCGCCGTGACCTTGCTCTCGTCCGACAATGGCAAGCTGTACGTCGCGCTCGCCCAGGCGATCGAGCGGCTGCGCTAGCGCTCTGCCCTCGTCTGCATCGATTCCGGTTTGAGGAAATCGAGAATATCGGCGCCAATCCAGCCATAGACATAGTTGGCGTAGAACAGACCGAAAAAGACCGTCGCGACGATCGTCGTGCGCAAGACCACCGGCCCCGCACGGAACCGGTGCGGCGCGCTTTCGGCATTCCCGATCTGCGTCTCCACGCCCGCTTCCCGGTCCGTCCGCGCACTGAACGGCAAAACCATGAAAAGGCAGAGAAACCAGAAGAGAAAATAGATGGCGAGCGCCGAAATGAACTGCATCGCTAGACCTCCATCAGCGAGACATTGACCACCGGCTTCTTGCCCGTCCAGTGGGTGGCGGTCCGGCGCACGGCGAGCCGTATCGCCTCGCGCAGTTTTTCAAGATCCTTCGCCCCCTTGCGTGCGGCGTCGGCAGCGGCCTCCACGGCATCGTCGATAAATGCGTCGCGATCCTCCTCGACGGGGATACCGGCCATCGAAAAACTGGGCGTGCCGCGCATCTTGCCGTCGCTGCCGAACGCAACCGTGACCGCAATGAGCCCGCGCTGGCCGATGCGGCGGCGTTCGTTCATCGCCTCGCCATCGGCCGCGACAATGGTGTCGCCATCGAGCACCAGGCGGCCGGTCCGCTCATGGCTGACAATCGCCGGGCCGTCGGGCGCGAGCCGCACGACATCGCCATTCTGTTGGACGATCGTCTTGGGAACGCCCTGCGCCGCGCCGAACCGCGCCTGCTCGGCCATGTGCCGCAACTCGCCATGGACGGGCACGAGTATTTCGGGCCGGATCCATTCGTACATTTTCGCGAGTTCCGGCCGGCCGGGATGGCCGGACACATGCACCATCGCCTGCCGGTCGGTGACGATGGGTATCTGCTTTGCCGCAAGCGCATTCTGCACCCGGCCGATGGCCAGTTCGTTGCCTGGAATCTGCTTGGAGCTGAAGACGACGAGATCGCCGCTGTCGAGCGTCAGCGGGTGATTGTCCTCCGCGATCCGCGAGAGCGCGGCGCGCGATTCCCCCTGCCCGCCCGTCGCGATGATCAGCAGCTCACGCGGCGGCAAACGCATCGCTTCTTCGAAATCGACGGTCGGCGGGAAATCCTTCAGATAGCCGACGGCCTGCGCCGTATCGATGATGCGATCGAGCGATCGCCCGGCGACGCAGACCTTGCGACCCGTTTCAGTGGCGATGCGGCCCAGCGTCTGCAGGCGCGCCGCGTTTGACGCGAAGGTTGTCACCAGCACGCGCCCCGTGGCCGCACCGATCACCTCCGCTAGCCCCGCTTTAACCGCACCTTCGCTGCCCGAATCCTTTTCGTCGAAAACGTTGGTGGAATCGCAGACGAGCGCGAGAATGCCCTTATCGCCGATCGCGATCATCTCTTCGGGCGTCGTCGGCGTGCCGGTCTGCGGGTCGGGATCGAGCTTCCAGTCGCCGGTGTGAAAGATGCGGCCATGATCGGTCTCGATGACCAGCGCATTGCCCTCGAGGATCGAATGGGCGAGCGGTATGTACTGGAAGTTGAACGGCCCCAGATCGAAACTGTCCTCGGGATCGATGACATTGAGCTCGATCTCGTCGGTCAGTCCGGCTTCCTGCAGCTTCTTGTAGATCAGCCCGGCGGTGAAGGCAGTCGCGTACAACGGCACGCCGAGATCGCCCGCCAGATAGGGCAGCGCGCCGATATGGTCCTCATGCCCATGGGTCAGCACGATGCCGAGCAGATCGTCGATACGGTCCTCGATAAATTCGAGATCGGGCAGGACGAGCTCGATCCCCGGATAATAGGGATCGCCGAACGTCATGCCGCAATCGACCATCACCCATTTGCCCTGCGTGCCGTAGAGATTGACGTTCATGCCAATCTCGCCCGACCCGCCGAGCGCGAGGAAAAGCAGTTCATTTTCGGGAGTCATGCGGGTTTATCTAGATCTTTCGTAAAGCATCGCCAGCCCTTGAATCGTGAGGTCGGGCTCGATGACATCGAACACGTCCGTATGTTCATCGAAAAGCGTGGCCAGCCCACCAGTCGACACGACCTTGGCGGGACGGCCGATCTCCGCGCGGGTGCGCGCGACCAGCCCTTCGATCATGGCGATATAGCCCCAATAGACGCCGATGTGCATCTGGTCTTCAGTGTTGGTCCCGATGACCGAATTGTCGCGCGGCGCCTCGATCGCAATGCGCGGCAGCTTGGCTGCCGCCCCGACCAGCGCGTCGAGCGAGAGATTGATGCCCGGCGCGATGATGCCGCCCTTATACGCGCCCTCATAGTCCGCGACGTCGAAAGTCGTTGCCGTGCCGAAATCGATGATGATCAGGTCTTCGGGATGGAGCGCATGGGCCGCGATCACATTCACCGCCCGGTCCGCGCCGAGGCTCGAGGGTTCGTCGATATCGAGCGATATACCCCATTCGACCGGCGGCTCACCCGCCACGAGCGCTTCGACATCGAAATATTTGGACGCCAGCACCTGCAGATTGTGCAGCGCGCGCGGCACGACGGTGGAGATGATCACCGCATCGACATCGTCCGGCGTAACGCCTTCGAGCGCCATGAGGTTATGCAGCCAGACCGCATATTCGTCGCCGGTGCGGCGCGGGTCGGTCGCGATCCGCCAGCGCGCGACAATCTCGCCATCCTTGACGAGCGCGAAGACGACATTGGTGTTTCCGGCATCGATAGCGAGCAGCATCGCGTCAGTCCTCAAATCAGGAAAACATCGCCCGCATGCATGACACGGACGGACCCATCCGCCAAGCGCAGCCGCAGCGCGCCGTCTTCGGTAAGGCCGTCGAACAGCCCCTCCAGCTTTTCGCCCGATGGATCGTGGACGGTCAGGCCGGCGCCCGGCGCATGAGCCCGCTCCAGCCAGGCCTCCCGGATGCCGCCAAATCCGTCATCGCGCCATTCGGCGAGCCGCCGGGCGAAGCGCTCCGCCAGTTCGCGCAGAAAAACATCAGGCGATGGCGGAGTGGTTAGGGTCGCGAGGCTGGTCGCCGGGCGGTCGAGATCCTCGGGATGGTGCGCCAGATTGACGCCAATCCCGATAACGACGGCATCGCCCTCGCGTTCGAGCAGGATGCCGGAAAGCTTCGCGCCGCCCAGCAACAGGTCGTTCGGCCATTTGAGAGACAGATCGTCGCGATACGCGGCGGGCAGAAAGCCGCTTGCTGCATTGTGCAGCGCCAACGATGCGACAAAGGCCAGCGTCGCGGGTGACGGGTCTTCCGCGCGCAGCCGTACGAGCGTGCTCGCAAACAGGTTCCCGCTCGGCGATTGCCAGGCCCGGCCCTGCCGCCCGCGTCCTTTGGTCTGGCGATCCGCGCGCAGCCAAAAGCCTTCCGCCTCGCCCTTGCGGGCCAGCGCCATCACATCGTCATTGGTAGAGCCGGTTTCGGCGACGGACTGGATCCGGATGCTCAGGCTCCGATCGCCCTAGAACAGCGCCGCTGCCGCATTGCCCGCAGTCAGCGCGAGGAACGGCACGAGCAGATAGCCAAGCGGCGAAACCGCTGCCGCCGTGACCGCGATCAGGCCATTCTCCATCACCGAGTTCGCCGGCGCATAGGGCTCGGCCGCATCGTCGAAATAGATCGTCTTGATGATGCGCAGATAATAATAGGCGCCGATCACCGACAGCGCGATGCCGATCACCGCGAGCGGGAAGAGTCCGGCCGCCACGGCTGCGTCGAACACGAGGAACTTGCCCCAGAAGCCGAGCAGCGGCGGAATACCGGCGAGGCTGAACATAAAGATCGCGAAGGCAGCCGCCAGCCCGGGCTGAGACTTTGAGAGACCGGCAAGGCTCTCGATGGTTTCGACCGGGCGCCCGTCCGCATCACGCATCTGCAGGACGCACAGGAAGCTGCCGAGCGTCATCACGACATAGATCGCCATGTAGGACATGGTCGCCGCGACGCCCGCCTGCGTGCCCGCGGCAAGGCCGATCAGCGCAAAACCGATATTGTTGATCGAGCTGTACGCAAGCAGGCGCTTGATATTGGACTGGCCGATGGCGGCCACTGCGCCGAGCGCGATCGAGCCGAGCGCGACGAAGATCACGATCTGCTGCCAGGCATCGGTCGCCGGGCCGAGCGCTTCGAACATCACGCGGACCGAAAGCGCGATGGCCGCGATCTTGGGCGCGGAGGCGAAGAAGGCGGTGACCGGCGTCGGCGCGCCCTCGTAAACGTCCGGCGTCCACATATGGAAGGGCACGGCGCTGATCTTGAAGGCGAGACCCGCGAGGGCGAAGACCAGCCCGAACAGCTCGCCCGTCGACATGCCGGCGGCAAAAGCCGTCGCGATGCCGGTGTAGCTCGTCGTGCCGGTAAAGCCGTAGAGCAGCGAGATGCCGTAGAGCAGGATGCCGCTCGCCAATGCGCCGAGCACGAAATATTTGAGGCCGGCTTCGGCCGAGCGCGTGTCCTGCCGCATGAAGCTCGCCAGCACATAGGCCGCCAAACTGTTGATCTCGAGGCCGATATAGAGAAGCATCAGATCGCCGGACGAGACCATGAAGCCCATGCCCAGCGCGGAAAAAAGGATCAGCACCGGATATTCGGGCCGCATCTCGCTGCGCCGGTCGAAGAAGCGCGGGGCCATCAGGATCGCTATGGCCGCCGAGGCGTAGATCAGCACCTTGGAGAAGGTGGAAAAGGCATCGGCGACATAGAGGCCGCCAAACACCGTGCCGCCATTGCCCGCCGGGCCGAGCAGCGACAGGCCGCAGGCGATCAGCATCAGCACCGCATAAATGCTCACGCGGCGCGAGACGTCCGGTTTCTTGCTGAATGCGCCGACCAGCAGCAGGTCTGTCGCCCCGAGCGTGAGGATCAGCTCGGGCGCGACGGTGAGAAGGCTTTCCCAGATCGTCATCAGTGCGCGCCCTCCCCGCCATGATCGCCGCCATGTTCGGCGTCGAGCAGCATGCCCGCACCCATGGCGAGCTGCGCATCGCCGGGCGGGTTCGCAGGCTCGATGCGCGCCAGCAACGTGCCGACATCGTCGCGGATCGGCGCGAGGAAGCTTTCCGGATAGACGCCCATCCACAGGACGACCGCCGCAATCGGGCCGAGCGTCGCCAGTTCGCGCACCGACAGGTCGGGCATCGCCTTGACGTCTTCCTTTTCGAGTTCGCCGTAGCAGATGCGCCAATAGAGATAGAGCATATAGGCCGCACCGAGGATGATGCCGGTGGTACAGACCACCGCGACCCAGCTGTTCGCCTCATAGGCGCCGACCAGCGCGAGGAATTCCCCGACGAAACCGCTCGTGCCCGGAAGGCCGATCGAGGCCATGGTAAAGAGCATGAACAGTATGGCGTATTTCGGCATATTGTCGCTGAGCCCGCCGTAACGCTCGATCTCGCGCGTATGGAGGCGATCGTAGATGACGCCGACGCACAGGAAGAGCGCGCCCGAAACGAGGCCGTGCGAGAGCATCACGATCATCGCGCCTTCGATGCCCTGCCGGTTGAAGGCGAACAGGCCAATCGTGACGAAGGCCATATGCGCGACCGACGAATAGGCGATGAGCTTTTTCATGTCCTTTTGCACGAGTGCCACCAAGGACGTGTAGACGACCGCGACCATCGACAGGCCGAAGACGATCCAGACCAGATCCGCAGACGCTTCCGGGAACATGGGCAGCGAGAAGCGGATGAAGCCGTAACCGCCCATCTTCAGCAGCACGCCGGCGAGGATCACCGAGCCTGCCGTCGGCGCCTGGACATGCGCATCGGGCAGCCAGGTATGGACCGGCCACATCGGCATCTTCACGGCAAAGCTCGCGAAGAAAGCGAGCCAGAGCCAGTTCTGCGCGCCGCCCGGGAAATCGTACACCATCAGCTCGGGGATCGAAGAAGTGCCAGCCTCCTGCACCATCCAGAGCATCGCGATCAGCATCAGCACCGATCCCAGGAGCGTGTAGAGGAAGAATTTATAGCTGGCGTAGATCCGCTCGGCCCCGCCCCAGATGCCGATGATCAGGTACATTGGGATGAGGCCGGCCTCGAAGAAGATGTAGAAAAGGAAGATGTCCTGCGCGGTAAACACGCCGATCATCAGCGATTCCATCAGCAGGAACGCCGCCATATATTCGGGCACGCGTGATTGAATGGATTGCCAGCTCGCGATGATGCAGATCGGCATCAGGAATACCGAGAGCATGATGAGCATCAGCGCGATGCCGTCTATTCCCATAGCCCAGGCGAAGCGCCCGAAAATCGGGTAATATTCGACGAACTGCCATTGCGGCCCGCCGATCTCGTAGCTGATCCAGAGCAGGATACCGAGCGCGAAGGTGACTAGCGTCGTGCCGAGCGCGATGACCCGCGCCATGCCCGCCTTGCCCTCGCCCTGCCCCGGCCAGACCAAGCAGAGCAGCGCACCGGCGAGCGGCAGCAGGACCATCAGGGTCAGGATCGGAAAATCGAGCTGGTTCACCGCGTGATCGCCCAGGTTGCGGCCGCGACCAGGCCGACCAGCATGACCAGCGCATAGGTGTAGAGATAGCCGGACTGGAAGCGCTTCGCGACGCCGGTGCCCGTGGCGACGAGCGCCGAGACGCCGTCAGGCCCGAACCGGTCGATAAAGCCCTTGTCGCCGCGCTTCCAGAAGAAGCGGCCGATGGCGAAGGCCGGCTTCACGAAGATCGTGTCGTACAGCTCGTCGATATACCATTTGTTGTAGAGGAAGGCGTGCAGCATCCGGAACTGGTCGACGAACTTCTGCGGCCAGTCGGTATATTTGATGTAGGCCAGCCAGGCGATCGCGAGGCCGATCAGCATCACCGCACCCGGCGCATATTTCACCCAGGTCGGAACCTCATGGACCGCGTGCAGCAGATGCGTGTCGAGCGCGATGCTGCCCGCCCAGAAAATCTCGCCCTCTTCGGCATAGCCGAACGGATAGTAGAAGAGATAGCCGGCCAGGACCGCACCTGCCGACAGCACGCCCAACGGCACCAGCATCGACCAGGGGCTTTCATGCGGGTGATAGCCGCCGGTCGCGTCTTCGGCGGTTTCCGGCGTCTTGTGCACGCTGTGCTGGATATGCTCGCTCGTGATCCAGCGCGGCTTGCCAAAGAAGGTCATAAAGATCAGCCGCCAGCTGTAGAAGCTCGTCAGCAATGCGGCGAAGACGAGCGTGAAGAAGGCCAGACCGCCCAGTTCGGAGTCGGTCGCGAAGGCCGCCTCGATGATCAGGTCCTTAGAATAGAAGCCGGCAAAGCCGAACACGCCGACGATACCGACGCCGGTGATCGCGAGCGTGCCGATGATCATCGCCCAGAAGGTCAGCGGGATTTCTTTTCTCAGCGCGCCATAGTGCCGCATGTCCTGCTCATGATGCATGGCGTGGATCACCGAGCCTGCGCCGAGGAACAGCAGCGCCTTGAAGAAAGCGTGCGTGAACAGGTGGAACATCGCGATGCCGTATGCGCCGACGCCGGCAGCCACGAACATGTAGCCGAGCTGTGAGCAGGTCGAATAGGCGATGACGCGCTTGATATCCATCTGCGCCGTGCCGACAGTCGCCGCGAAGAAGGCGGTCAGCAGGCCGAAGAAGGTGACCACGGCGAGCGCCATGTCGCTCGTCTCGAACATCGGCGATAGGCGGCAGACCATGAACACACCGGCCGTGACCATCGTCGCGGCATGGATCAGCGCGGAGACCGGCGTCGGGCCCTCCATCGCGTCCGGCAGCCAGGTGTGCAGCCCGAACTGCGCCGACTTGCCCATCGCGCCGATGAACAGCAGCAGGCAGAGCAGCGTCATCGTATCGACGCGATAGCCGAGGAAGCCGATCGTCGATCCGGCCATGGCGGGTGCGGCTTCGAGGATTTCGGGGATCGACACTGTACCGAATACAAGGAACGTGCCGAAAATGCCGAGCGAGAAGCCGAAATCGCCGACCCGGTTGACGACGAAGGCCTTGATCGCGGCGGCATTGGCGCTCGGCTTCTTGTACCAGAAACCGATGAGCAAATAGGAGGCGAGACCCACCCCTTCCCAGCCGAAGAACATCTGCACGAGATTATTCGACGTCACGAGCATCAGCATCGCGAAGGTGAAGAGCGAGAGATAGGCGAAGAAGCGGGGCTGGTCCGGGTCCTCCGCCATATAGCCCCAGCTATATAGATGCACGAGCGCCGAAACGGTCGTGACGACGACGAGCATGACGGCCGTCAGCGTATCGACGCGCAGGCTCCAGGCGACATCCATCTCGCCCGAGGCGATCCAGGTGAAGACCGGCGCGACATAGGCTTCCTGCCCGCCGACTAGAAACGAGAGGAAGATCGGCCAGCTCAGCGCACAGGCGATGAACAGCGCGCCCGTCGTCAGGATTTTCGCGACGAAATTGCCGAGCATCCGATTGCCGAGACCGGCAATGATGGCCGCAAGCAGCGGCAGGAAGACGATGAGCTGGATCATCGGGTCAGCCCTTCATCCGGTTGACGTCTTCGACCGAAATCGTCCCGCGGCCGCGGAAATAGATGACGAGTATTGCCAGGCCGATCGCCGCCTCGCCGGCCGCGACGGTCAGCACGAACATCGCGAACACCTGGCCGACAATATCGCCGAGGAATGCGCTGAAGGCGACGAGATTGATGTTCACGGCCAGCAGGATCAGCTCGATCGCCATCAGGATGATGATGATGTTCTTCCGGTTGAGGAAGATGCCGAGCACGCCCATCACGAACAGGATCGCGCTGACGACCAGATAGTGACCGAGACCGATCATGCTGCAATGCTCCGGCCGCGCTCACATTGAGCTTGTCGAAATGTGGGTGCACAACCCTTCGACAAGCTCAGGGTGAGCGGGTGTTGAGAGAGGCCCATCACAGCTCGACCCCCTCGCCCACTTCGGGCTGCGTATTGCGGGTCGCGTCTTCGGGGCGGCGGCGGATCTGTTTGCCGATATTTTGCGGCCGCACGCCGCCACGCTCGCGATGGGTCAGCACGATGGCGCCGACCATGGCGACGAGCAGCACGATACCCGCGCCCTCGAACACCAGCAGATAGCGGTCATAGAGCGCCCGGCCGATCGCCTCGATATTGGGCACATTGGGATCGATGGTCGCCATGCGCGTATCGGGCCCGAGATCCGCGAAACTCCACACGCCGATCGCCAGCACGATCTCCGCGAGCAGCACGGCCGCGATCAACAGGCCGAACGGCAGATAGCGCGTGAATCCGGCGCGCAGCCGGGCGAAATCGATGTTGAGCATCATGACCACGAACAGGAACAGCACGGCCACCGCGCCGACATAGACGAGGATCAGCAGCATCGCGATGAATTCCGCGCCGACGAGCAGCATCAGCCCCGCCGCGTTGAAGAAGGCGAGGATCAGCCAGAGCACTGAATGCACGGGGTTGCGCGACAGGATCGTCAGCGCGCCCGAGGCAACAGTAATGGATGCAAAAAGGTAGAAGGCGAATGCCTGAATCACGATATTTGCGGGACCCCTTTGAGAATCGGCAGCGGCTTAGCGATAGGGCGCATCGGCGGCAAGGCTCGCGGCGATCGCGCGCTCCCATTTGTCGCCATTGGCCAGCAATTTTTCCTTGTCGTAGAGCAGCTCCTCGCGAGTTTCCGTCGCATATTCGAAATTCGGCCCCTCGACGATGGCATCGACCGGGCAGGCCTCCTGACACAATCCGCAATAGATGCACTTGGTCATGTCGATATCGTAGCGCGTCGTCCGGCGGCTGCCGTCTTCGCGCGGCTCGGCCTCGATCGTGATCGCCTGGGCCGGGCAGACCGCTTCGCACAGCTTGCA
>NZ_JBQLZN010000042.1:0-11457 GCF_052168295.1 Parasphingopyxis sp. | reverse complement strand
GCCCTCGATCACGGTGATCCGGTCCATCAGCCCTTCGCGTTCGGCAATGCCGCCGCCGCGCGGACCGTACAGCCCAACAGCATGGACCTCGTCGATATAGCTCATTGCGCCATGGGCTTCGCAGACATCGAGGATTTCTGCGATCGGGGCGATATCGCCGTCCATCGAATAGACGCTTTCGAAGGCGACCAGCTTGGGGCGGGAAGGATCGACCTGGCTGAGCTGCCGGTCGAGATCCTCGGGCGAATTATGCTCCCAGATATGCTTCTCCGCCTTGCTGTGGCGGATACCCTCGATCATCGAGGCGTGATTGCCGGCGTCCGAAAAGACCGCGCAGCCGGGCATTTTCGCGGCCAAGGTGCCGAGCGCCGCCCAGTTCGAGACATAGCCCGAAGTGAAGAGCAAAGCCGATTCCTTGTGGTGAAGGTCGGCCAGCTCCTTTTCGAGCAATACGTGATGGTGGTTCGTGCCCGATATGTTGCGCGTGCCCCCGGCCCCGGCGCCGCACTGATCGAGCGTGGCGTGCATCGCCTCGATCACCTTGGGATGCTGACCCATGCCGAGATAGTCGTTCGAGCACCAGACGGTTACGTCCGAGGTCCGGTCGTCGACATAGCGGGTCGCATGCGGGAACGCGCCGGCATGCCGTTCGATCTCGGTGAAGATCCGGTAGCGTCCTTCCTCTCGCACGCTGTCCAGCTCCTCGGCGAAATATTTTTCATAGTCCATTCCAGACCCTCCCCTTAAATCTTCAATCTCTTGGTGCGGCCGGGCAGCGCCCAGCCCCATAGCGCCCCGTCGCGAAACGGCAGGGCCAGAAACAGATGTTCGAGCGTACCGAGCACCGCCATTCCGAAGACGAGGCTGGCGCTCGCGGCGGCAAAACTGTCCGCCGGTGCGGCGAAGGCTCGCAGACCGAGCCATACGGACAAGGCGACCGCCGCGCACAGCGAAACGACCAGCCACAGCCGAAGCCGCCGCGGCCCGAAATAGCTTTTCAGATAGCCGAGATGCGGCGGCAGTATCTCGTCGCTCATATTGGGCACGCCGGCAAAGATGTTGAGCTTGGTGCTGAGCCGCATGACGAGCAGCACGCAGAAGACCATCGCGCCGGTCGGGTTGGGCGCGCCCCAGCTCAGCCCGATCAGGATCAGCGCGGTCACGGCCAGCGCGATCTCGTGATAGATGAGCACGCTCGCCGCCTGGACGAAGCGCCGCCAGCCCTTCGCGCCTTCGGGACAGGGCCCGCGCCGCGGCCCGGCGACCGCGCCCATCAGGAAGCTCATCTCATGCCAGGCCCAGATCATCAGCGCGCCCGCCATCGCCGCATAGGCCGCGCCGATCGTCGCATATTGGGTGCTGATGACGACGATGACGAGCCCGGCCATTCCGGCGATCGCGGCCCCGATCAGGCTGCGCGAAAATGTCTCGCGCGGCCGGTTGTCGAGCCAGGCGATCAGCCCGGTGCTCACGAACCAGATCACCAGCGTCGCAAGCAGCGGAAGGATATGGCCGTACAGGCTTACCATGCGGGCTGCAGCCGCACGGTCGCGGGCAGCGCGTTGCGCTTGCCGGGCAGGAAATACATCCGCGCGAAAGCCGCGCCGGCCGCTGCCATATGGCCGACGCGCTTGATCGAGCCCATGATGCCGCCCTGTTCCTTTGCCGCCTGAATGCCGTCCGAGGCTTTCAGCAGCTTCTCCATGCTGCGGCGGAAGCGCGGATCGTCGGTGTTCAGCTCGACCGGGAAGACCTGCCGGCTGATCGCCGTGCACTTGTCGAACACCTCGTAGTCGTACTCGGTCGGATCGACGCCGAGCGCGTCGTGGAAGACCGGACGGCCATGGTCGCGCACATACATGGTCGCGTAGACCGAGAGCAGGAAGAATTTGATCCAGAGCTTGTTCGCGCCCTTCAGCAGCTTCGGATCGGCGCGGAGCAGCATGGCGAAGGCTTCGCCATGGCGGAACTCGTCATTGCACCATTGTTCGAACCAGTTGAAGATCGGATGGAAGCGAAGCTCAGGATGCTTGGCGAGCTGGCGGTAGATGGTGATGTAGCGGGCATAGCCGATCTTCTCCGACAGATAGACGGCGTAGAAGATGAATTTCGGCTTGAAGAAGGTGTATTTCTTCGCCTTGGTCAGGAAGCTCAGATCGACGCCGATCCCGGCATCCTTGAGCGTATCGTTGATGAAGCCGGCATGGCGGCTCTCGTCGCGCGCGAGCAGCTTGAAGAGCTGTTTCACGTCCGGGTTCTTCGTCCGCTTGGCGATCTCGGCGTAGAGGATGCAGCCCGAAAATTCGGACGTCAGCGAGCTTACCAGGAAATCGACGAACTCCGCGCGCAGCGCCGGATCGAGATTCTCGATAATCCCGTCAAATTCCTCGGTCCGCCGGAAATGGCGCTTGTTCGGATCGCTCACCATTTCCGTAATCAGCGCGTCCCATTCCTCGCGCACCGGCGATACGTCGATCTTGTCGAGCGCATCGAAATCGGTGGTGTAGAAGCGCGGGCTGAGAACGGTCTCCTGCTGCGCAATCTCCATTACATCGGCGATCGGTTCCACTTTCGTCTGCGCGTTCATCGCAACCTCCTGGGGGTAAAACTGACTTCGTAAAGTTCGGCGAGATCGAAATAGCTGGCGAACTTGATCCAGGCGCGCGTCAGCGGCCCGGCGCGTTCGACCGTGGCTTGGCGCTCGAACGTCGCGCTCCCGCCAAAGGGGATGGAGATCGGCGCGCCATGCACGCGGACCTTGTCGCCCGGCCCGATCGGCACATCGCCGTCAAGCTCGACATGCGCGTGGAAATGTTCCTCGCTCTGCTCGACCTCGATCCGGCATCCGGTGTCGAATGATTCGTTACGCAACAGGCCCATCACCCGTCTCCATTTTCCAAAAACTGCATGAATACCGCCCGGTTGTCGGGTCCGAACGCGCCGAGCTCGACCACCCGGCCGGTCGCCGCATCGCGCAGCGACAGCGATCCGTCTTCCCACAGCGTGAGCGCGAAAGGCTGTTGCTGGCCGATGCCATTCATCCGGCGCTCGCGGGCGAGACCGCGCATCACGCCGCGGATAAAGCCGCTGCCCTCCTCGCCATAGACGGCGATCTCCCGTCCCGTTTCGGCGTCCGCCACGCGCACCGAACCGTCCGCCGTATCGCTGAAGTGGAGCGTGCGTTCGGTCACCGGCGCGACGTTCGCGGCGGCACGTTCGGCGACCGGCGATGCCGCATGCGGGATCCAGCCGAGCCGCGTCGCCGTCGTCAGCACGAGCGCCAGCGCGATCAGGGCCGCCGCCATGACGAGCGCGCCCTTGGGGACGGTGGGATCGTCGTGCGCGAGGCTCACGCCACCGCCTCCGTCATGCCTGGCGCTTGCGCAGGCGCTGCGCTGCTCTCGACGCTCCGATCGATATCGACGACCGATGCCGTGGCGCGGGCGAGTTTCGCGGCGACCGTTTCGGCCTCGGGCACCGCCCGCAGCATCGGCTGGACGCGCGAGAATTTCCAGGGCCGGGCATGCGGCCAGAGCATCGCATAGCCGATCCGGTGCGGCCCGGTCAGCGTGAGCGCGATATCGCCAAAGCCGTTGCCGCGCAGGTTGAGATCGGCCGCACCGATCTGCTTGAGGGGCAGGTTCACGCATTTGTTGAGCGCGACGCCGATGCGCAGCACCACGCGCCGGTTGGTGAGCGTGTAGACTGTCGTCCGCGCGACGGCCCAGGCGAACAGCATGAGCAGGCCGATGCCGAGCATCCCGGCAATGCCGGTCGCGACCGCGCCGCCGATGCTGCCGCTGGCGACGGCTAGCGCGACGAGCAGTACGAAATAGACGCCGATCAGCCTTGTATGGAACGCCGTGCGGGCGAATGTCCGCCACTCGGGTGCGCCCTGCCAGAGGATCTCCTCCCCTTCGGGCAGGTGGCCGGGCAGCCCCCTTATGGGTTCATGGTCATATTCACTCATACCAGCGGCTCCTGCCGTTCAGGCGTTGCGTAGAGATAGCCGCCGCCGAAATAGGCCGCGACGCGCTCTTCCTCGTAGCGGGTGATCTGGCCGGGCGTTCCAAGCTGCGGCGCACCGGCGAACTGATCCGCGTTCAGCGCATCGATATGCACCTCGCCCTTCTTGCCCTTGACGATGCTCATCGGCATCGGCGCGAGCACCTTGGGTCCGGCCGTCGTCGCCACTTCGAGATAACGGATCACATGTTCGGCCCGGTCGACCCAGAGGTCGCTGACCGTACCGGCGACGACGCCGTCCGCGCCCTTGACGATCATGCCGCGCGGATCGGAATCCTCCTTGGCGACGCTGACACCCTCATCGGCGCCGATCGGTACGATGCGCGGCCGGCCTTCGGCATCGATATCGGGCCAGCGCGAGCGTTCCGCCCAAGCCGCCGGGCCGAGGCCGTCGACCAGCGGGTTGCCGGTCGGCACGAGCGGCGCACCACCCGCGTTGAAGGACCGCCGGGCGGCGAGATCGACCGGCTCGCGGCCTTCGGTACGCGGCAGCGGCGCGACGACCGTCCCCTTGCCATGCGGAAGGTGGAAGGTCTTGGGCGATGCCGTGCTCAGCGGCCCGCCGACCGTTTCGACCTTCCCGGTCAGTTCGTCTTCGACCGGATAGCCCTCGCGGCGATCCTCGCGGCGCAGATAAAAGACCAATGCGATGAAAAAGAGCACAAAGGCGTAGAACATCAGTTCCGCCACATCGATCGTTCCTACCAAATTCCCGTCTGTCATCGGTCTTTCCTCTCCTAGGTGGGAAACTCGCTCAGGCCGAAACGCGCCGGCGCGCCGGGCTGGACGCCCTGGCGGCTGCCGGCCAGCGGGCCGAGCACAACAAGCATGCACAACAACAAGCCGATCTCGATACAATAGACGATGCCGTAGCCGGTCGCCCGGCCCGCCAAGGTCGAACCCAGCGCATCGGCCAGCGCGAGGTTCGTGAAAATATCCCGGATGACGCCGCCCAGCGCGATGCCGAGCCCGGCCGCCGAGGCCTGCACGGCGCCCCAGGCGCCGACCGCGAGGCCGGCGCTCTCGTCGCGCGCGAGCGCCATCGCGGCGATCAGCGTGCCGACCGAGAAGAGGCCGACGCCGAAGCCGATGGCCGTCGCGCCGCCATAGAGCAGCCCGGCCGAGCCGAGCGGCGCGGCGAAGAGCACGAGCAGGAACGCCCCGATACCGGCAACGCCGCCGAGCCCGGCGATGCGCAGCGGATCGCCGCCCTGGCCGAGCCAGCGTCCGGCGAGTGCGAAGCCGATCAGCGTGCCCAGCGCCCAGAGCCCGGTCAGCCCGGTCGTCGCGCCCACCGAAAGGCCGAGTATCTCTCCGCCATAGGGTTCGAGCAGCGCGTCCTGCATCGCGAAGGCCGCCGCGCCGAATCCGATGGCGAGCAACAGCCGCTTGGTCCGGCCGACCTGCACGAATGCGCGCCAGACTTCGGCAAAGGCGGGACGGTGACGATCGGGAGCGGTTGCCGCCCGGTCGCGCGCCTCCTGTTTCCACAAGGCAGCGATATTGAGGAGCACGGTGATCACCGCAGCCCCCTGGATGACCTGCACCAGCAACGTCGGGCGGAAATCGGTGGCCAGCACCGTGCCGATCACGAAGGCGCTCGCCATCATGCCGATGAGCAGCATGACATAGAGCAGGGCGACGACGCGCGGCCGCGTCCGTTCGGGCGCGAGGTCGGTCGCCAGAGCGAGGCCGGCGGTCTGCGTGACATGCATGCCCGCGCCCGTCAGCAGGAAGGCGAGCCCGCTCGCGGAGACACCGATCGCGAAATCCTCGGGCCGCGACATGAGCAGCAGGGCGAAGGGCATGATCGCCAGCCCGCCGAACTGCAGCATCGTACCGAGCCAGATATAGGGCACGCGCCGCCAGCCGAGCAGCGAGCGATGCGTGTCCGATTTGTGGCCGATCAGCGCGCGGAAGGGCGCGACCAGCAGCGGCAGCGCGATCAGGACCGCGATGATCCAGACCGGCACGCCGAGTTCGACGACGAGCACGCGGTTGAGCGTGCCGTTAAGCAGCACGACGGCCATGCCGACGCTGACCTGGAACAGCGCGAGGCGCAGCAGGCGGCCGAGCGGCAATTCCTGCGTCGCGGCGTCCGCGAAGGGCAGGAACTTCAGTCCCACCGTGGCCCAGAAGGGCTTCGAGGCGGCGGGCCGCGTCATCCGGTCTCCACCATCAGTGCATGCGAGGTGTAGAAACCGCTCGCCACACGCTCGCCATGGGCGATGGCATGATCGGGCAGCCGCGCGGCGATGGCGTTGCGCAGGCGGGTTTCGGACACGGGTTTGATCGCCGGCGAGCGATTGCCGCGCGGGAACAGCTTGCCGGCCATATGCATCGTCTGGAGCAGCGGCGAACTCGGCGCGAAGGTGAAGCCGACGGTGCCGGCCCGTTCGCCGAGTGCGCCAACCACATCGACGATATCGGCCATTGGATAATGGATCAGCGAGTCCATCGCGATCACATGATCGAAGCGCCCAAGCGCCGGATCGAGCAGATCGCCGACGCGCCAGTCGATCGGCAGGTCTTCGGGCGCCCGTTCGCGCGCCACGTCTATCAGCCCTTCGGACACGTCGATCGCCACGACCTCGGCCCCGCGTTCGGCCGCTTCGACGGCCAGCGAGCCGGTTCCGCACCCGGCATCGAGCAGACGGCGGCCACTAAGGTCCGCCGGCAGCCAGGACAGCAAAGTCGCACGCATCCGGTCCCGGCCCGCGCGGACGGTGGCGCGAATCCCGCTGACCGGTGCGTCGGACGTAAGATCGACCCAGGCCTTCTTCGCCGTGCTGTCGAAATAGGTGGTGAGCCGCCCGCGATACGCGTCGTAGCGCGCGCTTCCCGTATCACGGAAACGCTCAGCTTGCGTGGTGGGAGCGGCGCTAGCCATCATTCGAACCCCAGAAAATCGAAAATGTCGCGGTCTTTCATCGGCGAGGCGGTCAGCGGATCGACGCCGGCCCAGAGCATCGCGGCGAGCCTCAAATATTCGTCCTGCGCCTGTTGGACTTCGGGGCTGTCGTCCATCTCGAACAAGGTGCATTTCTTGAGCCGCGAGCGGCGGATCGCGTCGACATCGCGGAAATGGGCGAGCCGCTTGAGGCCCGTCGCCTCGGCGAACCGGTCGATCTCGTCGGTTTCGGCCGAGCGGTTGGCGACGCAGCCCGCGAGCCGGACGTTATAATTTTTCGACTTCGCGCCGATCGCCGCCATGATCCGGTTCATCGCGAAAATGCTGTCGAAATCGTTGGCCGCGACGACGAGCGCGCGCTCGGCATGCTGGAGCGGCGCGGCGAACCCGCCGCACACGACGTCGCCGAGCACGTCGAAGATCACGACATCGGTATCTTCCAGCAGGTGATGCTGTTTCAGAAGTTTCACCGTCTGGCCGACGACATAGCCGCCGCAGCCCGTGCCCGCGGGCGGGCCGCCGGCTTCGACGCACATGACGCCGTTATAGCCTTCGAACATATAGTCTTCGGCGCGCAGCTCCTCGCTGTGAAACTCGACCGTTTCGAGCACGTCGATGACCGTCGGCATGAGCTTCTTGGTCAGCGTGAAGGTGCTGTCATGCTTGGGATCGCAGCCGATCTGCAGTACCCGATGGCCGAGCTTGGAAAAGGCGGCGGACAGATTGGACGAGGTCGTCGATTTGCCGATGCCGCCCTTGCCATAGACCGCGAACACCTTCGCGCCCTTGATCTCGTCCCGCGGATCGAGCTGGACCTGGACCGAGCCTTCGCCGTCCGGCGGCGCCGTGCCTGCGTCGAGAAGGGTCATTGTTGCTCTCCCATCATTCTGCCGCGACCAGGCCTTCCAGCCGGTCCTCTAGATCGTCGCTCGCCGCGCGCAGGGCGGCCAGCGTTTCCGCATCGGGTTCCCACAGCTCGCGCTCGCACGCTTCGAGCAGCCGGTTCGCCACCCGGGCCGAGCTTTTCGCGTTGAGTTGCGACAGCCGCGCGCGCATCTCTTCGTCGAGGACGAAGGTTTCGCTGATCTGCTGATAGACCCAAGGGGCCACCGCGCCAGTCGTCGCCGACCAGCCCATCGTGTTCGTCACATGCATCTCGATATGCCGCACGCCTTCGAAACCGTGCTTGAGCATCCCCTCGAACCATTTGGGGTTGAGCGTCCGGGTGCGCGTTTCGAGGTCGATCTGCTCGCCCAGCGTGCGGACCTTGGTTTTGCCCTGCGTGCCGTCGACGATGTACACCGGCGCGGCCTCGCCCTTGGCCCGGGCTACCGAGCGGCTGACGCCGCCGAGCCCGTCTACATATTGATCGAGATCGGTCACGCCGACTTCGACGCTTTCGAGATTCTGATACGTGAATTCGACGCCCTTGAGCGCGCTTTCGAGCAGGGCGCGATGCTGCATCGGGCTGCCATCGCGGCCATAGGCGAAGCCCTTATGCGTTTCGAACGCCTCGGCCAGCTCGTCGGGATCGGTCCAGGCGCCGCCGTCGATCATCATGTTGACGTTTGCGCCATAGGCCCCTTCGGCGTTCGAGAAGACGCGCAGGCTCGCGGTTTCGAGGTCGCAGCCATGGGCATCCTGATGCGCGAGGCTGTGCTTGCGGATGAAATTCTGCTCGACCGGCTCGTCCGCGCTGCTCGCCAGCCATGCGGCCTCGGCGATCATCCGCGTCTGCAGCGGCAGGAGATCGCGGAAGATGCCCGACAGCGTGATCACGACATCGATCCGCGGGCGGCCCAGTTCTTCGAGCGGGATCAGCTCCGCGCCGCAGAGCCGGCCATAGCTGTCGAAACGCGGACGTGCGCCGATCAGCGTCAGCGCCTGGGCGATCTGCGCGCCTTCGCTCTTCAGATTGTCCGTGCCCCACAGCACCATCGCGATGCTTTCGGGGAACTCCGCACCGCCATCGACATGCCGTTCGATCAGTTGCTCGGCCTGCGCCGCGCCCAACTCGCAGGCGAAGCGGCTCGGGATGCGGAACGGATCGAAGCCGTGGATATTGCGGCCCGTCGGCAGCACGTCCGGATTGTGGAGGATATCGCCGCCCGGCGCCGGCGGCACGAAGGTACCGTCGAGCGCATGGACCAGCGCGCCAAGCTCGTCATTCGCCGCGAGCTTCGCTTCGATCTCGGCGCGGTCGGATTCGGGATGCGCGTCCATCATCGCATCGACGAACTGCTCGAGCTCCTCGCCCTCGGGATGACTGCCGAAGACGTGCATGCCATGCGGGATCAGCGCGCGCTCGAGTTCGTAGAGCCGTCCGGCCAGCGTCTCGATATCGCCGCCCTCGATGTCGAGCGCATCGCATTGTTCCGCGATCATCGCTTCGAGCGCATCGCGTTCGCCATCGTCGGCATCGGCGGAGCGATAGCGTTCCACCAGCGCCTTCAGATCGGCAAAGCCCTTGTAGAGACCGGCCTCGGCAAGCGCGGGCGTCAGATAGCTGACCAGCGTCGCGCCCGAGCGCCGCTTGGCGATGATACCCTCAGACGGGTTGTTTGCTGCGTAGAGATAGTAATTGGGCAGATCGCCGAGCAGCCGGTCCGGCCAGCATTTGCCCGACATGCCCGCCTGTTTGCCCGGCATGAATTCAAGCGCGCCGTGGGTGCCGAAATGAAGGACGGCGTCGGCGGCGAAGTCCTGCCGGATCCAGCGATAGAAGGCGGCGAAGGCGTGGGTCGGGGCGAAATCGCCCTCGAACAGCAGCCGCATCGGATCGCCCTCATAACCGAAGGCCGGCTGCACGCCGACAAAGACATTGCCGAACTCGGCGCCGAGCACGTGGATGCTCGATCCGTCGCTCTGCTGCTTGCCGGGTGCCGGGCCCCATTGGGCTTCGATCTGCTTGAGATAGGGCTCGGCCCGGACATGATCGTCGGCGGCGATCCGCGCGGCGACATTGGCGTCGGCACCATAGCGTTCGGCATTGCCCTTGAGGATTGCCTCCCGCAGCGCATCGACGCTCTCTGGCACATCGACCGCATAGCCTTCGTCGGCCAGCCGCTCGAGTGTCGCGTGCAGCGATTCGAACACCGCCAGATGCGCGGCGGTGCCCGTCGCCCCGGCATTGGGCGGGAAATTGAAAAGCACGATTGCAAGCTTGCGCGCGGCGCGCTTGGACCGGTGCAGCGCGATCATCCGCGCCGTGCGATCGACGAGCGCTTCGGCGCGGTCGGGGCAGCCCTGCATCGCGCGGATCGCGCCGGTGGATTCGAAATGGCAATGCCGGTCGCAGCCGTCGCAGGCCTCGCCCGCGCCGTCCGAACGGCCGCCGAACACGCTCGGGCAGATCGCGCCGTCGAGCTCGGGGATCGCGATCATCATCGTCGATTCGAGCGGCAGCAGTCCCTGCCGGCGATTGCCCCATTGTTCGAGCGTCTGAAATTCGATCGGATGGGCGGCGATATAGGGTATGTCGAGACCGATTAGCGTCTCGACCGCCGCATCCGCGTCATTATACGCTGGCCCGCCAACCAGCGAGAAGCCGGTCAGGTTGACCATCGCGTCGATCACCGGCGTGCCGTCCTTCACGAAGAATTTGTCGATGGCGGGCCGTGCATCCAGCCCACTGGCAAAGGCCGGAATGACCCGCAGCCCCTTGGCCTCCATGGCCTCGATTACGCCGTCATAATGGCCGGTGTCGCGGCCGAGCAGATAGGAGCGCAGCATCAGCAGGCCGACCGTGCCGTTTTCCCCCGCCTTTTTCGGCAGGATGCGTTCGCTCTCGGAGAGGCGCTGCCGTGCGCGCGGGTGATAGACGCCGACTTCCGGATATTCGAGCGGCGCTTCGGCCTTCATCGCGCCGCGCAGCTCTTCGCGCGCGCCGCTCGCATAGCGGTCGATCAGCGCGCGGACCATTTGCACGACATTATCGTCGGAACCGGCCAGCCAATACTGTAGGGTGAGGAAATAGGCGCGCACATCCTGCGCCGTACCCGGGATGAAACGCAGGATCTTCGGCAGGCGGCGCAGCATGCGCATCTGCTTCTGCCCCGAGCTCGCGCCGGGCTTTTTCGAGCCGCGCAATTTCTTGAGCAGCGCGAGCGGGCCTTTGGCGGGCGCGTCCATGCGATAGTCGCCGAGCCGGGTCAGCTTCACGATCTCGCCGGCGGACATCAGGCCGAGCATCGCGTCGCATTCCTCACGCCGCGCTTCGAGCGCCGGGCGGATCGCGCGGACATGGTCTTCAAGGAACAGCATCGTCGCGATGACGATGTCGCCCCTAGCGATATCGGCCTTGGCGCGTTCGAGCGTCTCGGGATCGCGGTCCCAATCGGCGGCGGCGTGGAAATCGATGCTCACACCCTGATCGGCGAGCCGCGCTTCGGCGCGTTCGGCCGCCGCGGACAGATGATTATCGAGCGTCACGATGACGACGCGGACCGCGGGATCGCGCGGGGTGGAAGGCGCGCTACCGTGCATAATGCGCCTTCGCGTCATACAGGGTTTCGAGATCG
>NZ_JBQLZN010000041.1:0-15015 GCF_052168295.1 Parasphingopyxis sp. | reverse complement strand
TCTGGATTGCTTCGCTGCGCTCGCAATGACGAGTCGGTGGTCGCTTGAGCTAAGCCCTAGTCGAAGTGCAGCTCGCGATAGCTGCCGCGATAATAGAGCAGCGGATCGAGATCGGCATCAAAGCGGACGCGGATAACGCGCCCCAGCAGAATCAGATGATCGCCGCCGTCATACTCGGCGAATTTCGCGCATTCGAAATTGGCGAGCGAATCGCCGAGCATCGGCACGCCCGTCGACCACGCTTCCCAGTCGGTATCCTTGAACCGGTCGGCATCGGGCGTCGCGAAGCGCTGGGCGAGTTCCATCTGGCCGATATGGAGGACGTTGACGGCAAAGGCCTCGGCGCGCTCGAACCAGGGCAGCTGGGTCGATTTGCGGTTGAGGCAGACGAGCAGCAGTTCGGGATCGAGCGAGACGGAGGTGAAGCTGTTCGCGGTCAGCCCAACCGGCTGACCGTCCCGGTCCAGCGTCGTCACGACGGTCACGCCCGTGCCGAAACAGCCCAGCGCATCGCGCAGGGTGCGGCTGTCGGAACCGGTGCGGAAATCATGGGTATCGGACGGCATGGCGCGGATATAGGGCGCGTGCCGGAGTACGCCAAGCTTAGCTTCTCTGGTTGAACCGCCGCCCGATCAGCGCCGCCGCGATGTTTGTTTTCTGCACGTCGGTCGTGCCGCCGGCGATGCCCCAGGCGAAGCCGTCGCGGACGCGCTGCTCCATCCCGTACTCTTTCGAATAGCCATAGCCGCCCATGATCTGCATCCCGTCTGCCGTGACCTCGCGGACTATTTCGTTGGCGAAGCATTTGCCGACGCTCGATTCGAAGATATTCGGCAGCCCCTGCGAGGCGTTGACCGCCGCGCGGTAGATGAGGAGCCGCGACGCCTCGACCTTCATCGCCATGCTGGCGAGCTTGAGCTGGATCGCCTGGAAGTCGACGATCGGTTTGCCGAACTGCTCGCGTTCCTGCGCATATGCCGTCGCCTCTTCGAGCGCGGCGGCGGCGAGGCCGAGCGACATAGTCGCATTGCCGCAGCGTTCGAGGCTGAACGCCTGCATCAGCTTTGCAAAGCCGCCCGCGGGCACGATCATATTGCCTTTCGGCACGCGCACCGCGTCGAGGAAGATGTCGGCGGAGGGAATGCCGCGAAAGCCCATCAGCTCTTCCGGACTGCCGAAGCTGACACCGTCGCGGTCTTTCTCGACGAGCACCGCGCCGATGCCCTTGGCGCCGGGGTCGTCGGAGAGGCGGCAATAGACGATATAGGCGTCCGAATGCCCGGCGCCCGAGGTCCAGCGCTTCTGGCCGCTGATCACGATCTCCTCGCCTTCGATCCGCGCGGTGGTTTTCAGGTCGGTGAGCGCCGTCCCGGCATCGGGCTCGGACATGGAGACGGCGACGATCGTCTCGCCCTTCACCACATCGGGGATGATCTTGGCCTTCAGCTCATCCGAGGCGAAATGCTGGATGGTGCGCACCGGGCCGGTCAGCGCCTCGAAGATCGGAAAGGCGACGGCCACCGAGACCATCGCGAACTGTTCGAGTACGAGCAAAGCCTCGAGATGCCCGAGCCCCATCCCGCCATGCTCCTCGGGCAGATTGACGCCGAGAAAGCCCATTTCGCCATAGCGGCGGCGCATTTCCAGCGGGACGGGCCTGTTCGTCGCCTCGAGCTCGCGCGCCAGCTCGACCGTCTCCGCGCGCGCGAATTTGCGTGCGGCTTCCTGCAATTCGGCCTGTTCTTCGGTGAGCTGGAAATCCATCGTCTTGCGGTCCTCGTCCTGTTTGCGGCGGACTGTATGGCCTGACGGGAAGGGTGCAAGCCCTCCCCCTTGATGGGGGAGGGTTTGGGTGGGGGTGATCTATCGATTGAGAACTCACCCCACCCAGTGCGCAGGTGAAACTTGCCCCCGGCAAGTTCCAGAAATGCTTGGGAGGCATTTCGACCTGTGCACTCCCCTCCCCATCAAGGGGAGGGGAAAGGAACGACTTCAAACCTTGGTGCGCTCGTCCTAGGATTTGGGAAAATGACAGAGCGGGAGCACATACAATGGCAGGCAAATGGTTCGACGAACTCGAAGTGGGGCAGACTTTCGATCATCCGATCCGGCGGACGATCACCGAGACGGACAACGTCCTCTTCACGACGATGACGCACAATCCGGCCCAGCTCCATCTCGACGAGGAATATTGCAAGGCCGAGACCGAGTTCGGCACGCGGATCGTCAACAGCTGCTATACGCTCTCGCTCATGGTGGGCGTATCGGTCGGCGATACGACGCTGGGCACGGCGGTCGCCAATCTCGGCTGGGACGAAGTGCGCTTCCCGAAGCCGCTCTTCCATGGCGATACGGTGCGCGTCGAGACGGAGGTTATTGCCTTGCGCGAGTCCAAGTCGCGCCCGGACCAGGGCATCGTGACCTTCGAGCACCGCGCCTATAACCAGCATGACGAGCTTGTCGCGACGTGCAAACGCTCCGGGCTGCAGAAGAAGAAGCCGCAGGGCTAGCGCACCCGGCTAGTCGAGTTCGGTCAGCGTCCCCGTATTCGCGTTCAGCCGGAATCGAATGCTGCCGACCGACTGCTCGCCCATCTCGTCGTAGCGGCTCGTCGGTATGGTGAGAGTCAGCCCTTCCGCCGGATCGTAGCTCGATTGGGTATCGTCCACCTGGACCAGCCCATGGCCCCAATTCACCCAGCAATGCCGTTCGATGTCGGCGAGTTCGCTGCCGGTCCACATCATCACGATGACACCGCTCGATGCCGCTGCCGGCTCCTCGGTATCGATCCTGAGCAGGGTCACCGCCCCATCGTAGAAGCTGCGTATGCCTTCGCCGTCTGCGCCAACGTAAAGCGTGGTGAGCTGGGCAGACCAATGTTCCTCGCACGGGACGAAGCCGTTGGTCTGCGCGCTCGCCGGTGCCGCAATGCCGAGCGCCGCTGCGATTAGAAATGCGCCTGTCTTTCTCATGATGTCCCCTTCCGATGCCGTCCTTTGCGAGATAGCCGTGCCGCTATGGCCATGCTGTGACCGCGATCATAGGATGGCGCCGATCAGATATACAGGAGCCGCCATGCCCATCGACGCCACCCAGCCCTACGATCCCGACAATATCTTCGCCAAGATCCTGC
Source organism: Parasphingopyxis sp. (assembly GCF_052168295.1). Taxonomy (GTDB): domain Bacteria; phylum Pseudomonadota; class Alphaproteobacteria; order Sphingomonadales; family Sphingomonadaceae; genus Parasphingopyxis. The sequence goes on along the minus strand of NZ_JBQLZN010000041.1, from coordinate 11,882 downwards.
GCGGGGAGATCCCCAACGACACGGTTTACGAGGACGATCATGTCCTCGCGTTCAAGGACATCAATCCGCAGGCGCCGATCCATGTGCTCGTGATTCCCAAGGGCGACTATGTGAGCTGGGACGATTTCAGCGCCAAGGCGTCCGACGCGGAGATCGGCCATTTCGTGCGCAAGGTCGGCGAGATCGCCCGCGATCTCGATCTCGTCGAACCCGGCTATCGCCTCCTCGCCAATATCGGCGGCCACGGCCATCAGGAGGTGCCGCATTTGCATGTGCACCTGTTCGGCGGCCGCCCGCTGGGGCCTATGCTCGCAAGAAGTTAGATTGTCAGAGTTTTGGGGCCTATCCCTTTCAAACAAGTGATACCCCGTCATCCCAGCGAAAGCTGGGATCTCAGGCGGATAGGCAGGGCGTTTGCGGCCGGAGATTCCAGCTTGCGCTGGAATGACGAGATGAGATTTGTGGATACATCCCCGAACGGGATAGTCGCCGATTTTCCAACAGGAAAATTCTGACAAACACTCTGCCGCACTCCGTTGCAAGGTCGCACCTGACGAACAACTTCCCCCGCTTCCCCTGAAGCACACGACCCGCTAGATAGCCGCGTAACAAAACTACAAAGTATCGGGGAGAGTATCGGTGGTGGGAGCAACGCATCAGACGAGCGACGGCTGGTCGTCGCGATGGGCCTTCATTCTGGCGGCGATCGGCGCCGCGGTGGGTCTCGGCAATGTCTGGCGGTTTCCGACGCTCGCCGGCGAGAATGGGGGCGGGGCCTTCGTTCTCTTCTATATCGGCTGCGTCGTCCTGATCGGCCTGCCGCTCGTGCTCTCCGAAATCCTCATCGGCCGCCGAGGGCGCAGCGACGCGGTGGGCAGCGTGCGCAACGTCGCCGCGGAATCAGGGCGCAGCGGCGCCTGGGCGACTTTGGGCTGGGTCGAGGTGATCGCCGCCTTCCTGATCCTCAGCTTCTACAGCGTCGTCGCCGGCTGGGTGATCTATTATGCGGGCGTGATGGGGCGCGACTTTTTCGGCGCGATCGCATCGGGCGCGCCGTTCGCGGGCGCGCTGCAGGGCGAAACCGCCGAAACCATCCAGACGCGGATGGGCGACCTGTTCGGCAACATCCCGCTGCTGCTCGTCATGCATACGGTGTTTATGGGCATCACCTTTTTCGTGGTGGCGCGCGGCGTGACCGACGGGATCGAGAAGGCCGCCACCTATCTGATGCCGGCCTTTTTCGTGCTGCTCATTGCGATCACCATCTATGGCGCGTTTCTCGGCAATTTCGCCGAGGCTGTCGCCTTCCTGTTCACGCCCGATTTCTCCAAGCTCACCGCGCCCGCGATGAACACGGCGCTCGGCCAGGCGCTGTTCTCGATGAGCCTCGGTTCGGCCGCGCTGATGACCTATGGCGCCTATGTGTCGCGCGAGACCAAGCTTGCGCCGACCGCCGGGATGATCGCCTTTGCCGATACCGGCGTCGCGCTGATCGCGGGCCTGATGATCTTCCCGATCGTCTTCGCCGTGGGCCTCGATCCGGCGGCCGGGCCGACGCTCGTGTTCCAGTCGCTCCCCATCGCCTTCCAGCAGATGCCGGCGGGTTCGATGGTCGGCTTCCTGTTCTTCGTGTTGATCTTCTTCGCCGCGCTGACCAGCTCGATCTCGCTGCTGGAAGCGCCGACGAGCTGGGGGATCAACGAACGCGGCTGGTCGCGCCCCAAATCGGCCTTCATCTTCGCCTTTTCGGCCTTCCTTATCGGTGTCGCGTGCCTGCTCTCGCTCAGCGTGTGGAGCGAGATCCGGCTGCTCGGCTTCTGGTCGATCTTCGCCGAGACCAATATCTTCGACACGATCGACGGCTTTACCGGCAAGGTGATGCTGCCCGTCGCCGCGCTTCTGACCTCGATCTTCGTCGGCTGGCGGGCCGACCGGAAAATCGTCGCGGCGGAAACCGGCCTCGACGGCAGCATGTTCACCTTGTGGCGCTTTCTCGTCGCCTGGCTCGCCCCGATCGCCGTCGCGCTGATCCTGGTCTTCGGCCTGTTCCCGGGCCTGATCGGAAGTTAGTTCGTCAGGCTCGGCCGAAAGGGCGGGTCATACAAAACTCAGTCTCCTGCGGGACCAGCCGCCAAGGCGGCCGGGAGGATCGATTCGCGCATGAACCGGTCGCGAAACGCGTTGCGCGTGCGGCCGTCGCTGTAATTGCCGGCGTGGATCAGGACGACGAGTTCGAGCGCGGGCGCCACGAAGAGCAGCTGGCCGCCATTGCCGCTCGCATAATAGGTCTCGATGGACTGCCCTTCCACTTCATAGCTTCGCCGCCACCAGGCGAAGCCGTAATCATCGTCCTCGTTGAGCGAGGCGTGGGGCGCGATCGATTCTGCGACCCACGCCTCCGATACGATCCGGGTGCCGTTCCACGTGCCGCCATCCAGATAGACCTGTCCGAGCTTCAGAAAGTCGCGCGGGCGAAGCCGTATGCCGCCGCCCATATAGGGATCGTCCGTCGGCGACAGGTTCAGCTGATAATGGGCGATATCGAGCGGCCGTGCGAATTGTTCGTGGAAGAAGCGCGCCAGGGGCATCCCCGTCACCTGTTGCAATACCCCGCCGATAAGGTTCAAGCCCGCGGTGCAATAGAACCCGGTCTCGCCCGGTTCGCGCGCCATCGGCAGGTCGAGCGTGTAGCGATACCAGTCCGGCTGCGCGTCCTGGCTTTGCATATTATCTTCATGGCCGGGCGTATCATAGTCGCCATCGTCGCAGTCGAAGCCGGGCGACATGGTCACCAGATGGCGCAGCGTCAGTCTTTCCTTGCGCGGGTCGGGATTGGCGAAGGCCTCGACGCCGCCGAAATAGGGATAGACCGGCGTGTCGACATCCGGGATCGCGCCTTGCCGGATGGCGATGCCCAGCAGGGCGGCGGTCAGCGATTTTCCGGCCGAGCGGGAATCGTGCGGGATGTCCCGGTGATAGCCGTGGAAATATTCCTCGACGACCAGCCGGCCGCGATGGGCGATGAGCAATCCGTGAATATAGGGCTCGCGCAGGCCGGTCGGCTCGAACGCGGCGAGCGAACCGACCAGCCCGGCGAGCAGCTCTTCGTCGAGCCCGCTCTCGCCCGGCGATGCGGTACGCCAGCCGTCCCCAAGCGAGACGGGGCGAACAAGCTGTGTCTCGCCCTCTGGCCAGCGGCGCGGATAGAAGCCGGGCGCGTCGCTGCGGGGACGGCGTGTGAAATCGAATGTCTGGTCGAAGCGCGGGAAGAACAGCGTGAACCGTTCGCCGGGGTCGACGCTCCGGCCGGTCGCCAGTATCTCGCCATCGGCGTTTGTAAACCGTATCTCCGTCCCGTCCGCGGTCGCCGTTTCGATCCGGAAAAACACGCCCTGGTTGCGTTCCGGGTTCCGCATGAAGGTGCGGTATCGCGACGTGCCGGGGGCGTCGCCCGCGCCGTCGGCGATCAGCGGAATGTTCAGCGAAGCGCGCTGGTCGAAGGGTGCGATCGCGCCGGTGAAGGCACCGGCGCCGGCGGGTTCGAGTTGCACCGGTGTCGCGAAAGAATAGCCTTGCACGGGCCCGGGTTCCTGAAGCCAATGACCTTCGATCGCCGCGCCCGGCTGCGCCTGCCAACCCGTGAACCGGCCTTGATCGCCGAACGCAAAGGACCAGCGTACCGAGCCGTCGTCGGCCGTACTGCGCTCGACCGGCACCGTTTCACCCTGTACGCGCGCAATCCAGGAGCCGGCAGCCGATCGATGGAGGTCGAGCGGTCCGCGCAATCTTGGGCCGAAGCTGTTCTCCCCAACCCATAACCCTGCCCAGCTCGCGGATGACGGCGCGGCGGCGCTATCGCCGCCATCCTGCTCCTGTGCCTGGATCGGTCCGGCGGCCAGACAGAAACTCGCGCACAGGAACGCGGCAATACGGTTCTTCATGGATATTCTCCTGGGTGGGGAAGGCGTTTTCGTCGGGCCGATGCAGTGCGGCCATGGAAGGGGTGTGGTTCGGCGCTTCAGTCCGGGCCGTCGGTGGCGTTGGTGCGGCGGGTCAGCCATTCGACGATCGGCGCCTTGCCGCTTTGCATGTTGCGTTTCAGCATCGCGCAGGCCCGTTTCAGGTCGCCGTCGCGCAGCGCCGCGAGGATCAGGGCATGCTCGTCGCTTGCCGACCATATATTCTCTGTTTCCCGGAACAGCGCATGTTCGTAGCGCCGGGTGCGGCCGATGATCTGCGCGATCATGTCGACGAGCACGCGATTGGGGCACCCAGCCAACAGCGCCATATGCCATGCATTGTCGATCTCGATGGCCTCCGACGGCTTTTTCGCCGCCACGAATTTCCGGTTCAGCTTTTCCAGCCGGTCGAGCGCGGCGGGCGAGGGGATGCCGGCCAGCCGCAAGGCCTCCGGGTCGAGGATCGGCCGGATATCGTAGAGCTGCTCGAATTCCGACAGCGTCAGCGGGGCGACGAAAAACCCCTTTCGCGGCACCGTCGTGATGACGCCTTCGGAGGCCAGCCGCCACAGGCCCTCGCGCAGCGGCGTGCGGCTTACGTCCAGTTGCGCGGCCAGATGCACCTCGTTGATCCGATCCCCGTCGGCCAGCCGCCCGGTGACGATCATCTCGCGCACGGTAGCGGCGGCGTCCTGGCTGATATTGGAGGCGCTTAGTTGCATACTGTATACAGTACACAGAAGCGAAGAACAGTCAATGTCGCTTGTAAGGTCCGTCGATCAGAACGTCGTGATGATTGCGGAGATCGGAGAATGGTGGCGTAGCGTGTGACGGCTCCGGCGCCGTTGGCCCTATCCGAGCCGCTCGCGAACCAGTGCTTTCAGGTCGTTCTCCGGGCGGGGGCCGTAATGCTGGATCACCTCGGCCGCGCAGACGGCGCCCATGACGAGGCTGTCTTCGATCGAGCGGCCCTCGGCCTGGCCTGTAAGGAAGCCGGCGGCGAACTGGTCGCCCGCGCCGGTCGCGTCGACGACGCGGTCGATCGGTTCGGCAGAGACGGCGACGCGCTCGCCATCCTTCACCGCCAGCGCACCCTTTTCGCTGCGCGTGACGACGAGGAGCGGTGTCTTGGCCGCGGTCGCGGCGACGGCGGCTTCGAAATCGTCCGTCTCGTGGAGCGACATGATCTCGTCCTCATTGGCGAACAGGATATCGATCCGCCCATCGTCGAGCAGTTTCAGGAAATCGCCGCGATGCCGGTCGACGCAAAAGCCGTCGGAGAGCGTGAAGGCGACCCGGCGGCCGGCCTTGTGCGCGATGTCGATGGCCTGGTCCATCGCCGCGCGCGGGTCTTCCGGGTCCCAGAGATAGCCTTCGAGATAGAGAATGGCGGCGCGCTCGATCAGGTCGGTGTCGACCGCGGCGGCCGTCAGATGCTGCGAGGCGCCGAGAAAGGTGTTCATCGTCCGCTCGCCGTCCGGCGTGACAAGGATCAGGCTGCGCGCCGTCGCCGGCTCGCCGTCACGCATCGGCGTATCAAAGGCGACGCCGAGCGCGGTGATGTCGTGCTTGAAGACCTTGCCGAGCTCATCATCCGCGACCTGCCCGATGAAACCGCATTTGCCGCCGAGTGCCGCGATCCCCGCCACCGTATTCGCCGCCGATCCGCCGCTCGCTTCCACGCCCGGGCCCATTTTCGCGTAGAGCGCCTCGGCTTCCTCGGTCGTGAACAGCAATTGCATCGCGCCCTTGGACAGGCCTTCGGACGCGATGAAAGCGTCGTCGGCCTGGGCGATCACGTCGACAATGGCATTGCCGATGGCGACGATATCGAGCTTGGGTTCGGACATGGGGGACTCCAAATTTTTCGGGAAAGCAAGAAAGTTGCGCAGGCCCTAGCCGCGCGCCCGCATAGGCGCAACCGGACGATTGACGCGCCGCATCGCCGACCCCATCAGGGCGGCGATGTTCCGCGCGCTCCTTCTCTCGCTCGGCCAGCTTGGCGATCCGGCATTCCTCAAGGTGCTCGCCAAATCGCTGGGCCTCACCATCCTGCTGTTCCTGATCGGCGGGTTCGCCGTCTACTGGGCACTGATCTGGCTGTTCGACTGGCTAGGCTGGGGCGAGGGCGGCGGGTTTGCCGCAGCGGCGAGTGCGGTCGTGATCGCGGGGTTGAGCTTCTGGCTGATGTTCCGCGCGGTCGCGATGGGGGTGATCTCCATCTTTACCGACGAGATCGTCGATGCGGTCGAACGCAAACATTATCCCGACAAGGCCGAAGTCGCGCAGGTCGCCGGCTATGCCGACCAGGTCCGCGTCGGCCTGGCTTCGGCGGGGCGGGCGATCGGCTGGAACCTGCTCGTCCTGCCGCTCTATCTGGTGCTGCTCGTCACGGGTGTGGGAACCGTGCTGCTGTTCATCGGCCTCAACACGATCCTGCTCGCGCGCGATCTCGGCGAACTCATCGCGATCCGCCATGTGCCGCGCGCCGAATGGGGCGACTGGCGGAGGGAGACGCGCGGTAAACGGATGCAGATCGGGCTTGTCGCGGCGGTGTTATTCGTGATTCCTGTCGCCAATCTGCTCGCGCCGATCCTCAGCGCGGCCATGGCAGCCCATATGCTGCACGGGGGAGATGGTGACGATGCGTAAACTGATTGCCCTTTCGGCGCTGGTGGCGGTGGCCGGCTGCGCGAGCAGCCCGACGGTGATACCGGCCACGCCCAGCCGGCCGATGACGGCCACGGGGCTGGAGCGGGTGATCGGCAGCAGCGCCGCGCAGCTCGTCCAACTCTTCGGCGAGGCGGCGCAGGATTTCCGCGAAGACGGCGCGCGCAAGCTGCAATTCACCGGCGATGCCTGTGTGCTCGACGCCTATCTCTATCCCGAAAGCGCGGGCCGCGAGCCCGTCGTCACCTATGTCGACGCGCGCACCGCAGCCGGCGAAGATGTCGACCGCGCCGCCTGCGTGAACGCGCTCGCGCGGCGATAACCGTTACTCCGGCGGCTGGTAGAGGTGGCGCACGGTGTCCGGCACCGCGTCCATCCGGATCGTGATCGCGTGCTCGGCGGCTATCCGGCCGACCATCGCCCCGGCCTCGTCCGGCCCGGTAGGCGGCGTTTCGCGCAGGGCCACGGCCACCGCGTCGAAAAATTCCTCGAACTCGCCATCGCCCGAAACGAGGAACAGCGTGCGCACGGGTTCGTCCCCGCTGTTCCAGAATGCGTGGACATGGCCGCGGGTGAGCGCGACGAGCGTGCCGGGCCCGGCGGTCACGATGTCCTCGCCCGCGAGCAGGCCCAGCGTCCCTTCGAGCACATAGGCATATTCGTCTTCATTGGCGTGGACGTGCGGCGGCGCCCCGGCGCTGTTCGGCGGCACGGTGAATTCGTAGATTGCGACGCCGCCCTCGCTTGCCTCGCCGGACAGCAAGAGGCGCGCGGGATGAAAGGGCACGGGGACGTCGCGTCCCGCGCCGGGCTCGATCACGGCCGGCGGATGCGCCGCGAGCATCGCGGGCAATCCCGCAACGCCGATTGCGGCCAGTAAATATTTGATTCGGTGCATGTTAAAGCCCCCTCCACCGCGAGGATCGCGCAGTTTCCCGGCGGCTGTCAACGCCGGGCCGCGGCCAGCCGCTCCATAGCCCATTCCGCCGCTTCGCGCACCACATCGTCGGGATCGTTGCGCAGCGCGCGCACCGGATCGATCAACGCCGCATCGCCGCTATTGCCCGCCGCGATCAGGCAGTTGCGGACCATGCGGTCCCGCCCGATGCGCTTGATCGGCGAGCCGGCGAAAACTCGGCGGAAGCCCGCATCGTCGAGCGCCAGCAAATCGGCGAGCTTGGGCGCGGCGAGTTCGGCGCGGGCGGCGAAATGCCTGTTCGCTTCGGCCTGTTCGGCGAACTTGTTCCACGGGCAGACGGCGAGGCAATCGTCGCAGCCATAGATGCGGTTGCCCATCGCCTCGCGAAATTCGTGCGGGATCGGGCCTTTATGCTCGATGGTGAGATAGGAGATGCAGCGCCGCGCATCGAGCCGGTAGGGCGCCGGAAAGGCGTCGGTCGGGCAGGCGGTCTGGCAGGCGGTGCAGGAACCGCAGCGATCTTCGCCCGGCGCGTCGGGTTCGAGATCGAGCGTCGTATATATCGCGCCGAGAAACAGCCAGTTGCCATGCTCGCGCGAAAGCAGGTTCGTATGCTTGCCCTGCCAGCCGATTCCGGCGGCCTCGGCGAGCGGCTTTTCCATCACCGGCGCGGTATCGACGAACACTTTGACGTCCGCTTCGATGCCGTCCGCCGCCGCCTCCGCGACCAGCCAGCGCGCGAGCCGCTTCAGCGCCTTTTTCACGACATCGTGATAGTCCTTGCCCTGCGCATAGACCGAAATACGGCCGATATCGGTTTCGCCTTCGAGCCGCAGGGGGTCCTCTTTCGGTGCATAGCTCATGCCCAGCATTACCAGCGAACGCGCCTCGGGCCAGAGCGCCCTGGGCCGTTCGCGATGGTGCGCGCGGCTTTCCATCCAGTCCATCCCGCCATGCGCGCCGGACGCCAGCCAGTCGCGCAGCCGCCCGGCGCTTTCCGGCGCCGCGTCGGCGGAGGCGATCCCGCAGGCGGCAAAGCCTTCGGCCTCGGCCTGCGCTTTCAGGCGCTGGGAAAGGGCGGGACGGTCGGTCACAAGTCCTCTCTACCGTCATTCCCGCGAAAGCGGGAATCCCGCTTCACTATCGCCATGCCGCGTTCTTTTTTTTCAAAGCAGAACGAAGAAGCGCGATTCCCGCTTTCGCGGGAATGACGGGTTTCTTGTTAAGTCTTGTCGGGCTATCGGCCAGCTATGGCATCCGCTTTCGCCCTTACTGCACATGAGCTGGTCAAGGATTTCGGCGCGAAGCGCGCGGTCGACGGCGTCGATATCGCCGTGCCCGAGGGCAGCATCTACGGCATTCTGGGGCCGAACGGCGCCGGCAAGACGACGACGCTCAGAATGCTGCTCGGCATCATCGATCCCGATAGCGGCACGCGAGAACTGCTCGGCACGACGCGACCGCGCAGCGTCAGCGACCGGGTCGGCTATCTGCCCGAGGAGCGCGGCCTCTATCCGAGCATGAAGGCGCGCGAGGCGATTGCGTTCATGGGCGCGTTGCGCGGCCTCAACTGGGCCGAGGGGCGGGCGCGGGCGGACGACATGCTCGCCGATGCCGGGCTCGGCCATGCGGCGGGCGACAAGATCAAGAAGCTCTCCAAGGGCATGGCGCAATTCGTCCAGCTCTTGGGGTCGATCGTCCACCGCCCCGAACTCATCGTACTCGACGAGCCCTTTTCGGGTCTGGATCCGGTCAATCAGGAGCGGCTCGAGGCGCTGATTCTCGCCGAGCGCGATCGCGGCGCGACGATACTCTTCTCGACGCACATCATGGGCCATGCCGAGCGGCTCTGCGACCGGCTGGCGATCATCGCGGGCGGCAGGCTGCGCTACGAGGGCAGCGTCGCCGAAGCGCGCGCGACGATGCCGATCCAGGCGCATTACACGCCGCGCGAGGACAGCCCGGCGCTCGCCAAACTGCTGCCGCCTGAGGCGGTGCGCGACAATGGCGGCTATGTGTTCGACGTGCCCGATAGCGGGATGGAGGCGCTGCTCGCGACGCTGCTCGAATGCGGCCATGGCGTGGCCGGCCTCTCGCTCGAACGGCCGAGCCTGCACGATGTCTTCGTCAAGCTGGTCGGCGAGGAAACGGTCGAGAAGATGGAAGCCGAGGCCGAGGCGGAGGCCGCAGCATGACGAGCCATTTCCGCCAGGCCGCCGTGATCGCGCGGCGCGATTTTATCGCGACGGTCGCGACCCCGGCATTCCTCATGTTCCTGCTCGCGCCGCTTTTCATGCTCGTTTTCGCCGTGGTCGGCGGTTCGGGCGCGCGGATGATCGCCGATAGCGGCGAGGACGCCCAGCGGATCGTCGTTGTCGCGGATGCCGAATATGGCGCGCGTATCGAGGCGGCGGACGCGCGCATCCGGCCGACATTTCCCGGCGCCATCGCCCCGCCTGCGCTCGAACGGCGCGACCCTTTGCACGATGCGGGCGGCGCGGGCGCGGAAGCCGAGGCGCGCGCGCTGTTTTCCGAAAGCGGGATCGATGTCGCCGCCGTGCTCTACGATGTGCCAGACAACCCACGCCTCCTGATCGGGCCGGGCGCCGACCGCGATGCCGATTATCTGGCGCTGCTAGCCGATACCGCCGCGCGCGACGCCCGGAGCGGCGTCCCGCCCGGCGAACCGGCGACGGAGATCGCACGCGAACCCTTCGAGCGGACGAGCGCGACGATCGGCGGGCAGCAATCGCTCGGCTTTACCGCGCTGTTCCTGCTGTTCCTCCTGACGCTGCTGCTCGCCGGACAGACGGTCAGCGTGCTGGCCGAGGAAAAGGGCAACAAGGTGATCGAAATCCTCGCTGCCGCCGTGCCGCTGGAAGCCGTGTTCCTCGGCAAGCTGATCGGCCTGTTCGGCGTTGCGCTCCTGTTCATCGCCTTTTGGGGGACGATCGCGTTGCTCGGCTTCTCCGCACTGCCCGACAGCCAGACGATGCTCGCCCGGCTCGATCCCGCGATCGGTTTCGGCCCGTTCATCGGCCTTGGCGTCGTCTATTTCGCGATGGGCTATCTGCTGCTCGGCGCGGTCTTCCTCGCGGTCGGCGGGCAGGCCAATTCGATGCGCGAGATCCAGATGCTCTCGCTGCCGATCACCTTCTTCCAGATGGGCATGTTCGGCCTTGCCTCGGCCGCGGCCGCGAGCCCGGGCAGCGGCCTCGCGCTGTTCGCCGAACTCTTCCCGTTCAGCTCGCCCTTCGCGATGGTCGCCAAGGGCGCGTCGGACCCGGCGCTCTGGCCGCATCTGGCCGCCATCGCCTGGCAGCTGCTCTGGGTCTCGATCACGATCACGCTGGGCGCGCGCTGGTTCCGCAAGGGCGTATTGAAATCCGGCCCGTCGGTGTTCCGGCGCCTCGGCCAGGCGCTGCGCGGCAAGGCCGCCTGAGCGAATTCCGCACCCGCCGTTAAGCACCGCCTAACGATGGATCGATAGAATCCATCGTGGGAACCGGCGGAATGCACCGGCGCAGCTATTGACATTCGTGTCAATTGTGTCAGTCTCATTTTGCTACTTATTGCATCGGGCTGTATAGTGGCCCGGACAGGATATGGGTCCAGGCAGAGCGCATGATTCTCGGCGCGCCGGACCCGCGGGGAAACATCCCCGATTAGGGAGAGAGACATGGCGACGCAGCCCGACGCGAACACCGATACTGGCGGCATGACGGCCGAACAGAAATATCGCGAGGAATATGCCCGCGAATGGCGCGAGGGGATCGACCGTTCGACCCTCGAAAAACCGCTGGCGACGGCCGATACGCCGCTCGAAGAGATCGATGTCAGCCGCCCCGAACTCTATGCGCTCGACCGCTGGCAGCCGGTGTTCGAGAAGCTGCGCGCCGAAGACCCGATTCACTGGTGCGAGGACAGCGTGTTCGGCGGCTTCTGGTCGCTGACGACGTACAAGCCGATCGTCCATGTCGAGGCGCTGCCCGATATCTTCAGCTCGGCCTGGTATAATGGCGGCTTCACGATCCTCGATTCGACCGATGACAAGGAACTCGCGCTGCCGATGTTCATCGGCATGGACCGCCCCGAACATACCGCCCAGCGCCGCACCGTCTCTCCGGCCTTCACGCCGAGCGAGATCACCCGGCTCGACGAAGACGTCCGCAAGCGCACGGCGGAGCTGCTCGACAGCCTGCCGCGCGGCGAGGAATTCGACTGGGTCGACAAGGTCTCGATCGAACTGACGACCGGCATGCTCGCAATCCTCTTCGGCTTCCCCTGGGAAGACCGGCGCAAGCTGACCGAATGGTCGGACTGGATGGGCGATG
>NZ_JBQLZN010000040.1:0-50161 GCF_052168295.1 Parasphingopyxis sp. | reverse complement strand
CGCCGGAATTGTCGCAACGGCTTTGGCCATTTCGTTCCTGTGCTCCTTGAACCTTAAGTTCCGGGAAAGACCCCCGGAAAACCTTCATTATCTATACGTATAATGCCCTGAATAGTTCCTGTATGTCGACAGGGAGTTCGCTATCAAAGGCTAAAGCGTTACTTGTTACAGGATGGATAAATCCAATGCGCGCAGCATGCAGTGCCTGGCGGTTGAAATCCAGTCTTTTCAGCACGTCCTTTAGGGCAGGTTTGGGCCTGCCATAGACCGGATCGCCCACCAGAGAATGGCCGATATGCGCCATATGGACGCGAATCTGGTGCGTCCTCCCGGTCTCCAGCCGGCATTCGATCAGCGTCGCATTGTTCAGCGCCTGAATGCGCTTGTAATGCGTAATCGCATGCTTGCCGCGCGGAGGCTCGACGACCGCCATTTTCTGCCGGTTCTGCGGCGATCGCGCGAGGTTGGTTTCAATCTTATCCTCAGACTTATTCACAAGGTTATACACTATCGCCTTGTAAACGCGATCGATGCTGTGGGCCGCAAACTGTTTGGCGAGGCCCTCATACGCCTTGTCCGTCTTCGCCGCGACCATCAGCCCGGACGTATCCTTGTCGATCCGGTGCACGATGCCCGGCCGCGCCACCCCGCCAATCCCCGACAATCGCCCGGCACAATGGTGCAGAAGCGCGTTGACGAGCGTGCCGTCCGCATTGCCTGCGGCCGGGTGGACCACCAAGCCCGCCGGCTTGTCGACGACGATCAGATGTTCGTCCTCGAACACGATATCGAGCGGAATGTCCTGCGGCACGGCTTTTGCCGGTTCCGGTTCCGGCACCGAAACGGTGAAATTCTGCCCTTTCTGGACGGCGCTTTTCGGGTCGCGTGCGTGCGACCCATCAGCATTGCGCACATGGCCGGCCGCGATCAGCTTTTTCAGCCTTTCGCGCGACAATTGCGGCAATGCGGCTGCCAATGCCCGGTCCAGACGCCAGCCATCGGCTTCGGCGGCGATACAGGCTTCCAATGTCGACAAGTCCCCCGCCATTGCGTAACAATTTGGGGGTGATCGTCACAATTTCAAGTGCCGCAAAGCGCGAAATTCTGCGCCATTGCGTGGAATCTCCTGATATCGAGGCGTGTGGTCTGCTGTTCGGCGAAAAAGACCGTATCGAAAGCGCGAAACCGACCGAAAATGTCGCGGAAAACCCGGCGGACAGCTTCGAAATCGATCCGTCCGCCCTGTTCGCCGCCATCCGGGCCGAACGCGCTGGCGGCGATACGATCATCGGCCACTATCATTCCCACCCTACAGGCACCGCCGCACCGTCCGCGCGGGACGCCGCGATGGCGCTCGATACAGGACGGTTGTGGCTGATCGTCTCGGGCGCGGAAATGCGGCTCTGGCGCGCCACCGAACCCGGCCGGCTCGCACCTGTGGAGCTAGCCCTTGCAAGCCCCGCGTCCAGCCGACATTAGGGGCCAGGGCCAGCAACGGGAACCGCGAGACGATGGACAGCAAAAGCGTTGAATTTGCGAGCCTTTTGGCATCGCGCCTGTGTCACGATCTGTTGAGTCCGATCGGCGCGCTCAATAACGGTATCGAGCTGCTCGCCGACGAGCATGACCCGGAGATGCGCGAACGCTGCATGGAATTGCTGGCGGAGAGCGCGAAAACGTCGGCGACCAAGCTTAAATTCTTCCGGCTGGCCTTCGGTGCGGCGGGCGGTTTCGACGACGAGATCGACAGCCGCGAAGCGAAGACGGCGATCGAGGGTCTCGTCGGCACACAGGGCCGCGTGGAGCTCGACTGGCTGGTCGAGCAGCCCAGCATGTCCAAGGCGAAGATCAAGATCCTGCTCAACCTGGCGCTGATCGCCGCCGATGCGCTGGTGCGGGGCGGCGCGCTGCTGGTTGGCGCCGAGGGCAGCGAGATCGTCGTGCGGGCGGAAGGGGACCGGATCGTCCTTGATCCCGAACTCAAGACCGCGCTGCTCGGCAAGACCGACGCCGAGGCGCTGACGCCGCGTGCGGCCGCCGCCTGGCTCGTCCACATCCTCGTGCGTGAGGGCGGCGGCGAGGTCCAGGTCTCCGAACCGGAAGACAATGTGCTGCTTTTCGGCGTAACTTTCGCCGATTAGGGCGCCCGGTAAACGACATCTTAACCATCGACGCCCATCAAGACCGTCAGGCGGTTTTCCTGGACGGACTCGATGGACGATCTTCTCGCTGAATTCATTGCCGAAACGCGCGAAACGCTGGACACGATTTCCGGCGAAATCGTCGCCTGGGAGGCCGATCCGGCGGATCGGGAGCGGCTCGACGCGATTTTCCGGTTCGTCCACACGGTCAAGGGGAGCTGCGGCTTTCTCGATCTGACCCATGTCCAGCGCGTCGCGCACGAAGCCGAACAGGCGCTCTCGGAACTGCGCGACGGCACACGCGAACCGTCGCCCCGCCTTGTGAGCGCCATTCTCGCCATCATCGACCGTATCGGTGCGATGATCGATGCGCTCGAAAGCGGCGAGGAGATCGATGAAAGTATCGATGGGCCGCTGATTGCCGCGCTCAGCGATGAGACGGCAGAGGCAGAACCGAAAGCCGAGGCGCAGCAGAACGTTCTGGAGACGCGATATCCGGCGCGCAGCATCCGCGTACCGCTGGAACTGCTCGACCGGCTTATGGGCGGCGTGTCCGATCTCGTTCTGGCGCGCAACGAGCTTTCGCGTCAGTTGCGTGAGGCGGGCGCGGGCGAGCAGGTCGATACGGCATTCGAGCGGATGTCCACCTGTGTCGCGGAAATCCGCGATGCCATCACTTGGGCCCGCATGCAGCGGATCGAGAGCCTGTTCGCCGCTTTGCCACGCCTCGTTCGGGATCTGTCTGCAGAACTTGGAAAGTCGGTGCTGCTGGAGGTCGACGGCGCCGATGTCGAACTCGATCGCGAGATGATCGAGATGCTGCGCGATCCGCTTACGCATATCGTCCGCAACGCGCTCGATCACGGCATCGAGCCGCCTGACGAACGCCGAGCGGCCGGCAAGCCGGAAACGAGCGTCTTGCGGATCGGCGCACGCCAGTCGGGCAATCAGATTCAGATCAGCATCGCCGACGATGGACGCGGTATCGATGCCGAGAAGCTGAAGAAACAGGCCCTGGCCAGTGCGAATGTGAACCCGGAGGGGCTCGAAAGGATGGACGAGCAGCAATTGCTGGACCTCGTTTTCGAACCTGGGCTGACGACCGCCGAAGCGGTCAGCGCCGTATCCGGCCGCGGCGTGGGCATGGACGTCGTCCGCTCCAATGTCGAGCGGATCGGCGGCAGTATCGATATCACCAGCACGGCCGGTGAGGGGACGTGCTTTTCACTGCTCGTGCCACTCACCCTGACGATCATTCCGGCCCTGATCTGCGGCGTCGGCGAGAGCCGCTATGCGATCCCGCGTGCCAATATCGCGGAGATCGTATCGCTCGATCGGGATCGCGCCGAACTGCAAAGCGTGGGCGGCACCGAGGTGGCGAAGATCCGCGGCAAAAGACTGCCTGTCGTCCGCATGGAGGCGCTGTTTGGAAGCAGAACAGATGAACGGAACGAAGAGCAGCGCGGCGCTCCGAAACATCTCGTCGTCGTCCATTCAAGCAAACGGGAACGGTTCGCCGTGATGGTCACGGCGGTGTTCGATCATGAGGAACTGGTCGTCAAACCCGCCGCGCCCGGCATCATGCAGGCCGGCTTCTATGCCGGCACCGCGCTGCCGGACAACGGAATGCCGCTGTTACTGCTGGACATTGCCGGTCTGGCGGTTACGGCAGGTCTACGCCTGAACCTGGCCGACACGCAATCCGATCTCGTCGAGCAGGCACCGACAACGGGTTCGGATGCTCTGATATTTACCGATCTCGATGGGTGCCGGCGCGCCGTGCGCATGGCGGTCGTCAGCCGCATCATCGATACCGATGCCGAGCGGATCGTGCAGCGCGCCGGCAGCCTGCGGCTGGTTCTCGATGACGAAACCATACCGGTCGTTGCCAGCGGCACGCTGCCGGACAGCGGCAAGCTTCGCCTCTTGCGTTTGAGCGATGGCGAGCGGGCGATCGTCTATGCGATTGCCGATATGGCCGCAGATGTCGGTGCATTCCCGGAAAAGATAGACCCTGCGCGCCGGCCCGGCCGCGTTGCCGGGGTCGCTGTCGTCGACGGCGAGCCGATCGAGTTGCTGGACGTGCATTTCCTGTTTGCCGAGTTTTGCGATTCCGCTCCCGCACAGTCTGGCCGGCCGCGCTGCCTCGTCATCGGCGGCGACGATGTCTGGCGGCGCGAACTGCTGGCGCCGTTGATCGAACAGGCCGGTTATCGTGTGACGTTCGACGAAAGCGACGAATACGACATTGCGATCGACGCGAGCGATGCGGGTGAGAGTCTCGATCGCGAGGATGCAGACATCGTTCGCCTCAGCGCCGACCCGTCGCCGGGCCGCGGCCACGTGTATCGCTACGATCGCACCGGCATCGTCGATGCCTTGCATGATCGCCGGAAAAGGAGCGCCGCGGGATGAATCAGCTCTATCTGGTTGCCGAAATCGGCGAAACACAATTCGCGATTCCCGCCGACGCCGTGCAGTCCGTCGTGACCGCGTCCGACATCATTGCGGTGCCGCGGGCGGCGCCGACGGTCGCGGGGATTGCGGCTTTGCGCAGCAAGGTCATCACCGTGATCGATACGCGCGCGGCGATCGAGGGCGGCAACGCGCAAGCTGTTGACGGACAATCGCTGATCGTGGCCGAAGTAGGCGGGTATCTCTACGGCCTGGCGGTCGATGAAATTCACGACGTACGCGAACATACCGGCACACCGCAGAAGCTCGGCGCGGCGTTCGAGCCGGGCTGGCAGCGGGTTTCGACCGGCGTTATCGATCTGGACGGCGCGGCTATCGCAGTCGTCGATCCCGCCGCGCTGATCGACGAAGACCATGCCGCAGCGGCATGACGATGCCGTTTTTCCGGGAAATTAACGGCACGGTTACTCCGGTCCATTATGGATCATGTGCCGGACACCCACGGGAGCGCAGTTTGTGAAGAAATGTCTCGTCGTCGACGATTCGAAGGTCATTCGAAAAGTCGCCTGTCATATGCTCGAAACGCTCGATTTCAGCGTTCAGGAAGCCGATCATGGCGGCGAGGCCCTTGAGCGCGTGAAAGGCGACGTACCCGACGTAATCCTGCTCGATTGGAATATGCCGGTCATGGATGGGATGCAATTTCTCGAAGCCATGAAGGCGCTGGCGCTGGCAAAACCGCCCAAGGTTATCTTCTGCACGACCGAGAATGATGTCGGCCATATCCGCAAAGCGATGGCCGCTGGCGCCGACGAATATATCATGAAGCCGTTCGACCGGGAGACGCTGCAGAGCAAGATCGAACTGGTGCAAAGCGGTGCCACGCATGGCCAGCCGGGCTGATCCGGCGTTCCCGGGCGAGAGCGCGCGAACCGGACACCGCAACGTTCTCGTCGTCGACGATTCCGCTGTCGCCCGCCTCATCGTTCAACGGATTATCAACGAGACCGATGATCTGAGGGTCGTCGCCCATGCCGTGAGCGCGGACGACGCGCTCGACAAATTGCGGACGATTTCGCCCGATCTCGTCATCTTGGATATCGAAATGCCGGGTGTAAGCGGCATCGATGCGCTACCCGACATTATTCGGAAGAGCGGCAATGCGCCGATCCTGATCGTTTCCTCGCATTGCCGGGAAGGCGCCGAGGCGTCAGTACGCGCAATGGCGATGGGCGCGAGCGATATCGTGCTCAAGCCTGACCGAGCCGAGGCGAACAACCGGTTCGCCGCGCTGCTGACGGATACGATGCGCCGGCTTCTCGAGGCTGATACGCGGCGCAATAACGCCGTGGACGGGCCGCGAGAGATTGCGCGCGTCACCAGCAACAGGGCGGTGTCCACTCGTCTCCCCGTCGAATGCGTCGCGATCGGCGCGTCCACCGGCGGGATTCATGCGCTTTCGACGTTCTTCTCGGCCCTGCCGCACAGCTTCTCCGCCCCGATCCTCATCACACAGCATCTGCCGCCCGATTTCATGATCTATTTCGCTCGGCAGCTGGCCGCGATTTCGGGACGGCGCGCGACGCTGGCCGAAGAAGGCATGGCCTTGAGCGAACATGACATAATCGTGGCGCCGGGCGAGGCGCATCTGGCGCTGCAACAACACGGCGGCGAAGTGCGCGTCGCACTCGACCGGACATCGTTGCCCAATGGGCTCTGCCCATCCGTCGACGTGATGCTGTCGAGTGTCGCAGAAACCTACGGCGCACACGCTCTGGGTATTGTTTTGACAGGCATGGGACGGGACGGCGCGATAGGCGCGGAGCGGCTCAGAAAAGCCGGCGGCGAAATACTGGCACAGGATAGCGAAAGCGCAGTCATCTGGGGAATGCCGGGCGCAGTGGCCCGCGCAGGCGTCGCGGCGTTCATCGCGCCGCCGGCCGAGCTTGCCGCGCATGTGGCGCGCCATGGAAGCATGGCCGCATGACGCTCTCGCCCTCGACCGTACAGATGTTCTCCTGCCTATTGGAAGCGCGGACCGGTCAGCGATTGTCCGAGGGCCGGCACTGGCGCGTGGAAATGGCGGTGAATCCCATCCTAAAGGCGCACGGAATCCCGGATTGCGATGCCTTGGCGGCCGAGCTCGCCGACCCCGAGGCGCGGACCCTGTCCGACGAGACGGTCGAGGCGCTGCTGAACAACGAAACCTATTTTTTTCGTGACCATGACGCGTTTTCCGATCTGCCGCGCGTGCTCGAGGCGATCGCGGCGAACCGGCGTGGGAAGACCCTGCGCATATGGTCCGCCGGTTGTTCCACGGGACAGGAAATCTATTCCATTGCGATGCAGTTGCGCGACAATGAGGCGCAGTGGCGTGGCTGGTCGATCGACCTGCTTGGCACCGATGTTTCCCAATCGGCGATCGACCGCGCGAGACGGGCAGATTTCAGCCAGTTCGAGATCCAGCGCGGGCTGGCGACGGGTCATATGTTGCGCTGGTTCGAAAATGTGGACGGCCGCTGGCAGGCGCGGGAGAAGCTGCGGAACATGGCGCGCTTCCGGCGTCACAACGTGCTGGAGACGCCGCCGCCCGGGCGTTTCGATCTGATCCTGTGTCGCAACGTGATGCTGTATTTTCCCGGAACGAACCGCGCACGCGCGTTGGCGAACCTGGCCGGTGCGCTGGCCCCCGACGGCGCGCTGATGCTGGGCGCGGGCGAGACCGTGCTCGGTTACAGCGACCGGTTCGAGATTCTTCCGGGCGTGCGGTCCCTGTACCGGCTGGCCGCCGCCGAACCCCGCCAAATCCTCAGGGTTGCCGCCGCCGGCTCTTGACGTTCGGCGACAAAACGGGCGGTATCGGGCGCGGGTCATGTCGATTGTCGAAACGCCTTCGCCGAATTTCAACGACCGCAAGCTGCCGGTCTCGATGCTTGTCATGCATTATACGGGCATGGTGGACGGCGCGTCCGCGATCCGGCGGCTGACAAGTTCGGAATCGGGGGTTTCGTCCCACTATGTCGTCAATGAGGACGGCACGGTGCTGCGCCTTGTCGATGAGGGCAAGCGCGCCTGGCACGCCGGCGCTTCCTATTGGCGTGGCATTACGGATGTGAATTCCGCAAGCATCGGTATCGAGATCGTGAATCCCGGGCATGAATTCGGCTATCGGCCCTTTCCGGCGGATCAGGTCGCCGCAGTCGTGCGGCTCACCGACGAGATCCGCAAGCGCCACGACATTCCGCGTGCCAATGTCGTCGGTCATTCCGATGTCGCCCCCGCGCGCAGGCAGGATCCCGGCGAACTGTTCCCGTGGGACAAGCTGGCCCGGTTCGGCCATGCGCTGTCGCGGCCCGAAGATGCGACGACCGATCCGGGATGGACGGACAGCGCCTTTCTCGTCGCGCTCGAACGCTTCGGTTACGATATCGAGGACAAGATGGCCGCGGTCGTCGCGTTCCAGCGGCGCTTTCGCCCCGAACTGATCGACGGGACGATCGACGGCCAAAGTCGCGCCATTCTCTTCCAGCTGCTCTTGGAACGCGAGCAGGGCGAGTCTAGATAGGGCAGGCCAGAGGGCCGGGCGGCCGCCCGCCTTCGCCAAAGCTACGGCGGACAAGCCCAGCGCTTGCCAGCCGAAGCTGCAGCGAAGGCTGGAGGAAAGTCCGGGCTCCATGGACCCACGGTGCCGGATAATGTCCGGCGGGGGCGACCCCAGGGAAAGTGCCACAGAGAGCAGGTCACCACATCCTCTCGCGAGGACGGTGAAAAGTGAAAGGGTGCGGTAAGAGCGCACCGCGCGCGCCGGCAACGGCCGCGGCACGGCAAACCCCACCGGGAGCAAGACCGAATAGGGATGGCGCATAGGCTGAGGGTCCAGCCTGCCGTCCGGGTTGGTTGCTTGAGGGCGGGAGCGATCCCGTTTCTAGAGGAATGGCCGCACAGGCGGAGCGATCCGCTGGACAGAACCCGGCTTACAGGCCCTCTGGCAGTGCTGTTGAGTGATCTGGGGCACAACCCCGGCCCGGTGCATTTGCTTTACGAATCGGGCAATTTCGTTCACATGAACGGGTATAAAAAAGGGGAAGAGTTATGAGCTTGATCGATCGCGCGAAGAATATTCTCTTATCGCCACAGACCGAATGGCCAAAGGTCGACGGGGAAACCAATACTGTGGGAGGCCTGTTTACCGGCTATGCCATGATCTTGGCGATCTTGCCGGCGATCGGCTCCGTCATCAGCTCCGTGGCGATTTCGGGCGCACTTGGCGTGCCGGGTCTTGGGATGGGCTTCGTGCTCGTGTCCGCCGTTGTGAGTTATGTGATCAGTCTTGGTGTCCTGTATCTCATGGGCATCGTCGCCAACGCGCTGGCACCAAGCTTCGATGGCAAGAAGGATCAGCTCGCTGCCATGAAGACGGTGGTCTATTCGGGTACGCCGATTTGGGTAGCTGGCTTGCTGAGCTGGATTCCGATTCTTGGCTGGCTGCTCGCGCTCGCGGCATTTGGCTATGCGGGCTATCAGATCTATCTCGGATCGCAGGCGACTTCGAAAGTGCCGCAGGACAAGGCTGTAGGCTTCACGATCGTGCTGATCCTGATCTGGATCGTCACCTATCTCGTGATCTCGGGTATTATCACCGCCATGCTGATCGGCAGCATGTTCACAGGTGCGATGGGTGCTGCAGCGCTCTATGGCTAGATAACTTGATGCACCGGGCACCAAGCACCGGCTGAGAAAAGAGCGGGCCACGGCCAAATTGGCGGTGGCCCGTTCTCTTTTCCCCCGCTAAACTGGACGCATGGCAGGTGCACGACGGTCCAACGATTGGGGATTCCCCCGCTGGCGCGGCTATGATTCTTCGCGTGAGACAGTCGAGGTGCGCCTGTGCGACCGGCACGGCTGCGACGAACCGGGCGACCGGCCCGCGCCGAAATCGCCGAACAGCCCGGAACGCTGGTATTTCTGCGAAAAACATGCCGCCGAATACAATCGCAACTATAACTATTTCGAGGGCCTGACGAAGGAACAGCGCGACGAGCGCGCCCGCGAGGAGCGGCGTGACGCAAGCGGTTTCGGCCAGGCCTCGCATTATGGCTGGGGCGGCCCGGGCGACGGCTCGCGCAGCGCCGACGAGATGCGCGCACTCGAGATTTTCGAGCTCGACAGCGATGCCGATTTCGCGGCCGTCAAAAAGGCGTGGCGTGCGCTCGCCAAGGAAAACCACCCGGACGTCAAGCCCGACGACGCGGAGGCCGCCAAACGGTTTCAGGCGGGCCAGGCGGCTTTCGAAGTGCTGCGCGCGGCCGAGGAACGCCGCGAATGGAAGGGCGCCGCATCAAAACCGTAAAGTCCGAATGGGAAGCCGCCATTCTGGTCTGCCGCAAATGCTCCAAACGGGTGGGCGGCGGCTTCGGGCCGAAGGGCAGGACGCCGCTTGCCAAGGCGCTGCGCAGGCATGTCGGCGGCAAGAAGGGCCGCAAGGCGAAGACCGCCATTCTCGAAACCAAATGCCTATCGGCCTGCCCCTAAAAGGCGGTAACGGTGGTGCGCACCGACGATCTGCTCGACTGGAAGCTGTTCAAGCCCGGAACGGCGATCGAACAGGTCGCCGATGCCCTGGGCATTGCCGCTCAGGAATAGCGCTCGGCGGTCTCGCGGATCAGCGCGATCATGTTGGGGATTCCCTGGGTGCGGTTCGAGCTGAGCTGGTTCTTCAGGTCGAAGGCCGCGAGGCAGTCTTCGATGTCGACGGCGAGAATATCCTCCGGTTCACGATCCTGCACGGTCAGCAGCACGAGCGCGATGATGCCCTTGGTGATCGCCGCATTGCTGTCGGCCAGGAAATGCAGCCGCCCGTCGTCCGTGCGTGTCGGATAGACCCATACGGCCGCTGAACATCCGCGCACCAGCGTCGCATCGGTCTTCAGTGCGTCGGGCATCGCTTCGAGGCCCTGGCCGAGATCGATCAGCAGCCGGTACCGGTCGTCGCTTTCGAGGAATTCATATTCCTCGCGCACATCATCGAGAGAGGGGAGCTTAGTCATGGCCGCCCATTTAGGGGCTGGCCGGCCAGTCGTCACCCCGGCGCGGTGCCGGGGCCTTTTCGGCGGGAGTTTCTGGCCGAACCGAAAAGATTCCGCGGGGCAAGCGGAATGACGAAACCGGAAAACTCCTAGGGTTCGATCCCCGCGGCGATCGCTTCGAGCTTGCGGACACGCTCCTTGAGGTCCGCGACTTCGATCCGCGATCCGGTGCTCGGCGCGGGCACGTCGGCGGACATGGCCGTCTTTTGCTGGAGTTCGAGCCGTTTGAGCTCCAGCCAGCCGCGCCATCCCCTCAGCGCCGCGTAGCTTGCGATTATCAGCCCGATCAATCCGGTGGCTGCCATCGCCAGTGTCGGTATCTGATCCTGCATGATTATACCTTTCTTTCCTGAACCTTGTTCTCGTTTAGCTATGCGTTCTGTCGCG
Organism: Parasphingopyxis sp.; assembly: GCF_052168295.1. Classification (GTDB taxonomy): domain Bacteria; phylum Pseudomonadota; class Alphaproteobacteria; order Sphingomonadales; family Sphingomonadaceae; genus Parasphingopyxis. Next base: position 39,132 of record NZ_JBQLZN010000040.1, on the reverse strand, counting down.
CAGAGCTTCGATTTCCTGTTCGAGCCGATTGCCCTTGTCGGTGGCGATCCGCTCGAGAACGGCGATCCGTTCCTTGAGCTGCTTGATCTCTTCGCGCATCCGCCCGGCATCGGGATCGACGATGCGGCGCTGATTGCCGTCCTCGTCTTCGATGATCCCGTGTTGCGCATTGTATCTGGAGCGGATGACGCCGGCGACGACGCAGATCAGGACGATCGCGACTACCATTTCGAACGGACCCATAATTACCTCCCTGAACCTTTCCCTGTGTCTAGTTGAGCGGCTTGTCCCGCAAATTCTCGATTTCGTCGGCCAGCCCGGACGAGCGATCCGTCAGGATTCGTTCGAGCGTCGCGACACGTTGTTCGAGGCGTTCGGTCTTGGCGACATATTGGGCTGCCTTTTCCGCCGCTTCCTGCGACGCCGTTTCCATCTGGGCCTGTTTGAGATCAGTCCAGCGGTGGAAGGCGATATAGCCGAAAACGATGACGGTCGGGATGACAACGACCATGAACAGAATGGCGAGTGTGTTGAAATCCATCATTTCCCTCCCTTACTTCGCCTTGTCTTCGAGCTTGGCGATTTCCTGGTCGAGGCCGTAGCCGCTATCGGTCACGATCCGTTCGACCGTGGCGAGCCGCTCTTTCAGGCCGGCCAGTTCGTCGCGCAGCTGCGTATTTTCCTGATTGAGCAGCTTGATCTGGTCCTTGCTTTCCCGATCGACCTGCGGCTGGACCGACTGGCCCCAGCTGTTTTCCAGCGGATAGCCATGTTTGATCCGCATCCAGGTCGTCACGATCCAGCCAACGACACCGACTGTCACGATCACGGCGATAAATGGTGCCAAGTCGCTGAGCAGTTCGGGATTGTCTGAAAACATCGCTTATCCTCCTATTTCGCTGCGTCGCGGAGATTTTCGATCTCGTCCGCGAGCCGGGTGCTGCCGTCGGTAGCAATCCGTTCGAGGACCGAGATCCGCTCTTCGAGCCGGACGATCTTGTCTTTCAATTCGCCATTCTCGTTCGAGAGCAATTCGATCTTGCGGCCGGTTTCCGGGTCGTTCCTCTGGGTCGATCCGCCCCATTCATTCTCGAGCGGATAGCCATGCTTGGCGCGGATGGCGGTGGTGATGATCCAGGCCAAAAAGCTCATGCCGATGATGGCGAGGACGAAGGCGGGGCTTCCCCAGTTCATGTATCTGTTCTCCCTGAACCTTGTTGTGCGTTTACCGTAGCGCGTCGATTTCCTGGGCGAGGCGCGTGTTGCGGCTCGTCACCATCAGCTCGACATCGGCGAGCCGGCGATCGACATCGCGGAAGCGCGAGCGGATCTCGTTGACCGAGCGGCGCGGATTGGCGCGCGTGCCCTGCCAGAACTTTTCTTCCTCCTTGTCCTCGTACAGGCCGAGAGGCTTGGCGGGCGCCAGCCAGGCGACGATGAAGTACACGAGGAACAGCGGCGGGAAGAAGAAGAGCGCGGTGACCATGAAGCCGATGCGCGTCCACAGCGTGTCGATGCCGGTATAGTCGGCGACGCCGGAGCATACGCCCAGAAACTTCGCATTCTGCTTGTCGAGGTAGAATTTCGTGCGGCGGTCTTGCATTGTTGGGTCTCCCTGTTCGTCTGTTCGTTACCGCCGGCGTTCCGCGCGGCTCATGTCTTTTTCCGGCACCCGGGGTTCGATGCGATCCTCGAGCCGGTCTTCCAGCCGGTCTTCCAGCCGGTCGCCGATCCGCTCGTCCACGGGGCGTTCCTGGCGGAGCATGCGCTCGCGCGCCCATTCGGGATTGTCTGCGGCGATGATACGTTCGATCGTGTTCATCCGGTCGTCCAGTCGCCGCGCGGCGTCATAAAGTTCATCCAGCAGATCTTCGTCTTCGCGGGTGATCGATCCGGCGCGCTTCCATTGGGTGGAATAGTGGAGGATGAGCCAGGGCAGCCCGATAAAGAGCATCCCGACGACGCCGATGGGTACGAGGATGTCTTCCATTATTTAAGCTTCCTTCTCTTCGGAGGGTTTGCCGCTGGCCTTTTTCATGGCCGCGAGTTCGGCTTCGATCTTGTCGCTGGTTTCCAGCTCGTCGATCTCTTCTTCCAGCGTCTTCGGCTGGCCGTTGCCGAGCGCCAGCGCGTCGGCGCGGCCTTCCGCCATGTCGACATGGCGTTCGAGCATTTCGAAGCGCGAGAAGGCGTCCTGCACGCGGTCGCCATTATAGAGGTCGCGCAGCTTGATCTGGTTTTCCGCCGTTTCGAGGCGGGTGGAAATGCTGTTCTGCCGGCTCCGCGCTTCGCGCAACTTGCCCTGCAGTTTGGCAATGTCTTCTTCATAGGCGCGCAGCGATTCGTCGAGCGCCTCGATTTCGCCATTAAGCCGGGCCGCCATGTCGGAGGCCTTCTGCTTCTCGACGAGCGCCTGTTTGGCGAGGTCTTCGCGGTCCTTGGAAAGTGCCAGCTCGGCCTTTTCCTTCCAGCTTTCCTGAAGCTGTTCGAGCTTGACGATCGAGCGGCGCATTTCCTTCTGATCGGCAATCGTGCGCGCGGCGGACGCGCGGACTTCCACCAGGGTTTCCTCCATCTCGAGAATGATCATGCGGACCATCTTGGCGGGGTCTTCTGCCTTGTCGAGAATGTCGGTCACATTGGCGGCAATGATGTCGCGCGTGCGGGAGAAAATTCCCATGGTAGCTACTCCTAATGTCCCTCGCTTGCTGTGTGGCGACCGGGGAGGGGGAGGGGCTGCCGCCTCCCCGGCCTGTTCCTGCGGCCTATGCAATCTGGCCGGTAACAACGATGATGTCGGGCTCGCCCGACTGAAGCTGGACGGGCTGGGTGGTATCCCCCGCCTGTACCGGTCCGACCGTGCCGAACACGCAGAGCCCGGTAACAGCCATAGCGGCCATGCCAGCGATGATATTTTGGCGGATGTCCTTCAAATTCGTCATATCGTATCTCCTGAACCTTGGCCCGAAACCGGGTAGTGAAACCTGTGTTATCGTCTTTGCGACTGTTAACGTCCTATTCATAGCAGGGAGCGTGCCAGTTTTCGATTATTGCATATTTTCAGTGCTTTAGACGATATCGCAGGCCATAGCGCTCGGCGCCTATTGCCATTGTTTGGGAAAATGCACTAAACAGTGGGAATGGAACGCGAAACGCAATTTGTCGGGGAATCCGGCGCTTTTCTCGACGCCGTCGAGATGGCGAGCCGGGCGGCCGCGCTGGAGCGCCCTGTTCTGGTAATCGGCGAACGCGGTACGGGCAAGGAATTGATTGCCGAACGCCTGCACCGGCTGAGTCAGCGCTGGGAAGGGCCGCTGATCACGCTCAATTGCGCTGCGCTACCCGAAACCCTGATCGAAGCCGAGCTGTTCGGCCATGAGGCCGGCGCGTTTACCGGCGCGACCCGCGCCCGGGCGGGCGCGTTCGAAGAGGCGGATGGCGGCACGCTGTTTCTCGACGAGCTGGCGACCCTGTCCCAGGCCGCACAGGAGCGGCTGCTCCGCGCTGTCGAATATGGCGAGGTCACGCGGATCGGCTCCAACGCGCCGCTCAAGGTCGATGTGCGGATCGTCGGTGCGACCAACGAGAATCTGCCGGACCTTGTCGAGCGCAACCGGTTTCGCGCCGATTTGCTCGATCGCCTTTCGTTCGAGGTCGTTACGCTCCCGCCGCTGCGCGTGCGCGACGGCGACATCCTCGTCCTCGCCGACTATTTCGGCCGGCGCATGGCGGTCGAGCTGGACTGGCCGGGCTGGCCGGGCTTTGGCGACGAGGCGGTGAAGATCCTGATCGGGCATGACTGGCCGGGCAATGTCCGCGAGCTCCGCAATGTGGTGGAGCGGTCGGTCTATCGCTGGGAGCAGCCGGACGTACCGATCGATCGGATTGAACTCGACCCGTTCGACTCGCCGTGGCGGATACCGGCGGAACCCGAACCTGCCGCGGCCGACGGCGCGGCGGCCCCGCAATCGGCGCCGGCGCGCGAAAAACCGATCGTCGACGACTTCAAGGGCGCCGTGGAAGCCTATGAGAAAGAGATATTGGAGACGGCGCTGGAACGGGCCCGTTACAATCAGCGGCAGACCGCCAAGGCGCTGGGTTTGTCCTACGATCAGCTGCGGCACGCGCTCAAGCGGCACGATATGATCGGCTGATTCGCCAAAATACCCAAAATGGCCTATATTTGTTCCGGACAAGAGGAGAACGGCCATGTCCAAATCGTCTCTAAGCCTCGCCATCGCTATCGCCGCGACCGGATTGGTCGCAACCTCGGCGTCGGCCGCGGTCAGCGTGATCGGCAATACGAGTGCGCGCGCCTGTTATGAGTCCGCGCTCGAAGAGCGTTCCGGGCCGGGCGATATCCGCGTCTGCACGGATGCGATCGAGGATCGAATGATCACGGGGCGGGACCGCGTGGCAAGCTATGTCAATCGTGGGATCCTCTACGTGCGCAATGGCGACTATGCCCGGGCGATCGCCGATTACGACCGCGCGATCGAACTCGATGGCACCGAGCCCGAAGCCTATCTGAACAAGGGACTGGCCCTCCTGCATCAGCGCCGCGCGACGGCCGATGTCGTGACCTTGCTCACCACCGCCATCGAACATGGCACGCGCGAGCCCGCGCTCGCCTATTATGGCCGGGGCGTCGCGCATGAGCTCAATGGCGACATTCCGGCGGCCTATTACGATATTCGCCGGGCGACCGACCTCGATCCGGAATGGGATCTTCCGGCGCGCGATCTTTCGCGCTTCCGCGTCGTCGGCGGGCAGGGCGGATAGCGATTTCGAGGCGCGTCAAGCGCCGTTCGTCGGCGGCATTTGACCGTTCGGCGAAATGCACGCCGCATCGGGCGCAATTCTTGTGATAATCCCGTCGTTGATATTCAATGCCGGACCGTAGGAGAGAAAACCCATGAAACTGATGCTCACAATGGCTGCGGGCGCTCTCGCGATCACAACCGCAGGAGCGGCCCATGGCGCCGTACAGGTCGCCGGCAACAGTTCGGCGGAGACCTGCTATGTCGCCGCGGCGCGGCAATCGGATTCGCGTATTGACCTCAGGCCGTGCGACTTCGCGCTCGACCGCGAAGCGCTGACCTATCAGGATCGCATCGCGACCTATGTCAATCGCGGCATCATCCAGTTCCATCGCGGCCAATATGACCTCGCGCTCGCCGATTTCGATCGCGCGCTCGCGATGGATGCCGAGCAGCCCGAAGCGATGCTGAACAAGGCGATCGCGCTGATGCGTCGCGACGAACGCGGCGAAGAGGCGCTGCCCTTGTTCACGCGCGCACTCGAGTTGGGCACCGAACAGCCGGCCATCGCGCATTACGGCCGGGGACTTGCACATCACCTCAATGGCGACCTGACGGAGGCCTATATGGATATCCTGACGGCGAGCGAACTGGCGCCGGAATGGGATGCGCCGCGCAACGACCTGTCCAACTATATCGTCGAACCGAACGGATAGGTTTCGCGCGACAGTTCGCATAGGACGAGAGGCCGGTCGCTACTGCGGGTAGCGGCCGGCCTTTTCCGATTCAGGGCGCCAGCGAGTTTTGCGAAATTCCTGCGACGGATATCTTGAAGAGCTGGCGCGTTCCCGTCATGTAGGCCAGGAGACCACAGGAGAAACCCATGCCTTTCGAACTCCCCGAACTTCCCTATTCCAAGGATTCCTTCGGCGACCTGATTTCATCGAAAACCTTCGATTTCCATCACGGCAAGCATCATCAGGCCTATGTGAACAAGACGAACGATGCCATCGAAGGCGGCGATCTGGCGAATGCCTCGCTGTCGGAAGTCATTCTGGCGGCGAAGGACAGCGGCAATCAGGGGCTGTTCAACAATTCCGCACAGATCTGGAACCACAGCTTCTACTGGCAGTGCCTGAGCCCGGACAAGCAGAACCCGTCGGGTTCGCTGGCCGCGCGCATCGAGGACTGCTTCGGTTCGAAATCCGAAATGCTGAGCGCGCTCAAGGACGAAGCCGTCGGCCATTTCGCCAGCGGCTGGGCCTGGCTCGTGCTCAATGGCGACAATCTCGAGATCACCTCGCTGCACGATGCCGACACGCCGGTCGCGCATGAAGGCATGAAGCCGCTCCTCACCATCGATGTGTGGGAGCATGCCTATTATCTCGATTTCCAGAATGATCGCGGCGCCTATGTCGACGCGCTGCTCGATCATGTGAACTGGGAGTTCGTGGCGCAGAATATGGACGGCAAGGGCGTCAGCCGCGCCGACCAGGGCTAAGCCCGCACCGTCAGACCGATCGCCCGAGGCCCGCGAGACCGATCATTCGTGGGCGTCGGGCATCGGCGGTTCGTCCGCCTTCTCCAGATTTAGGCCGTTCTTCAGTAGCATCGGCACATTCGCAAACGCGAAGATGAGGGTCAGCGGGATCGCGCCCCATAGTTTGAAGCCCACCCAAAAATCGGTGCTGAAATTGCGCCACACGATCTCGTTGAGCGCTGCCATCGCAAGGAAGAAGATCGCCCAGTTGCGCGAGAGCAGATCCCAGCCCTTGTCGCTGAGGCCCGGATAGACGCTGCCGAGCAGCGCCTGCAGCGTGGGGCGTTTAAAAGCCAAGCCCATGATCAGGATCGACGCGATAAACACGTAATAGATGGTCGGCTTGAGCTTGATGAAAGTCTCGTCGCGCAAGAGCAGCGTGATGCCACCGAAGATCAGCACCATTACGCCCGAAAAGAGCAGCATCGGCGAAATCTTGCCGACCTTCGCCCAGGAATAGACCATCGCCGCCATCATCGCGGCCATGAACGCGCCGGTCGCATAGAAAATGCCGAGCGGCGGCGGCGCCAGATAGTTCACGACGAAGAAGATGATAACGGGCCCGAAATCGAGCGCCATGCGCATGCCCGAGGGCAGGTCCTTGGCCGCTTCCGTTTGCGCGTCGCTCATTGTCTAGTCTCCGTCGAACTCGTCCGCGGCGGTTATCGCCCGCGCCACCGCGCGCGGATCGAACGGCCGCAAATCCTCCAGGCTTTCGCCGACACCGATCGCGTGGATCGGCAGGCCGAACTTTTCCGCAGCCGCGACCAACACGCCGCCGCGCGCCGTACCATCGAGTTTCGTCATAACAAGCCCGGTGACATTGGCCACCTCCTTGAACACTTCGATCTGCGACAGGGCGTTCTGCCCGGTAGTCGCATCGAGCACCAGTATCACATTATGCGGCGCGTCCTCGTTGAGGCGGCCCAACACCCTGCGAATCTTGGATAATTCGTCCATCAGGTGGCTCTTGTTCTGGAGCCGCCCGGCGGTATCGACGATCAGCACGTCGGTGCCAATTTCGGTCCCGCGTTTCACGCCCTCGAAGACGAGGCTCGCGGCATCGCCGCCCTCTTCGCCAGCGATGATCGGCACGCCGAGCCGCTCGGCCCAGACCTTGAGCTGCCCGATGGCCGCGGCCCGGAACGTATCGCCGGCGACCAGCATGACGTTGTAATCGTCTTCGAGGAACAGGTGGCCGAGCTTGGCGATGGTCGTCGTCTTGCCCGAACCGTTCACGCCGATGACGAGCATGACCTGCGGCCGGGGAAAGGCATCGATCTCCAGCGGGACGGCGACGGGCGCGAGGATCGCCTCGAGCTCTTCGGCGACGATCTCGCGGATGTCGAGTTCGGAGAGATGCCGGTCGAACCGGCCGCTTGCGAGGCGATCGCGGACACGCGCCGCCACTGAGGGGCCGAGATCGGACGCGATCAGCGCCTCCTCGATCTCGTCGAGCGTTTCCTCGTCGAGCTTCTCCTTGGTCAGCAGTCCGGTCAGATTGCCGCCGAGCCTGTCCGACGTCCGCTTGAACCCGAAGCGCAGTTTTTCGCCCCAGCTCTTCTCTTCGCTCACGCGATGTCCCCGATCAAAATTCCGTCCTTTATTTCAGCGATATCCGCTTGAACGATCCTGCCGGTCATATCGCGATCGCGGGAAAGATCGCGGATCGCAACCTCGGCAAAATTCTCCGCATGACCGCGTCCGTCGTTCCGCTCGATCAGCACCTGCTGCCGCGTGCCGACAAGGCTTTCGAGAAACGCAGCTTTCCGCCGCGCCGCCGCATCACGCAGCCTTTGCGCGCGTTCCTTGCGCAGCGGTACGGGCACTTGCGGCATCTTTGCCGCGGGCGTGCCGCGGCGCGCGGAGTACGGAAAGATATGCCCGTAAACGATCTGGCAATCGTCGATCAGCGCCAGCGTGTTCGCCGCCATCGCGTCGGTTTCGGTCGGGAAGCCCGCGATGATATCCGCGCCGATCGCGATCTCGGGCCGCTTCGCCTTGAGCCTCGCGACCATCTCGACAGATTGCGCGCGGCTGTGGCGGCGCTTCATACGCTTGAGGATCATATCGTCGCCGGCCTGCAGCGAGAGGTGCAGATGCGGCATGAAGCGCGGCTCGCCGGTGATGATGTCGAACAGCCGCTCGTCGATCTCGATGGAATCCAGCGACGAAAGGCGCAGCCGGGGCAGGGCGGGCACGCCGTTCAGGATGCGCTCGACGAGCAGGCCGAGGCTCGGGCTGCCGGGCAGGTCCGGGCCGTAGCTCGTAACGTCGACGCCGGTGAGCACGATCTCCTGAAACCCGTCGTCTACCAGCGCGTTGATGCGCTCGACGACGAGACCCGCGGGCACCGACCGGCTGTTGCCGCGGCCATAGGGGATCACGCAGAAGGTGCAGCGATGGTCGCAGCCATTCTGGACTTCCACGAAGGCGCGCGCGCGGTCCGAGAACCCGGTGACGAGGTGCGGTGCGGTTTCGCGCACGGCCATGATGTCCGAAACGAACGAGCGATCCGAGGCGAAGCTCTCGGGCAGCATCTTCTCACGATTGCCGAGCAGGCGGCTGACTTCGGGCATATCGGCGAAAGTTTCGGGTTCGGTTTGTACCGCGCAGCCGGTCACGACGATTTCGGCGTTGGGCCGGGCGCGTTTCGCCTTGCGGATCTGTTGCCGCGTCTTGCGCACCGCCTCGGCGGTCACCGCGCAGCTATTGACGATCACCAGATCGTCGCGGTCCGCGGCCATCGCGCGCATCGCCTCGCTCTCGGCGAAGTTCAGGCGGCAGCCCAGTGTGATGAGTTCCGGCCCGCTCATCGCAGCGTCTCCAGATCGATCTCGCCGGAATAGACATAGGTCGCGGGGCCCGTCATCCGGATCGTCTCGCCGGGCGCCCAGGCGATGTCGAGATCGCCGCCGGGTAGATGCACGGTTACGTTATTGTCCGTAAGCTTGCGGCTGATCGCGGCGACGGCGGTGGCACAGGCGCCGGTCCCGCATGCCCGCGTGAGCCCCGCGCCGCGTTCCCATACGCGCAGGGTTATGCTGCCATCAGCTTCGATCCGGGCGACATTGACATTGATCCTTTCCGGAAACAGTGGATCGGTTTCGATGATGGGCCCGAGCCGTTCCAGGTCGATCGCCTGCCCATCGTCCACGAAAAACACGACATGCGGGTTGCCGACATTGACCGCGAAGGGATTTTCAAGCGTTTCCCAGCCGACAGGTATATTGGCCGTGTCCATCGCATAGGCGAGCGGGATCGCGTCCCAGTCGAAGCGCGGCGCGCCCATGTCCAGCATCGCGCCGGCGTCGACCGTTTCGCCGGAAATCGTGCCGCCTGCCGTTTCGATAGTCGCGCCGTCTCCGGCGAGCTTCGTGACACAGCGCGCGGCATTGCCGCAGGCTTCGACCTCGCCACCATCGGCGTTGAAGATCCGCATCTTCAGATCGGCGGTTTCGGAGGGCTCAAGCAGGATCAACTGGTCGCAGCCGATGCCCGTGCGCCGGTTCGCCAGCGCGCGTGCCAGCGCCTCCGTCATCTCGACGGCCTGCGCGCGGCCATCGACGATGACGAAGTCATTGCCGAGACCGTGCATCTTGTGAAACGCCAAGGAGTGGGCCGGTGCGCGCATGGCGCGCGATTTAGGGTCCGGAAGGGTCGCTGTCCACCAATGCCCGGCGTAATGCTCAGGGCCGGGCGGTGCTTATCCCGTGCGGCGCAGCTTGCGCAGATCGTCCAGCGCTTCTTCGGCGACCTCGTCTTTCTGCCGCGCGGTCAGCATGTCCTTGTCGGCGAGCAGGCGGCGCGTCTGGCCGATCGCCATGGGCTTGCCGAAATACCAGCCCTGTCCGGCCATGGAGCCGAGATGTTTGAGACTTTGTTCGATCTGCTCATTCTCGATGCCTTCCGCGGTCACCGGCAGGCCGAGGCTGGTGCCGAGGCGCGTAATGGCATCGACGATGGCGGCGCTTTCATTGTCGTCATTGATCGACGCGACGAAGCTGCGATCGATCTTGATCCGGTCGAAGGGCAGGGCGCGCAGATGCGCGAGGCTCGAATAGCCCGTGCCGAAATCGTCGAGCGCGACGCGGATACCCTGGTTCTTGAGGCTTGAGATGATCGACTGGGCGATACCGAGATTATCGAACAGCGCGGTCTCGGTGATCTCGATTTCGAGCCGTTCGGCCGGGAAATTGGTCTCGGTCAGCAATTTGATGATCTTCTGCGCCAGCCAAGGATCCTTGAGCTGCGCGGGCGAGATATTGACCGAAACGGTCAGCCCCGCGTCCCAGTCTCGCGCCTCGATGAATGCCTGGCGCATCACGCTTTCGGATAGATCGGCGATAAGCCCGCATTCCTCGGCCACCGCGATGAATTCTTCGGGCAGGATAATGCCCTTGGTCGGATGTTCCCACCGGGCGAGCACTTCGAAACCGTGCAACCTGCCGGTCAGAAGGTCGATCTGCTGCTCGTAATAGGGCTTGATCTCGCCATTCGGGATGGCCTGGCGCAGGCCTTCTTCGATCCGGTTCCGCTCTTCGAGCATGCGCTCCATGCTGCCATCGAACCATACGGCGCGGTTCTTCCCCTGATGCTTGGCCGCATACATGGCGATATCCGCCCGGCGCAGCAGCGTCTCGATGCCGTTACAGTCATGATCGGAACGCGCGATGCCGACCGAGGCGCTGGTCTGGATCGACTGTCTCTCGATATCGAAAGGATGCGAGATGCGCTCGACCAGTTCGTCGGCGATCGCATCCACGGCCGCCGGGTTGGACGGGTCGAACTGGAAGGCAGCGGCGAATTCGTCGCCGCCGAGCCGTGCGGCGAGGGCCGCGCCGGGCAGCGCGCTCATGATCCGCTTGCCGACCTCGCGGAGCAGCACGTCTCCCGTGTGATGGCCGTTGAGGTCGTTGATATACTTGAAACTGTCGAGATCGATCACGAACATCGCGACGACGCGATCCCGCTCCCGGGCGCGGCGCATCATCTCGCTGCCTTCGCTCGCCAGCGCCCGCCGGTTGAGGAAGCCGGTCAGCGGATCCTTGTTAGCGAGCAGGCGGGCGCGTTTGGCGGCCTCCTTGTGCGACTTGATCTGCTCGGTGACCTCGTTGTGATGGCGCCAGCCGATCAGGATCAGCGCGATGTTGAGAAGCAGCGCGACCGCGAGCACGGGATCGCGTTCCGAGGCCGTGCCGGCGATGATATTGGCAACCACCTCGCCGCCGATTGCGGCGAACATCATGATGGCCGTCATCGCCACTACGCCCGACACGAACGCGCGCGGACGCTTCTCGCCTTTTGCGGCTTTGCTATTCTCAGACGACGTCGAAGCGGCCACTGCGCCTTCGGTCATGGCAAATTCCCTGTAAACTGCTGATTGCTATGCACGAACGGAGTGAAGACCGCGTTAATTTTGCCGTTGGCCAAACTTCCCTTGAAAAAGCGCGCATTGGCGCGTATCTGCGCTCCCAACAGTTCCGCGAGGAATGCAAGGCAAGCGCCGAAATGGCGTCCGCTGGCCGGCGAGGTTTCGCCCGCCGGCGTTTTTTGCGTTACGCTTTGCATTCGGCGGGGAACGGGAAGGAAGTAAGCGATGTTCGACAGTCTCAGCGATCGGCTCGGCGGCGTATTCGACCGTCTGAAAGGCCGCGGTGCGCTCAGCGAGAGCGATGTCCGCGCCGCCATGCGCGAAGTGCGGATCGCATTGCTGGAGGCCGATGTCGCGCTGCCCGTCGCCCGCGAATTCATCGAAACCGTCACCGAACAGGCGATCGGCGAGCAGGTGCTCAAATCCGTGACGCCGGGCCAGCAGGTCGTCAAGATCGTCAACGACGCGCTGGTCGAGATGCTCGGCGCCGAGGCCTCCGAACTCAATGTCGGTGGCACGCCGCCCAATGTCGTGATGATGGTCGGCCTGCAGGGTTCGGGCAAGACGACCACCACCGCGAAGATCGCCAAGCGGCTGACCGAGAAGGGCCGGAAAAAGGTGCTGATGGCGTCGCTCGACGTCAATCGCCCGGCCGCGCAGGAGCAGCTCGCCGTGCTCGGCACGCAGGCCGAGGTGGCGACGCTGCCCATCGTCGAGGGGCAGCAGCCCATCGATATCGCCAAGCGCGCGCTGCAGGCGGCCAAGCTCCAGGGCTTCGATGTCGTCATGCTCGATACCGCGGGCCGGCTCCATGTCGATCAGCAGTTGATGGACGAAATGAAGGCCGTGGCCGACGTCTCCGAGCCGGAGGAAATACTGCTCGTCGTCGATGCGCTGACCGGGCAGGACGCGGTCAACGTCGCGCAGAATTTCAGCGAGCAGGTGCCGCTGACCGGCACGGTGCTGACCCGGATGGATGGCGATGCACGTGGCGGCGCGGCGCTCTCGATGCGCGCAGTGACGGGTACGCCGATCAAGTTTGTCGGTGTCGGCGAAAAGCTGGACGAGATCGAGGAATTCCATCCCGAGCGCGTCGCCGGGCGCATTCTCGGGATGGGCGATGTGGTGAGCCTCGTCGAACGTGCGGCCGAGACGGTCCAGAAGGACGAGGCGGAGGCGTTCGCCAAGAAGATGGCCAAGGGCCAGTTCGACATGAACGACCTGCGCACGCAACTCTCGCAGATGCAGCGGATGGGCGGGCTCGGCGCGCTGGCCGGCATGATGCCCGGCATGAAGAAGGCGCAGGCCGCGATGGCGCAGAGCGGCATGGACGACAAGGTGCTCGTCCATATGGATGCGATGATCGGCTCGATGACCAAGGAGGAGCGGGCCAAGCCTGCGCTGCTCAACGCCAAGCGCAAGCGGCGCGTGGCCATGGGCTCGGGCACGACCGTGCAGGAGGTCAACCGGCTCCTGAAGATGCACAAGGAAATGTCGACCGCGATGAAGCGCATCAAGAAGATGGGCGGCATCAAGGGGCTGATGAAAATGTTTGGCGGCGGCGGACCCGATGGCCTGCCGCCCGGCGACGGCGCGATGCCGCCCGGCGGCATGCCCGGGCTGCCCGGCATGCCGGGGCAGGGAATCCCGCCCGATTTGGACAAGTTGTTGAAGAGGTGAGTTTCGTGCTCCTGCGAAGGCAGGAGCCCAGAGCTGCGGGCGGGGCTTTTGCCGCCCTAGGCTCCTGCTTTCGCAGGAGCAAAATTGCGTAATCGAATTTTGATTTTGAAAGAAGGAAATATCAATGCCAGTAGCAATCCGGCTGTCGCGCGGTGGCGCCAAGAAGCGGCCTTACTACAAGATCGTCGTGACCGATTCCCGCAAGGCGCGGGACGGCAAGTTCATCGAGCGGATTGGCAGCTATAACCCGCTGCTCGCCAAGGACGATCCCGATCGTGTGAAGCTCGACGAAGAGCGCGCCAAGCACTGGATTTCGGTCGGCGCCCAGCCGTCCGACCGCGTACTGCGTTTCCTCGACGCTGCTGGCATCATGGAGCGGACGCCGCGCAACAACCCGCAGAAAGCGGAGCCGGGTGCCAAGGCCAAGGAACGCGCCGAAGAGAAGGCCGAGAAGGAAGCTGCTGCCAAGGCCGCGACCGAAGCGCCTGCCGAGGAAGCTCCGGCTGAAGAAGCTGCGGCCGAAGACGCCGAAGCGCCAGCCGAAGAGGCTGCCGCCGACGAAGCACCGGCCGAGGAAGCCGCTGCGGAAGAAGCTCCCGCCGAAGAGGCACCTGCTGAAGAAGCCGCTGCCGACGAAACTCCGGCTGAGGAAGCGGCCGCTGAAGAGGCTCCCGCCGAGGACGCCGAGAAAGAAGAAGCCAAGAGCTAAGCCTTGGCCGAAAAGCGCATTACCCTCGCCGCCATCGCCGGAGCGCACGGCATTGGCGGCGAGGTGCGCCTCAAGATTTTCTCCGAAAGCCTGGAGAGCTTCAAACGCTACAAGACGTTCGAGGCAGCCGGGCAATCGCTCACCCTCGAATCGGTGCGCGAAACCGGCAAGATGCCGATCGCGCGCTTCGCCGAAATCGCGGACCGCAACGCGGCCGAAGCCCTGCGCGGCAAGGAACTGACCGTGCCGCGCTCGGCCCTCCCGCCACTCGAAGAGGGCGAATATTATCATGCGGACCTTGTGGGTCTGCCCTGCGTCACCGAGAGCGGCGAGGCGGTCGGCGAAGTGATCGCCATCGAGAATTTCGGGGCCGGCGACATTATCGAGATAAGAAAGCCGGACGGTTCGGATTTCATGGTGCCCGTGAAAGCAATCACAGCTGGTGAAACCGAGATCACTATAGATAGCGATTTTCTGATCTGATGGGGTACGGCATCGCTCTTGGCTTGGCTTCCGCTGTTTTGGCCTCCATTTTGAGCGTAATTTTTTCTCGATTCAAATCCGATTGGAGTGCGCGGCGAACGGTTCTATTTTCGCTACTGCCGCCACCTCTGCTTGTTTTGGCGGCTTCGATCATTCTGCTTTTCGATGCGCATACCGCATCTGCTGAAGAGTGTGGCGTAGATGCTTGCGCGATGATGAGTTATGCCGTCATTGTTGTCACTCCCGTAGCGTTAGCCATATCGGTGCTTGCTGGATTGCTTGGCTCTTTTTTGGCGGTTCTCTACTTGAAGAAGACATGACCTTCGCCGCCACCATACTCACGCTTTATCCGGAAATGTTTCCCGGGCCGCTCGAGCATTCCATCGCGGGCCGAGCGCTCGAGGAGGGGAAATGGGTGCTGGAAGTTCTGCAAATTCGGGATTTCGCGACCGACAAACATCACACCGTGGACGATACGCCGGCGGGCGGCGGGGCCGGGATGGTGATGAAGGCCGATGTGCTGGCCGCCGCGATCGATGGGGCGCGGGAGCGTCAGCCGGATGCGCCGGTGCTCGCCATGTCGCCGCGCGGCGTGCCGCTGACGCAACAGCGGGTGCGAGAGCTTTCCGCCGGGCCGGGTGTCACGATCCTGTGCGGCCGGTTCGAAGGCTTCGACGAGCGGATTTTCGAAGGCCGCCCGGTTGAGGAAATCTCGGTCGGCGACTATATCCTTTCCGGCGGAGAAATCGGCGCGCTGGCGCTGCTCGACGCTTGCATTAGGTTGCTTCCCGGGGTAATGGGCGCGGCTTCAAGCGGCGATGAGGAAAGCTTCGAACAGGGGCTGCTCGAATATCCGCATTATACCCGACCTCAAGAATGGGAAGGGCGCACGATCCCTGAAGTGTTGCGATCGGGGGATCATGCGAAAATCGCTTCGTGGCGCAAGAGCCAGGCGGAAGCGATTACACGGTCACGGCGGCCGGATCTGTGGGAGCGCTATAGTGGCGCTTCGGATCAGTCGCCCTCTGGCGCGCAACGCAAAGACACGAAGGACGAATGAGATGAATCTCATCGAAGAGCTCGAGGCGGAAGCCATCGAGAGCATTACGAGCGACAAGAAACTCCCCGACTTCAAGGCGGGCGATACGGTTCGCGTGGGCGTGAAGGTCGTCGAGGGTGATCGCACCCGTATTCAGAATTTCGAGGGCGTGTGTATCGCGCGCACCAATCGCGGCATGGGATCGAGCTTCACGGTGCGCAAGATCTCGTTCGGCGAAGGCGTCGAGCGCGTATTCCCGCTGTACAGCCCGAATGTCGACAGCGTGACCGTGCTCAAGCGCGGCATCGTGCGCCGGGCCAAGCTTTACTATCTGCGCGGCCGCACCGGTAAGAGCGCGCGCATCGCCGAAAAGCGCGACGATCGCGAGACGAAGACGATCAAGACCGAAGCGCCGGAAGCCGCGGAGGCCAGCGAGAGCTGAGATCGCGAAAGCGATATGGAATAGGGAAGGGACCGTCCGTTGGGGCGGCCCTTTTTCGTTGGGCCTGCTGCGCCTATTGCGCGGCTGTGCTGCCGACCATCGTCGCCGGCCGGACATTTGCGACACCGAGATAATAGTCGAAACCGAAGATCAGCGCGCGCGATCCCGCGTCGATGTCGCTGTCCCGCCGTACGAGCGCGCGCAGCGGCCTGAGATCGATCAGCGTCAGCGGCGCATCGCCGGCCGCTTCCCGGATCAGCGATCCTTCCTCGAGCAGGTAGGACTCGCACGGCCGGGCCTCTCCAGACCGGGGATCCGTCATTTCGCCGCCCAGGCAATCGATCATCACGTTCACGACCGCGAAATCGCGCGTCCTGCCCCATTCGACCAGGAAGTTGCCGAGCGCCGGGACATTGGTGTTGCTGAGCCCGCGCATGATATGGCTCGCGCCGAACTTGAAATAGACGCGCGGGGGACCGCCGTCGCGCGCTTCGATCCGCTCGAAGGCGCGCAGGAAATTATCCTTCATATAGTTTTCGCGCGTGAGATTGGCCGGGTAAATCGGCCCGCCGCGCCCGGTGAAGGGCGCGTAGATGCTGTTGGAGAGCAGGATCGCATCGACGATTTCCAGCGCCTCCGTGTCCGTGCCCGTGTCGAATGCCGCCCTGAGCGCGGCGAACTCTTCCGGCTGCGCCGCGCCCACGGCCATCGGGTTGGCCGCCGCCAGCGCAGCGAAATCGGCGACGGCGGCGCGCTGGACCTCCGTGCGCGCCAGGCTCTCCAGGCGCGCCGCGATCAGCGGACCGCCCGCGATAAATTCCTGGTCGATGCCCCAGAAGATGTCCGACGGCGCATCGGACAGCCGCGCCGCGTCCTCTACGATCGCCAGATCTTCGGAATAGAAGAGGAAGGGAATGACGAGCCGGTTGCCGGGAGTCGCGATATAGTCGCGCAGCGTGCCCTCGCGGACCATCGCTTCCGCCGCGGCCATACCATAGGGGCCGACCTCCATCGCCATATAGTCATAGCCGTGGCGGTTCAGCGCGCGGTACATGGCTTGGGATATTTCGCCGATATCGGCCGTCGCATGCTGTTCGCCGATCAGGAAAAACTGCGCTTCCGATCCGTCGGCGATCAGCCGGTCCCAACCCGTGCCGGACAGGCTGCCATCCTCATGCCGGACGATTTCCAGGGTATGCGCCTCGGCCGCAGCCAGCAGCGGATTCTGATCCTCTGCCGGCTGCGCCGCCGCCGTCGCGCCGGTCGCCATCAGCATCGCGGCGACCGCAAACCGCTTCATCATTCGCTCTCTCCCCGCCGTATTGTCGTATTAATACACAATAGCTGTGGTGATGCGATGGTCAAGGGACCGGGATGGCCGTCAACCTATGGATGGAAAACGCATCTTCGCCGGCGCGATAGCCGCTTTCGTTTCGCCGGGAGCGTGGCTATCCTTGCGTATGCGCTATCCTCTTTTCCTCGGGCTCGCCGCCCTTTCGATCGCCCCGGCCACGGCCGAGCCCCTTACTCTTGAACGCGTTTTCGCGGACCCTGCGCTGGACGGCCCGTCCCCGCGCGAACTGCAACTGTCGCCGGATGGCACGCTTGCGACTTTCCTGCGCAATCGCGACGATGATGCGCAGCGCTACGATCTATGGGCCGTCGATGCGGCGACCGGTCAATCGCGCATGCTCGTCGATTCCGAGGCGCTGGGCACGGGCGCGGAGCTTTCGGAAGAGGAACTTATGCGGCGCGAGCGCGCGCGGCTCAGCGGCGTGCGCGGCATCGTCAACTATCAATGGTCGCCCGATGGCGAAACGATTCTCGTGCCGCTGGACGGCGATATCTATCTGGCCGAGCCGGACGGCGATGCGCGGCGGCTGACCGAAACCGAGGCGACGGAGCTGGACGCGCAAGTATCGCAGACGGGCCGTTATGTCTCCTTCGTCCGCGACAGCAATCTCTATCGCATCGACGTCGAAAGCGGCGAGGAGCTGCGCCTGACGCCGGATGGCGACGATGCGATCAGCTGGGGCGTGGCGGAGTTCGTCGCGCAGGAGGAAATGTCACGGACCGTCGGGCATTGGTGGTCGCCGGACGATCGCTATCTGGTTGCGGCGCGGGTCGACGAGACGCCGGTCGACCTGGTGACGCGCACGGCGATCGGTGCCGAAGGCACGCGCGTGTTCGAACAGCGCTATCCGGTCGCCGGCTCGGCCAATGCGATCGTCGATCTCTTCGTCCTGATGCCGGATGGCGAGACGCGGACGCCGATCGATCTCGGCGAGGACGACGACATCTATGTCGCGCGCGTCGACTGGTCGGCGGACGGATCGACGATCTTCGTCCAGCGGCAGAGCCGGGACCAGCGGCGGCTCGACATGCTGGCGGTCGATCCGATGACTGGTGCATCGGAAATCCTCTTCACCGAAACGGCCGAAAGCTGGATCAACCTGCACGACAATCTGCGCCCGCTTGAGGATGGCAGCCTGATCTGGTCGTCCCAGCGCGACGGCTTTTCCCATATCTATCATTGGCAGGATGGGAGCTGGCGTCAGCTCACGCGCGGCGCGTGGGAGATCGAGGACGTCCTCGGTATCGATAGTGCGCGCGGCCGCATCTATTTCACCGGCAACCAGTCCACGCCGATCGAGCAGCATGTTTATTGGGTGGATATGAACGATCCGGGCGAACCGGTGCAGATCACCGAAGACGGGTGGTGGAACGAGGCGGCGATGAATGACAGCGCGACCGGTGCGCTCATTTACCGCTCGAACAGCAACCAGCCACGCCAGGTCTATCTGGCCGATGCAGAGGGCGAGGCGCTTGCGCAGATTGAAGAAAATGCGCTCGATGCCGACCATCCCTATGCGCCCTATCTCGACAGCCACCGGACCCCGACATTCGGAACGATCCCGGCGGAGGACGGCACGCCGCTCTACTATCGCATGATCACGCCGGAGCTCGAGCCCGGCCGCCGCTACCCGGTATTCGTGCAGGTCTATGGCGGCCCCGGGGTCGGCCGTCAGGCGCGCCAGATTTGGGCGAGGCAGACGGTGCTGCAGCAATATCTGGTGGATCAGGGCTGGATCGTCTTTTCCATCGACAATCGCGGATCGCCGAACCGCGGCAAGGTGTTCGAAGACCATATCAACCGCGCGATGGGCACGGTCGAAGTGACCGATCAGCTGACCGGGCTGGACTGGCTACAGGCCCAGCCCTTCGTCGATCCCGAGCGGATCGGCGTCTATGGCTGGTCCTATGGCGGCTATATGGTGCTGCATCTGTTGCAGGCCGCGCCGGGCCGGTTCGCGGCGGGTGTGTCCGGCGCGCCGGTCACCCGGTGGGAGCTGTACGACACCCATTATACTGAACGCTATCTCGGCAATCCGACGATCGATCCGAGCCCCTATGAGCGGGGCAATCCCGTCACCAATGCCGAGGCGCTGGCCGATCCGCTATTGCTGATCCATGGCATGGCCGACGACAATGTCATCTTCGAGCATTCGACCGTCTATATGGGCCGGCTGCAGGAAGCGGCGATCCCGTTCGAACTGATGGTCTATCCGGGCGCTACGCACCGGGTCAGCGGCGAAAATCGCCAGATACATCTGTGGCGGTCGATCACCGATTTTCTCGATCGCGAGGTCCGGGAGCCGCGCTAACGCCCCATTTGCGTCACGGCATCGCGATCCACGATCCGCGTGTAGAGATGCCAAGTCGCATAGCCGAGCACGGGCAGCGCGACGGCGAGCCCGATGAGCAAAGGTATCGCCGCGACGGTCAGGATCACGCCGACCATGATGCCCCAGCGGATCAGTACGCCCGGATTTTTGCGGAAGGCGGCCAAAGAGGTCGCGACAGCGCGCTCCGCACTGACCTTGCGGTCGACGAGCAGCGGCAGCGACACGACGCTGACCGCGAGCACGACGAGCGCAAACAGGATACCCACAAGGTTGCCCACAATGATCATCGACCAGCCGGCCTGGGTCGTGAGAACATTCTCGGCGAAGTTGGCGATCGTGCCCGGCGGTTCCAGGCCGAAGAACATCGTGTAGACGAGCGTTGCTGCGGCGAGCCACGCGCCGAAGATGGCGAGCAGGCCGATGCCGACCGCGGCAATGGAGAGGAAGGATTCGCTCTTGAGTACGCCGAAGAAATGCCACCAGCTCGAATCGCGCCCCGCTTCGCGGCGTTTCGCCAGTTCGTAGAATCCGGTGGCGACGAGCGGGCCGAGCAGCGAGAGACCCGCGAACAACGGAAACAGCATGGATATGTCGCTACCCGTGACGACGACCGACGTGACCGCTCCGATCAGCGGATAGAGCAACCCGACGAAGATCAGGTCGCCGCGCTTGGCCTTGAAATCGGCATAGCCGGCCGCGAGGCTCTCGTTGAGATCGGCGGCGGTGATGGAGCGGACGGGCAACG
Organism: Parasphingopyxis sp.; assembly: GCF_052168295.1. Taxonomy (GTDB): domain Bacteria; phylum Pseudomonadota; class Alphaproteobacteria; order Sphingomonadales; family Sphingomonadaceae; genus Parasphingopyxis. The sequence goes on along the minus strand of NZ_JBQLZN010000040.1, from coordinate 18,674 downwards.
GCACTCCTGCCGGACTGGCGTCGAGCGAAACGTCTTGTGACATAGCAATCTCCGTCGGCAGAGACGCCTGCCGCATGCGGCCCCCGGATATCGAACGTCGCGAGTGTAATCTGAATTGCGCGGCCAAGGCAAATGACGTTACGGCAATCGCGGTTTTTGCGATGCAGCAAGGTTCGGCTTGGCGAATGGCGGGACACGCACTAGATGATGCGCTTGCGAAAAGGAAAGTATGGACGATGGGTTATCGGGTAGCGGTTGTCGGAGCGACGGGGAATGTCGGGCGCGAAATGCTCGCTTGCCTCGCCGAGCGCGAGTTTCCGGCGGACGAAGTCGCGGCGGTCGCCTCGGCGCGGTCGCAGGGTGTGGAGGTCGAGTTCGGCGACACGGGCCGGATGCTCAAATGCAAGAATATCGAGCATTTCGATTTTTCCGGCTACGACATCGCGCTGTTCGCTGCGGGCTCCGGCCCGGCCAAGGAGTATGCGCCTAAGGCCGCCAAAGCCGGCTGCACGGTGATCGACAACAGCTCGCTCTTCCGCATGGACCCGGACGTCCCGTTGATCGTGCCGGAAGTGAATCCGGAAGCGATCGACGGCTATCTGGCGAAGAATATCATCGCCAATCCCAACTGCTCGACGGCCCAGCTCGTGGTGGCGCTGAAACCGCTGCACGATGCGGCGACGATCAAGCGCGTCGTCGTCTCGACCTATCAGTCCACGTCCGGCGCGGGGAAGGCGGGCATGGACGAGCTGTTCAAGCAGTCGCGCGACATCTTCGTCGGCGATGCGCCCGGGGCCGAGAAATTTACGAAGCAGATCGCCTTCAACGTCATTCCGCATATCGACATCTTCCTCGAGGATGGGTCGACCAAGGAAGAGTGGAAGATGATGGTCGAGACGAAGAAGATCCTCGATCCGAAGATCAAATTGAGCGCGACCTGCGTGCGCGTGCCGGTGTTCGTCGGCCATAGCGAGGCGGTCAATATCGAGTTCGAGAATGAGCTGTCCGCCGAAGAGGCGCAGAATATCCTGCGCGAGGCGCCGGGCATCATGCTCGTCGATAAGCGCGAGGATGGCGGCTACGTAACCCCGGTCGAGTGCGTCGGTGACGGCGCGACCTTCATCAGCCGCGTGCGCGAAGACCCGACCGTCGAGAACGGGCTGGTCCTGTGGTGCGTCTCGGACAATCTCCGCAAGGGCGCCGCGCTCAACGCCGTGCAGATCGCCGAACTGCTCGGCCGGCGGCACCTGCAGAAGGCGGCGTAAGAGCCACGTTTAGGAAGAACCGTTAGGGCTGAGCTTGTCGAAGCCCGTTTCTCCGCCGATAGACGCCCTTCGACAGGCTCAGGGCTAACGGATTGAGTGCGATTACTCACTCCGCTGGCTTCAGCTCGCCGTCCGGCTCTTCCGCCTCGACAGTCGCCGTGCCCGTAGCTGGCAGCTTCTTGAGCAGCATGGAGGCGGGGACGGCGAAGATGCAGCCCCACATGATCAGCCAGAAATTGTTGACATAGCCGATCATCAGCGCCTGCCGCGCGATCTCGCCTTCGAGTAGGGCGACCACCTGCTCGGGCGGCAGGTTCAGCCGCTCCAACCCCATGGACGGTATCGTCGAGGGCGTGATCGCCTCGGCCATGTCGGCATGGCTGATCTGCAGGTTGCGGGCGACATTGCTCGCCGTGATCGAGATGCCGATCGACGCGCCGACGTTTCGGAGCAAGTTCATAAGCGCCGCGCCTTCGGGGCGCAGGCTGACCGGAAGCGTGGCGAAGGCGATGACGTTCAAGGGCACGAAGATAAAGCCGATGCCGACGCCCTGGATCACGCCGACAAGGATGATCGGGCCGGAATCCATGCCGATCATCCAGTTGGTCATCATGTAGCAGGACCAGGCCGTGACCGCCCAGCCGATGGCGAGGATCACGCGCGCATCCATGACGTTCATCAGCCGCGCCGCCACGCCCATGGCGACGATCACGCCGAGCCCGCGCGGCGCGAGCAGATAGCCGGCCGTTATCACCGGATAGTCGAGCACGCCCTGCAACATCGGCGCGATGAGCGCGATGATCGCGAACACGATAACGCCGACGAACGCGACGAAGATCAACGAGCCGACGAGATTGCGGTCGGTAAAGATCGCCGGCGTCAGCAGCGTGTTCCTGCCGGTCAGCATGTGGACGACGAACACCCAAAAGCCGATGATCACGCAGCCGATGCCGATCCAGATCGCGGTGCTGTCCAGCCAGTCGAGCTGCTGTCCGCGGTCCAATACGAGCTGAAGCGCGGCGAGCCCCAGCGCGAACATGGAAAAGCCGAACAGGTCGAACCCGCGCTTCTCGATCTTCCGGCTCGGCAGCAGGAAATAGAGCATGGCGAGGATCACCGCGCCGATCGGCAAATTGACGTAAAACACCCAACGCCAGTTGTAATATTCGGTGATGTAGCCGCCGATCAGCGGCCCGAGGATCGGCCCCATCACCGCGCCGAGGCTCCAGATCGCCATCGCCTGCCCATGTTTGTGCGACGGATTGATGTCGAGCATCGCGGTCTGCGAGATCGGGCCGATAAAAGCGGCGGCGATCCCCTGCATGATGCGGAACGTCACCATCTGTTCGAGGCTCGTCGCCGCGCCGCAGAGCATCGAGGTGACGATAAAAAAGGCGACCGACCATAGGAACAGGTTGCGCGAGCCGATCCGGTCCGCGAGCCAGCCGGTGATCGGGATCGCGACCGCCGTCGCCACGATATAGCTGGTCAGCACCCAGGTGATCGTGTCGATCGTCGCCCCGAGGCTCGTCTGCATATGGGGCAGGGCGACATTGGCGATCGTCGTATCGAGGATCTGCATCATCATTGCCATCATGATGGCGAAGGTCAGGAGCCCTTTGTAACGGACCGGAAGAAGCGCATCGCCGTCCGGCGTTGCGGCGGCGGGATTGCTCGCCATGGCGCTTGAACCGTCAGCCCTGAGCCTGTCGAAGGGCGCCCTTCGACAGGCTCAGGGCTAACGGGAATATCAAGTGGCTAGCGCTCGCCATCTTCGCGGATGTCGACGCGCACATCGGCGCTGAGGCCGGTAATCATCTGCCGCGCGGGCGTACCCACGATCTCGATGCGCACGGGCACGCGCTGGGTGACCTTCACCCAGTTGCCGGTCGCGTTCTGCGGCGGAAGGATCGAGAATTCCGCGCCGGTGCCCGCGCCGATGCTGCCGACCCGGCCTTCGACGACGAGATCGGGATAGGCGTCGAAGGTGATCCGCGCTGGCTGGCCCACGCGCATGCGGTCGAGATCGGTTTCCTTGAAATTGGCTTCGATCCAGGTTTCGTCGCGCGCGACGATGGTCAGTACGGCGGTGCCGGGGCTGGCCATCTGCCCGATCTGCAGCCGGTCCACTTCGCTGATCGTGCCGCTGACCGGCGCGCGGATCACGGTGCGTTCGAGGTTGAGCTGCGCTTCGTCGCGCATCGCGCGGGCGGCCGCGATCGCCGGGAACTCGCCGCGTGCGCCGCGCGTGCGCGCGGTGCCGACGGCGGCGCGGGCGTCCTGCTGCGCGGCGCGCGCGGCGTTGAGCCGGGCCTGCGCATCGTTGAGTTCGGCGGTGAAGCGGTCGATCCGCGCCTGGGTGTTGAAGCCGCGGTTCATGAGTTCGCGTTCGCGCGCCAGGTTGCGCCGGGCGAGTTCGACATTGGCCTGGGCTGTCGAAATATCGACGCCGCTCGTCGAGACCGCCGTTTCCGCCTGGCTCAGCGCGAGCTGCGCGTCTGCGATATCGGCCTCGGCCTGCTGGACGGCGATGCGATAGGGTTCGGGATCGATGCGGAAGAGGATGTCGCCAGCTTCGACCTGCTGGTTCTCTTCGACCAGCACGGCGACGATCCGCCCGCCGACTTCGGGGCTGATTTCGACGATGTCCTGTTGCACATAGGCATTGTCGGTCGACACGTAGCGGCCGGAGGTCATGTACCAATAGACGCCGAAACCGATCACGAGCGCCGGCACGAGGAGCATGGCGATCAGCCGGACCGGCGACCGCTTCTTCTCAGGCTTTTCCTCCTCAGCGCCCTTATCCGCCATTATCTGCGGGTCTCGTTCGGCCACTATGCCCCATCCTCTCAGACGAAAGCGAAGAATCGCACAGACTCCGCGCTTTGGCGAGCCGCGCCGAAAAAAGAGGTGGAAAGTGAGTCTTTTGAGTCACAGTGTCCCTTTGTACCTTTTACGCCTACCAGCCGGTTAATCGCTACCGGTGCGCGATAATTTGGGAAAGGGGAAGAACAAACATGACTTTGCACGCCGATCTCTACTGGTCGTTTCGCAGCCCCTACAGCTATCTCGCCACTGGCCGCTACCGGCAATTGACCGAGAAATATGCGCTCGAGATCGCGCTGAAGCCCGTTTATCCGCTGGCGATCCGCGAACCCGATTTCTTCGAAAAGAACCATCCCAACTGGCTGAGCTACACCTTCACCGATATTTTCCGCCTCTCGCAATATCTCGACATTCCGATGGCGCCGCCCAATCCCGATCCGATCGTGCAGGATATTGCGACGCGCAAAATTTCGGACGACCAACCCTATATCTTCCGGCTGATGCGCACCGGGCAGGCGGCCGCACGCCGGGGCAAGGGTTTCGCCTATGCCGACGAAGTTTCGCAACTGATTTGGGCCGGTACGGCGAACTGGCACGAGGGCGATCATCTGGCTAAGGCGGCCGAGCGTGCCGAGTTGGACCTGGCCGAACTCGACGCGGAGGCCGAAGCGGAACCGGAAGAACTGGACGCGGAAATCGCCGCCAATCAGGAAGCGCTGGAGGCCGCCGGCCATTGGGGCGTGCCGACGCTCGTCTTCGAAGGTGAACCCTTTTTCGGGCAGGACCGGATCGACCTCGCGGTCTGGCGGATGAAGCAGAAGGGGCTGACCGAACGATGAGCGAAGCGCTTGCCGGCGGTTGCCAGTGCGGCGCGGTGCGCTTCATCGTCAGCGGCGCTCGCCCGCCCGTCTATGCCTGCCATTGCCGCGAATGCCAGAAACAGTCGGCAAGCGCCTTCGCCTTGTCGGTGCCCGTGGCCCGAGACCGGCTGACGCTGGAGGGCGAGACGGCGACATGGGAGCGCCCGAGCGCATCGGGTGCTACGACGCGCTGCCATTTCTGCCCGCGATGCGGCACGCGGCTGTATCATGCGTCGAGCCGCAACGCGGAGCGCATTACGATCAAGGGCGGCGCATTCGACGATACCGACTGGATCGCACCGCAGGCCCATCTCTGGGTCTCGCGCAAGCAAGGCTGGATGATGTTGCCCGATGGCGCGCCGACCCACGAGACGCAACCCGACGATCTGTCCGCGTGGCGCGATGGGCTGGTGGGAGACTGGCGATGAGCGAAACGATCGCCGGCGGGTGCCTGTGCGGCGCAGTGCGATACCGCGTCGACAGCGATGCGATGCCGAACTGCTATGCCTGCCATTGCACGGATTGCCAGACCCAGTCGGGCAGCGCGTTCGGGCTGCAAATGCCCTTATTCGCTTCGATGCTCGCAGTCGACGGCGAACTTCATAAAGGCGAGCGGGAGACAGCGGACGGCGTTGCCGTTTCATATTGGGCCTGCGCGAAATGCGGCAACCGGATCTATGCGGAAAACGACGCCCGCCCCGGGATCGTCGTGTTACGGGCCGGGACGCTCGATGACAGCAAGACGCTTGTTCCGCGCGCGCATCTGTGGGTGAAGAGCAGGCAACCCTGGATCACGATCCCGGACGATGCGATCCTCTATGAGGAACAGCCGGAATCGCAGGGCGAATGGATAGAGATTTTGGGGCTGGGCGGCGCGGATGACTGAAACACTGACCGGAGGATGCCAGTGCGGCAGGGTTCGCTATACCGCGACGATCGAGGATCACGATGCGTATCTCTGTCATTGCCGGATGTGCCAGCGCGCGACGGGCGGCGTATCGATTGCGTTCAAGAATCTGCCCAAGGCAGCCATTCACTGGGATAGCGAGCCGGACTGGTATGAAAGCTCGCCGATCGCCCGGCGGCCGTTCTGCGCCAAATGCGGAACGCCTCTCGGCTTCGAATTTCCCGATTCCGATCATGCCGACCTGACCGTCGGATCGTTCGACGACCCCTCGGTTTTGTTGCCGACGCATCATTTCGGTGCGGAGAGCATGCACGAGGCATGGCTCGACACAAGCCAGCTCAAACGTATTGCGACACAGGATTACGAGCCGCTGGTCAAACGCTGGAAGGAAAAAGTTGGCAAAGTCCCCGATTGATCTACCGATCGACTATTTCGAAAGCGATGACGGCCATCGCCTGGCCTGGCGCGAGATGGGTGCGGGGCGGCCGGTCGTGCTGCTCCACGGCTTCTTCTCCAACGCCATCACCAACTGGCTGCGCTACGGCCATGCCGAGAAGATCGCGGCGAATGGCTACCGCGTCATCATGCCGGACCTGCGCGCCCATGGCGATAGCGCCAAACCGCACGATCCGGACGCTTATCCGGCCGACATCTTGGCGCGGGACGGGCTGGCGCTGGTCGACCATCTCGGCCTGAGCGATTACGATCTCGGCGGTTATTCGCTGGGCGCACGGACCGTGGTGCGCATGCATGTGCTTGGCGCGCGGCCGTCGCGGATGATCATATCGGGCATGGGCCTCTCCGGGCTGACGAGCCTTGCAAGTCGCGCCGAGCATTTCCGCCATATCCTGACCAATCTCGGCAACCATCCCAAACATTCGCCCGAATGGATGGCCGAAGCCTTCCTGAAAACCACGAAAGGCGATCCCGAGGCGCTGCTGCAGGTTCTCAACGTCTTCACGAACACGCCTGAAGAGGCGATCCGCGCCATTACCGTCCCGACGCTGATCCTTGCGGGCGAGGAGGATCAGGACAATGGCAGTCATGAGGATCTTGCCGCCCTGATCCCGGATGCGACGCATGTCGAGGTCCCCGGCGGCCATATGAGCTGCATCGTCAAACCCGAATTCGGGCAGGCGCTCGCGGACTGGCTGGGCGAAGCGGAATAGGCTTTCGACGAACGGCCTTGCTCCCGGCGCCGGCTTTGGCCAAACCCGCGCCATAAAACGTACACAGGGGAGTATGTGTCATGAAAATCTTCGCAAAGATCGGCGCGTCCGCGCTCGCGCTCGGCACGGTGCTCGCGGCGACGCCCGCGCTGGCCGATAATCACGCTGCCGAACGCACGCCCGAAGCGGCGCGCGCTTTCGTCGAAGCGGCCAATGACGAGATGCTGCGCATGTTCGATATCGCCGGGCGCGCGGCTTGGGTGAACTCGACCTATCTCAACACCGATACCGACATGCTGAACACCTATTTCGGCACGCAGGTGACCGAGATGATGGTGCGGCTCGCCAACGAAGCCGCGCGCTTCGCGGAGGTCGAGGGGCTCGATTACAGCGTTAATCGCCAGCTCGACCAGATGCGCTCGGGCATCAGCATGCCCGCGCCGACCCGCGATGGCGCAGCGGCCGAACTGAACGAGATCGCGACCGCGCTCTCCACCGCCTATTCGACCGGCCGGGCGACGGTGAACGGCGAGGAGATCAACGGCAACGAGGCCGAAGCCCGCATGGGGACCGTCCGCGATCCCGCCTTGCTCGCCGAAATGTGGACGAGTTGGCATAACGACGCCGCCGATATGCGCGACCGCTATTCGCGGATCGTGACGATCGCCAACGAAGGCGCGAGCGAACTCGGCTATGACAATGTCGGCGATCTCTGGCGCTCGGGCTATGACATGACGCCCGACGAATTCGCTGCGATGACCGAGCGGCTGTGGCAGGAAACCCGTCCGCTCTACGAGCAGCTCCACTGCTATGTCCGCGCAGAGCTCAACGAGGAATATGGCGACGAGGTCCAGTCGGCGACCGGTCCGATCCGCGCCGACCTGCTCGGGAATATGTGGGCGCAGGAATGGGGCAATATCTACGATATCGTCGCGCCGGAAGGGGCGGGCGATGTCGGCTATGACCTGACCGCCCTGCTCGAAGAGGCGAATTACACGCCCGAGCAGATCGTCCGCCAGGGCGAAGCCTTTTTCAGCTCGCTCGGCTTCGCGCCGCTGCCGGCTACCTTCTGGGAGCGTTCGCAGATCACCGAGCCGCGCGACCGCAATGTCGTGTGCCATGCCAGCGCCTGGAATCTCGACAATGTCGACGATCTGCGCATCAAGATGTGCACGCGCGTCAATGCCGACGATTTCGTGACCGTCCATCACGAACTCGGGCACAATTACTATCAGCGCGCGTATAACCAGCTACCCATGATCTTCCGCAACAGCGCCAATGACGGGTTCCATGAGGCGATCGGGGACCTGATCGCGCTCTCGGTGACGCCCGAATATCTGGTACAGGTCGACCTGCTCGACGAAGCCAATGTGCCGGGGCCCGAACAGGATCTCGGTCTGCTTTTGCGCCAGGCGATGGATAAGGTCGCATTCCTGCCGTTCGGCCTGCTGATCGACCGCTGGCGCTGGGGCGTGTTCGACGGCTCGATCACGCCGGACAATTACAACGCGGCATGGAACGAGATGCGTCTGCGCTATCAGGGCATCACCCCGCCGGTCGAGCGGAGCGAGGCGCATTTCGATCCGGGCGCCAAATATCATGTGCCGAACAATGTGTCCTACACGCGCTACTTCCTCGCGCGCATCCTGCAGTTCCAATTCTATCAGGCGGCCTGCGAACAGGCGGGCTGGGACGGGCCGCTCCACCGTTGCTCCTTCTACGGCAACGAGGAAGTCGGCGCGCGGCTGAACACGATGCTCGAAATGGGCTCCTCGCGACCCTGGCCCGAGGCGCTCGAAGCCTTCACCGGCACGCGCGAAATGTCCGCCGAGCCGCTGCTTGCCTATTTCCAGCCGCTCCAGACCTGGCTGGAAGACCAGAATGCGGGCCGGGAGTGCGGCTGGTAAAGCCTTTCCGTCACGCCCGTTTCGCCGCTAAGCTCGTTCCATGAACGCGCTCAGCACCCGTGATCGTCTGATCGATTCCGCCTTCCACGTCGTCGCGCGCGACGGCCTGGACGCGGCGAGCGTCAAGGCGATCGCGGCCGATGCGGGGGTCAAGCCGGGGCTGCTCCACTATCATTTCGCGACCAAGGATGAGGTGCTCGAAGCGGCCGTGGAGCGCGGCCTGTCCGCCTATCTCGACGATCTTGCCGCCTTGCTCGCGACCGAGCCGCCCGAACGGGTGCTCGGCGCCTATTCCGCGTTCATCCGAAACAATCTGGACGCGCACCGGGACCTGTTCCGAGTGCGGCTCGGCCTTGCGGTCCGTGCGATGAACGATCCGGATCTCGGTGCGAAACTGGCCGCGGCGAACGGCCGGGCGCTCGATTCGATGGCGCAGATCATCGCGGCACACAAAGGCGCGAAACGAGCCGGCAAGAAGCATCTGGCGGTTGCGCGGACGATAAAGGCCGCGTTCGAGGGCATGATGCTCTCGTGGCTCAGCCAGCCCGACTTCCCGATGCGCGAAAGCTTCGACGTGTGGGAAGCATCGGTCCAGAAAATGCTCGACGATCTCTGAGCGCGTCTTGACCGGGCACGGCCCGGCATCTATCCGTTTCCGTGATTTGGTTGGTTGACCAACTAGGAGGCTGTACATGCATATCGTGATGACGGGCGCGACGTCGGGACTGGGCGAGGAAGCGGCGCGGCGGTTGCTCGCGCGCGACGATGTGACGCTGACAATCGGTTCGCGTTCGGGGTCGGGCGATCTGCCCGAGAGCGGCCGGCTGACGGCGCTGCCGCTCGACATGGCGCGGCTCGCCGATGTCGCGACATTCTGCGAACGGATCGGCGAGGGCGAACCGATCGACGTGCTTGTCCTCAACGCCGGGCTGCAACTGTCGAAGCCGGCGACGAGCCCAGACGGCATCGAGCTGACCTTTGCGGTCAACCATCTCGCCCATTTCCTGATGATCGAACGGTTGCGCGAACGGCTCGCCGACGGCGCGCGCGTCGTGCTGACGGCAAGCGGGACGCATGACCCGGAAGAAAAGACGCCGGTGACCCCGCCCGATCACGCCAATGTCGACTGGCTCACCTATCCCGAACGCGATCCGCGGCTGCCCAAGGGCACCCGGCAACGCGTGATGCGCGCCTATTCGACGTCGAAGCTGTGCAACGTCCTGACGGCGCGCGAACTCGCCCGGCGCCATCCAGGGATCGCGACGCTCGCGTTCGATCCCGGCTATGTCCCGGGCACCGGCTTGTCGCGCGACTATCCGCGCTGGCTTATGGCGATCGTCTCGCGGATCATCGTCCGGTCCATGGCGAAGGACCGGACGAGCACGGTGCCGGTATCGGGCGGCTATCTCGCCGAGCTCGCCGTCGATCCCCGCTTTGCCCGCGCCGCCGGCGAATATTGGTCGGTGCGCGGCACCGATCTGCTCCAGGTCGAGCCATCGGCCCTGGCCCGCGATGCCGAAGCGGCGCGCACGTTATGGGACGATAGCGCCGCCTTGCTCGCCGCGCTCCGGACATGAAAAAAGGCGGCGCCCAGCCGGACGCCGCCCTTCAATCGTTCCGGTGCCCTACGGCTTAGTTTGCCGTCGGCGCGACCTTCGGTTCGTCGGTCGGCGTTTCGCCGGCGCGCATGTCGGGCGTGCCGATTTCTTCGACATTGTCCTTCGCGGCCTTGCGCTTGTCGTAATATTTCTTGCCGACCACGGCGCCCGCGGCTGCAGCGGCGACACCGCCAACCACGGCGGCCGTCTTGCCGGGATGCGTCTTCACCGTCTCGACGGCTTTCTTAGCGCCGTCGCTGATCTTGCTCGATGCGGTCTTGGCGCCTTCGCCGACCTTGCCGGCCGCGCCCTTCGCGCCGTCGCTGAACTTGCCGACGACGACTTTCGCGCTGTCGCCGATCTTGTCGATCGTGCCGGTCTTGGCGTCGGCCGCAGGCGGCGTTTTCGTCGTTGCGACGGGGGTTTTCTTTTCTTCGGTCATGGCGCTTCCTCCATTTTGTCTGATTCTCTGTGCAATCAATGCGCGGCGGCGCCCGAAAGTTCCGTACCGGCCTTTCCGAGATGGGATGCAACAGCCTATCGGCAATACGGTTCGGCTTCGATAGAGCCTATCGGAAGGGCGGTTCGTCGAACGCGCGCAGTTTCCGGCTGTGCAAGCGCGATCCGAACCGACGCAATTCGTCGACGGCCGCGATGCCGATCTCGATATGCTCGCGCACAGCGCGGTCATAGAACTGGTTCGCCTGGCCCGGCAGCTTGAGCTCGCCGTGGAGCGGCTTGTCCGACACGCAGAGCAGGGTGCCGTAGGGCACGCGATAGCGATAGCCCTGCGCCGCAATGGTGGCCGATTCCATGTCGATCGCGACGGCGCGCGAGAGCGAGAAGCGCAGCGCCGACTGGCTGTAGCGCAGCTCCCAATTGCGGTCGTCGGTCGTGACGAGCGTGCCCGTCCGCATCCGCCGTTTGAGCGCATCGGCCTCTTCGCCGGTCACGCTGCGCGCGGCGGCCTCCAGCGCCTGCTGCACTTCGGCGATCGGCGGGATCGGGATTTCGGGCGGCAGCACCGTGTCCAGCACATTGTCGTCGCGCAGATAGGCGTGCGCGAGCACATAATCGCCGATCCGCTGGCTGGGGCGCAGGCCGCCGCAATGGCCGATCATCAGCCAGGCTTCGGGGCGCAGCACGGCAAGATGATCGGTGATCGTCTTCGCATTGGACGGGCCGACCCCAATATTGACGATGGTAATACCTGCGCGCCCCGGTGCCGTCAGGTGATAGGCCGGCATCTGATGCTTGCGCGCGGCGGCCGCAGTCTCAAGCGCCGCCGGATCGGCATTGTCACAATCGAGCTCGATCCCGCCCGCGCCCGACAGGCCCGTATAGCCGTTATCGCCCGTGAGCTGGTCGCAGCCCCAGCGGACGAACTCGTCGACATAGCGCTGATAGTTGGTGAAGAGGATGTAGCGCTGCACATGTTCGGGCGGTGTGCCGGTATAGTGGCGCAAGCGCGCAAGGCTGAAATCGGTGCGCAGCGCATCGAACAGCGCCAGCGGATGATATTTGGCCAGCCGGTCGTCCCAGGTGCCGTCGGCCAGCTCGTCGCCGATATGCGACAGCTCGGTCGCCGGGAAATGGCGGGCCAGCTCCTCGGCGCGCATCGCGCCAAGCTCGATCCCGCTGCCGTCCAGCACATAGGGGAAGGGGATTTCCTGATGGCTGGGCTCGACCTCCACTTCGACGCCGTAATCGGCGATCAGCATGCCGAGCTGTTCGGCCAGATAATCGCGATAGATTTCGGGCCGTGTGACGGTGATCGCGTAGGTTCCCGCCTCGCCGAGCCGGCCGTAGGAGCGCGGCGGGCGATCGTCCTTCGGCCCTTCTCCGTCATAATGGAGCCGGATCTCGGGATAGGCGAAGCCGCCTGCGTTCCGCATCTCCGGATCGGGCAGGGTGCCGTCGTCGATATAAGCGCGCACCGCCGCGCGCAGCCGGTCTATGCTCTCGCGGTAATGCCGGTCGAGCGCATCGATGACTGCGGCGACGGCGCCATTGGGGTCGGGATCAGTCAAGCTGGCCCAGCATATGTTCGGCCGAGCTGACCTTGTATTCGCCCGGGGCTTCGACGTTCAGCTTTTCCACGACGCCGTCATTGACGATCATCGAGAAACGCTGGCCGCGCGTGCCCATGCCGAAGCCGCTGCCGTCCATGGTGAGGCCGATGGCTTCCACGAACTCGCCATTGCCGTCGGCGAGCATGGTGACGGGTTCCGCTTCTTTGCCCCATGCGCCCAATACGAACGCGTCGTTCACCGCCGTGCACGCGATTTCGTCCACGCCCTTGGCTTTCAGTTCATCGGCCTTTTCGACAAAGCTCGGCAGATGCTTGGCCGAACAGGTCGGCGTGAAGGCGCCGGGCACCGAGAAGAGCGCGATCTTGCGCCCGCCGAAAAACTGGTCGTGATCGACGGGCTGCGGGCCGCTTTCCGTCATCGTCACGAAATTGGTTTGCGGCAATGTATCGCCTTCGCTGATCGTCATCATCGTCTCCTGTTTGTTCGAGGGGGATATCGGCATTGAGGTGTTAGCGATCAACCATGAATGTTTGCGGACGTCCAGCGCAATTCGCCGCAAAACAGGCATCGTTGCGCGCCATCTGCTATGGCGGCTATGGCGATTCTGTTTAAGCCGGATGCACTTAGCGGAGAGTAGAGTATGCGTATCATGATCGTCACCCTGATGGCCCTGCTCTTGAGCGGATGCATCGTGCGGACCGCTGCCGACGTCGTCACCGCGCCCGTCCGCGCGGTCGGGCAAGTCGCTGACTGGGCGACGACCAGCCAGGAAGAAGCCGACCGCAATCGCGGCCGCGAAATCCGCGAAGAGGAAGAGCGGCTCGGCCGCGAATATCGCGAATGCCTGGAAGACTATGAGCGCGCATATTGCGAAGAGATTTATTACAGCCGCTCGCGCTATGAGCCGCCGGAAAACGATTGAGCGTCACACGAAACTCTTGATCGATACAGGACCAGCCCTGATCGAATAGGTCGGGCTATCCCCGCGCATTGCGTGCAGACAGCAGTCGGGACCGTCCGGTCCATGGAACTTCGCGGGGAGGGGAAGATGCGATCATTCCTGCCAATATTGTTTGTGGCAACGATCTCCTGTGCATCGGCCGACACGGATAGCGACTCCGGTAATGCCGATCTTCGCGCTTTCGTTGACGCCTATTATGACGTTTATCTGAGGGACGGTGTGACTGTTGAACAGATGCTTCAATATTATGCTGAAGATGTCGAGTTCGTCGATCCGACCTTCCAGATAGAAGTCCATGGCCATGAAGGGCTCAGGCAGCTTTACGGTACGATCGGTACGCCGGAATTCAACTACCGCGAACTGGAATGGCAACTGGACGCGGTTTTGAGTGAGGGTAATCAAGTGGCGATAAACGGGACATGGAAGGGCATGTGGCATAATTGCCCGTTCGAAATTCCCTTCGTCACAATTCTCGACATCGAGGATGGCCTGATCGCGCGGCAGCAGGATTTTTTCGCGGCTTCGATGTTCGACAACCAGGTCGGTCTGGACCGCGAGACCGGTCTGCCGGCATGTGAGACAAGTACCGCCGGTCAAGGACAGTCCTAGGACCAGATTTTTTTTGCCGTGGATCTGCTGCATCGGCTCTTGGCTATGGTCTGGACCCGCCGATTGGGTCCGCTACAGTCATATTCATGGAATCCCCGCCCTTCTACTCCGGCCAGCTGCTGCTCGCCTTGCCCGGCATGGGCGATCCGCGGTTCGAGCGGGCCGTCATCGCGATGTGTGCGCATGACGAGCAGGGGGCGCTCGGTATCGGTATCGGCCATACCATCGCCAATGTCGGCTTCCACACGTTGCTGGACCAGCTCGATATCGAGCCGGGCGAGGCGCCGGACGCACCCGTGCATCTGGGCGGGCCGGTCGAGCCGCAACGCGGTTTCATCCTGCACAGCCTCGATTGGGGCGGCGAGGACAGCGTGCAGGTCGGCGACAAATGGGCGCTGACCGGCACGCTCGATATCCTGCGCGCGATTGCCGAGGGGAGGGGGCCGAAACACTGGCTCTCCGCGCTCGGCTATGCGGGCTGGTCGCCCGGTCAGCTCGACGCGGAGATGACGCGCCATGGCTGGTTCACGGCGGATGGCGATGCGGAAATTCTGTTCGAGACCGATGCCGAGGACCGCTGGGCGGAAAGCTATCGCCGCGCCGGCGTCGATCCCGCGCTGCTCGCGCATGACGCCGGCCATGCGTAAAACGGTCCTGCGGCGCGAAAAAATGCACATGTCCCAAAGGGTTCATTGCATGTTCCGCCAAGTCGCGCCTAAGAGGGCGGATCGGAAACGCTTCGGTGAGGACGGGACAGATGGCCGCTGACGCCCAAACCGGCGAGACGGAAAAGCTTACAAAAAGCCTCAAACTTTTTGACGTTTACGCGATAGCGACAGGTGCGATGTTTTCTTCCGGGCTGTTCCTGCTACCCGGGATCGCGGCCGCCGATACCGGCAATTCGGTCTATCTCGCCTATCTCGCCGCCGGTTTCCTGATCCTGCCGGCCATGTATTGCATGGCCGAGCTTTCCACCGCGATGCCGAAATCGGGCGGCACCTATTTCTTCCTCGACCGTGCGATGGGGCCGCTGATGGGCACGATCGGCGGGCTTGGTTCCTGGATAGCGGTCGTGTTCAAGAGCGCCTTCGCGCTAGTCGGCATGGGCGCCTATCTCGGCCTTTATCTCGACGTTCCGATAACGATCACGGCGGTGGTGCTCACGCTCGTGTTCGGCGCGGTCAACTATGCGGGCGCCAAGGAAACGACGATGCTGCAACGCATCCTCGTTACCACGCTCGTCGTCATTCTCGGGGCGTTCACGATCCTCGGGCTCGCCGAGGCCGGGATACCGGAAGTCTTCACGCCGGAACCCGATTACGGCACCTTCTTCTCGAACGGCCTTGTCGGTTTCGTGTCGACGATCGGCCTCGTCTTCGTCTCCTATGCGGGCCTTACTAAGGTAGCGAGCGTGGCCGAGGAGGTCGAGAATCCGGATCGCAATATCCCGCTTGGCATGCTGCTCTCGCTGATCACGGCGACGGCGATCTACACGCTCGGCACGCTCATCCTCGTCAAGCTGCTCGAGCCCGAGGCGCTGTTCGGCAGCCTCACGCCGATGGCCGACGGTGCGGAGGCGTTCCTCGGCTGGATGCCCTACGATCTCGGCGTGCTGCTGATCGTCGTGTCGGCCATCGCCGCCTTCGCCTCGACGGGCAATGCCGGCATCATGTCGGCCTCGCGCTATCCGTTCGCGATGGCGAAAGACAAGCTGGTGCCTGAGCGGCTCTCCCGCCTCAGCCGTTTCGAAACGCCGACGCTTGCCATCGCGCTGACCGTCGCGACGATGATCGCGGTGCTCGTCCTGTTCGACGTGGCGTCCGTCGCGAAGCTTGCCAGTGCGTTTCAGCTGCTGCTCTTCGGGCTCGTCTGCGTCGCCGTGATCGTGATGCGCCAGAGCGGGATAGAATCCTACAAGCCCGGCTATGCGACGCCATTCTATCCCTGGTTCCCGGTCGCCGGGATCCTGATCGCCTTCTGGCTGATCATCGAGATGGGCTTCCTCGCCATCGCCTTTACCGGGATGATCGTGATCGCATGTGCGCTCTGGTATCAATTCTATGCGGCCGACCGGGTGCGTCGCCGCGGCGCGATCTTTCACGTGCACGAACAGCTCGGCCGCGCGCGTTACGAAGGCATCGAGAGCGAACTCATGTCGATCGTGCACGATCGCACGGCGGAGGAAAATCTCGCCTATGAGCAGGTGATCGCCAAGTCGGCGATGGTCGATATCGACGCGTCCTTCTGCGATTTCGATATCCTGCTCGAACGCACGGTCGCCATCGCCGAAGAGCGGTTCGAGATCGATCCGGACGCGCTGCGCGATGCCTTTGCCGATGCGCCGTTCGAGCGGCACCGGGTCCTGCCGCGTATCCTGCTCCTGCACCGCACGCTCGACCTGATCGGCGAACCCAAGCTCTTCGTGTTCCGCTTCGGCGACGGGGCTGAGCTCTCGCTCGACACCGAGCATGATTTCCACACGGTGATGATCCTGCTCGTGCCCGAGGAGCCGATCGGCCTCGACCTGCGGATCGCAGGCCATGTCGCCGAAATTGCGTGCGGCGACCGGTTCGAGGAGCGCTGGCTTGCGGCCGAGGACGAGCAGGCGATGAACGCGGTGCTCGTCCGCGACGATCATTTCCTCCACGCCCCGATCGGCGATATCGCGTCGATCGCGGACAAGGCGGGCTGGCGGCTGGAAGAAGTCGAACTCCCAGAAACCTGCCTGATCGTGATGGTCGAGCGCGGCGGCGAACTGATGATCGCGCGCGGCGATCTCGTTCTGGAAACCGGCGATCGCCTGTCGATCATCGGCGAGCCCGAGGATTTGGCCAAGCTATAGAGAGCGGGCCCGCGACGGCCGGCCGTGGTTCCGGCGGCTATGCCACGCCGCGGTCGAAGGTGTCGGCCAGCCAGTCCGTCACGATGCGCGTATCGGGGTCGTCGCGCAGATGCTCCTGCACGAGCAGCCAGATCGGCCGCGTCAGGCCAAGGCGCTCGAGCTTCAATTCGGCTTTGTCCCACAGGTCACCGCACATAAAGTCCGGCAGGAAACCGATGCCGTCGCCGTTGAGCAGCATGCGCTTGGTCGGCGACATGCCATTGACGACGATCATCGGGAGCTTGACGCCGACCTTGGCGCGCAACGTATCGCGTTCCGTCTTGTTCGGATGCTGGGAGCTATAGCCCGTCACGAAAGCGGGTTCGCGGTCGGCGGGACGAACCAGCACCCACTCGAAATCGGTCAGTTTGCGCATGACGAGATTGCCGCGCTCGGGCCGTGTGAGCCGGAGCGCGATATCGGTCTCCCAGCGCGAGAAGCTCGCAATCTCCGTCGACAGCAGGATCTCGATATGGAGATGCGGGTGTTTGGCGATCAGCGACGACAGGCCGGGGGCGAGATAATGGGTCGCCATTGCCTCCACCGCGGCGATACGGCGGCGCACGCGCGGGCGGTCCGCTTCTTCGGGTATCCGGAGCCGCTCGGCCTCTTTCGTCATCCGCTTCGCCGCTTCGAGTACGCGTCGCCCCGCAGCGGTCGGACGGCGCTCGCCATCGGCAGTGTCGAAAACCTTGAAGCCGAGATCGCTTTCGAGCCGGGCGAGTCGCCGCGAAACCGTCGTCTCGTTGAGGCCGAGTTGCTGCGCCGCCCCGGCATAGCTGCCGCTGCGCAGGATCGCCGAAGCGATGCGAAGATCGTCCCAATGCATTGAGATCACACTCCTGTTCGCAATCCTGCAATATTGCAACCCAAGGTCGAAAACTCGCTGCGTGACTGCAGGATAAGCGCCGCCTTATCTGCTGTCCATCCACCGACTGAAAGGACAGATACTCATGCTGACGATTGGTAATATGGTTCCCGATTTTCGCGCCGAGACGAATTGCGGCGCGATCGATTTTTACGACTGGATGGAGGACAAATGGTGCGTCCTCTTCTCGCATCCGAAGGACTTCACGCCGGTCTGCACCACCGAGCTCGGCGAGGCGGCGCGCCTGTCGGCCGAGTTCGAGCGGCGCGGCGCGAAGCTGATCGGCCTCAGCGTCGATGGCGCCGAGCGGCATAACGACTGGTCGAAGGACATCGAGAAGGTGACGGGCTTTACGCCGGCCTTTCCGATGATCGCCGATACCGACCTCAAAGTCTCGAAGATGTTCGGCATGCTCCCGGCCGATGCCGAGGGTTCGGCCGAAGAACGGACCGCCGCCGACAATGCGACGGTGCGGACCGTTTTCATGATCGCGCCCGACAAAACGGTGCGCATGGCGATGGCCTATCCGATGAGCACGGGCCGTAATTTCGCCGAGCTCTTGCGGGTCCTCGATTCGCTGCAGCTGACCGCGAACAACCAGGTCGCGACGCCGGTCAACTGGCAGCAGGGTGACGACGTCTTCATCCTGCCGTCGATCGGCGATGAACAGGCGGCCGAGATGTTCGGCTCCTGGACCAGCCGGCTTCCGTACATGCGGATCGTGCCGCAGCCGAAGATGGCGGACGCAGCCTGACCGCGAAACAGGCCGCAAGGCCATTCCCTCGGAGGC
>NZ_JBQLZN010000039.1:0-106419 GCF_052168295.1 Parasphingopyxis sp. | reverse complement strand
TCGACGTGCTGACCCGCAAGCAGCGCGGCGTGGAGGGCTGGGCATGAGCGCGCTGACGATAGCAGGCGGCGCGGTGATCGACCCGGCAACGGGCAGCGCGACGGAGCGCGATATCGCCTGCGCCGGCGGCGTGATCGCGGATGCGGCAGTCGATGGTGGGGCGACGATCGATGCGAGCGGCCTGCATGTCGCGCCGGGCATCGTCGACCTCGGCGTTTTCGCGGTGGACATTCCGGCCTTCGTTGCGGGCGGCATTACCCGGGTCGCGCTGATGCCCGATCAGGTACCGGTGATCGACGAGCCGTCCATGGTCCAGCATGCGGCGGCCGCTGGAAAACCGTCGGTCTGGGTCCATCCCCTCGCCGCGGCGACGCAAGGCTTGGACGGCGCGGAGCTGACGGAGCTCGGCCTGATGCGACGGGCCGGCGCGGTTGCCGTGTCCACGGGCCGTTCGCGGGTCGCCGATGCCGGAATCATGTTGCGCCTGCTGCGTTACGCCAATGCGCTCGGCCTACCCGTGATCACCCATGCGGAAGACGAGGGCCTGTCCGGCCACGCAATCGCGACGGACGGCGAAACGGCGACGCGGCTCGGGCTGGCGAGTGCCCCGCCCATGTCGGAGGCGATGGCCATCGCGCGGGACATCATGCTGGCCGAAGAAAGCGGTGGCCATGTCCATTTCCGCATCGTGACGACGGCGCGCGGTTTCGATCTGATCCGCGACGCCAAGGCACGCGGCCTGCGGGTGACTTGTGGCACGACACCCGCGCACCTGTTGCTTTGCGATGTCGATATCGGCCCGTACCGTACCTTCGCCAAACTCTCTCCGCCCCTGCGTAGCGCCGAGGATCGCGATGCGGCGCTCGCCGCGCTGACCGACGGCACGATCGACGTTATCTGCTCAAGCCACGATCCGCAGGGCCCGGAAGCCAAACGCCTGCCTTATGCCGATGCGGAAGCCGGCATGTCCGGCGCGGAAACGCTGCTGACCCTATCGCTCAATCTCGTGCGCGACGGCCATATCGATATGGCACGGCTGTTCACGCTGCTATCCGCCACGCCCGCAAAGCTGCTCGGGGTGGACGGCGGGTCGCTCGCGGCTGGGTCTGCCGCCGATCTGATCGTGTTCGACCCGGACGCACCGTGGAAGATCGATACCGCCGCCATGGCCTCGCGTGCCGGCAACACGCCGTTCGACGAGCTGCCCGTGCAGGGCAAGGTCATCCATACGATAAAGGGCGGCCAACCGCTCGATCGACCGCCCTTCTGATATCGTGCCGCTGGTGCGCTAGCGCAGTGCGGCGGCTCCCGCACCGCCACGGGCGGCCATCTGCAGCGGTGCATCGCCCGCATGGGTCCGCACGAAACATTCCTGACCGCGTGAACGCAGCGTACGGCACAAGCGCGCGGCTTCGCGGCGGCTCTCGAAACCGCCGAACGAGAGGCGGTACAGCGTCCGGCCCTGTTCGATCGTCGCGTGCGACGGTGTGTAATCGGCAAGCGCGCCATGGCGGCGCACCGCGCGATCCCAAGCGACTTCCACATTCGAGCGCGTGGCGAACGCGCCGAGCTGTATGACATAGCGTCCATCGGTGCTGCGCGCCTGGCGTTGGGGCGCTTCCGGCTGTGCAGCGGGCGCCATGGGTTCAACCGACTGCACCGTGCGTTCCGGCGCACGCGCCGCGCGCAGGACCGCCAGCCATTCTTCTTCAGCCGGCGCCTCGGCCGAGACGACCGGCGCTGTCAGCGCGACGATCGCCTCTTCGCTTGGCGCAGCCGCAGCCGCGATCGCATCGTCAGCCTCGACGACCTCGAAATTGTCTTCCTCTTCGACGATGAAGGCGTCCGCCGCGGGTGCCGCATAATCTTCGGTCTCCGCGACGGCGACGCGCATCGGCTCTTCGTCAGCCTCGATGACCGGCGGGTTTTCTGCAGGCGCGGTGAAGGCGACCACCACATCTTCGTCTTCGGCAGGCTCGGCGGCCGGCGCCTCCACCGGTGCCTCGGCAACGGCCGTGGGCGCCGGGTTTGTTACCAGCGCAAGCCGCATCGGCTGTCCGGGATCGCTGGGCGCTGCGGTCACACCGAGCAGGCTCGCAACCTGATCGGACGGGCGTTCCGGCGCGGCAAAGCGCGCCCAGTCCTGCATACGCGCATCGAGGTCGGCCATGCTGATATCCTGGGCGGCGGTTACCCGCGCTTCGGCCCAGCGACCGGCGATGGCATAGGTCAGTGCCAGATTCTGGCGCGCACGCGGATCGCCGCCATTGGCGCGCGCCGCCTGCTGCAGAATCTCGATCGCGCGGTCATGATTACCGGCAAGCGCCATGGCGAGCCCGAGATCCGAAGCGCCCATACGGCCTTCAAGATTGTTGAGCTCTACCAGCGCATCGGCGCGGTCGCCCTGCGCGATCTGCGCGAGCGCGAGGTTGAACGCGGTGCGATTGAGATCGGGATTGATCGTCAGCGCATCGTGGAAGCTGGTCTCGGCCGATGCAAAACGGCCCGCGGCCAGATAGGCGCGGCCGAGCAGATGCCGATATTCGGCGCTGTTCGGGACATGCTGCACCGCGCGTTCCGCATGGCGGATCGCCGCCACGCTGTCATTGGCGCCTAGCGCTGCGCGCGCATCGGCGGCCGCATCTGCCGCCTGCTGTGCCGCGCGGCTGTCGACCTCGGTCGCACCCGTCGAGAAGGCTCCGTGCAATAGCGGCGTAAATCCGGCGATCGATGCACCGACGGCGAGCGTCGATGCGGCGAGTTTGATGATGCTAGGCTTCATTATACCCCTCCTCAATCAGTGCGTCTTGCCGTCAGCCGACTGGCTGGCGATGGACTGCACGTCAGGATGCTCTTCGAGAAACCGGTCGAGCGCTTCGGTAACCAGGCGCTGCGCCGACTGATTGGTGATCGCCGATGCAAGCCGCAGTTTGAGATGCCGCTCCTTGTCGAGACGCAGCGTGAAGGCGACCTTCTCGCGCGCCGGAACAGAGTCGGCTTTTGTTTCCTCGGCAGGCTTAGATACCGGCTCCGGCGTTTTCGGCTCAGGCACGTTGGACTTGGTCGACAGCGGCGACTCCCCGTGCGGCACGACGGCTTCGGGTGCGTCAACGGCACTCGCTGGCTCTTGGCTGTACTCGCCGACCGTCTGCGGCTGCTCGCCCGACTGGCTTTCGGCCTTTTCGGCGTCATCGCCGACATCGTCCTCGGCATCCATCGGGCTGAGACCGCTATGGCCATTCGATTCATACGGCTCGAACGCGTGGTGCTCGACCATGTGATCGCCGATGTCCGGATATTCGCTATCGTCCGCGTCGACCGGTTCGTCGGGAGATTCGCTCAGGCCCTTTTCGAGTTCCTCGCGCTGCTTGTGCACCTCGGGAAGCGGAGCTTCGCCGTGATGCTGATCTCCCTGGACGGTATGCGGACCCTCATGGCCCATATCGTTCCAGCCGAGATCTTCGGTGACGTCACCCTGCGGATTGATGAATGCTTGGCGTCGCATGGCGGGCTTGGCCGCACCTTTGCGTGCGAGAAGCCCCGAGGATAGCGACGCGAATTTTTCTTCGCCCATTATGTCGCTCCTACTGGCCTGTCACCCGGCGGCCGAAACCGCCTGTCGCGGGACGCTGCACGGTGCCCGGCTGGGCCGCGAATTTCGGCCCGCTGAACACGGTCCGGCGGAAATTCTTTTCGAGCCGGTCGGAAATATAGGCCCACAGCTCACGGATTTCGGCGGCGGACTTGCCGTTGGGATCGATCTCCATGACCGTCCGGCCGTCGATCATCGAGGCGGCGAAATCGGTGCGGTGGTGGAGGGTGACCGGTGCAACCGTGCCATGTTGCGAAAGCGCGACGGCTGCTTCGTAGGTAATCTTCGCCTTGGGCGTCGCCGCGTTCACGACGAAGATGAGCGGTTTCCCGGCGCGTTCGCAAAGATCGACCGTCGCACCGACGGCGCGCAGGTCGTGCGGGCTCGGGCGGGTCGGAATCACGATGAGTTCCGCGACCTGGATGACGCTCTGGATCGCCATGGTGATGGCGGGCGGCGTATCGAGGATGGCAAGTTTGAAGCCCTGCTGCCGCAATACTTCCAGATCGGCGGCGAGCCGCGCGACCGTGGTCTGGGCGAAGGCCGGCATATCGTCCTCGCGCTCGTTCCACCAATCGGCGAGCGAACCCTGTGGGTCGATATCGATCAGGACGACCGGTCCCGCGCCGCTACGCTGCGCCTCTACGGCCAGGTGCCCGGAGAGCGTCGTCTTGCCCGAGCCGCCTTTCTGCGATGCTAATGCCAGTACCCGCATGATATCCCCTTTGCTCGCGGTATTTCACGCAAGCCATTGCCACTCGGGTGACTAAAATCTGGTTAACGACCGGCGTTAAATTTCGATTGATGTCCCGGAAATGGACGGTCCATCTTTGCTAATCCGCCTTTAACCCTGCTATCGTTCGCGATAGTAAATTCGGGCGTAAATGCATGGAGATGGATAATGGCGACGAGGCATAAGGCGGCGATCGCGGCGCTGTTGGCGGCAACGGCCTTGCCATGGGGTGCCAACGCCGGCGTGCAGGACGGCGTCGAGGCGTGGCAGAGCGGCGATTATGCCCGGGCCGTCGCCGAATGGCAGCCGCTTGCCGAAACCGGCGATCCCGATGCCCAGTTCAATCTCGGCCAGGCGTACAAGCTGGGTCGCGGCGTGCCGCAGGATATGGAGCGCGCACGCGACCTGTTCGGCCAGGCCGCGCGGCGCGGCCATCTCCAGGCGGAAGCCAATTACGGACTGATACTGTTTCAAGACGGCAATCGCGAAGAGGCGATGCCATACATAATCCGCGCCGCCAATCGCGGCGAACCGCGCGCGCAGTATATCTACGGCACGGCACTGTTTAACGGCGATCACGCGCCCCGCGACTGGCCGCGCGCCTATGCGATGATGACGAATGCCGCCGCCGCGGGCCTGCCGCAAGCGTCGGCCAGTCTCGAGCGCATGGACGGCTTTATCCCGCTCGAACAGCGCGAGGAAGGCACGGCGATGGCCGAACGTATGGCCGCCGACAGCGCGGCGACCCAGGTCGCAGTCGCCAGCCCGCCACCTGCGCCGACCGCACGCCCGGCCCCGACCGGCACATTTACGCCTGTTCCGGTCCCGGCACCTGCAGCCAGTCCGCCGGCATCAACGCCGCCACCCGCATCGCCGCCGCAAACACGGCCTGCACCGGCGATGACGGCAGCAGCGCCGCCGCCTCCGCCGCCACCCGCGCCTGCGCCAGTGGCCCGTAGCGGCGACTGGCGGATCCAGCTCGGTTCGTTCCGCGAAAGGGCGCGCGCGGAATCGCTTTGGCGTTCGGTGAGTGGCCGGTCTTCCACGCTGGCGAGCCTGCAGCCCTATCTCGTCCGGGCAGGTCCCTATACGCGGCTTCAGGCCGGCCCGTTCCAGACCCGCGCCGAAGCGCAACGGGCCTGCAGCGCGGCGACCCGGGCCGGGTCGGAATGCATCACGGTCCGTCGGCGCTGATACCGGAAAGTCGAGCCGTTTAACCGAATTTTTGCCGGTAGTGGCTAACCGCTCTCTCCAACAGGGGAGTGTCGATGGCGCGGCGTTATCGGGTACAGAATTCAGGATCGATGGCGTCACCATGGCGCCGCCGGCGCATGTGCGTCATCCATGCAGATGGTCCCGCGCCCGCGGCGCTGGACAGAGTCTCCGGTCGCGGCGCGATCGTTCGCAGCAATATCGAAACGCAATGCGGCGCGCGCGTGACGCTCGTCCACCCGTCCGCCGGCGAGATCGCGGCGGAAGTCCATGCCGTGTCGGATGCCGGTATCGAGCTCAGTTTTGCCGGAGATGAGACTGCGGTCGCCTTCGCGCTGACCGCCATCGCTTCGGACATGACGCGGGCGAACTAGGTGTCGACCCAGTCCGCGCGCGCATAGCCCTGCGCATAGAGCAACGCCGTCAAATCGCCATGATCGATGCGGGCATCCGCGGCCTCCCGCAGCGTC
Organism: Parasphingopyxis sp.; assembly: GCF_052168295.1. Lineage (GTDB taxonomy): Bacteria > Pseudomonadota > Alphaproteobacteria > Sphingomonadales > Sphingomonadaceae > Parasphingopyxis. The sequence goes on along the minus strand of NZ_JBQLZN010000039.1, from coordinate 100,412 downwards.
GGCTTGGCGCGATAGGCGATCCCGAGGCCCGCCCGGGCGACCATCGCCCTGTCGTTGGCGCCATCTCCGATAGCGAGCGTTTCGGAGAATTGCAGGCCGCGTTTCTCGGTCGTATCCGCCAATATCCGCTCCTTCATGGCACCATCGACGATCGGGCGGGTCACGCGCCCCGTCAGCCGGCCGGCGGCGATTTCCAGCGTGTTGGCGATAGCGCGATCGAACCCGATTTCCGCCGCGACACGGTCCGCAAACAGCGTGAAACCGCCGGAAACAAGGACGCAATGGGTGCCTGCCGCGCGCATGGTGCGCACCAGCGTCGCCGCGCCCGCCGATATCGCGACGCGTTCCTCATGGCAGCGGGTGACAATCTCGGCATCCATGTCCGCAAGCAGTGCGACGCGTTCGTCCAGCGCTTCGATGAAATCGAGTTCGCCGCGCATGGCCCGCTCGGTGATCGCGGAAACCTGCGGCTTGAAGCCCGCATAATCGGCCAGTTCGTCGAGACATTCGACGGTGATCATCGTCGAATCCATATCGGCAACGAACAGCGATTTGCAGCGCCCCTCTTCCGGTTGAACGATCGCATCGAACTTACCGTCCAGTATCGACAGCGCCTGCCTTGCATCGTCAAGCACACCGGAAAAGCGAATATCCGCCGCCTTGTCCGCTTCCACCCATTCCCAGCCCGCAACGCCGGCACCCGCTGACGCGAGGCGGTCCGAGGCCTCGGAAATATCGCCTGCGGACAGGCGATCTGCTGCTATGAGCGTTGCGATGAACATGCCGGAAGACTCCAAGAACCAACTGTGCGGGGCCAGGGTCGCGCTTATTGCCGGGCCAACGGCCAGCGGCAAGTCGTCTCTCGCGATGCGGGTCGCCGAACGCACGAACGGAGTGATTGTCAACGCCGACAGCGCGCAGGTCTATCGCGATCTGAGGGTCGTCACGGCCCGGCCGAGCGCGGAAGACGAAGCCGCCCTACCCCACCGCCTGTTCGGCTATATCGACGGCGCGGAGGCCTGTTCCGCCGCCCGCTGGGCCGATGACGCCAAGACGGCAATTGCCGAAGCTCATAACGGTGGCCAACCCGCGATACTGGTTGGCGGCACCGGCCTCTATCATCGTACATTGCTCGAAGGGCTGGCCCCGATCCCGGAGATAGACCCCGATATCCGCGCAGATATCCGCGCCAGTCCGGTCGAAGAGAATTTTGCCGCTCTGGAGCGCGAAGACCCCGCATCGGCCGAGCGGCTAAACGCGACGGATACGACCCGCGTGGCGCGCGCCCTCGAAGTGATCCGCTCGACCGGACGCACTATCGACGCCTGGCAGAAAGAAAAACGCGGCGGCATTGCGCAGGACATCGCGCTTGCACCGGCGATCCTGTTGCCAGACAGGCATTGGCTCTATGCGCGGTGCGATGCGCGGTTCGCCGATATGTTCGACAGCGGTGCGGTGGACGAGGTGCGCGCGTTGATCGATCGCGAGCTCGACCCGTCTCTTCCGATCATGCGGGCCATTGGGATGCCCGAAATTGTGGCGTTTCTGTCTGGCGGCCTCAGCCGGGAAGACGCAATCGCCGCCGCCGCGCAGGCCACGCGCCGCTATGCCAAGCGCCAATATACCTGGTTCGCGAACCAGCCCCCTGCCGACTGGCCGCGCCCGAGGGAATCAGAATGTGAGAAATATGAGAATAAAATTGTAACTAAATTACTCCAATAGGCGTTGACATGGAATATTTCCCTGTCTAGCAGCCCGGTTCCCGCGCTGCTATTGCGGTGCAACACGGGTAGTGGATGAGGATCATGGCAAGCGAAAAAGCCGGAGCGGATATATTGGTCGAAGCGCTGTTGGATTGCGGCGTGGACGTCATTTTCGGCTATCCGGGCGGCGCGGTGCTGCCGATCTATGATTCCCTGTTTAAACAGAAGCGCATCCGCCACATTCTGTGCCGGCACGAACAGGGCGCGGCCCATGCCGCGGAAGGCTATGCGCGGGCGACCGGCAAGCCGGGCGTGGTGCTCGTTACTTCAGGCCCCGGCGCGACCAACGCTGTCACGGGTATCACCGACGCGCTGATGGACTCGATCCCGATGGTCGTCATTACCGGCCAGGTACCCTCGACGCTCATCGGCACCGACGCTTTTCAGGAAGCCGACACGGTCGGGATCACCCGGCACTGCACAAAGCATAATTATCTGGTGAAAGACCCGGACAAGCTGGGCAGCGTGCTGCAGGAAGCCTTTTTCATCGCGACGACGGGCCGCCCCGGCCCCGTCGTCGTCGATATCCCGAAGGACGTGCAGGTTGCGACCGGCCGCTATCGCAAAGCGGGCCCAATGCCGCACAAAGCCTATGTTCCGCGCGACAAGCCGGACCCGAAAAATATCGAAGCGGCGGCGGAGATGATCGCTGCGGCCGAGCGGCCGATCTTCTACACGGGCGGCGGCATCATCAATTCCGGGCCCGGCGCCAGCATGATCCTGCGCGAGCTGGCCCGGATCACGGGCGCGCCCGTCACTTCGACGCTGATGGGTCTGGGCGCCTTCCCGGCCTCGAACGAGCAATGGCTCGGCATGCTGGGCATGCACGGGACGTTCGAGGCCAATATGGCGATGAACAAGGCCGACCTGATCATCGCGATCGGCGCGCGGTTCGACGACCGGGTGACCGGCCGTCTCGACGCTTTTGCCCCCAATTCGCGGAAGATACATATCGATATCGATCGCAGCTCGATCAACAAGATCGTGCCCGTCGACCTCGCCATCAACGCCGATGCGGGCCGCGCGATGGAAGATATCGTCAAGATCTGGAAGGCCCGGCAGCACAAGAAAGCCGATCTGCAGGATTGGTGGGCGCGGATCGATGGATGGCGCGCGACCCAATGCCTTGCATTTCCTGAGAGCAAGGAAGAGATCATGCCGCAGGCCGCCATCCAGGCGCTGTGGCAGGCGACGCACAAGCAGGATCCGATTATTACGACCGAAGTCGGCCAGCACCAGATGTGGGCGGCCCAGCATTACGGCTTCGAAAACCCGAATAAATGGCTGACATCCGGGGGTCTCGGCACGATGGGATACGGCCTGCCCGCAGCGATTGGCGCGCAGATCGGCAATCCGAACGCGCTCGTCATCGATATCGCCGGCGAAGCCTCGATCCAGATGAATATCCAGGAGCTGGGCACGGCGAGCCAGTATCGCCTCCCGGTCAAGATATTCGTGCTCAACAACGAATATATGGGCATGGTCCGCCAATGGCAGGAGCTCACATATTCTGGTCGCTACGCAGAGAGTTATAGCGATTCCTTGCCAGATTTTGTAAAGTTGGCCGAAGCCTATGGCTGGAAGGGCATCCGGATCGAGGAGCCGGACGCTCTGGAAAGCGGCATAGAGGCGATGCTTGCCCATGACGGACCGGTACTCGTCGATTGCTGTGTCGCCAAACTCGCCAATTGTTTCCCGATGATCCCGTCGGGCGCTGCGCATACGGACATGATCCTCGAATCCGACACGGTTTCAGGGACGATGGACGATGAAGCCAAGGCGCTGGTCTGATGAAAATCCACGCCGAAGCCGGCGAACGGCATACCCTCTCCGTCCTTGTCGATAACGAACCGGGCATCTTGGCGCGCATCGCCGGCATGTTCACGGCGCGCGGCTACAATATCGAGAGCCTGACGGTGACGGACGTCAGCGAGGACGAGGCGATCAGCCGGATCACCATCGTCACCAACGGTTCGGCGCGCGTCATCGACCAGATTATCGCCCAGACCGAGCGCATGCCGCCCGTGTACAAGGTCACCGACCTCACCGAGATCGGCCCGCACGTCGAACGCGATATGGCGCTCGTCAAAGTCGCCGGCACGGGCGATCATCGGATCGAAGCGCTGCGCCTCGCCGATGTCTATCGCGCGCGGGTCGTTGACTCGACGACCGGCAGCTTCGTCTTCGAGGTCACGGGCAACAGCGAGAAGGTCGACAGTTTCATCGATCTCATGCGCGAGGTCGGCTTGGTCGAAGTCGCGCGCACGGGCGTTGTCGCCATTGGCCGCGGCAAGGAAGCGAGCTAAGGCCCGCGGCAATGCGCGAAATCATCAGCATATCGGCGATCATCATCGCGTTTTTCTACTTTCTCGCCTTCGGCTCGGCCGTATTCATGGCGCTCGAGGATGCGATGCACTGGATCCTCGCCGGGATCGCGATGGCGTGGATCATTATCTTACGGCTCTGGCCCGCCCTGCCGATCCTCGCGGTGATCGGCGCGGTCAATGTCTGGGGATGGGCCTGGTATGACGGCGTCGCGCTGGCGTTGCCGATCTCCATCTATGTGGTTTCCTATTACTGGACGCGGATCTTCGACTATTTCCGCCGTCCGGCGCAAAAACAGGGAGTGTGAACTTATGCGCGTCTATTACGATGCCGATGCCGATCTGGGCCTGGTGACGGGCAAGAAAATCGCGATCATCGGCTATGGCAGTCAGGGCCATGCCCATGCGCAGAATCTGCGGGACAGCGGCGTTGCCGATGTCGCGATTGCCCTACGCGAGGGTTCGGCGACGCGCAAAAAAGCCGAAGCCGCCGGGTTTCAGGTAATGACGAATGCCGAGGCCGCGTCTTGGGCCGATATCGTCATGATGCTGGCGCCGGACGAGCATCAGGCAGCAATTTATGCTGAAGACCTTGCACCGAACATGAAGGAGGGCGCCGCCCTCGCCTTCGCCCACGGCCTGAACGTGCATTTCGGCCTGATCGAGCCGCGCGCCGATCTCGACGTCATCATGGTCGCGCCCAAGGGCCCGGGCCATACGGTTCGCGCCGAATATGAGCGCGGCGGCGGCGTCCCGTGCCTGATGGCGATCGCGCAGGATGCGACCGGCAACGCGCATGACGTCACGCTTGCCTATGCAAGCGGCGTCGGCGGCGGACGTTCGGGTATTATCGAAACGACATTTCGCGAGGAATGCGAAACCGATCTGTTCGGCGAACAAGCGGTGCTCTGCGGCGGACTCACGAGCCTCGTCATGGCCGGGTTCGAAACGCTCACCGAAGCGGGCTACGCGCCGGAAATGGCCTATTTCGAGTGCCTGCACGAGGTGAAGCTGATCGTCGACCTCATGTATGAGGGCGGGATCGCCAATATGCGCTATTCGATCTCGAACACCGCGGAATATGGCGACTATCACACCGGCCCGCGCGTCATCACCGAGGAAACCAAGGCTGAGATGAAGCGCGTTCTCGACGATATCCAGCGCGGCAAGTTCGTCCAGCGCTTCATCGCCGACAACCGTGCCGGCAACCCCGAGATGAAAGCGGCCCGCAAGCTGCAGGCCGAACATCCGATCGAAAAGACCGGAGCCGAATTGCGCGCGATGATGCCGTGGATCGGCGCCAACAAGCTGGTGGATAAGGAAAAAAACTAGCGCTACACCGATATGCCTCAGACAATGAGGTGTATCATGCGTATCGATTACTCAGCGGCGGTTGCCGCAGTCTTCATGGTCGGTCTGGCGGGCTGTGGCGCCTCGGCCGAATGTCCGGCAGGCGAACCGGCGACGGGCAACGGCGCTCGCGAACCGATTGCGGCGGATGTTGCCCAACGGGATGACCTACCGCCCTGCCCCGGCATCAACCCTGAAATCCGCAGGCCGGCGGGGTCCAACTGCTTGGGCATCTTGCCCGAGGAATGCGGCGCCGACCGACTCACCGCCTTTGTCGGCCTGTTTGCCGATCCCGCGACGCGCCGGGAGGCGGAGGCGCTGGTCGAAACCACCGACATCCGGTGGATACGCCCGGGCGATGCCGTGATCGAAGACCTGCGGGCCAACCGGCTGAATTTCGAGCTCGACGAAAACAACCGGATCGAAAAGATCGATTGTTATTGAACGCGAAAGAGCGGCGCGTATCTCTGCCCGCCGCCCTTTCCATTCGCATCGTTCCAGCGTTTAGCCGAGGGAATCGCCCTCGGTCGCATCGGCGGCGAACTGCGGATAGTTCTCGTCCGCGCGCTCGATGAAGCCCGGGATGTCCTGTTCCCAACGCGACTGGATCAGCCCGTTGAAGTTCAGATAGAGCCGGCCGTCCACGACGCGATAGTTTTCCGGGTTGCCGGCGGCGAGATCGCCACGCGCAGCCGCCCAGGCACAGAAACCGCCATAGGCCGGAACGTAGCGCGCCGGATCGGCCTGGAAGGTCGCGGCATTGTCGGCATTCGCGAAATGATACTGCACGCCGTTATAGCTGACGGCGAACTCCTCATTGCCCTGCTGCGGCGTGCCGTCACCGACTTGATAGGATACCGCGTCATAGCCGCTGAGGCCGATATTGCGGCCGGAGCTCAGATAAACGGGCCCGCTGGCATCGTCATTCACTTCGGCGAGCAGTTCGTCCTGAGCGACCTCTTCGGTCACGGTTTCGGGGGCGCTGCAAGCGGCCGGGATGAGAGCGGCGGCGGCAAGCGCGAGAGCGATGGTGCGCATGATATTAGTCTCCTGTTGAGCGTCATGCCGGCCGCCCGGATGCGGGCGCTTGATCGAACCGTCATGGTCGCGACGAGCTTCGCGCGCCCTCGCCGATCGGTTACGGCAAAGAAAATTTCGCTTGGCCAAGATTATCTTTTTCAGCGGCCCACTCTGGACTTGTTAACCATTTGCCGTCACACAATGCGGCCATGACAGCGCAACGCGCCCTGCTTATTCTTCGACTTACACGCCCTTAGGCGTGCCCCTCGTGCTGAGCGCAGCACACACGGCCTAAGGGCTTCTCTTTCAAAACCCGGCAAACCGAAGAAGATACAGGCTATCGTTATGCCCATGCTCAGCGATCCGTCGCAAAAATACCGACCCTTTCCGCAGATCGACCTGCCCGACCGGCAATGGCCGTCCCGCACGATCACAACTCCGCCGCGCTGGCTCTCCACGGACCTGCGCGACGGCAACCAGGCGCTCATCGACCCGATGGACAGCGAGAAAAAGCGCCGTTTTTTCGACCTGCTCGTCAAGGTCGGCCTTAAGGAGATCGAGGTCGGCTTTCCCGCATCCGGCGCGACCGATTTCGATTTCATCCGCGGGCTGGTCGATAGCGGCGCAATCCCAGACGACGTCATCATCCAGGGCCTGACCCAGTCGCGCCGCGACCTGATCGAAACGACTTTCGCGAGCATGGCTGGCGCGAAAAAGGCTATCGTCCATCTCTACAATGCGATCTCCCCGGCCTGGCGCAAGATCGTGTTCCAGATGGACGAAGACGGCGTGATCGATATCGCAAAGCAGGGTGCGGGCATCCTGGTGGAACAGGCCGCGAAATATCCGGAGACCGACTGGCATTTCGAATATTCGCCGGAAACCTTCAGTACCGCCGAAATCGATCTGAGCGTTCGCGTCTGCGACGCGGTCATCGCGATTATCGATCCGACGCCCGAAAAACCGCTGATCCTCAACCTGCCGGCGACGGTGGAGGCGGCAACGCCCAACATCTATGCCGACCAGATCGAATATTTCGGCCGCCATATCTCGCGTCGCGACAGTGTCGTCATCTCGCTGCACACGCATAATGATCGCGGCACGGGCATCGCGGCGGCGGAGCTCGGCCTGATGGCGGGCGCCGACCGGATCGAGGGCTGCCTGTTCGGCAACGGCGAGCGCACCGGCAATTGCGACCTCGTGACGATGGGCCTCAACCTGTACAGCCAGGGCGTGCATCCCGGCCTCGATTTTTCGGATATCGACGAGATCAAGCAGACGGTCGAGTATTGCAATCAGATCCCGGTCCATCCGCGCCATCCTTATGGCGGCGAACTGGTGTTCACGGCCTTTTCCGGATCGCATCAGGACGCGATCAAGAAAGGCTTTGCAGCGCAGGAAAACCGCAACGATACGCTCTGGGAAGTGCCGTATCTCCCGCTCGATCCGCGCGATATCGGCAGCGATTATGAGGCAGTGATCCGCGTAAACTCGCAATCGGGCAAGGGCGGCGTGGCCTGGGTGCTCGAACAGGATCAGGGACTGAAACTGCCGAAACGGTTGCAGGCGCATTTCAGCTTCGTCGTGCAGGAACTGGCGGACGCCACCAGTCGCGAACTCAATGCCGACGATATCTGGCAGGCTTTCCAAAGGCGCTATGGGCTAACAGGCGAGCAACGCTTCACGCTGATCGACTATGAAGAGGGCCGCGCCGGCTCGGACCGGATATTCACCGGCACGATCGGCCATGACGGCGAAGAACGGTCCGTGAGCGGGCGCGGCAACGGCCTGATCTCCTCGGTGCTCGCTGCACTGCGCGACGAATGGGGCATCCAGCTCGATGTGGTCAGTTACAACGAACATGCGATCGGGCACGGCTCCGACGCACAGGCGGCCGCCTATCTCGAATGTACGGACGGTGCCGGCAACACCGTCTTCGGGGTCGGCATCAGCCATGACGTTGCAACGGCAAGCGTCCGGGCAGTGCTAAGCGCCGCGAACGGCGTCGACGTTTGAACGCAAACCCGCTTATCGCCGTCACCGGAGGGCCCGGCGCAGGCAAGACCACGCTGGTGGACGCGCTGGCGGACGAAGGATTCGCCACCGTTCCCGAAGCCGGACGTGCCATCCTCGAAGAGCAGAAGCGCAGCGGCGGCAGCGCCACGCATGATGGGGATCGTGTGCGATATGCCGAATTGCAGTTCCAGCGCTGCATCGCGGATTACGAAGCCGCTCTCACGCTTCCTCCGCCCGTCTGGTTCGATCGCACGATTGTCGACGTCTACGGCTACTATCTGTTGATCGGCGAAGCGGTACCTGATCGCGTCAAACGCGCCTGCGATACCCACCGTTACGCGAAGGATGCCCTGCTCGCGCCGTTCTGGCCGGACATATTCTGCAATGACGAACTGCGCCGGCAGGACGAAGCCGAAGCGCGCGCAACCGAAAACGCTTTACGCGAAGCCTATACCGCCAACGGCTACCAGCTTGTCGAACTCTCAAAAGCTAGCATTGCCGATCGCGTCGCGTTTGCGGTGCGTCGCTTCACCTAAACCGATTGCAACCGCCGCCTTTCGCCTTCGGGCATGTGCACCGCTATCGCATCGCCGGGCCGCACTTCGCCGCCTTCCAAGACGACCGCCATGATACCGGCCTTGCGGACGAGTACGCCATCGGCATCGCGATCCAGTACGGCATTCATCAGCCCCGGCGCATGGCCGTTCAGCTGCTTGCAGGGATTGCGCAGCCCCGTGATCCGGATGCGCGCCGTATCGCCCAAAGCCAGCTCCGTGCCCTCAGGCAACGCCAGTAAGCCGATGCCGCGCGTCGTGATATTCTCGCCCATATCGCCGGGCGAGACGGCAAAGCCGTGTTCACCGAGTGCGTCCAACAGTTCAGCATGGACCAGATGCACCTGACGCAAATTGGGCTGATCCAGGTTTTTCGCCACGCGAGAGCGATGCTGTACAGTCGTCCCGAAATGCGCATCGTCCTCCACGCCATGACCGGCAATCAGGCGGATGACATCGACGTTCGTTTTGGCAATGCCGTGGGACCGCTTTCTCGAGACGGCGAGGATTTGCATCGGCTGCGATCCGGCGGGCATATCCGCGCTTGTATCAACTCCGCCTGACAATCCAAAGCGGATCGCGTTAACCTGACAGCCACGGACGGGAAGCTATCGCGGCGCGGAGATGAGACAGGGTACTATCAAGCGCTTGCCAATCTTCGTCGCGGCGGTGTGCGGGCTTTCCGGCACTGCACAGGCGCAGTCCGACAACGCGGTTTCGGCGCGCGAGTCCGCGGTGCTTGCCGAGATGAATCGAGTGCGCGCGGATCCGGCGGCCTATGCCGATGTGCTCCGCGAATATCGCACCTATTTCGACGGCCGGATCATGCGACGGCCGGGCGACGCCGTCGGCATATTGACCAGTGAAGGCGTGGCGGCCGTCGACGAGGCCATCGCTTTTCTCGAACGTCAGGACCCGTTGCCGCCTTTCGCTGCGAGCGGGCTTTTGGCCCAAGCCGCTGACGATCATGTCGACGAGCAGGGCCCGCGTGGCGCGCTCGGTCATGCGTCGCGCGACGGAAAGCGAGCCGGCGACCGCGCAGAGCGCCGCGGCGGCGGCCGCTATGTCGCCGAGGCGATATCCTATGGTCCGTCGGAAGGCGCGGAGGTCGTGCGTCAGCTCATTGTCGACGATGGCGTACCCGATCGCGGCCATCGCGACCTGATCTTCACGAGCGAATTCCGCTACGCGGGCGTAGGCTGCGGCGATCATGCGCGCTTCGATCATATGTGCGCGATCAGCTTCGGGACGACGGCGACCGGGCACTATCGCGCCAGCTCGCCGGACTGACGCGCCCGATCACTTCCGCCCGAACAGTTTCTCGATATCGCCATGGCCGAGCTTCACCCAGGTCGGGCGGCCGTGATTGCATTGGCCGCTATGCGGCGTCACTTCCATTTCGCGCAGCAGCGCGTTCATCTCGGCAACATTCAGCACCCGTCCCGCACGCACCGAGCCGTGGCAGGCCATCGTCGCGGCGACATGGTCGAGTTTCTCCTTCAAACTCAGATGCTGGTCATAGGCGGCGATCTCGTCGGCCAGATCGGTGACCAGCCCTTTGACATCGCCGGCACCCAGCATGGCCGGGGTCGCGCGGACCAGCATCGCCTTCGGGCCGAAGCGTTCGAGTTCGAGGCCGAGTTCGGTCAGTTCGCCGATCCTTTCCTCCAGCGCATCGCAGGCGCTTTCGTCGAGCTCGACCACCTCGGGCACGAGCAGGCCTTGGGACGCGACCCCGCCCTCCGCCATGGCCCGATTCATCCGCTCTAGCACCAGCCTCTCATGCGCCGCATGCTGATCGACGATTACAAGCCCATCTTCCGCTTCGGCAACGATATAGGTTTCGGCGACCTGTCCGCGCGCAATTCCGAGCGGATGGTCGGCGGCCGCGGGCACCGGCGCGTCGGCAATTTCGGCGCGGCCTTCTGGCGCTGGTCGATAATCGGGCGAGCGATCCCAGACGCTGGATTGCCCGGCGGCAACCTCGGAACCCGCCGATGGCGCGAAAAAGGCACCGCGCTGTCCATAATCCTGTTGATAAGCCTGTGGAGAAGCCGTGGACACGCTGCCGGATGCCGCGCCGACCGGCTCCGTCTGCCAATTGCCGAGCGCGCCCGCCGATGGCCGCTGCACGCTCCGGAATCCCGCCTCGTCCAGCGCATGGCGCAACCCGCCGACTATCAGCCCGCGGATATTTCCCGGCTCGCGAAACCGCACTTCCGTCTTTGCCGGATGGACATTTACATCCACTTCGCCCGGCGGCACGGTCAGGAACAACGCCAGCACCGGATGCCGGTCCCGCGCCAACAGGTCCTGATACGCGCCGCGGACGGCGCCGATCAGCAGCCGATCCTTCACCGGCCGCCCATTGACGAACAGATATTGATGATCGGCGACGCCGCGATTGAAAGTCGGCAAGCTCGCCACGCCTTCGAGCTTCGCCGTGCCGCGTTCATAGTCGACCGCGACACTGTTTTCGGTCAGCTGACGATCGGTGAGCGCGGCGACGCGTTCCGCGCGCGTCTCTCCGGGCTGTACGGAAATATTGCGCCGCCCGTCATGTTCGAGCGTGAAGCCGATATCGGGCCGCGCCATGGCGAGCCGCCGGATCGCGTCGGCCGCCGCGCCATATTCGGATCGCGGCGTACGGAGAAACTTGCGCCGCGCCGGCACCTTGGCGAACAGACCCTCGACGACGACGCGCGTGCCGGGCGGTAGCGCCGCTGGCCCCTCTTCGAGCAACGCGCCGTTGTCGATAATCTTCGACCAGCCCTCGGTCCCGCGCACACGGCTTTCTATCGTCAGTCGCGCGACACTGGCGATCGAAGGCAGCGCTTCGCCCCGAAAACCAAGCGTTTCGACGTTCTCGATATCGTCGTCCGGCAGCTTGGATGTCGCGTGTCGCTCCAGCGCGAGCGCCATCTCGTCCGGGCTCATGCCACAACCGTCGTCGATCACTTCGACTCGGTCGATACCGCCCGAGGCGAGGCGCACCGTTATCCGTGTCGCCCCCGCATCCACGGCGTTTTCGACCAGTTCCTTCAGCGCACTCGCCGGCCGTTCTACGACTTCGCCGGCCGCGATGCGGTTGACCAGATGTTCGGGAAGACGGCGAATGGGCATACTAGAGTCTTTATCGCATGTCCCGACATCGCACGAGCGGACGATCCACAGTGATTCGCCGAAAATATTAGTGCAAATGCGCCGATAAGCGCTATGGGGGTGTCAAGGCCTGTCAAGCGCCGATTCCCAACGCTTTAAACCCTTTGTACGAGACAGTTCCAAACATGTGGTTCCAACGTTTTTTTAAGATCATGTCCCACGACATGGCGATCGACCTCGGTACGGCGAACACCGTCGTCTATGTCCGCGGCCGCGGCGTCGTCCTAAACGAGCCGTCTGTGGTCGCGATCGAGACCGAAAACGGCATCCAGAAAGTCCGCGCTGTCGGAGAAGACGCGAAGGTCATGATGGGCAAGACGCCCGACGCTATAGAGGCGATCCGCCCGCTGCGCGACGGCGTGATCGCCGACATCGATGTCGCGGAGCAGATGATCAAACACTTCATCCAGAAGGTGCACGGGGCCCGCCGCTTCCCGCGCTGGCCGCAGATCGTCATCTGCGTGCCCTCAGGATCGACCAAGGTCGAGCGCCGCGCGATCCGCGACGCAGCTTCCAATGCCGGGGCGAGCCAGGTGTTCCTGATCGAGGAACCGATGGCGGCAGCGATCGGCGCTGACATGCCGGTGACCGAACCGATCGGATCGATGGTCGTCGACATCGGCGGCGGCACGACCGAGGTTGCCGTGCTCTCGCTGCGCGGCCTCGCCTATACAACGTCGGTCCGCACCGGTGGCGACAAGATGGATGAGGCGATCTCCTCCTATGTCCGTCGCAACCACAATCTGCTGATCGGCGAAGCGACGGCCGAGCGGATCAAGAAGGAAGTCGGCGTCGCGCTGATGCCGGCGGACGGCAAGGGCCAGACGATTCACATCAAGGGCCGCGACCTCGTCAATGGCGTGCCGAAGGAAATCTCGATCAACCAGGGCCAGCTCGCCGAAGCGCTGAGCGAACCGGTCGGCACGATCGTCGAAGGCGTCCGCATCGCGCTCGAAAACACGGCGCCGGAGCTGGCGGCGGACATCGTCGATCAGGGCATCGTTCTCACTGGCGGCGGGGCGCTGCTCGAAGGCATCGACGAGGTGTTGCGGCGCGAGACGGGTCTCCCCGTCACGGTGGCCGAAGATCCGCTGACCTGCGTCGCGCTCGGCACCGGTCGCGCACTCGAAGAGGAAATCTTCCGCGGCGTACTAAGCACCGGATAATCTGGCCGAATACGCCAAGGGAGACGGCCAGTGGCCTCACAAGGATCGAAGCGCCCCGGTTTTTCCCGTCGCGCGCGCTTCGGCCTGTTCGCCGGTTATGTGGTTGCGATCACCGGCGCGCTCATCGGCGCGGGCCTGATCATCATCGCGATCTTCGATCCGCAAGGCTTCGCCTCGATCCGCGGCGCCGTCAGTACGGTGACCGCTCCGGTTTCGGCGTCTGGACGCGGCGCGGTGCAAAGCGGCGGCCGGATCGATGACTATATCGCCAACTGGTGGAATGCGGGCCGCCAGAATGCGGAGCTGCGCGCCGAACTCGATATCGCGCGGCGACAGCTTGTCGAGGCGCGCGCGACCGAGCTGGAGAACCGCCGGTTGCGGCAGCTTGTCAACCTTATCGAAGGGGAAAGCGAGATCATCGTCACCGCGCGTCTCGTCAATTCCAGCCTGACCAGCGCGCGGCGTACCGCTACGCTATTCGCCGGACGCAATCAGGGCGTACGCTCGGGTCAGCCGGTGAGCGCCGCTGACGGCCTGGTCGGGCGGATCATCGACAGTGGCAGCTCGGCCTCGCGTGTGCTGCTGCTCACGGACCGGTCGAACATCGTGCCCGTCCGGCTGACGCGGGATGGAACACCCGCTTTCACGACCGGACGCGGCGACGGGCAGGTCGAGGTGCGTGCGCTCGAAGCCGGCCGCAGCCCGTTCGAGGAAGGCGATGTCCTCATCACCAGCGGCACCGGGGGCATTTATCCGCCCAATGTACCGGTTGCCGTCATCATCGAAGTGTTCGGCGATTCCGCGCTGGCGACGCCGCTGGCCAACCCCGCCTCGCTGGACTTCGCGATCGTCCAGCCCGCCTATGAACCCGAAGTCGAAGAAGAAGACGAAGCCTCGGCAGGCGATGGCAATGCGGACGAAACGGCCACCCCCGGATTCTCGGAAACGCCATGAGCCGGTTGCGCGCAGCGGATGAGAATCTCGCGCTGGTGCGCGCGCAGCTGAGCCTGATTCCCGCGGCAAGCGTCGTCGCCGGTTCGCTGCTGTGCCTCGTCCCACTCATCGCGCAGGCGCCGCTCATGCCGCCCTTCGCGCTCATGATCTTTCTCGCCTGGCGCTTTCTGCGGCCCGAAATCTGGCCGATCTGGGCCGGCCTGCCATTCGGCCTGTTCGACGATCTCATATCCGGCAATCCGATCGGCAGCGGCATGCTGCTCTGGACGGCGATCCTGCTGGCGCTCGATTTTGCCGAGAACCGGGCGATGTGGCGCGATTACTGGATCGACTGGCTTCTCGCGACAGGCGCTCTCACTTCCTATATCATGGGCGCCATGGTGTTGAATGCGTTGACTGGCGGCGGCTGGATCTTCTGGCCGCTGCTGCCCCAAATTGCCGCGACGATCTTGCTCTTCCCGCTTGCGCTGCGCCTGTGTGCGCGGCTCGACCGGCGGAGGCTCATGCTGTGAAGCGCCGCCGCCCGTCTCTCCCGATCAACGACAATATGCGCAAGACGATGTATTCGCGCCGGGCGATTCTGCTCGGCGGGGCGCAGCTCGGCGTCGCCGGACTTCTCGGCGCCCGCATGGCCTGGATATCGGTTGCCGAGAATGAGCAGTGGCAGCTACTGTCCGAAAGCAATCGCGTTCAGCTGAGCCTGATTCCGCCGCGCCGGGGCTGGATCGTCGACCGCGCCGGACAGCCCATCGCGATGAACCGGTCCGACTTCCGCGTGGACCTGATCCCGGATCGGCTGCGCGACCGCGAACCGGTGCTCGCCGCGCTGACCGAGTTGCTCGACCTGCCCAGCGACGAACTGGAGCGCATAAACGAGGAACTCGACACGGTACCCGGCGCGCAGCCCGTGCAGGTCGCGGCGGGACTCGAATGGGAGCAATTCGCCGCCGTCAATGTCCGACTGCCGGACCTGCCGGGCGTCGCTCCGATACAGGGCTTTGCGCGCCATTACCCCGCCGGCGCGGCCGTCGGTCATCTGGTCGGCTATGTCGGCGCACCGACGCGCGAACAGTATCTCGAGGAAGGCGAGGATCCGCTGCTGCTCTTTCCGGGCTTCAAGGTCGGCAAGGACGGGCTCGAAAAGACGTTCGAGGAGCGTTTGCGCGGCGAACCGGGCGCGCGGCGCGCCGAGGTTACCGCCCGCGGCCAGCTCGTTCGCGAACTCGATACGCGCCCCGACAGGCCAGGCGAAACGCTTCAGCTGACGGTCGATGCGGGGCTTCAGGAATATGTGGGTCGCAGGCTCGGCAATGAATCGGGCGCGGCGATCGTCATGAACTGCCGGACCGGCGATGTACTGGCGATGGCGAGCATGCCCTGTTTCGATCCCAACAGTTTTTCGGACGGCATCAGCCATCCCGAATATAATATGCTTTCCGAGGACGAGCGTGTCCCGCTGCGCAACAAATCGCTGCTCGGCATGTACCCGCCCGGATCGACCTTCAAACCGGTCGCGGCGCTGGCCGCGCTGGAAGCGGGCGTGGATCCCGAAGAGATCGTCTATTGCGGCGGGGGCTACCGGCTCGGCAACCGCCGCTTCGGTTGCCTTGGCGTGCACGGCCCGATGAATTTGCACCGTGCCATCGCACGCAGCTGCAACACCTATTTCTACACGATGGGCCGCCGGATCGGCATCCAGCGGATCGCCGAAGTCTCGCGCAAACTCGGCCTTGGCGCTGAATATCCGATTCCTGTCGCCAACCAGAATTACGGCACGGTGCCCGACGACGAATGGGTCGTCCGCCGGCACAATCGCGAATGGACCGATGCCGACACGCTCAACACGTCGATCGGTCAGGGCTATCTGTTGACGACGCCGTTGCAACTGACGGTCATGTCCGCGCGCATCGCATCGGGCCTCGACGTCAATCCCCGGCTCGTTCAGGACGGCGCTACGCAACCGCGGCACCTTTCGGGCATCTCGGACGAAAATCTGCAGCTCGTCCGCGCGGGCATGGACGAGGTCGTGAATGGCGCAGGAACCGCGCCACGCGCGCGTCTGCCGCTTGAGGATGTACGCTTGGCAGGCAAGACCGGGACGGCGCAGGTCGTGAACCTTTCCGCTGGCCGCGGCGGTCGCGGCGTGCCGTGGCGGTTCCGCGACCACGGGCTGTTCGTTTCCTTCGCCCCTGCTGACAATCCGCTCTATGCCTGCGCGGTGGTCGTCGAGCACGGCATGTCCGGCGGACGCGCTGCTTCGCCAGTCGCGCGCGATGCGATCACCTATCTTTACGATCCCGACCGCGCAATGGAGGAACTCGAGCGCCTCGAAGCGGGATGGGGCGGCGATATATTCACCCGCATGGCGGTGCAGGAGGCCGAGTATCGCCGCGACGAAGGTCTGCCGCCGCGCGAGGGGCTGCCCGTCGTACCGGCCCGAGCCGAAGCGGCGGATGACGACGAAGAGCGGGCGCCATAATGGCGACGAACCCGGACTCCCTCATCCCCGAACCATTGGCGCAATTGCCATGGCGGCTGATCCTGCTCGTGCTTGCGATCTTCGGCCTTGGCCTCGCCGTGCTCTATTCGGCGGCCGGCGGCGCGCTCCAACCCTGGGCCTCGAACCATGCGATCCGGTTCACGCTGTTCTTCGCCTTTGCGATCATGCTGTCGCGGTTTCGCGAGGAGCATTGGAAATTTTTCGCCTTTCCGTTGTACGGCGCTACCTTGCTGGGCCTGCTCGGCGTCGAAATCATGGGTCAGGTGAGCGGCGGCAGCCAGCGATGGCTCGATCTCGGCTTCATGCGCATCCAGCCCTCGGAGATCATGAAGCCGGTATTGATCCTGGCGCTCGCGAAATTCTACGACACGCTGCCGTCCGGCGAGCTGCGCCGCTTCGTCGCCATCTGGCCGGCTTTGATCATTATCGGCCTCCCTGCCGCGCTCGTCGTTATCCAGCCCGATCTCGGGACGACGCTCGTGCTGGTCGCGGCCGGCGTAACGGTCATGTTTCTGGCGGGGCTGCCGATGCGGATATTCGTCGGCGGCGCACTCGCGATGGCGGCCGCGATCCCCCTTGCCTTCCAGTTCCTGTTGCAGCCCTATCAGCAGAACCGCGTCCTGACCTTCCTCAATCCCGAAAACGATCCGCTCGGCACCGGCTATCATATCACCCAATCGAAGATCGCGATCGGATCGGGCGGGCTGTTCGGCAAGGGGTTCTTGAACGGTACGCAGAGCCATCTCGCCTATCTGCCGGAGGGCCATACCGATTTCGTCTTCGCGACCATGGCCGAGGAGTTCGGGCTGCTTGGCGGATTGCTCTTGATCCTCGGCTTCGCGCTGCTGATCCGCTGGGGCATCCGGGTCGGACGCCGGGCGGAATCGACCTTCTCGAAATTGACCGCGGCGGGCCTTGCGACCACGATCTTCTTCTATTTTGCGATCAACCTGATGATGGTCATGGGCCTCGCCCCGGTTGTCGGCATTCCCCTGCCCCTCGTTTCCTATGGCGGATCGGCGATGCTGACCGTGTTGATCTGCATCGGCATATTGATGTCGATCGACCGCGAAAACCGGATGCGCCGTCGCTGAGCCGGCACACCTTCGCGCTTGCGGAATGGCAAACCTCATGCTAACCGCCCCGCCTTCCCGACTGCCTCAGGCCGGACGGAACGCCAAAATGGAATGGACGCATAGCTCAGTTGGCAGAGCAGCTGACTCTTAATCAGCGGGTCCCAGGTTCGAGCCCTGGTGCGTCCACCATCCTTCTTCGCAATCCGATGCTGACGATCCGAGGCTTGTGCGATATGCTTTGTCTTTTTGGCGGGGCGTAGACATGCGGTTTCTATCATTCTCCAAGGCCTTGTTCGGCTCGGCGCTTCTCATCTTTGCAGCAACCCAGGCCTCTGCGCAGGACGAGGGCGGCGCGTCGGCGGAAGAGATCGGCGAAGCGGTCGGCGAAGTCGCGCTGACGCCGCTCAGCGATCTCAATCTGCGCGCCGAACGGGTGCCGGAGGTACTGCTCGAACTTGACTCACCGTACCAGCCCGTCGGGCGACACCGCTGTTCGGCGATCGGCGAAGAAGTCGCCATGCTCGATGCCGCGCTCGGACCCGATGCCGACCTGCCGCAAACCGATGACGACGATACGCTCGAGCGCGTCCAGAGCGGCGCATCTTCAATCGTCGGCGGTCTCATTCCGTTCCGCAGCCTGGTGCGCGAGCTGTCCGGCGCGGAGGATCGCGAAAGGCGACTGTTGGAACTTCATATCCGCGGCGTTGCGCGGCGCGCCTATCTCAAAGGGCTTGGATCAGCCCTCGGATGCAGTCCTCCTGCCGCGCCGCGGCCCTATGTCGCGCCAGAGGCGGAATAACCCCGCATCATGTTCGCCCAGATTGCCGTTGGCTCGCTTCTGATAGCTTTAACGATCCTTGTAACCGCGGGTTTTATCGGCATGGCGATCGCGGCAGCGCAGCGCTTCGGCGATCGCTTCCTGAACGACCACAGGATGCTGCGGCTGGTCGCGTTCCTCACGGGCATGACATTGTGGATGGTCGCAGCGCTGAGCATCGCCGTCTGGCTATGGGCTGCCGCGTTCATGATGCTCGGTGTTTTCAGGCTGCCGGAGGACGCGCTCTATTTCGCTGCAGTATCCTTCACGACGCTTGGTTTCGGCGATGTCTTGCTGGAAAAGCCATGGCGTTTGCTATCGGGCTTCATCGCCGCGAACGGACTCATACTGTTCAGCCTGACCACGGCGTTCCTGATCGAAGCCGTGCGGCGCGTCTATCAGGCGGAGGAATAGTTCAATTGCGCGCCGGGGTTGACGCTCGATCAGCGGGTCCGCGGTGCGCGCCCTGGCGCGGCCAGCAGATCCGTATCTGCATCTCGATTGGCAAATGAAGATGTAGAGGCCCCGGTTTACAACGGTTGATAAAGTGTTTCCGACCGTCGAAAGCCGCTCGAAAGCAGCGCCGATTCATTAACAGTTTGTGTAGAAGTTACCGCTATCCCGGCCTCAGCTTGGGGAAAGGGATATGCGATTTAAACTGATAGTCGCGTTGATGCGCGACACACGTGGGCTTTCGATCGTCGAATACGGGATTATCGCGGCATTGCTGGCAATCGGCGTTTCTGCCGCTATCGCCACCAGTGGGCAATCGACTTCGAACAGCATGAACGACGTAAGTGGTTGCCTCAATGGTACTTCGGTAGCCTGCCGCAGCAGCGACGGCGGACCGGACGATGGGTCGTCGGGTAATGGCGGGTCCTCGAGCGGCGGCTCTACTGGCGGAGGCTCAACTGGCGGCGGCTCGACTGGCGGCGACGGTTCAACCGGCGGCAACGGATCTACCGGCGGAGATGCATCGAGTGGCGGCAACGGCTCGGGCGGTGCCGGGTCCAGTAGCAACGGCTCGAGCGGTAACGGCAGTTCGGGAGGAAGTTCCGGTGGTAGCAGTTCCGGTGGATCGAGCGGCGGCAGCGCAGGCGGCAGCAGCAGTGGTGGGTCCAGCGGCGGCAGCGGATCCAGCGGCGGCTCCAGTTCCGGTGGCGATCCCGGAGGCAGCTCAGGCGGATGCGGGAACGCCAGCTCCGGTGGCAATAATGGCAGCAGCGGGAACAACAATGGTAGCTCCGGTAATAATAACGGGAGCTCCGGCGGATGCGGCAACGCTAGTTCCGGCGGCAACAATGGCAGCAGCGGAGGCCGTGGCCGCAGGAGGTAAGCGGCCGGCCTCTTAGACCCGCGGCGGCCGCAGCATCGGCGTCACTACCGGCGATGTGCCATGCTGGATCTCGCCCATGATCTCGAAACCGTGCCGTTCGTAGAGCGAGATATTGCGCGGGTTCGACGACTCGAGATAGGCCGGAAGCCCGTCCTCGTCGACGCGGCGCAGCGCGTGTTTCATCAGCATGCCACCCAGACCGCGCCCGAGCCAAGCCGGATCGGCGGCGATCAGCGGCAGATACCAGCATGCCTCGTCATGCGGGTGATAGGCATCCATTTCTTCAAGAACGGTGCCGACCTCTTCCATCAGTTCAGGCGCGATATTATCGGCCATCAACTGCTCCATCCGGTCCTCATCGGGCGTCTGGCCGGGCGGCAACCACAAGGCGACCGCCTTGCCGCCGTCGGCAAAATAGGCGGAACCTGCGGCGAGCGCACCACCGCCGAACGCATCGGCTATTTCGGGAAATACGCGCGTATACCTGTCCGCATCGGGCAGCATCCAACGCACAAAAGGATCGTTGGCGAAACCGAGCGTCATTGCGGAGATTGCCCGTGCGCGGTCATGCTCCTCCGCTATCCGGACTTCCGGGATCGACATTCTCACTCCCCCTGATGCGAGTCGCGGGTCAGCTTATGAGCCCGATCCAGCGCCACAACAAGCGCGCGGCGACATACAGGATGAGTGCCGCGGTAAGTCTTTTGACAAGCATGGGCGGGATGCGCGTGCTGCCGAGACGCGAGCCGATCTGGCCGCCGATCAGGACGGCTGGAAAGAGCATCCAATAATCGCGCAGCGCATCCGTCGCACTGCTGACCCCATACTCGGCCTCGAGTTTCATAAGCTGTCCTGCAAGGCCGGCTAGTGAATTCACGAGAATGAAAACGCTCGCCGTGCCGGCGATTTCGCGCGCGCCGCCCCAACGCAGCAGATAGAGGATGGGTGCAAGGAATATCCCGCCGCCGATACCAACCATGCCGGACAGAAAGCCGATGCCGCCGCCCCCGGCGAAGCTGATCGGACGTGCGACATGGCGCTTTTCCGCATGCTCTACGGGTCTCGCGTCGAACAAGAGCTGCAGGCCTGCGAGCGACAGCGATCCGCCCAGCAGGCCGATGAAAAGCGTTTCGGACACCGGAAGCCGCCCGCCCAGCCATGCAGCAGGTATGGACAGAAGAAACCAAGGCCATATCCGCGCGAAGGTCACATGGCCGGCCCTCCAAAAGCGCCAACTGCCGCCGGCGACGACGATAACGTTGCAGATAAGCGCGATGGCCGGAAGGAGGCGGTAATCGGTGCCGTTCAGCACGAGCAGCGCGTTATACGTCGAACCGCCACCAAAGCCGACCGAGGCGTAGAGCAGCGCGGTCAGCGCAAAAAGAGCGGCGAGCATCGGCATGAACGCGGCCTAGCCGCTTTGCCGCGGATGGCGAAAGCGCAAATCGCAGCCTGTCCCAAATATCGGGTGGACAGAAAAATCCGTTTCGCTAGGAAACCGAAATGACTTTACCCAGCCCTCTCTTCGATACGCTGCGCTTGCCGCTGGTCGGCGCGCCCCTCTTCATCATTTCGGGTCCGGAACTCGTGATCGCGCAGTGCAAGGCCGGGATCGTCGGCTCCTTCCCCGCGCTCAATGCCCGGCCGCAAACGATGCTCGACGAGTGGCTGCACCAGATCACCGAGGAGCTTGCCGCGCATAATCGCGACAATCCGGACCGCCCGGCCGCGCCGTTCGCGGTCAACCAGATCGTCCACAAGTCGAACAACCGCCTCGAAGAGGATCTCGCGACCTGCGAGAAATGGCAGGTGCCGATCACGATTACGTCCCTCGGTGCACGGGTTGAACTCAATGACGCCGTCCACAATTGGGGCGGCATCACGCTGCACGACATCATCAACGACCGCTTCGCGCGCAAGGCCGTGGAGAAAGGCGCGGACGGCATTATCGCGGTCGCGGCCGGCGCGGGCGGCCATGCGGGCACCATATCGCCCTTCGCGCTGGTGACGGAAATCCGCGAATGGTTCGACGGGCCTCTGCTGCTGTCCGGTTCGATGGCCACAGGCGCTGCCATTCTCGGCGCGCAGGCCATGGGCGCCGACCTCGCCTATATCGGTTCCGCCTTTATCGCGACCGAAGAAGCCAACGCGGTCGACAGCTACAAGCAAGGCGTGGTCGAAGGCCGCGCGGCCGATATCGTCTATTCGGACCTGTTTACCGGGGTGAAGGGCAATTATTTGCGCCAATCGATCGAGAATGCGGGGCTGGACCCCGATAATCTTCCCGAGGGCGACATTTCGACCATGAATTTCGGTTCCGGCGGAAACCAGGAAAAGAAGGCCTGGAAAGATATATGGGGCGCGGGCCAGGGCGTCGGCGCCGTCGAAAAGGTCGAGAGCATCGCCGACCGCGTCGACCGGCTGGAAACCGAATATCGGGCCGCGAAGGACAGTCTGCTCGAGCGGTTGTATTAATTTGTCAGACTCGACCTTGCGGTCGAGCGCGGCACCGGCCCGCTCCCCCTCCCGACCTCCCACAGGGTAAACTTATTGGGGGGTCGGGAGGGGGAGTGGGCCGGTGCCGCGAACTTCCGACAGGAAGTTTCTGACAGTTTAAAACGCGCGTTCGAGACGGCCGAGCAGGCTGCGCGCCGGGCTGGGTCCAGTCTGTTCTGGCGGGTTCAAGAGATCGCGTTCGAGACGGCTGACGCGGCCATACAATTCCTCGCTCGCCGCAATCAGTTCTTGTGCCGCTTCCGGTAGCTGCGCGACAATCGCCGCATCGCTCTTGGCTGTAAGGCCAAGACGCCGGTCCGGATGGCTTGCCGCTTCGGCCGTAATTTCACCCTTCGCCTCGCCGCGCCAGGTGAGCAGCCAGGCGATCACATGCATCATGCGCGTGGTCACTTTGAGCGACTCCACGGCATAACCGACGCGCAACGACGGGGAGAGGCTGTCCCGCGCTTCCACTCCATGATCCTCGAAATAGGCGCGGGCTTCGTCGGCCAGCACCATCGCTTCCACGTACAGCGAATCCACGAACTTTCGGGCGAGGCCCGTTTGCGCAACTACAGTCGACATAATTTCCCTCTGGCGACCCCTTGGCACAGGCGCTGCGCGGCGGAAAGCGCAAACAGGGTGAGCGGCGCTGGTTAACCGCGAATGTCCCGATCCGGGCCGCAATACACCCCTTGAAAAACGGCGATCAAATCCCATCTTTTTCGTGTCGGCACCGTCGCCGTTTTCGGGGCGGTGAAGACAGGCCGCGCGGACGATCCGCGGGCTGAAAACACTCTTAAATCGCTTGAATGAAAGGATTTTTGATTATGCGTACCATCGATTTTACCCCCCTCCTCCGCTCTTCGGTCGGATTCGAGAATCTGAACCGTCTGATGGACACCGCGACCCGCGGCGAAGGTAATGCCTACCCGCCGTACAATATCGAGAAGCTTGGCGATGATGCCTATCGCATCTCGATGGCGGTCGCCGGTTTCGCCGAAGACGAGCTCGACGTGACCGTGCACGAAAATGTGCTGATCATCAGCGGCCGCGTGGCCGAGCGTGAGGAAGACGAAACTCGTGAATTCCTCCATCGCGGGATCGGCACGCGCGCCTTCGAGCGCCGGTTCGAACTCGCCGACACCATCAAGGTGACCGGCGCGGACTATGCGCACGGCTTGCTCAATATCGAGCTTGCGCGCGAAATCCCTGAAGAGAAAAAGCCGCGCAAGATTGCGATCGGCGGCGGCGACGCCCCGAAGACGATCGACGCGCACAATGACGAGGATCGCGAAGCCGCGTAAGCGAGCTGAAGTCTCGAAATTGGAGGGCCGGTCCGAACATTCGGGCCGGCCCTTTTGTTTGCCGCGAGCGGCGAGGCATCAGGCGATTATGTCGGGCAACAGCCTGTCTTCGATTTCGGCGATCTCGTCCTTCAGGCGAAGCTTGCGCTTCTTGAGACGGGCAAGCTGGAGTTGATCCTTGGCGGGGGCTTCGAGCAAGGCGTCGATCGCTCCGTCCAGATCGCGATGCTCGGACTTGAGCGCCGCCAGCTTCACCCTCAATATCGCCTCTTCCATGGCATTATCCGATGTCATCAACGCCTTACGGTTGCAAGGCCACGATCCGGCGCGAGCGGGCATTTTGGGGGCAGACTGCGTCCGCGAAATAGGTTAGCTTATTCGGGCAGAATAAGGAGAGAGTGATGGATAATGCTCGTGAGTCCGCCCTTGAAGCCAAGCATGCCGGCCTGGATGCGAAGATAGCAGCGGAAATGCAGCGCCCCTCACCCGATCAGATCAAGATCGCCGAACTGAAGAAACAGAAATTGAAGATCAAGGAACGGCTCGTCACGCATTAAGCGTTCGACGACCCTGCAGGGCGGCTATTCGTCGCGCGTAATGCGCTCGTTGCGTTCGTGGCGCTCCTGCGCTTCGATCGTCATCGTCGCTATGGGCCGCGCATCCAGCCGCGCCAGAGAGATCGGCTCGCCGGTTACGACGCAATAGCCGAACTCGCCATTGTCGAGCCGCCGTAGTGCGGCGTCGATCTTCATGACCAGTTTGCGCTGGCGATCGCGGCGGCGCAGTTCGATCGACCAGTCGGTTTCGCTCGATGCGCGGTCGGTCGCATCGGGCTCGCGGATCGGCCCCTCGCGCAACTGTTCACGGGTTCCGTTGACGTCGTGCAGAATGCTCGCCTTCCAGTCGAGCAGCTTCTCCCGGAAATAGGCCTGATGAGCCTCGCCCATGAACGGGGCGTCGTGATCCAACTCGCGCTCGATATGCGGCGGATTGGTCGTACCGGAACCGGATTTACGACCCTTGCCCGAGTCGCGCTTGTCAGATGATCGCGCGGCAGTCGCCATATAACGTTCCCCCACCAGACCGATTCCAAGTATCGCGGCGCAGAAACGCTTGCGAATCAATCGCTATGGGGCGTCCTGCCATGGCGCGGGCCTATACTCACAGGGCGCTGCGCGCACAAGCGCGATTCGGCAACATCGTCATATGACCCAGGTCGAAGCGCCTCCGCTGGTGCCGGCGCGCTGCATCCTTCTCCCATCGAAACTGTCCCTCAATGGGTCATTAACTCCGATTGTTCGGGAAAGGCGGCTGCAAATCCCTGATTAACCATTGGAAACATGGTTAACGATATTGCGATTAATGTTTCGTTGATGCCTTGTGCCGGCGTTGAGCACCGGATTTTGCGCCCGGACGGGGCCGAACCGATGTTCTGAACAACAGGAAAGAGAAAGCCAATGTCTGTCAGAATGGCTCTAGCAAAATTATCGGCCTGCGCTTGCGGAGGGGCAATCGTCGGCGGAGGTGCGGTGCATGTCGCGGAAGCGCCCGCAGGCGGTCCGGCGGAGATCCGCACCGAGCAGCCGCGCGTTGCAGCGCGCAGCATCGGCAACCGGCCGCGCGTGCATCGCAAGACGCGCCAGGTCCGCACGATCACGCGGACGGCGACCTGCGCGCCCGCCCCGACCGTGGTCAGCGTTACGAACCAGGTCGCCGCGCCCGCGCCGGCCGTCTATGACGTGCCGCCGCCCGCACCGATCATCAATGAGATTCCGGCCTTTGGCGGTGGCGGCGATGTCGGCCTGATCGGCGGCGGCGGATTCATCGGCGGGGGTGGCGGCTTCTTCGGCGGCTTCTTCGGCGGCGGCGGATCGACAGGCGGCGGCGGTTTCTTCGTCCGCGAAGGCGATATCGTCATCAAGAACGACAATAGCGGTTCCACCTCGACCGGAGGCAGCTCGACGTCGAGCGGCGGTTCGTCAAGCTCCTCCAGTTCCAGCTCTAGCTCGTCGAGCAGCAGCTCCAGCTCCTCCAGCTCGAGCTCCAGCTCATCCGGCGGGTCGAACGGGAGCTCAGGCGGTCATCCGCCGAGCAGCACCGGCGGTCATCCCCCGAGCAGCACGGGTAGCTCCGGCAGCTCCGGCAGTTCGTCGAGCAGCAGCTCTTCGGGATCGAGCGGATCGTCCTCGACCTCGTCGGGCGCAACCGGCGGATCGAGCAGCTTCGGCAGCAGCGGTTCCTCGAGCAGCAGCAGTTCCAGCTCCAGCTCGTCCAGCAGCTCGTCGTCCTCGTCTTCGAGCGGTGGCAGCACCGGTTCGACGGGCGGCACTGAAGTGCCTGCTCCGCCGATGCTCCTCCTCTTTGGTGGCGGTGTTGCGGCACTGGTCGCCCGGCGGCGCTGGAAAAAGAAGAAACAGGCAGTCGCCTAGCGTTAACGTCTGACAGACGGGAAACGGCGCGATCCAGCCCCTTGGATCGCGCCGTTTTTTTGTGCGCCAGATCGGCGGTCCGCTAGTCCCCTGTTAGTCCGCAGTCTTCAGGATTTTCTCGATATCCTCGATCGTGTGGCCGGTCAGATCCTTGTCGATCTCGCCGATCAGCCTGTCCTTCACCTCCTGATGATAGTTTTTCCGCAACTCGCCCAATGTCTTGGGCGGCGCGACGATGATCAGCTTTTCGAAATCCCCCTTGTGCGCGCGCTTGTAGAGTAGGTCCGCCGTTTCCTCGGCAAAGCGATCTTCTTCGAGCTGGTGAAAATCTGTTTCGTCCATCTTGCTGCGGCCCGGGCCTGCGCTGCTGAAGCTGCGTCCGGCCTCGTCGGTCTTCTGTTCGCGGTTCGGCGGATTATCCTGCTTGCGTTTCCGTTCCAGCTCCAGCTGCGGATATTCGGAATCGCCCTCATTGCGGAAAAACAGCATCTTCCGGCCATCGGCCACGACGACGAAGGCATCGTTCGGTATCTTCATGGATAGTCTCTCCTTCTCTATCCCACCAACGCACCAGCGGGCTTGAGGGTTGCGCGAAAAGAGCGCGCCAGCCATAGCGCCGGTCATGCATGACCTGAAACAGATCCGCGAAAACCCGGACGCTTTCGACGCCGCGATGGCCAAGCGCGGCGACGATCCGATCGCCGCCGAGATCCTTTCGCTCGACGAACAGAATCGCGCACTCATGACCGAAGTGCAAGCCGCGCAGGCACGGCGGAACGAAGCGTCGAAAGCCATCGGCCAGGCGAAGGCGCAGGGCGATGAGGACAAGGCCCAGGCGCTGATGGCCGAAGTCAGCGAACTCAAGACGAAACTGCCCGAACTCGAAGACCGGCAAAAGGCGCTCGCCGCCGAAATCGACGTCCGCCTGTCCGGCCTGCCAAACATACCGGCCGACGATGTGCCGATCGGCGAGGATGAGGATGACAATGTCGAGCTGAAGCAGGTTGGCCAGCCGCCATCCTTCGATTTCGCGGTCAAGGATCATGCCGATCTCGGCCCGCCGCTCGGCCTCGACTTCGAGACCGGAGCCAAGATTTCGGGCGCGCGTTTCACACTTGTCCGCGGGGCCGTCGCCAAGCTGCATCGTGCACTCGGCCAGTTCGGCCTCGACATCCTGACGCGCGAGCACGGCTATGAGGAGGTCTTCCCGCCGATGCTCGTCAATGACGAGACGATGTATGGCGCGGACAAGCTGCCGAAATTCGCAGACGATCTGTTCCGCACGACGGACGGCCGCTGGCTGATCCCGACGGCCGAAGTCAGCCTCGCCAATATCGTGCGCGGCGATATCGTGTCCGAAGCGGAGCTGCCGATGCGCTTCGTCGCACTGACCTCTTGCTTCCGCTCGGAGGCCGGCGCTGCGGGCAAGGATACGCGCGGCTATATCCGCCAGCACCAGTTCGAAAAGGTCGAGATGGTGTCGATCACGACACCCGAAAGCTCGGAAGCCGAGCACGAACGGATGACCGATTGCGCCGAGGACGTACTGACGCGTCTCGAACTACCCTTTCGGCGCATGAACCTCTCGACCGGCGATCTGGGTTTCGGTGCGGCACGGACGTACGATATCGAGGTCTGGCTGCCCGGACAGGATACCTATCGCGAGATTTCGAGCTGCTCGACCTGCCGGGACTTCCAGGCGCGGCGGATGAATGCGCGCTACCGCCCCGAGGGCGAGACCAAGGGCACGCGCTTCGTTCATACGCTGAACGGCTCGGGTCTCGTCGTCGGCCGGACGCTGGTCGCCATCCTCGAAAACTATCAGCAGGCCGACGGATCTGTCATCGTTCCGGACGTGTTGCGCCCCTATATGAACGGCATGGACCGGTTGGAGCCCGCACGCTGATGCGCATATTGCTGACCAATGACGATGGCATCAACGCGCCGGGCTTCGCGGTGCTCGAAGAGATCGCAGCCTCGCTGAGCAACGATATCTGGGTCGTCGCGCCTGCCGAGGAACAGTCGGGCGCAGGCCATTCGCTCACCCTCACCGCACCGCTCAGACTGCGTGAGCATGACGACCGCCGCTTTTCGGTGACCGGCACGCCGACCGACGCGGTGATGCTGGGCATCAATCGGGTCATGAAGGAAAATCCGCCCGATCTGCTATTGTCCGGGGTCAATCGCGGGGCCAATCTTGCCGAGGATGTTACCTATTCCGGGACGGTCTCGGCGGCAATGGAGGGTGCGTTGGCCGGTGTCCCGTCGATCGCGCTGAGCCAGACCTATGGGCCCGATGCCAGGGGCGATGACGTACCGTTCGCCGCAGCGCTAAAATGGGGCGGCCAAGTGCTCGAAAAGCTGCTCGCGTACGATTTTCCGGCGCGCACATTGGTCAATATCAACTTCCCGGCGCGTACGCCCGACGAGGTGCGGGGGATCCGAACGGTCAGCCAGGGTATGCGGGACTATGGCCGGCTGCAGATCATCGAGAACAAAGATCCGCGCGGTTATCCTTATTACTGGTTCGGTCTCGGCCCGATGGTGGGCACTCCCGAACACTCGACCGACCTCGAGGCGATAGAGGATGGTTATATCGCCGTCTCGCCGCTCCATCTGGACATGACGCATCACGAGTCTTTGAAAGACCTCAGTGCCATTTTCGACTGATTCGCCGCCCGCAAGTTGTTCAATCCTGACGGCTATCCGGCGCTGGAAAGCCGCGAATTTCGTGGTAAGAGCGCTGCATGCGCGCGCAACGCCCATGGATGCAGCCCGCCGCCTTGGCGTTCGTAACAGTTTCGGCGCTCATGCTTAGTGCCTGTATCCCCGCACCGCCCGGTCCGCGTAGCGCGCCGCAAGCGCGCACGACCCCGCCGCCGCAACCGCTTACGACTTGGGAAGCGCAAACCGTCACGGCTAACGCCGTCGAAATCGAAGGCACCAGCTACACCGTGCGCGCTGGCGACACGCTGAGCGAGATCGCCCGGCGGACCGGGGCGAGCGTGGATGCGATAGCCAATGCCAACGGCATAGCGCCGCCTTATGTCATCCGCCCCGGGCAGCGGCTCGAAATTCCTGCCGGGCGTTATCACGAAGTTCAGCGCGGCGAGACCGGGATCGGGATTGCGCGCACTTACGGCGTGGACTGGTCCGAAGTCGCCACGCTCAACAGGCTCGAGGAACCGTTCATCCTGCGCGCGGGGCAACGAATATTGCTGCCCGGTACCGCTGCTGTATCCGAGATGACGCTGCAGCAGCGTGCCGCCGCCTTCGACCTCGACATTGACGATATCGTCACAGGCGGCGAACCGGCGCTCGCCGAGAACGAGCGGCCGACACCGCCGACACGGACCGCCGAGCGCGTGCTGCCAGCCGATGCCGCCGTCCGTTCCCCCGCCAATTTCAGCGGGCGGTTCGGCTGGCCGCTGACAGGCCGCATACTCGCGCCGTTCGGGCGTCGTGGCGAAGGCCAGTTGAACAACGGTATCGATATCGCGGCCGAACGCGGCACGCCCGTGCTCGCGGCGGCCGATGGTGTGGTCCTCTATGCCGGCGACGAGATACAGGTGCATGGCGGGCTCGTTCTCCTCAACCATGGCGACGGCTGGATTACGGCCTATGCCAATATGGACGATCTGCAGGTGGCGCGCGGCCAGCGCGTCGAACGCGGCCAGATGATCGCCCGGGCGAGCGACACCGGCCAGGTCGATCAGCCGCAACTCCATTTCGAAATCCGCCGCAACCGGCAGCCGGTCGATCCGGCGCAGCACCTGCCGGATCTGAGCTGATGGCCCGTCTTCCACAGGCCCCGTCCGACCGCACGGGAGAATTGCGGCGCAAGACCGGCCTCTCGCGTTGGGGTTCGCTCTGGCTACGAGTGAGCGCGGTTATCGGTCTGATCGGCATCGCGGTCGCCGTGCACTGGTTCGACCGCGAGGGCCTCGTCGACTCGGTGGACGGCAATGTCAGCTTCAGCGACGTCGTCTATTTTACGATGATCAGCATCACCACGACGGGCTATGGCGATATCACGCCGGTGACCGACCGCGCACGCATGTTCGATGCGCTGATCGTTACCCCGCTGCGGATTTTCGTGATTCTGATATTTGTCGGCACAGCCTATGATTTCGTGCTGAAGCGAACTTGGGAAAGGTGGCGCATGAGCATCATCCAGAAAAACCTTCACAACCATATCGTCGTCGCCGGGTTTGGGATCAGCGGATCGGAAGCGGTGGACGAACTGCTGGAGCGCGGCATCGACCCGTCCGAGATCGTCGTCATCGACCAGGATCATGGCCGGCTCGAAGCGGCGGAAAAGCGCGGATGCAACGTCATGGAAGGCGATGCGTCGCGCGACAAGACACTCAACCAGGTCCGCGTGTCGCGCGCGCGGTCGATGATCGTATCCGCCGGGCGCGACGACACCTCGATCCTTGTCGTCCTGACGGCGCGGGCGCTGGCGCCGAAGCTTGCGATCAGCGTCCTCGTACGCGCATCGGACAACGAGCAGCTGGCCCGCCAGGCCGGTGCCAGCAACGTCATCAACCCGGTTAGCTTTGCCGGATTGCTGCTCGCCGGTTCCTGTCATGGCCCGCATATCTCCGACTATATGGCCGATCTCGCCTCGGCGACCGGCCGCGTGGCACTGCGCGAACGCATGGCGACGCATATGGAGGAAGGCCTGCCATTGGGCGCGATCCAGACCGGGCTCGGCGTGCGGATCTACCGCAACGGCAAGCCCTATGGTTTCTGGGAAGAAGAAGCCAAGCAGATCCTCGAAGGCGATCTCATCGTCGAGATTGTCGGCAAGCCCGACGACGAGGAATAGATCGCCCTACAGCAGCGCGTGGACGAGACCCATCGCCGCGTAGAAGAGCAGCCAGTAGGTCGCATCGATCAGGAACAGCGTGCGGCTCTTCTGCGAAAACAGATAGTTGGTCCCGATCGCCGGTACGATGAAGCCTGCGGCCACGCCGACCGCGATCAACAGCACCGTGCTCAATCCCGCATCGGGAAAATAGGTGAGCAGATGCGCAAGCGTCGTCGAAGCGACAAGGCTCAACACGAAAGTGGTACCGTAGATCAGCCCCATATTGCCGGACTGCACATCCTCTTCGGTCAAGCCGACGGCGCCCATCCATTTCTTGCCCATGACCGGGCCGTACCAGATGCCCCCGACCACGAAGCCGGCAGCGGCCGCGGCGATGATCGCCAGCCAGTTTTCGGCATAAAATTCCATGACACATCCCCCCTTTGTGTGTGCGGTAAAGGTTACACTACCAGACCAACGTGATCGACTGTCCCGTCGACAGATCGCTCCAGTCTGCAGCAAACTCCCGCAGCCGCGTAAATAGCTCGAGAATCGCTTCGCTGGAAAGATCGGGTAGCGGCACGTGCGAAGATTCGCAGGCCGCCCGGTAAGTATCCAGAAACGCGTCCAAATCCAGCTCATCGGCCCATAAAGCAGCTTCGAAACACTCGACCAGCCGCTCCGCCTGGAGCAGCTGCACGATATCCGCGTCCGGTCTGGCCGCACGTTTCGCGCTCGCATGGCCGGCCTGCTTCGCCATCTCCTGAATCGAATCCGGATCGCCGCCCGCCGCTACCGAGCCCCAAAAACCGACGTCGAAGCCGAGCGCCTTCTCGACGAAGAAATGCACCGCATCGTGCGGGATATGGCCCTTTTTGGGGAAGGTGAGCCGCGCCTCTGAACCGTCATCGCGTGTAACGGTAAGCCAGTCCCGATCGGTACCCTTGGCCATCACTATATCCATGCCAACCTCCTCGGGCGCGCTAGCCAAGGACAATGGAGATGACAATCTCCACCACAATCCCTATGTCGCGGCGCATCATGGCAACGCGTCTCCCCTCCCCGCCCAAGGTCGGCATGGTGTCGCTCGGCTGTCCCAAGGCTCTGGTGGACAGCGAACGCATACTGACCAAGCTGCGCTCGGACGGCTATGGCCTGTCGCCCGACTATGACGACGCTGACGTCGTGCTGGTCAACACGTGCGGGTTCCTCGACAGCGCCAAGGAGGAGAGCCTCGAAGCAATCGGCGAGGCCATCGCCGAAAACGGGCGCGTGATCGTCACCGGATGCATGGGCAACGAAGCCGATGTCATCCGCGAGCGTTTTCCCGACGTGCTCGCCGTGTCGGGGCCGCAGCAATATGAGGAGGTCGTCGGCGCGGTGCATGAAGCGGCGCCCATGCCGGCCTTGCCCTATGTCGACCTTGTGCCGGAGACCGGGCTCAAGCTTACGCCGCGCCACTATAGTTATGTGAAGATATCCGAAGGCTGCAACCATCGCTGCGCCTTCTGCATCATCCCCTCGATCCGCGGCGATCTGGTTAGCCGACGCCCCGACGCGATCCTGCGCGAGGCGGAAAAGCTAGTCGCGGCCGGGACCAAGGAGCTGCTGATCATCAGCCAGGATACATCGGCCTATGGCGTCGATATCCGCAAGGAAGAGCGAGAGTGGAAGGGCCGCACGGTACAGCCGCATATGACCGATCTGGCGCGCGAGCTGGGCCAGTTCGGCGCCTGGGTGCGACTCCACTACGTCTACCCCTATCCGCATGTCGATCAGGTCATTCCGTTGATGGCCGATGGTCTCATTACCCCCTATCTCGATATCCCGTTCCAGCACGCGAGCCCGCGCATCCTCAAAGCCATGCGCCGCCCGGCCAATGAGGCGAAAGTGCTCGAGCGCATCGCCACCTGGCGGGATATCTGCCCTGACATCACGATCCGCTCGACCTTCATCACAGGCTTTCCCGGCGAAACCGAAGAGGATTTCGAATATCTGCTCGACTGGCTCGACGAAGCCCAGCTCGACCGGGTCGGCGCGTTCCGCTTCGAGCCCGTCGAAGGCGCGCGCGCCAACGCCCTGCCAGACCCGGTGCCCGAAGAGGTGAAGGAAGACCGCTACAAGCGGCTGATGGACAAATGCGCGACGATTTCGGCCGCCAAACTGCAGGCGAAGATCGGCACGACACAAAAGGTCATCATCGATCTCGTGGACGAAGATGGCGGCGCGACGGGCCGCTCACAGGCCGACGCCCCGGAAATCGACGGCGAAGTTCATCTGCGTGATACGACGGGGCTTACGCCCGGCGACATCGTGTCCGTGGAAATCGAAGACGCCAATGCGCACGACCTGTTTGGTGTGGTCGTTGGTTCCGCCTAGCTGATCCCGGCGCGTTCCTGGTTCTTGCGGCGAGAACGACGAACAAGCCAGACGATCAGGACGACTATCCCGACGAAAATCACCAGCGCGATGATGCCGGCCCACATGAATACACTGCCGACCGTCTCCATGACTTCAAGATCGGCGGGCGGTTCGCTCGACCCGTCGACGCTCCATGACGTGATGACGGGATCGCCGCCACGTTGCAGCGTCGAAAAGCGCGTCGTCGTCCAATGCGCATCGTTGGTGGTGACGAGCGTGAATTCCTTCTCCGTGCGCGCACCCTCGCCCAGCCCGTCGCTGTTCATGCTGTACGATATGATCCGGGTCTCGACTTCGCCGTCGGGAAACAGGTCCGCCGCCTGTTCGAACTGACCGGCGCTGTTTCGCCACACGTCCGGATCGACCATGGATTCGATCGCCGCGGTGTCGCCGGTCCGGATGTTATCGACGAATTCCTGCGCCATCGCCCGATCCTCTTCCGAGGTCATCGTCTCGATCATGCTGTCCATCGAACAGGCGGCAAGTGCTCCCAGCGCCAGCAGCGCCATGACGTAACGGATGAATGAAAGCCCCATCTTACCTCCCCTCGATGCGTGCCCAGACGCTTGGCGTTTGGCGCCACATCTGTCTAAAGCTCGATCCATGACCGATTATGACACCCTTCTGAAGCCCGACAAGGGCCAATCCGCCCATCTGCTCCACCCGTTAAATACCGACGGTTTCGACGAGTGGCTCAAGGGCCTTCCTGATCGCGAGCGCAAATCGGTGAAGGCGCAGGGGTTTTCCGGCAAGGAGGGCGAGGTCGCCATCGTAGCAGGCGACGATGCCGACAGCTGGTCGGCGGCGGTCGGCGTTGTGGATCCCGAAAACCTCAAAACCTGGTGCCTCGCAAAAGTGGCGGAATCGCTACCCGCCGGCGAATACCGGCTTGCGGACGGCTCGCCCGGCAACGCGGCATTGGGTTGGCTGTGCGCGCAGTACAGTTTCGAACGGTATAAGAAGGAGCCTAACGGCGACGGGCCGAAGGTTCTGCTCACCGACAAACCGGGTACGATCGAAGAAACGGTCGCGCTCGCCGAGGCGACGGACCTGGTGCGTACGCTCGTCAATACCCCCGCCGGTGACATGGGCCCGGCCGAGCTGCAGGAGGCGGCAGAGGAATTGGCCACGCGGCACGGCGCCGAACTCTCGGTTACGCACGGCACCGATCTCGTCGAGGGCTATCCTATGATCGACGCGGTCGGCCGGGCGGCGACGACGGATCGCGCACCCCGCCTGATCGAACTCGAATGGGGCAAGGCCGATCATCCGCGCGTCGCGATCGTCGGTAAGGGAGTCTGCTTCGATTCCGGCGGCCTCGACATCAAGAGCGCAACGGGCATGCGCTGGATGAAGAAGGATATGGGCGGCGCGGCGCACGCGCTGGCGCTGGCCGGCCTCGTCATGGGCCGCGAGCTGCCGGTACGATTGCATCTCCTGATCCCGGCGGTCGAAAATGCGATCGCGGGCAATGCGTTCCGGCCGGGCGATATCCTTGCCAGCCGCAAGGGGCTGTCCGTCGAGATCGGTAATACCGATGCCGAGGGCCGGCTGATCCTGGGCGATGCGTTGTGGCGGGCGTGCGAGGACGATCCGGAGCTGATCGTCGATTTTGCCACGCTCACCGGCGCGGCGCGCGTTGCGCTCGGACCGGATCTTCCGGCGCTCTTTACGGATAATGAGGAGCTGGCGCAGGAAATTTCCGAGGCAGGCTTGGCCGTCGACGATCCGGTCTGGCGGCTTCCGCTCTGGGATGGCTATGACGAGTGGATGAAATCGCCCGTAGCCGATCTCAGCAATACCTCCTCGGTGCCCATGGCGGGCGCGACGACGGCAGCCCTGTTCCTGCGGAACTTCGTGAAAGCGGATATTGCCTGGACGCATCTCGATACCTTTGCCTGGCGCAACCAGCCCAAGCCCGGTCGGCCGAAGGGCGGGGAAGCGCTGGGCGTCCGCGCGCATTGGGAGGTTCTGAAAAACCGCTATTCCGGCGGCTAAACGCGCAAATCGGCGCATCCAAGCCGATGATATCCGATCCGAATCTTCAGCTTATTGAAACCAAGCGGGCCCCGCGTGCGTTAAGGCGTTGGAGATGGGCTGCGAACAGCTCGCAATTAGGGAGTTTGAAGAATGCCGAGCGATGCGCTTGGGGCCTGGATGGATGCGCTTATCGGCTATGTGCAGTCGGGAGAGCCCGATCTCAGCAACCGGCAGATGGCGCTGCTGCTGCTGATCTACGCGACGCCCGGCCCGCACACTGTTCGCGGGCTCGCCGAAAAGTTGCAGGTTTCCAAGCCGGTTGTCACACGCGCCTTGAATACACTCTCCGCCCTCGGCTATCTGCGACGCGAACGCGATGAAAGCGACCGCCGCAACATCTTCATCGCGCAAACATCGAATGGGGCGCGTTTCCTTGAACGTTTCGAAAAACTCATCGGCCAGAGCCGGCCAACCGATATCCACGAGCGAAAGGACGGATTCCAGCGGGCCAATCTGGGCTAGCGTAGAACTGGGGCAGACCGCGCCAGAGCTCGATCCGCGCATCCATGCGTTCCGGCACGAGATCGCCGATATCGCGCTCGCCGATCGCATCGCCCTGCCCCATTATGTGGAGCCCGTGACGCGCACGATCGGCAGTCCGCTCGCCGATCTGCGCGTCGAACCTTCAGAGACGTCCGAACTGGGATCGCAGCTTCTTTACGGCGAGCCGTTCGCACTGCTCGATTTCGAGGATGGATGGGCCTGGGGTTACGGTCTACTCGACCATTTCGTGGGCTTCGTTCGGCAGGAAGCGCTCGCGCCTGCAAGAAGTGCAACCCATATCGTCTCTGCACCGGAGACCCGGACAGTCGACACCGCCAATGGCGCCGATCCCGCCGCTTTCTTTATGGGCAGCCATGTATCGGGCCAGATCGACGGCGATCAGCTGGTCACCGCCCAAGGCGCCATTGCGCTCGCCGACCTTATAGAAGTCGGTACCGCTGTCGACGATGCGGTGAGCGTTGCCGAAAGCCTTGTCGGCGCGCCCTACCGCCTCGGCGGGCGCAGCATTGAAGGGATCGACTGTTCGGGTCTGGTCCAGCTTGCTTTCGCTCTTGCTGGCCATGCGCTCCAGCGCGATTCCGATCTGCAGCAAGCCACCGCCGGCACCGAACTCGATGCGACTGCCAGCCTGCAGCGCGGCGACCTCATATTCTTCCCGGAGCATGTCGGCATGATGGCCGATACCGAAACCTTGCTGCACGCGAGCGGTCACAAAGGCGCGGTCTGCACCGAAGCATTGACGGATGTGGTCGCGCGTATCGGCCGGGAGCACGACACGCCTGTTCTCGCCCGCCGCCGGCTCAGCTGATGCCGCTATCCGTATTCATCGATGGCGGCCACGGCACGACGGGGCTGGAAATCCGTGATCGGCTGGGTAACCGGCCGGAGATCGGACTGCTCGCGCTCGACGAAGGCAGCCGGAAGAACGACGCCGCGCGGACGGAGGCGTTGCGCAGCGCCGATATCGCCATCCTGTGCCTGCCCGACGATGCCGCGCGGGTGGCCGTGGCGATGGTCGGTGATGCGGATACGCGGATCATCGATGCATCGACCGCGCATCGCGTTGCGCCGGACTGGACTTACGGGTTCCCGGAATGGGAGCAAGACCATCGTGCGACCATTGCGAATAGTGACCGCGTCGCCAACCCGGGCTGCTACGCGCAGACATTCATAGCGCTCGTCCATCCGCTCGTGCGCGCCGATCTGTTGCCCGCCGATGCGGCGGTCAGCGTCAATGCGACGTCCGGCTATTCGGGCGGCGGACGCGCGATGATCGAGGAATTCGAAAGCGGCGACGCGCCGACCGCGTTTCGCAACTATGCGCTCGGACTGGCGCACAAGCATCTGCCGGAAATGCGCCAGCATAGCGGGCTCGCTAAACCGCCGCTCTTTTCGCCGTCGGTCGCCAATGTGCATCGGGGCATGCTGGTCGAAATCCCGCTGCATATCGGACAGTTGCGTGGGGGCGTGAACGTTGGCGACATCCGCGCCGTCCTGCAGGACCATTATGCCGATAGCAGGCTCATCAGCGTATATGACGCCGCGGATAGCGACGCGCTGGACATGGTGACGATCGAACGCTGCGCAGGCACTGACCGGATGGAGATATTCATATTCGCCAATCCGGCCGGCGACCAGATCCGGCTGTGCGCCACACTCGACAATCTGGGCAAGGGTGCCGCGGGTGCGGCCGTACAGAATCTCAACCTGATGGCCGGGTTCGACGAATGTGCCGGGTTGAGACTCTGACACCTACTTATCAACACTTTATTCACAATTTGCGCCAGATCGGATAAGCCTTGACCGAATAGGTGAGGTCGCCGTGAACAAGGTTCTTGCGAGAAAGCCGCCCGGTTCGTTCTGGGTGATATCGATACTGCTGTTGATCTGGAACGTCATGGGCGTCGCCGTCTATGTCGCTCAGGTCACCACGAGCGACGAGCAGCTGGCCCAGACCTACACCGCGGAAGAAGTCGTCATATTCTCGAGCGCGCCGGGCTGGGTGACGGGCGCATTCGCCATCGCCGTTTTCGCCGGTCTGTCCGGTGTAATCGCGCTGCTCGCGCGGAAATCATGGGCAAAATGGCTGTTCGTAATCTCGCTGATCGCGGTTCTCGTCCAGCATTTCTGGACCTTCTTTCTCAGCGGACTGCTCGATATCATCGGCCTTGAGCGCGTGATCATGCCGCTCGTCGTCGTAGCCCTTTGTGCCTTCCAGATCTGGTACGCGGATCAAGGCACAAAGCGCGGCTGGCTGCGCTAGTCCATCTCGCCGCGCTGGCGGCGCAATTCGTACCACTGCTCAACATTTTCCCGATGCTCGCGATAGGTTTCGGCGAACACATGGCCGCCCGTGCCGTCGGCGACAAAGAAGAGCGCATCGGTCTCCGCCGGGTTTAAAACCGCCTCGATCGCCTCGCGTCCGACATTGGCGATCGGCCCGCGCGGAAGCCCCGTCATGGTGTAAGTATTATAGTCGTTGCGGGCATCGATTTCGGAACGGCGGATGCGGCGGCCCAGCGCCCTGCCCTGTGTTATCGGATAGATGATCGTCGGATCGGCCTGCAACCGCATCCCGATCCGCAAACGGTTGGAATAAACGCCGGCGATCAGCGGCCGTTCGGACGGTTCGGCGGTTTCCTTCTCGACGATCGACGCGAGGATGATCGCTTCGTCCGGCGTGGAGACCACCGTGTCGGGGCTGCGCGCCGCCCATAGCGCCGCCAGCTCCTCGTCCAGCGCCAACTGCATGCGGGCAAGCACATCGGCCCGGCTTTCGCCGCGCTCATAGGCATAGCTGTCGGCCAGTACCGATCCCTCTTCGGGGACCGGGATTTCCCCGGTCAGCAATTCGGTTGCCATCAATCTCTCATGCACGAGCACGGCGGGCATGCCTTCGGGGATGGTCACGAAGCGCTGGATCGCGGGCTCTTCCTGGAGGATTCGCAGTGCCTCGGACTGGCTGACCCCGGCCGGCATTTCATACTCGCCGGCGCGAATCGGGGCGCTGCTGCCAAGCACACGCGAGAAGAAGAGAAAACGGCTTTGGGAGCGGATCACACCGCGTTCCTCGAGTATCCCGGCGGCATCCGTCAGCGTTGCGCCTTCCGGAATGCTCACCGCAACGGGTTCTTCAAGCGGACCCGATCCGCCCCAGCTGCGCAGCGCGGCTATCAGCCCGACCGCCAGCAGGAGCGCGACAATCAGAGCCAGGCAGCCGAGCTTGCGCATAAGGTCTCCCTCTCGATGTATTCCTCCGGGCAGGCGCCGTTAGACGGCCTGCATCACAAGGCTGGCGTTGGTGCCGCCGAAGCCGAAACTGTTATTCAGCACCGCCTTAACCTCGCGTTGCCGGGCTTCATGCGGCACAAGGTCCATACCTTCGGTTCCGTCTTCCGGATTGTCGAGGTTGAGCGTCGGCGGCACGACCTGGTCGCGCAGTGCCAAAATGCAGAAGATCGATTCGACCGCGCCGGCTCCGCCGAGCAGATGGCCGATGGCCGATTTCGTCGAACTCATCGACATGGACTGTGCGGCGTCGCCGAACAGGCGTTTGACTGCGTCCAGCTCGATCAGGTCCGCCATGGTCGAGGTACCATGCGCGTTGATATAGTCGATATCGTCGGTGCTCAGCCCCGATTTGGCGAGCGCCATCTCCATCGATCGATACGCGCCTACGCCGTCTGGATGCGGCGCGGTGACATGGTAGGCGTCGCCCGACAGGCCATAACCCGTCACCTCGGCATAGATGGTCGCGCCGCGCGCCTTGGCCCGTTCATATTCCTCGAGCACGACGACGCCCGCGCCTTCGCCCATCACGAAGCCGGAGCGGTCCTTGTCATAGGGCCGGCTTGCCTTTTTCGGTTCGTCATTGCGGTTGGTGCACAGGGCCTTGGCCTGTGCGAAGCCGGCAATACCGATTGGGCAGATCGCACCTTCCGAACCGCCCGCCAGCATCACGTCCGCATCGTCGAGTGCGATCATTCGCGCCGCGTCGCCGATCGAGTGCGCGCCCGTCGAACACGCCGTGACGACCGCATGGTTCGGCCCCATCAAGCCATATTTGATGCTGACCTGACCGGAGATCAGGTTGATCAGGCGGCCATGGACGAAGTGCGGGCTCACCCGCCCCGGCCCGCGTCTGTCGAGTACCAGGGATTCGCTTTCGATCCCGGGAAGCCCGCCAATACCCGATCCGATCGAGCAGCCCGCGCGCAGCTTCTCCTCGTCGCTCATGTCCGTAAGGCCGGCATCTTCGAGCGCCTGACCGGCCGCGTCGATGCCATATATGATGAACGGATCGACCTGCCGCTGGACCTTGTGATCGACGCGCAGCGACGGATCGAAACCGAATTCGTGATCCGCGGGCTTCACCTCGCACGCGATCGTGCATTTCTGATCCGACGTATCGAAGCGTTCGATCTGCCCCGCGCCCGATTTGGACGCCAGAATATTCTTCCAGCTCGTTTCCACATCGCCGCCCAGCGGCGTAACGAGACCCAGCCCGGTGACTACTACTCGGCGCATCTGATGGCTCCCTAACTTGCGACCCTATTCATAAGGCAAAACGGCTCCCCGGGGTTCGAACCGGGAAGCCGTTCCAATTCCTTCTGCTCGGCCTTGAAGCCGGGCTCCCGTATCGCGACTGCGATCAGGCGGTTTGCTTGTCGATATAGGTGATCGCGTCCTTCACGGTCGTGATATCCTCGGCGGCATCGTCCGGGATCTCAACGCCGAATTCTTCTTCGAACGCCATGACCAGCTCGACGATATCGAGACTGTCCGCGCCCAGATCGTCGATAAAGGCCGCATCTTCGGTGACCTTGTCGGCTTCGACGCCCAGATGCTCGGTGACGATCTTTTTTACCCGATCGGCAGTATCGCTCATGGAATATCCTTTGCTTTTATGATTCCCGGTTTTCCTAAAGGGGAGCGCTTTCTGGCGCAAGCCCGTTCATCTTCAGTCAAGCTGTTACATCGGAATTGCGGTTTCGCCGTTCAAGAGCGCCGGAATCCGACCGCGCGGTGCGCTTCGCCGGCCGCTCAGCTTTCAGCAAATTGCTCCGCCGCCACCTCGGCCATCGCCCGGAACATCATATACTGCCCGATCAGCTCGTAGAACTGCCCAGGGTTAGGTTGGCCGCTAACCGCCTCTTCTATAACGGAAATATGCCGATCAACCATGGATTCGATGACCGCATCGGACATATCGCGCGATCGGATCGCATCGAGAAACACCGCATCGCCCAACACCGCGTCCTCGATCTTCGAGACGTCGATATTGCTCGCGGTAAGGATTTCGGACGTTCCGCTTTGCCCGGCTATGCTCAGTGTAAACATCGTCGCCAGTTCGCCCTGTTCGGCGGACCAGCCATGGCGCCTGACGCAATCGGCGAGAGTGCGCACGAGCGGCGCGGCGCGAGAATCTCCCGGATCGCCCTGTTCGACAACATGATCGACGACACCGACGAGTTCGGTATCGCTCATGCCCTCGATCTGGCAGTTGAGCTCGTCGACATCCGCCGCCTGCAGCGGTGCGGAGACGGCGAACGTGGCTACGGCGAAGAGAAAGGCGCGTTTCACGATCATAGCATCGCCATTCCGCCGTTCACATGCAAGGTTTCGCCGGTGATATAGGCCGCCTCGTCCGAAGCCAGATAGACCACGGCCGCGGCGATATCCTCGCCTTCGCCCAGTTTTCCGGCCGGAATCCGCGTCATCAAGGCTTCCTTCTGCGCCTCGGGCAGTTCGTCCGTCATCGCCGAGCGGATAAAGCCCGGCGCCACGCAGTTCACCGTAATCCCGCGGCTGGCGACTTCCTGCGCCAAGGCCTTCGACATGCCGACGAGTCCCGCTTTCGACGCCGCATAGTTGGCCTGGCCCGGATTGCCGGTGGCCCCGACCACCGAAGTGATCGAAATGATCCGCCCGCCCTTGGCCCGCATCATCGGCCGGAGCGACGCGCGCGCCAGCCGGAACGCGGCTTCGAGGTTCACGCGGATCACCTGATCCCATTCCTCGTCCTTCATCCGCATCGCGAGATTGTCCCGCGTAACCCCGGCATTGTTGACGAGGATGTCGAGCTGCCCGAGCGCCTCGACGGCCGACGGGACCAGCGCATCGACGGCCTCCGCGTCGGACAGGTTGCACGGCAAGATCACGGTTTCGCCCGAAATCTCGCCAGCAACAGCCTTGAGCGCGTCTTCCCGCGTGCCGGACAGCGCGACCTTCGCACCCTGCGCCGCCAGTGCCTTTGCGATCGCCGACCCGATGCCGCCCGAAGCGCCGGTCACCAGCGCGGTTTTGTCTGAAAGATCGAACATGGTTGCTCCTACAAGTCTTTCGCCAATGCCTCGATATCGTCCATCGAGACGACGCTTTTCTGGTCCGCCTGGGGCGCGATACGCTTCACCATCGGCGCGACGACCTTGCCGCCGAATTCGACGAACATGTCCACGCCCTCGTCCGCCATCGCCGCGATGCTCTCGCGCCAGCGGACCATCGCCGTCACCTGCTCCACGAGCAGGCCGCGGATCGCCTCATGCTCGCCGACGGCCGTCGCCGTAACGTTCGCGTACAGCATTGCCGAGAGCGGATGGATTTCGACCTCGCTGAGCGCCTCTTCCATGGCGTCCGCCGCCGGTTTCATCAGCGGGCAATGGAACGGCGCCGACACAGCGAGCGGCATGGCGCGGCGCGCGCCCTTCTCCTTGCCCAGTTCGCAGGCCCGGTCGACCGCGGCCGCATGGCCGGAGATCACGATCTGTCCCGGCGCATTGTCGTTGGCGATCACGCAAACTTGGCCCTCGGCAGCCTCCTCGACGATTTCCGACACCGGATCGAAATCGAGACCGAGAAACACGGCCATCGCCCCCTCGCCTACCGGGACCGCCGCCTGCATCGCCTGACCGCGGCGTTTCAGCAGCCGCGCCGTCGTCGCCAGGTCGAAGCCGCCTGCCGCGCAGAGCGCCGTATATTCACCGAGGCTGTGCCCCGCCACGAAATCCGCGGTGTCGGCAAGCGACACCCCGCCCTCCTTTTCGAACACGCGCAGCGTGGCGATGGCGTTCGCCATGATTGCCGGCTGCGCGTTTTCGGTCAGCGTCAGTTCGTCCTCGGGGCCCTCGCGCATCAGCCGCGAAAGATTTTGCTCGAGCGCCTCGTCGACCTCCTCGAAAGTTTCGCGCGCGACGGGGCTCGCTTCGGCCAGCGCCGTGCCCATGCCGACGGCCTGGCTACCCTGCCCCGGAAAGATGAATGCCCGCATGTCGAACCCCTGTTGTTGCGGTTTCCGACTAGGCAGCGCGGCATCGCGATGCAAGCGTTGAAGGGCGCTGCGGTTGCCGCTAGCGTCAACCCATGTCCGACGCCGATTTCCAGACCGAGCTCGCCGCCTTCTGCCGCCGCGTGCTTGGCGAGGATGCGGAGATCATAGGGCTGCGGCGGCTGACGGGCGGCGCAAATATGGAGAGCTGGGGCTTCGATTATGGCGCGCACGAACTGGTGCTGCGGCGTGCACCCGGCAGCGGCGAGCGCAGCGAAGAGCTGGCGCGCATATCGATGGAGAGTGAGGCGCGGCTGATCGCGCTCGCCTGCGACCACGACATCACGGCCCCACCGATGCTCGGCATTCTCGAACCGGAAGACGGCCTCGGCCAGGGCTATCTGATGACAAGGATCGCCGGCGAAACGCTGCCGCACAAGATTTTGGGCAATCCCGATTTCGCCGATGCGGAAACGGCACTGACCGGCCAATGCGCGCGCGAGCTCGCCAAAATCCATGCGATATCTCTGGATGTACTGCCCGATGACATTCCGCGCGAAGATGCAGCGACTTTGCTCGAGGGCCTTGGCCAGCGCTATCGCGAGTCCGGCGCGAAGATTCCGCTGTTCGACTATACGCTGCGCTGGCTTGCCGATCATCTGCCCGAACCCGCCGAACCGCGCCTGCTGCACGGCGATTTCCGCATGGGCAATCTGATGATCGATGCGGGCGGCATTGCCGCCATCCTCGACTGGGAACTGGCCCATATCGGCGATCCGGCGCAGGATCTCGCCTATATCTGCACGCCGAGCTGGCGTTTCACGCGGCACGACCGGCCGGTCGGCGGCTTTGGCGATATCGACGCGTTTCTCGATGCCTATGCCAAGGCCAGCGGCACCGCCGTCGATCGCCCGCGTTTCGATTTCTGGCTCATCTATTCGACGCTGTGGTGGGGCGTCTGTTGCCTCGGCATGACGCAAATCTGGCGCTCGGGCGCCGACCGGACGCTCGAGCGGATCGTGATCGGGCGACGCGTCAGCGAAGTCGAAGTCGACCTGCTGCTGCTCTTCGACCCGATACTGGGCGAAAGCGCGGCGCGAAACATCGACTGGCAAATGCCCGAGCGGCCGGACCATGACGGCGAGACGCATGCCGGCGAGCTGCTCGAAGCGCTGATCGGCTGGGACAGCGATGACGTAATCCCAAACGCCAAGGGCCGCGACCTCTTCCAGGCGCGCGTTGCGAAGAATGCAATGGGCATGCTGCAGCGAGAGACCGAGCTCGGCCCGATCTTTGCGGGTCGCCAGACCGACCGGCTCGATACGCTCGGTCTCGCGGAGAAGGAACTCCGCATGGGGCTCGCCGACGGCAGCCTCTCCCCCGCCGACCCTGCCTTGCTCGATCATCTGCGCCTGACCGCGCTCGAACGCCTGTCGATCGACCAGCCCAAATATCCCGGCCTCGCCGCCGCAATT
The DNA here is from genome assembly GCF_052168295.1 of Parasphingopyxis sp. Taxonomy (GTDB): domain Bacteria; phylum Pseudomonadota; class Alphaproteobacteria; order Sphingomonadales; family Sphingomonadaceae; genus Parasphingopyxis. The sequence continues at coordinate 55,625 of NZ_JBQLZN010000039.1, read as the reverse complement.
TCAAAATGGAGCCGCTCATGAGTTTCGAAATTCCGCAGGAGATCGAGGACTATCTCGCCGAACTGGATGCGTTCATCGAGGCCGAGATCAAGCCGCTCGAACAGCAGGACGACAATATCCGCTTTTTCGACCATCGCCGCGAACATGCGCGGACCGACTGGGACAATGACGGCCTGCCGAACGAGGACTGGGAGGCATTGCTCCGTGAGATGCGCCGCCGCGCCGACGCCGCCGGCCATTACCGGTTCGCTCTGCCGAAGGAATTCGGCGGCAAGAACGGGTCCAACCTCGCCATGGCACGCATCCGCGAGCATCTCGCCGCCAAGGGACTCGGCCTGCACAACGATCTGCAGAATGAAAGCTCGATCGTCGGCAATCTCGTCCAGCCGCTCATGGTCCGCGATTTCGGCACCGAGGAGCAGAGACGCGAATTCATTCCGGCCATGCTCGAAGGCAAGATGATCTGGACGTTCGGGCTTACGGAAGAGGATCACGGGTCGGACGCGACCTGGATGGATACCCGGGCCGTAAAGGAAACGCGCGATGGGAAACCTGGCTGGCTGATCAACGGCAACAAGATGTGGACGACCGGCAGTCATGTCGCGACGCATTGCATGGTCTTCGCGCGGCATTCCGGCGAGGACGGCGATGCGCGCGGCATCGGCTGTTTCCTCGTGCCCTATGATGCGGAAGGCGTCGAGATCGGCGAGTATCTGTGGACCTTCAACATGCCGACCGATCATCCCAAGGTGAAATTCACGGACGTCTGGATCCCGGAAGATGCGGTGCTCGGCGATCCCGATCTCGGCCTCGCCTGCGCCCAGCATTTCGTCCACGAAAACCGGATCAGACAGGCCGCCAGCTCGCTGGGCGCCGCGCAATATTGCATCGACGAAGCGGTCAAATATGCCCGCGAGCGCAAGCCGTTCGGCAAACCGCTATCGGCGAACCAGGCGATCCAGTTCCCGCTCGTCGAGCTCCACACCGAGGCCGCAATGCTTCGTCAGCTCATCTACAGCGTCGCGGCGGCGATGGACACGATGCCCAAGCCAGAGGTCGCCAAACGGCTCTCCGACAAGGTCAGCATGTGCAACTATCGCGCGAACCGGCTTGTATGCGACGCGGCGGACCGCGCGATGCAGGTTCATGGCGGCATCGGCTATTCGCGCCACAAGCCGTTCGAGCATATCTATCGCCATCACCGGCGCTACCGGATCACAGAGGGCGCGGAGGAGATCCAGATGCGCAAGATCGGCGGACATCTGTTCGGTTACATCTAGAGAAAATCGGCTGCCGTCGTCGGGCGCCGCACATCGGAGCGCCAAAATGGACATGTTTCGTAAACCACATATCTAATCCTGCCCTTAACTGCACCCGTTGCAAGGGAAGTAGGTAGTTCGAGGAACCGGGGGGTTTATGAGACTCGAATCTGAAATCTACTTTGAGAGGGTTCCCGTCGAACGCCGGGACGAAGCGCGATCCGGTATCGACGTTCTCGCTCGGGCGCATCTCTTCGAGCGGCGCCCGCTGACCGTAAGCATCCGGGATTTGACGAGCGGTGGATTCCTGATGGAAACATCGATCGACGTACCGATCGATACGCCGCTCTATCTACAATTGCCTGGGTTGCAGATGGCGGCGGCGCGCGTGATCTGGAGCAACAACCATTATACCGGCTGCCAGTTCACGACGCCGCTCAGCGTCTCAGAACTCGGATGGATCGAGGATTCCGCCTGGCGGATCTGAACCCATTGGCAGATGAGGATGGCGATGCGCTTGGTATCGGCTGTTTTCCCGTCCCCTTCGATGCGGAAGGCCCGGAAGAGATCCGGATGCGCAAGATTGGCGGCCATCTGTTCGGCTATATCTAGTGTCGTTACCATGCAGACCGATAGTGCTTGGGTTCCGGCCCGGCCATCAGGGGAGCTTGGATCATGACACTGATGACGGACTTTATCGGCGGACGATCTCCGCCTGAGCTTTACGAGACGTATCTGTCACCCGGCGTGTTCGCGCCGTTTGCCGACGATCTGCTGGCACGCCAGCCACCGACGGGCGACTGTCTCGACATTGCTTGCGGAACGGGTGTGGTATCCCGAAAGCTTGCTCGTCATGACGCAGTCGAACGCGTATCCGCCATCGACGTCGCCGCGCCAATGATCGCGCATGCCACCACGCTCGCGACAGCCGAAGGCCTGGCCGACCGGATCGAGTACAACGTCGCAAGCGCGCTCGACCTGCCCTTTTGCGACGACCGGTTCGACACTGCCTATTGCCAGCAAGGCATCCAGTTCTTCCCGGATCGCGTTCAGGCGCTGCGCGAGGTGCGGCGTGTTCTCAGGCCCGGCGGCCGGTTAGGCGCGGCGGTCTGGACGGCTGCTTCCGATGGCAATCCCGTATTCGCCGCATTTGAAGCGATACTCGCGCGCCGCTTCGGAGACGATCTGGCACCACTCGGGCCATTCGCATTCGGTAGCCGGCGTGCATTGCAATCGATCTTCGAGGAGTCCGGATTGGCGCTGCAATCGCTGGAGCGCCACGAAGCGGATGCCAAGCTGCCGGGCGTCGCCTCCTTCGTCCTGTTCGATCTGATGTTTGTCGGCCGCCCCGGCGCGGACGGCGAGCTTCAACCGATAATCGCGCCTGACGACCCATCCGCCGACGGCGAGATCCGGGAGATAATCGCAGAAATGGAAAATGCGCTGCAGGCCTATGTTCAAAACGACGGGTCGCTACTCGCACCGATGACCGCGCATATCATGCTCGCGGAAGCCTGATATCGGGCAAACAACACTCCTGACACAAGGCTGTCAGGAGGGGTGTGCGATTGGAGCATCGGTCCCAACCCGATAAGGAGAGAACCGATGACCGACCAATATCCGAACCGTATCGTCTGGGCGGAAATTCCCGTGACCGATCTCGATCGCGCGACCGCATTTTACGAAACCGTGCTTGGCGAGAAGCTGACCCGCGACGACACCGGGCCCAATCCGATGGCGATGTTGCCCTATCCGGGCGGCACCGGCGCCGCCGGGCATCTCTATCCGGGGACGCCGGCGAAAAAGGGCGAAGGCATCACCGCGCATCTCGCGGTCGACGCCGAGCTCGACGATGCGATGGCGCGCGTCGGCGAAGGCGGCGGCGAAATCGTTTCCGACGTGATCACCATCCCGGCGGGGTCGTTCTTCTACGCGATCGATACCGAGGGAAACTCTATCGGCGTGTTCAAGGTCTAGTGGATGCGACGCGCCGACCGCCTGTTCCAGATCGTACAGTATCTGCGCGGCGGTCGGCTCGTCACGGCGGCGATACTTGCCGAGCGGCTCGAAGTGTCCGAGCGTACCATCTATCGCGATATCGCCGATCTGCAGTCGACGGGCGTACCGATCGATGGCGAGGCGGGCGTCGGTTACGTAATGCGCGGCGGGTTCGACCTCCCTCCCCTCATGTTCACGCATGACGAGATCGTCGCTCTTGTCGCCGGCGCACGCGTAGTCCGGTCCTGGGGCGGCATAGCCATGGCGCGTGCCGCGGAAGAAGCGCTCGTCAAGATCGAGGCCGTGCTGCCTGAAGCAGAGCGGGCGCGCGTCAACGATGCAAAGATATTCGCGCCCTATATGGGCATCAGCGATTCCGTACGCGCGTTGATCGACCGGTGCGAAGCGGCAGTCGAAAAGCGCGAAGTGCTTACCTTCGACTATCGCGACGAACACGGCACACCGACGCGCCGCGACATTCAGCCGCTCGGGCTCTGGTTCTGGGGCAAGGTCTGGACGGTCATGGCCTGGTGCGAACTGCGCCAGGATTTCCGCATGTTCCGGCTCGACCGGATGTCAGACGTCGAAGCGGCCGGCCGCACCTATCGCCCCGCACCCGAGCGATCACTCGCCGAATGCCTGCGTCAGATCGAAGCCAAATATGGTCCGCAGCGCTAGGCCGCGATTATCCGCCGATCAAACAGGCGTTTTGCCGCGAATCAGGTGCAGCACCAGGAAAACGAGGAACAGGATACCCGCGCCATAGGCAAGGAACATCGCGAAGTCCGCGACCCCGCCAAGCCCGAGCAACGCGGCAATTACCGCAATCGCGAGGAAGATGAGTGCCCAACGTAGCATAATCTGTCTCCTTCTATGCCCCCAACGCGCAGCGCTCGAAAAAGGTCCGATGTTATCGCGTCGTCGGGCGCAACAGTGGGTCAGCGGAAATGGCGGGGCATTAGCTTTTGCTTATGCGAGCGAAGAAGCTGTCGGCTAGCTTTCGAAACATGGCGATCTGTCTGACGCGGGGTTTGCCGGCGTGGAACGGTCGACCATGTGTCGAGAGGAGTAGCCGATCATGGATATCGTCGACCGACTGAAGAGCGATCACCGTACGCTCAAAAATTTCCTGGAGGTCATGACCGATGACGGAACTTCGGCGGATGCACGCCGGCGATCGCTCCACCATTTCGAGAGCCTGTACTACGCGCACACGGTCGCCGAAGAGATGGTCGTCTATAACGCGCTCGACGGTAAGGGCGCGGACTGGGAGGATCTCAGCCATATCGGCCATACCGAGCATAAGGTCGCGACCACGATGATCGCCCGGCTGCTGAAAATGGACGACGCGCAGAGCGAAGAATGGCAGCATGAAGCCTATTTGCTGCGCGACATCGTCGATCATCATATCGATGCGGAAGAAGCGGAAATGATTCCGGAAGTCAGCGCCGTTTTCGGAGCGCCGGAACGGACCTCGATGGTCGGCCGCTACGATGATGCGAAGAAGCGGGCGCTGCTCGAACGCGGCTAGGCCGTCGACGGCGGGAACCAGCTCGAATCCACCGTCCGGTATCGATCCGTAAAGGACGAAATTTCGAGCAGATAGTCCTCGCGCACAATCTCGATGGTCCGCCCGGCGCGGCTGATCGCGCCGTCGTCCTGCTCCAGTTCGCGTAGCAATCGGTTCACATGAATTTTGTTCAGGCCGGTCGCGTCGCCGATATCGGCCTGCGTGAGCCGCATTTCGAAACTTGACAGGTCCGCATTCTGCGAGGCGCGCAACCGGCTGAGCACTTCCAAGATGAAACCGGCCAGCCGCCCCTTGCCGCCCGAGCTGCCCAGCACTTTCAAACGATCGGAGAGCGCGATGTTTTCGAGCATGCCGATCGCGTAGAAAAGTGCGGCGAGCCGCGGATGGTCGTCGAATATCTTGCCGAGCGCGCTTTTCGGGAAACGGCACAAGGTGGCGTCGCCTCCGGCGACCACACTCGAACTCGCCTCGTTGAACGCGATGCTCGCCGTACCCAATATGTCGCCCGGATAATGGAGCAGGAGGATCTGGCGGCCGCCATCGGCAAGATCGTTGCTCGAATGTAGCCAGCCGTCCTGGACGACGTAGAGCGTATCGGCATCGTCGCCTTCCGAGATTATCGTCGTGCCGCTGGAATAGCTTTTCGGCGAGCGCTCCAGAACGGCCAAGGCTGTCTTTTCGGCGTCAGTCAGCGGCAGATAGTTTTCGAGCTTATGGACAAGGCAGGATTCGACCATTTTCCCCTCTCGCTCCGTTTTGCCTGACAATTGCTCCAACTGCGATCGGAACTATGCCCTTGCGGCGAACGGTTTAATCTGATCGCACAATCGACGGCAGCACGATAGTAGAAGTTTCCGGGGCGCGTATACGGGAGGACAGCATAGCCGGACGCAGAATATTTCTTCTGGGCGCGACAGGTACTATCGGTCGAGCCACGGCGCATGCACTAGCGGGCCGAGGGCACGAGCTGACGGCGTTCGTGAGACGCGAGCATGCCGAGGCGCCGCCAGCCGCCATTGCCGAACTGAAGTCATGCACGCAGCTGCGATATGGCGATGTCGGCGATCCGGAATCACTGGAGAAGGACGGCTTTCGCGGCGAGCATTTCGATGCGGTACTATCCTGCATGGCATCGCGCACCGGGGCACCGAAAGACGCCTGGGCCATCGACCATGCGGCGCATATGAATACACTGGCCGCGGCGAAGAAAGTGGGCGTTTCGCACTTCATCCTGCTCTCCGCGATGTGCGTTCAGAAGCCGCTACTCGCCTTTCAACGGGCAAAACTCGCTTTTGAAAATGCGCTCATCGAGTCCGGCCTCACCTATTCCATCGTCCGGCCTACGGCCTTCTTCAAATCCCTGTCCGGCCAAGTCGCGCGTGTGCAAAACGGCAAGCCATTTCTGCTCTTCGGCGACGGCGAACTGACCGCCTGCAAGCCGATCAGCGATGGCGACCTCGCCGCCTATCTTGCCGACTGTATCGATGACTCGGAGCTGCAGAACCGGGTCTTGCCGATCGGCGGTCCCGGCGAGGCGATAACGCCGCGACAACAGGGCGAGCATCTCTTCGCGCTGCTGGGCCGGGAAACTCGCTTCCGACATGTGCCGGTCAAAATGCTCGATGCCATTGCGGGAACGCTGGGCCTGATCGGCAAGCTCGTCCCTGCCGCGGCGGAGAAGGCCGAACTGGCGCGTATCGGCCGCTATTATGCCACCGAGTCGATGCTGCTGCTCGATCCGGAAACCGGACGATACGACGCCGACGCCACGCCCTCCACGGGCACGGAGACCCTTTTCGACTTCTACGCTGAGCTGATCGCCGGCGAAACATCGGTCGACCGTGGCGATCATGCCGTGTTTTGACTAGCGCTATGCGAGGCCAGCTTTGGCAAGATAGGCGCTGCGGTCCGGCATGGCGGCGATCTCATGTGTAAACGTGTCGGTCATCTGTTTGAGCAGCGGTGCGATACGGCGCATATCCATGGCGTCGACCCGCGGGTCGTAACGTTGGGGCACGATGCCGAAAGCAATCATCATGTCGATCCAGCTCTGACGATCGAAAAGCTCGCCGTCGAACGTCACGAAGCGTCCGCGGCTGCGGAATTGTTCGAGCCGGATCGCCAGACTCTCCGGTGGTTCGACCGGCCGAATACCCGACCATGGCGCATCGTTTCGTCCGTTGAGCAGGAACGGTACGGCGATAAAATCGCGCAACTGTTGGGCGGCACCCCGTTGCGCATAATTGAACGCGGTCGCTTCGACCGTCATCTCGCGCCTCGCCGGAATGTAGCGAACGAGGTGGAGCGCCTGTTCGTGCAACAACCGCATGTCCGCCGAAAGATACGGCCCAAACACGGCCGATGCGGGCCCCAGCCGCGCGATATTTCCCGTCCAGGGTGTATGCGAATAGAAGGCGGAGAAAGGCGCCGACGGGTCGCCGGAATTCACCAGCTTCCGCTCCGCGCTCTCCGCTATCGTTTCCGACGAGAAGAGCAGTTCGGAGTAGACCGTGTCGCGAACCGGAGTCTCGAACAGCAGCCCGCCTGCCAGTGCGTGCGCGCTGGCATGGCCTGCTACCGACTGCGCCTGGGCATCCCCGCGCACGATGCGATCGAAAGCGACGATATCGGATAGCGACCGTCCGCCCGCGTCAAAGCTTTCCGGAAGGAGCTCCATGAGAGTGCCCGATACATCGACAAACAAATCGGCGGAAATTTCTTCCCCGCTATCCAAAATGACTTTACCGATATGCCCCGCGCCCGCATCGGTCGATACGCGGACCGGCCGACCGCGCACTACCCTCGCCCTGTCTGCCGGGACCCTGTCTTTCAGCATCGCTGCATAGGCCGCGCGTCCGCACTGCACCGTCGGTCCCAGCATGGCGCGCGGCGAGTCGGCATCGTCAGCCGGATCGGCAAATTTCCCGGCCTCCGCCGCGCGGGCCGCGAAGCGGAAGGGCTGCAACAGATAGTCCAACCGGTCCGCATCCTCGTACATGCACGCCGCGCGCAGCATAACATGGTGAAGCGCGACGCCGTTGATCGCCGGCAATGTGCCGGAGGGCGCGAGGAAGAAGCGGCTGCCCTCGCCCCGCCAGTCGCGCAGCTCGACGCCGAGCCCGAATATGCCGTTGCAGTTTTTCGCCAGATCGTGCGGCGTCAGGCCGATCGCCTCGTGAAACCGGCTCTGCCAAGGCAACACAAGCCCCGCATGATCGACGGTATCGCCCTCTTCCTCGATCAGGATCAGTTCGATCCGATCGGGCAGGTTTTGTGCCAATATGCTCGCCACGGGCCACAGCGCATGGCGGCGGCCGAACACGGCAATCGATGCGAGCGGTTTTTCCTGGTCCGTCATGCGGACACCGGCCCCGCGCCTTCATATCGCGCGCCGTAACCGTCGAGAAAATCCGAATGCCCACTGGTCCGCTGCACGCGATCGGCAATATCCGCGTGGATCCGTTCGAGCGCGGCGCTGCGCGCGCCGTCATCCATAATGTCGGCGCGCGGATCGCAGGTTTCCGGCAGGATATTCTGGCCGATGAACACCGACAGCCAGCTCGGCGGCTGAAAAAGCCCGCTTTCATATTCAGGCACGATTCCACGCCGCCGGAAGGCCTCGATCTTCTCCGCCAGGCTGTCCGGCCAGTCCATCTCGCGCATATCGCGCCAGAGCGGCGTGTCGCGTTCGGTCGCGACATAGTGCAGCATCAGGAAATCACGAATACGCGCGAACTCCAGGTCCATCAGCCGGTTATACTCGGCAACGTCGCTTTGGGCGCAATCGCGTTCGGGCCAGAGTTCGATCAGGTTGGTGATGCCGCTCTGGATCAGATCGATACTCGTCGATTCGAGCGGTTCGAGAAACCCGCCGGACAGGCCGATCGCGACGCAGTTCCGGTTCCACAGCTTTCGTCGCTTCCCGGTCTTGAAGAAAAGCTGCTTGGGATCGGCCAGCGGCTCGCCTTCCAGCGTCGTCATCAGCTGGTCGACGGCCTCCTGATCGCTGATGTACCGATCGCAATAGACATGGCCGTTGCCTACCCGATGCTGGAGCGGAATACGCCACTGCCAGCCGCCATCGCGCGCCGTCGCCCGCGTGTAAGGGCCGACGGTATCCTCGGTCTTGCACGGCACGGCATAGGCGCGGTTGCACGGCAGATAGTCGCTCCAATCCTCATAGCCTGTGGCCATTTCCTGCTCGATGAGCAGACCGCGAAAGCCCGAACAGTCGACGAAGAGATCGCCTGCGATTTTCACGCCGGATTCCAAGGTGACAGCTTCGATGAAGCCGCTTTCGCCATTCGATCGAACGGAGACCACCTTCCCTTCCACGCGCTGGGCGCCGCGCTTCTGCGCGTAATCCGCGAGGAACGCGCCATAGAGGCTCGCATCGAACTGAAACGCATAGGAGAAGGCAGCCAGCGCGGAATCCGGATTCTCTTCCGGCAGCGCGAACCTGTCGTTCCAGGCTGCAACGATCGGATAGCAATAGCTGCCGAACGGCTCGACTTGCCCGGCTTTCTGCTGCTTTACCCAATAATGATGGAAGTCCGCCGCGCCGATATCGTCGCCATGCGCGCCGAACGGATGGATGTAGCGGTCGCCCGGCCTGCTCCAGTCGCGAAACTCGATGCCGAGCTTTATCGTCGCGGCGGTGCGCGCCATCATCTCGGCCTCGTCTATGCCGAGCGCCTGATTGAAATAGCGGATATGCGGCAGCGTGGCCTCGCCGACCCCCACCGTCCCGATTTCGGCGGATTCTATCAGTGTTATGGAGACGCCTGTCGCGGCGAGGCGATGCGCCAGGGCAGCGGCCGTCATCCAGCCGGCCGTGCCGCCGCCTATAATGACGACGGAGCGCACCATCCGATCCGGCGCGCTATCCAACGCCGCACTCAGCGCGATTGCGAAACGCGAACCACGGTTCGTTTAGAAAGGCAGGAAGTCGCTGGTGCATGGACACCGGAACGCTAGTCTCTAATACCGTATCGATACAATCCCATTTCCCTCGGTCCGTAACCTTTTACTAGAGCGGAGCGAAGCTCGGCCATCATATCTCTCCAGCAGGGGCAATTTCATGGATACCACCACTCGTCGCGCTGCCGTCTTCGTTGCCGCAGCCCTGATCCTCAGCGTCGTCACCCAGATCGTCTATATGCTTGCGCTCGGCGGGCCGTCCGCGTCCGATCCCAGCGTCGGGGTCACCAATGCCGATCGCGCGGCCTATTTCACCGATCGCTGGGCCGAAATCGCGATGGTCTGGACCATCGAGCTGGCGCTTTTCACCGGCCTCGCCGCCGCCGCGTTCGTGGCCCTGGCGCGCGGCAATGCGCTGCCGACGACCTGGGCGGCACTCGCGCTGTCAGGCATCTTCAACGTGATCCAGCTTGGCATCGGGCTCACGATGTTCGCGCCAGCCGCAACCGCCGGCGAAGCGCTTTCCCCGCTGCTCACAACCGTTCTGGGCGGCGCCTTTTTCTTCTATTTCCTCGCCAAGGTTCTGATCGGGCTCGCCGGGATCGGCTTCGGACTAGCGCTGCTTGCGAAAGGCAGCACGGCGATAAAGGCTGTCGGCCTGCTGAGTATCCTGGTCGGTCTTGGCGCCGCGGCGATCAACATTCTCGCCATTCCGCAGGGCCTGGCGATGGTCTTCATGGCCGGCGCAGCGGGCACCGTGGCCGCACTGACGACGGGCATCGCGATCTGGCTGGCCGCGCGGACGCAGGACTAAGCGTTCCTTTGCGGGACATCCGGTAAATCTGGATCACCGTCTCGCCTGACGATGCAAAGCGCTGTAAAGCGGGCGCGAAAAGTTTGGCGAAGAGGAACCAGAATACATGTCTGCCGGATTTTACGCGCGGGTCGACGACACATTGCAGGATATCGCGGATCAGGGGCTGACCAAGCCCGAACGGATATTGGCATCGCACCAGAGCGCCGAGATCGAAGTGCAACAGGATGGAGAAACGCACTCCGTCCTCAATTTCTGTGCGAACAACTATCTCGGCCTCGCCGATCATCCCGCGCTGAAGGAGGCCGCCGCGGCGGCGATGGACAGCCGTGGTTACGGCATGGCATCCGTCCGCTTCATCTGCGGGACGCAAGACCTGCATCGCGAACTTGAACAGCGGATAGCCGCGTTCTTCGGCTATGATGACGCGATCACCTTCGCCGCCTGTTTCGACGCGAACGCCGCGGTGTTCGAACCGCTGCTCGGGTCCGAGGACGCGATCATCTCGGACAGCCTCAACCATGCCTCGATCATCGACGGGGTGCGGCTGTGCAAGGCCGCGCGCTATCGCTTCGCGAACAACGATATGGATGATCTGAAGAGCAAGCTCGAAGAGGCGCGGGGCAATGGCGCGCGCACGATTCTGATTGTCACGGACGGCGTATTCTCGATGGACGGCACGATCGCAAATCTCCCCGCCATTTGCGATCTCGCCGAGAGGTATGATGCGCTGACGATGATCGACGATTGCCATGCAAGCGGTTTTCTCGGGGCGAATGGCCGCGGTTCGGCCGAATATCGCGGCGTCGAAGGCCGGATCGATATATTGACGGGCACGCTCGGCAAGGCACTGGGCGGCGGCATGGGCGGTTTTATCTGCGCGCGGCAGAATGTCATCGACCTGCTCAAACAGCGCGCCCGGCCCTATCTCTTCTCCAACGCCATCGCCCCGCCCCTTGTCGCCGCCTCGATCAAGGTGTTCGATCTCGTCGAGCAGGGCGACGATCTGCGCGCAAAACTCATCCATAATTCGCAACGGTTCCGGGCCGGCATGGAGGCGGCCGGATTCACCCTGCTGCCCGGCGAACATCCGATCATCCCGGTTATGCTAGGCGATGCGAAACTCGCGCAGGATATGGCCGCGCGGCTGCTCGAAGAAGGTATTTACGTGATCGGTTTCTCCTTCCCCGTCGTACCCAAGGGCGAGGCGCGTATACGGACGCAGATGTCGGCCGCGCACAGCGACGAGCAGATCGACCGGGCTATCGCTGCCTTCACCAAGGTCGGGCAGGAACTCGGCCTTGTGCCGGAAGGAGCCGCCGCATGAAATCCCTCGTCAAAGCGAAAAGCGAGCCCGGCCTCTGGATGGAAGACAGCCCGATGCCGACTACCGGGCCGAACGACCTGCTGATCCGCGTGAAGAAGACCGCGATCTGCGGCACCGACATGCACATCTATAACTGGGACGATTGGGCGCAGCGGACCATTCCCGTTCCGATGATCGTTGGCCATGAATTTATGGGCGAGATCGTCGAAATGGGCTCCGAAGTGCGCGGCTTTGCCATCGGCGACCGGGTATCTGCGGAAGGCCATATCACCTGCGGCCATTGCCGGAATTGCCGGGCCGGAAACCGGCATCTGTGCCGCAATACCGAGGGGATCGGCGTCAACCGCACGGGCGCGTTCGCCGAATATATCTCCGTCCCCGCCTTCAACGCCTACAAGCTGCCCGACGAGGTGACGGACGATATCGCCGCGCTGTTCGATCCGTTCGGCAACGCCGTGCACACGGCGCTGGCGCAGGACATGGTCGGCGAGGATGTGCTGATCACGGGTGCCGGTCCGATCGGCGCGATGGCTGCTGCGGTCTCGAAGCATGTCGGGGCGCAGAATGTCGTGGTGACGGACGTCAACGATTACCGGCTCGATCTCGCCAAAACGCTGGGTGCCACGCGGACCGTGAACGTCGCGAACGAGGATCTGCGCGACGTGATGGCCGATCTCGGCATGACCGAAGGCTTCGATGTCGGGCTCGAAATGTCGGGCGCGCCATCGGGGTTCGAGCAGATGCTGGACGTGATGAACCATGGCGGACGGATCGCGCTGCTCGGGCTGCTGCCGGAGGGCACCGGCATCAACTGGGATCATGTGATCTTCAAGGGTCTCGAAATCCGCGGCATTTACGGGCGGCGGATGTTCGAGACCTGGTACAAGATGAGCGCTATGATCAAAAGCGGCCTCAATATCGATCCGATCATCACCCACCGGATGGGCGCAGAGGAATTCGAGACCGGGTTCGAAACGATCAATACGGGCAAGTCCGGCAAGGTCATTCTGGACTGGGCGGCCTGACCCGGCGGCTCATGCAGCTTCGCGATTTCGACAGCGATAGCTTTCTGCGCGATCATTGGCAGAAGGCGCCCGCGCTGATCCGCAATCCCTGGACCGCTTGGGAGAATCCACTCGCTCCCGAGGAACTGGCGGGGCTGGCCTGCGAAGAAGAAATCGAGGCGCGGCTGGTCGTGCACGCGGACGGCGACTGGTCCGTCGAGCATGGCCCATTGCCCGAAGCACGGTTCGATACGCTGGGCGAAGCTCCATGGACGCTGCTCGTGCAGGCCGTCGATCATCATGTGCCGGACGTGGCGGCGCTGATCGCACCGTTTCGCTTTGTGCCCAATTGGCGCATCGACGATGTTATGGTCAGCTATGCGAGCGACGGCGGCGGTGTCGGGCCGCATTTCGATCAATATGACGTCTTTCTGATCCAGGGCCTCGGCCAGAGGCGCTGGCAGATCGGGCAGCCATGCGACGACACGAGTGCGCTGCGCCCGCACGACGAGCTCCGCCTGCTCGCGGATTTCGAGACGACGGACGAATGGGTGCTGGAGCCCGGCGATATGCTCTATATACCGCCCGGCATCGCGCATGACGGCTTGGCCGTCGGCGACGATTGCATGACCTATTCGATCGGCTTCCGCGCACCGTCGCGCAGCGAGCTGATCGCGCATTGGGTCGAGGACCGACTAACCGACATGTCCGACGATGAACGCTATGCCGACCCGGACCTGGCCGCGCAGGACAATCCGGGTGAGATTTCCGCCGCGGCCATCGATAGGCTGCACGCCATGGTCGCTGAAACACTGGCCGATCGCGATGCCTTCGCCCGCTGGTTCGGCGAATATAGTTCGGCGCCCAAATATTCCGAGGTCAGTTGGCAACCTGACAAACCGGTCGGTGCCGAAACCGTCCGCGCGAAGATCGCGGAGGGCATCGCGCTGCTTCGCAATCCCGCGAGCCGCTTTTCGTTCGTCCGAAACGATGCAGACTCCCTGTTGCTGTTCGTCGATGGCGAAAGCTTCGAATGTGCGGATGAAAGGATCTCATTTGCAGAGGGGCTTAGCGCGCACGATCAGGTCATTCTGGATGCGAAGGCCGGCAAATCGGACGACCTGGTCGCGCTGGTTGCCGAACTCGTTAGCCGGGGCAGCGTCGCCTTCGATCCCGACGCTCGATAGGCGTCATAGCGCCTGCGCTGCCGCCCATCCGCTGGCCCAGGCCCATTGGAAATTATAGCCGCCTAGCCAGCCGGTGACGTCGACGGCTTCGCCGATTGCGTAGAGCCCCGGCACGCGCTTTGCCTCCATCGTTTTCGACGACAGCTCCGCGGTACTGATCCCGCCGATCGTGACCTCGGCCTTGGCGAAACCTTCCGTTCCGTTGGGGCGAAAGCGCCAGTCGGCGAGCCGCGCCTCGGCCGCCGACAGGATTTTGTCCGGCAGGTTGCCGATATCGCCGTCCACATCCAGCCGCTCCGCCAGCGTCGTCGCCAGCCGATCGGGAAGCGCGTCGCGCAGCAAGCCGCGCACCGTGCCCGACGGATGACTGCGCTTCGCCTCGGACAGCCAGCCCTGCTCCCGCTCCGGTAAGAAGTCGATCCCGATCTCCTCGCCATGCCGCCAATAGGAAGAGATCTGCAGGATGGCCGGGCCCGACAGGCCGCGATGAGTGAAAAGCGCCGCTTCGCGAAACGCGGTCTTGTCGCACCGCGCTTCGACATCGGCAGCAACGCCTGAGAGCTCACGGAACAGCACATCATCGCCGCCCAGTGTCAACGGAACGAGCGCGGGGCGCGGTTCGACGACTTTCAGCCCGAACTGCCGCGCCAGATCATAGGCGAAACCCGTCGCGCCCATCTTGGGGATGGAAGGCCCGCCAGTTGCGATCACGATCGCCGGAGCGTCCACGGCCCGGTCGCCTGTTGTTACACGGAATCGGCCATCGGCATGACCGACATCGGCAATATCCTGACCCAGCGCCAGCTCTACTCCGCCCTTCGCAGCCTCGTCGCGCAGCATCGCGACGATCTGCTTTGCCGAGCCATCGCAGAACAGCTGCCCAAGCGTCTTTTCGTGCCAGGCGATGCCGTGGCGTTCGACGAGGTCGATGAAATCCTGCGCCGTATACCGGCTGAGCGCCGATTTCGCGAAATGCGGATTGGCCGAGAGATAGCGATCGGGCGCGGTATGGATGTTCGTGAAATTGCAGCGCCCGCCGCCCGAAATCAGGATTTTCTTGCCCGGCGCCTCGGCGCGCTCGATGAGCAGCACGCGCCGCCCGCGCTGCCCGGCCAGCGCCGCACAGAACATGCCCGCCGCGCCTGCACCGAGGACGATCGCGTCATAGGTATCAGCCATCCGCGTCGCGCCATTCGCCTGGCGGAATGCCGTCCACGGTCCAGTCGCCGACGCGCCACCGCACGAGCCGCAGCGTCGGGAAACCCACCGCCGCCGTCATCCGCCGTACCTGTCGGTTGCGGCCCTCGCGGATCGTGAGCCTGAGCCAGCTATCGGGCACTGTCTTGCGCACGCGGATCGGCGGATCGCGGGGCCAGAGATCGGGCTCGGCGATACGCTCAGCCTCAGCCGGGCGGGTCACGCCGTCCTTCAGACGCACACCCTTCTGCAACCGTTCAAGGCTCGCCTCGTCCGGCTCACCCTCGACCTGAACGAGATAGGTTTTCGCCATCTTGTGCTTCGGATCGGCGATGCGCGCCTGCAGTTTTCCGTCATCGGTCAGCAGCAACAGCCCCTCGCTGTCCCGGTCCAGCCTTCCCGCCGGATAGACGCGCGGTACGTCGACATAGTCGGACAGCGTCGCGCGGGCGGTTTCGGTCCCGCGGTCGGTGAACTGCGAGAGCACGCCATAGGGTTTGTTGAACAGGATCAGCCGCGCCATCGCAGCCCGACCGATATCGCGATACCGCCGGTCTTGGGCTTAATAGTCGAAACCCGGATTGGTACGGTTCAGTTTGCGCAGGAGCCCCGGCCAGATGAGATTGTCGCCGAGCCCCTTGGTGAAAGCAGGTGACGCCTGCTGGAACACGCGGTGCGCCATATCCTCGCTTTCCTCGTGCAGATGCTCGGCCCCGCCGATCGACTGTGCCAGGATCTGCGTCTTGCAGCTATTCTCCAGCAGATACATGCGCAGGAACGCGATCGGGCAATTCTCGCCGATCGTCAGCGTGCCATGGTTGCGCAGCATCAGCAGGTTCTTGTCGCCGATATCGGCGATGAGCCGCTCGCGTTCGTCGAGATCGAGCGCGATGCCCTCATAATCGTGATAGGCGAGATCGTCATAGACCTGCATCGAGAACTGGGTGTAGCGCCGCAGCCCGTCCTTCTGCACGGAGACGGCCACGCCATAGGGCGTATGGACGTGAATCACGCAGCCCGCATCTTCGCGCGCGCTGTGCACGGCGCTGTGAATGGTGAAACCGGCCGCGTTCACGAAATAGGGCGTTTCCTGCTTCGGATTGCCGTCGAGTCCGATCTTTACAAGCGAAGACGCTGTCATCTCGTCGAACATCACGCCATAGGGATTGATCAGGAAGCGCTCCTCGCCATCCTCGTCCGGCAGGCGGACCGAGATGTGCGTGAAGACGAGATCGGTCCAGCCATAGACCGCGCAGAGCCGATAGGTGGCCGCAAGGTCGCAGCGCAATTTCCATTCGATATCGGATACCTTGCCTTCGAGCCGATCGATTTCCGTCGGATCGGGGATGTTGAAGCCCTGTTCGACTTCCAAGGCGGTCGATGTTTCTTTCACTGCCGTGGCCATGGCTGATCTCCTCGTGATTTCCCCCAGTCTATAGCAGAACAGGCCGGATCGTCATGATAGTATTTTGCGCGCGACGCTGCCTGCGACCCAAATCTCACTCAGCACGGCGGCTATGATGCCTCTACGGCCTCGTCCGGATCGTCGGCCTTGTACGGATGGTCTGCCTCTTCCGCCTCTTCCAGCACGAAGTTGGCCGCGAAGCCGTGCAGGACGATGGAGAACAATATCGTCGCAGCGGCGATCCGCCACACGCTCTCTATACCGTCGAATTCCGCATGGTTTTGCGCGTACGCGATGTAGAACACGGTACCCATGCCCCGTATGCCGAAAAAGGCGACTTTCACGCGTTCCAGATTCTCGCAGGAATAGCCGAGCAGCGAGAGCATGCCGCTGGCCGGGCGGATCGCGAGGATCAAAAGGACGGCGAGCGCGATCTCGGCCCAGCTTATCCCGTCCAGCGCGCCAGAGCCGACGAACATGCCGAACCACAGCAGCAGCAAGGCAAGCAGGATCGCCTCGAGCTGATCGGCGCCATGATGCACATATTTTTCGTATGAGGCATCGTCCGTGCCCCGCGTATTGGCGCGGCCGGCGCGGGTTGCCGCGAACACGGCGAGGAAACCGTAGGCGTTGAAGCTTTCCGCAATACCATAGGACAACAAAGTCGAAGCGAGGATCACGATGATCGAATTCCAGGCGCCCTGCGTCGCATCGCCGAAGCGGCTGAATACGATCCGCGAGATCACATAGCCGCAGCCATAGCCGACGACCCAGCCCGCAATGACACGATAGAGGAAGTCGTAGCCGAACCACGACCATGCCCAGTCGGGCAAACCGGTACTGGCAAAGCCGAGCGTCGCCGCCGTGATCGCGAGGTAGACGAACGGGAAGGCAAGCCCGTCGTTCAAACCCGCCTCGGCCGTGAGCGCGACCTGCATCGGCGTTTCTTTCTTGCCCGGCGGGCCGACCTGTACGGCGCGCGCCAGCACCGGATCGGTTGGCGCCAGCACCGCGGCCAGCAGCATCGCGCTCGCCCAGGGCAGGCCGACAAGGTAGAAGGCTAGCAGAAACACCGCGACTATGGTCAGCGGCATCGATATGAGGAGCAGGCGGAACGACGCCTGCCAGTTTTTCCAGCTTTCCTTGGTATCGATGGCCAGCCCCGCCCCGGCGAGCGAAATGATGACGATCAGCTCGGATATATGTTCGATCAGTTTGGCCGAAAGGCCGCCGTCCAGCGGATTGAGCACCGGCAGGCCGATCAGCGCCAGCCCGGCACCGATAGCTACATAGATCAGCGGAATATTGGCGAATCTGTACTGGGTCAGTGCGGGACGCAGCGTCAGCCCGAGCAGCGCGAGGCCGATGATCGTATAGAAAATGTCGCGCGGATCGAGTTCGGGAAGAAAGGGAATGCCGCCCATCGGCCGGTACATGCGACGAACGGTCTGGATGTGCAACATGTATGCGCGGCCTGTCCTACACCGCTAACTCCATGATATCGTGGCGAAGGTCGTTATCACGCGATTGTCTCAGGAAGATCGCGATCGTGACCGTCATGTTTGCAAGAGAGGTGGTACAGGCGGGCCGCTTACCCCCGGCCCGTGTCAACCAGTGTCAACCGGATCGGGTTTCGCAAATGCAGCATGGCGGCTTGCCATCCGGGCGCAAAACCCCTAAATGGCGCGCTTCCGGGGTGAGACGCGGCGCGTCTTGCCCCTGATTTTTGAAGAAAGCCGGAGGGGCGTTCGCATGGTGCGGCGTCAGCGATCGGCCAGAAAGGTAAAAGAAGCATGGCTCTCTACGAGCATGTCTTCCTCGCGCGTCAGGACCTGGCCCAGGCCCAGGTGGACGGCCTTGCCGAGGAAGCAACCAAGATTATCGAAGCCAATGACGGCAAGGTCACGCGGACCGAGACCTGGGGTCTCAAGTCGCTCGCCTACCCGATCCAGAAGAATCGCAAGGCGCATTATGTGATGCTCCATGTCGATGCACCGGGCACTGTCGTCGAGGAACTCGAGCGCCAGACGCGCATCAACGAAGACGTCATCCGCTATATGACGATCCGCGTCGACGAGCATGAAGAAGGCCCGTCGGTGATGATGCGCAAGAATGAGCGCGATTCGAAGCGGCGCAGCCGCGACGACGACTAGACCGGCGACAAGGAGACATAGATCATGGCACGCCCATTTTTCCGCCGCCGCAAGAGCTGCCCCTTTTCGGGCAAAGACGCGCCGGTCATCGACTACAAGGACGTCAAGCTGCTGCAGGGGTTCCTCTCCGAGCGCGGCAAGATCGTCCCGTCCCGCATCACCGCCGTTTCGGCGAAGAAGCAGCGCGAGCTGGCCAAGGCGATCAAGCGCGCCCGGCATATCGGCCTGCTGCCCTACATCGTGAAATAGGAGCGGATACATGGATATCATTCTGCTCGAACGCGTCGGCAATCTCGGCACCATCGGCGATGTCGTGACCGTCAAGGACGGCTACGCCCGCAACTTCCTGCTGCCGAACAAGAAAGCCCTGCGCGCCAACAAGGCGAACAAGGAAATCTTCGAAGCCAATCGCGAACGGCTCGAAAAGGAAAACGAGGAACGCCGTGCGGCCGCCGCCAAGGAAGGCGAGAAGATCGACGGCATGACCATCGAACTGATCCGCCAGGCCTCGCAGACCGGACAGCTCTACGGCTCCGTTTCGGTGCGCGACATCGTTGCCGAACTCGAAGAGCGCGGCGAAGCGATCACCAAGAAGCAGGTCATTCTCGAACGCCCGATCAAGGAGATCGGCATGCATGAGGTAACGATCACGCTGCACGCGGAAGTCGAAGCGACGGTCAAGGTCAATGTGGCCCGTTCGCCCGAAGAGGCCGAGCGCCAGGCGGAAGGCATCGACGTGATCGCCGAGATGTTCGAGAAAGAACAGGCCGATATCGCCGCCGCCGAAATCGGCGCGGAGGAAGAGGCCGAGGCCGAAGCGGACGCTGAAGAGGCGGCCGTGGAGGCGGCGGACGAAGCCGGCGATGAAGACGCGGAAACCGCCGACGAGGAATCCGCTGAAGCGGAAGCCGAAGCGACGGCCGATGCCGAATCGGCACCGGAAGGCGAAGAGAGCGAAGACAAAGCGTAAATCTTCGCAAGACGCGAACATAGAGGCGGGCGTGGCGCAATGGTCTTCCGGACTGGCGCCGCGCCCGCTTCTTTTTTAGGGGTGGCGGCATCGTGAACGACAGCCCTCCCCTATCACCGCTGGCGCAGGCCTTCTCGCAAGGTCCTGCCTGGTTTCCGCAACAGATGGACGCCGCGACGGATCGCGTCCTGCTCGTCCGGATGAGCGAGGACGCATACCGCACGGCGAGCTTCCTCGATCAGCGCATGCTGACCCAGCAAAGCCAGCCGCAATGGGCCGATTGGGCCGAGCTGGAAACCGCCGATCAGTCCACGCGGCGCGACGCCCATTGGATCTTGCATATCGGCCATGTCGGCTCGACGCTCATCTCTCGGCTGCTCGGCGAGCTGAACGGCCTGTTCGCACTGCGCGAACCGCAGATGCTGCGCAACTTCGCCGATCTTGCCGCGGATCGGGGCGAACCACATGCGATCTGGCCACCCGATCTCCACGATGCGCGACTGGAAACGGCCGTTGGCTGGCTGTCCCGTACATTTTCGCAGGACGACCGCGCGCTGATCAAGGCGAGCAGTTTCGTCAGCGAGATCGCCAAACCGTTGATCGGCACGGAGCGCAAGGCGCTGATGCTCAGCGTGTCGCCGGCGCGCTATATCGAGACGATATTGGCCGGCGACAACTCGCGGCAGGAACTGGCCGTGCTGGCATCGCAGCGTCTGCGCCGCCTGCATGCGCGGCTCGGCAGCGCGGACTGGGAACTTTGGAACCTGTCCGAGCCGGTCCGTGCGGCGATGAGCTGGCTCAGCGAAATCCTCGCACTCGACGAAGCGCGGTCAGGAGTGTCAGACGCGCATGTCCACTGGCTCGATTTCGATGCATTTCTGGCCGATCCTGTCGACAATCTCGCGGAGATCGCCCGTTTCTTCGGCATCGATCCCGATACAATGGCGATCGCAGCGCTCGTCGACGGCCCGATTATGACGCAATATTCCAAGGCGCCCGAACATGGCTATAGTCGCGACGTTCGGGAATCGCTGCTTGCCGAAGCGCGCAAGGCGCATGCGGATGGCATCGCCGACGCCTTGACCTGGCTCAAGGACGCGGCCGACCGGCATGCGGCAGTGGCGGCGGTACTGGACCGGCATATGCCCGTGAATATGGGGACCTGAAGATGTTCAAGATGATTTACGGCCTGCTCAACGGCCAGGATATCAAGGAACTGCGGGAAATCATCGATACCGCCACCTTTGTCGACGGCAAGATCAGCAACCCGCACTCGCTGGTGAAGAACAACCTGCATCTCAACGACCAACAGGCCTATGAGCGTTCCTCGACGATCATGTCCAACGCTCTGCTGCGCAACGAGGAGTTCCGGAGCTTCGCCTTTCCGAAGAAGATCGCGCCGCCGCTCATCACGCGCTACGAGAAGGGTATGCACTACGGGCTGCATCCCGACATGGCCTTCATGCGTACGCATGAGGGACCGATCCGCTCCGACATCAGTTGCACGATCTTCCTCGCCGATCCAAGCACCTATGACGGTGGCGCACTGCACGTGAAGCAGGCTGACGGCCATATGCGCTTCAAGGGAGAACTCGGTTCGGCGATCGTTTATCCCTCGACCACGCTTCACGAGGTCGAGGAGGTCACCAAGGGCGAGCGGATCGTCGGCATCACCTTTATCGAAAGCCAGGTCGCCGATCCGGCGAAGCGCGAGATTCTCCACGAACTCAACGATGTAGCGGCGCTGGAAGGCGCGAACATGTCGGCCGACAATTTCACGCGGATCCAGACCGTCCAACAGAATCTGTTTCGCCGCTGGGGCGAGTGCTAGGCGACGTTCAGGCGCCGCAATGCCATTCGGCGCGCAATTGCGTCTCGCCGTCCTGACCGTCCTCGCGAACGGTAACCGTTGCGGGTTTCACATTCACGGTTTCGAGCATCTCGCCCTCCCCGTCTGCCGGCGCAACCTCGATCGAGATCGCGCCCGCAACGAATGTACCGCCGTCCCATAGCGTTTCGGGTTCGCCGCCAAATTCGAAATGCCGCATCGTCCCGTTGGGCAAGGCGATCGCATCGCCCTCGACCGCGACCAGCAGCGCCTTTCCGTCCTCGACCACGCTACATCCGGCACCGGCCTCAAGCTCGGCCTCGATCACGGCGTTGGAGATCGGAGCAAGCACCGGCTCCTCCGGCGCCGGCGGCGTATCGACCGGCGTCAGCAATTGCGGCGCATCTTCCGCGCTCTCGTCAGCCATTTCGTTTGTCGTCACCTCGGTCTCGCTGAGCTGGCCGTCTCCGCATGCGGCCAGCGCCAGCGCACCCGCCATTATGGCCCAGCCTGTGCCGGCTTTACGCATACAACTCGTCATTCGCAGGTTCGCTTCCCTAATAGCCCATCAACGACATGACTTCCTTACGGCTTCTATCGTCCTCGAGAAAGCATCCCAGCAACCGGCTTGTGGTCATCCCGACGCCGGGAGTGCGCACACCGCGCGCGGTCATACAGCTATGGCTGGCCTCGATAACCACGGCAACGCCGTGCGGCTGCAGATTGTCCCAGATGCATTTGGCGACTTCCGCAGTCAGCCGCTCCTGTACTTGCAGCCGCCGGGCAAAACCGTTGAGCACCCGCGCCAATTTCGAGATTCCGACGACCCGGTTGGTCGGCATATAGGCGATCGACGCCTTGCCGATGATCGGCGCCATATGGTGCTCGCAGTGCGACTGGAACGGAATGTCCTTCAGCAGCACAAGCTCGTCGTAACCGCCGACTTCTTCGAAGGTACGGGAGAGATGCGTGGCCGGATCTTCCTCATAGCCCTGGCAATATTCCCGCCAGGCCCGCGCCACGCGCTTGGGCGTATCGATCAGACCCTCGCGATCCGGATCGTCGCCGGCCCAGCGGATCAACGTCTTGATTGCATCCTGCACATCGTCCGGCACCGGAATCTTCGCCGGCGCCTCGACAATATCGCCGTCCACCAGTGGATCATAGTCGCTCATAATCACCCTTTTCCCAGAAATCGCGAATTTATGCCAGAGCTAGGTACTCTTGACGCGAACGTAAAGCTGGCCGAACGTACAGCAGGAGGGAGGACATGATGACCAGCATCACCATCACACCCTGTACCGGGCCGGGCGCGGAGATCGGCAATGTCGACCTGTCGCAACCGCTGAGCGACGAGGACTTCTCCGCCATTCGCCAGGCTTTTGCCGATCATGGCCTGATCTTCTTTCGCGACCAGACGATCACGCCCGAGCAGCATATCGCGTTCGCTGAGCGCTGGGGCGACATCAACGTCAACCGTTTCTTCACGCCGGTGGACGGCTATCCGCAGATCGCCGAGGTCCGCAAGGAACCGGATCAGAAGACCAATATCGGCGGCGGCTGGCACACCGATCACAGCTACGACCAGGAGCCCGCCATGGGTTCCATCCTCGTCGCGCGCGAACTGCCGCCCAAGGGTGGCGACACGATGTTCGCCGATATGGCAGCGGCGTACGATGCGCTGGACGAGGAGACCAAGGCGAAACTGGAAGGGCTCGAGGCCGTGCATTCCAGCAAGCACATATTCGGCGGCGAGGCCGCCTATCGCAGCGAAAGCGATGCCGGCGAGCGGCTGCATAATGCCGATGCCGCCGATGCGCTCGACGATGTCGTCCACCCTGTCGTCATCACCCATCCGCTGTCGGGCAAGAAGATCCTCTACGTCAACGCCGCCTTCACGACCGACATTGTCGGCATGTCGCGCGAAGAGAGCATGAAACTGCTGATGCCGCTCTACGCTCATGCCGCGCAGGATCGCTTCGTCACGCGATTCGAATGGAAACCCGGTTCCATCGCCTTCTGGGACAACCGCGCAACCTGGCATTATGCGCTCAACGATTATCATGGCGAACGCCGCGTCATGCACCGAATTACGCTGGAGGGCTGCCCGCTGGCGGCTTGAAGACGCGCTCGGTTGCCAGCTCTTCGCGCGGCCCCTAAAAGACATGTGTCGTAAAAATAGACTATCCGGCGGAGATACTCATGGTGTTCGCGCTCCGGCTGCTCGCCACGCTGTTTTGCCTGCTTCCCACAATGGCCAATGCCCAGTTGCACGCGCTCGACTGGGATCGCACTTTATCCCCCTTTCATGGGCCGGAGCGCGACGTAGAGTTTCTGTTGCGGTCGGGCGCTACCGACGAATATCGCGAAATCACGGTGCGCGTGCCCGCCGGATATCGAGAGGGCGATACGCGCTATCCGGTGCTCTATGTGACGGACGCAGACTGGAATTATCATCTGGCTGCCAACTATATCGAATATCTGAGTTATCAGCACCGGATTCCGGAAATGATCGTGGTGGGTATCCGCAACGTCGATCGCAACCGGGACTTCGTGCCCCGGCCTTCGCCGAGTTTTCCGAACACCGGCGGCGCAGACCGGTTTGTGGAGTTCCTTGCCGAGGAACTGAAACCCGCGGTCGACGAACGCTATCGGACGTCCGGGTTCGATATCTTGTTCGGCCATTCCTTTGGCGGCACGATCGCTACGCATGTCCTGCTGACACGGCCCGAAACCTTCGACGCCTATATCGCGCTGAGTACCAGCACCTGGGTTGCGGACCGGGTGTTGTTCGAAGAGGCGGAGGCCTTTTTTGAACGAGGCACGAGCCCAGACGCCTTTGTCTACATGGCGGTCGCCGAGGGAGATGGCGGAGCGACCGTTCCCGACGGAAATGCCTTTGCCGCACTTTTCGAGCGACGCGGACCGGATAGTATCGAGTTCCACTACGAGATCGTGCCGGAGACAAATCATTTTACCGTGGTCATGCCCGCCTTCGCCAACGCGTTGCAGACACTCTATCCCGCCTGGGGCTTCGAGAATGAATTGCGCCAGCGCATAGAAGCGGAGGGCGCGGCGGCAGTGGACAACTGGTTTGCCGAAAAACGGCGTGAACTCGGGCCACGCTTTCACTCGCAGGCGATGGAACTCGGGTTGATGGGTATCGCCTTGGCGTCGGAGGGCAAGCAGGATGCCGTCCGCGCCCTGTTCGGACGGTTGCGCGCCGAACATCCGCGCAACGCCGAAACCTTGCTCATCAATGCGCTTGCCGAAAACGCACTCGGCAATAGGGGCACCGCCGTTGAACGCGTCGAACAGGCCTATGCCCTCGGCCGAGAGACCGGCGTGATGCCCCACCGCCTGATGACTTATCGAAACCTGGCTGAACAATGGCGATCGCAGACCGGTGGCAGTGGAAGCTAGCTGCGGTCGTAAAAATGGTTCAGCCGTAAACAGTCTGGTACGCCCGACAGGGTTCGCGGCTGTGGTAATCGGTAAATGGTAAGGTCAAGCTGAACCGGCTCACTTATCAATCGTTCAAATTCAGCAGACTGCGAGTCTCTGCATCCAGGTCATCCGACCGGGTGATGCAGACGATCCTGTCGGGAAAATGCTCGACAATCCGGACCTTCAGATCCTCGAAATGCTCGACAATCTGGACCGCCATATCGGGTGACGACGAACATGTGCCGACCACCTGCCATCTTTCGTCTTCGAAATGCTCGACGATCCTGATCTGGGTATCCGGAAAATGATCGACGATCTCGACCGCGACATCCGCTATCTGCGCATGCGCTGCACCGGACATGATCGAAATGGCCGCAGCCAGAACCAGATATTTCATCCCGTCCCCCTTCCCGGCCAAAAGTACACCGAGCATAGCGAGGGACTTTTGGACGAAACTCTGGTGCGCCCGACAGGATTCGAACCTGTGGCCCCCGGATTAGGAATCCGATGCTCTATCCGACTGAGCTACGGGCGCTTCCGAGGCGCTGTTAGGCCTGCCCCGGCAACGGGTCAATTGTCGCTTTTTGGCGGGCGGATCGGCAGCGGGAGCGGGGCGACGGGAACGCCGTCTTCGAGCAGCGCTTTTGCTTCCTCGATGGATGTCTGGCCGTGGATCGGACGCTCGTCCTTCTCGCCGTCATGCATGGCGCGGGCTTCGTCCGCGAACTTCTCTCCGACATAATCGGAGTTTTCGAGCGCCTTGGCCTGCTGCTTGGCCAGCGTTTCCAGCATCGCCTTCATCTGCGCGGGATCGGGGTTCGTGTTGGAGACTGACACCAACTTGTCCCCTACCCCGCCCGATGCCTCGGCCTTGCGATTGCCCTTCGTGCCGACCGCCGGGGCCATCGGTGCCTTGCCAATATCCTGCGAACCGCAGATCGGGCAGCTCACAAGGCCCTTCTCGCACTGCTCCTCATAGTCCGCGCTCGAGCCGAACCAGGCTTCGAAAACATGCGCGTCGCCGCATTGCAGGTCGAATACGATCATGCAGCAGGCTCCGGCGCAACAAAGGCGCGGCGGTGGCGCAGGACCGGGATGCGCTTGCGGACCTCGTCGAGGCGGTCCGGATCGATCTCGGCGAAACCCACGCCCGTCCCCTCGCCCATATCGAGCAGTATCTCGCCCCAAGGATCGACGACGAGGCTGTGCCCAAAGGTGTCGCGGCCATCCTCATGATGCCCGTATTGCGCGGCGGCGATCACGAACGCGGCGGATTCGATGGCGCGGGCGCGCATCAGCACGTGCCAGTGCGCCTTGCCAGTCGGCACGGTGAAGGCGGCGGGAATGGCGAGCATGGTCGCGCCGCCATCGCTGAGCGCGCGGTAAAGATCGGCGAAGCGGAGGTCGTAACAGACCGAAAGGCCGAGCGCGCCGAGCGGTGTATAAGCGATCACGGCCCGTTCGCCCGCGTCATAGGTCGAGGATTCGCGCCAGCTTTCGCCGGTATCGAGATCGACGTCGAACAAATGGATCTTGTCGTAGCGCGCGCGGATTTCGCCCGTATCGTCGATCACGAAGCCGCGATTGACGAGGCGGCCGGAATCATTGGCCGGATCATCGTCCGCCCGCAGGGCGAGCGAGCCGAGATGCACCCAGATGCCCTGCTCGGCTGCCGCTTCACACACTGCGGCCAGCACGCGATCCTCGCCTTCCGTTGCGAGGTGCGCAGCGGCGCGCTTCCGCTTCTGGTCGAGCAGGCCGCTCATTTCGGGCGTGAACAGCATCGCCGCGCCGCCCGCCTTCGCCTCGGCGATCGCGTCCACCAGCGTCGCGGCGTTAGCGTCGGGGTCGATCCCGGCGTTCATCTGGAGAAGCGCGATACGCATGGCCCTAGGTCCTGCTTCTAACCCGCGAGCAGCGGGTCCAGCTCCCCGGCGGCGTCGAGCGCGGCGAGGTCGTCCGAACCGCCGATATGGCGGCCGTCGATGAAAATCTGCGGCACGGTGCGCGCGCCGTTGCTTCGGCCGAGCATCTCGTCGCGCTTGGCCGCATTCATGGTGATGTCGGTTTCCTCGAATGCCACGCCCTTAGCGGCAAGCAGATTCTTCGCGCGCGCGCAGTAGCCGCAGAGAAACTTGGTGTAGATTTCGACCTTCGCCATGGCGTTTATGTGTGAAGTACCGCGGAGCGCGTCAATAGTCGGCTTCGTCCGCCGCACAGACCCGCGCCCAGCAGCGCACATGGACTTCCGCCGCGCCCGCGCGTTTCAGCACCTTCGCGCAGGCTCGTGCCGTCGCCCCGCTCGTATAGACATCGTCGACCAGCACGATGTGCTGCCCGCGCAGATCGTCGCGCCGCTTCGGATTGACGGCGAACGCGCCGCGCACGGTGTTTGCGCGCTCCTTTGCGCCCATCGCGCGCAGATACGGCGTCGCCCGTGTCCGTTCCAGCGCATCGAGGCGAAGTCTGTCCCGATTATCGCCGGCGAGCGCCCGGGCTATGAGCGCGGACTGGTTGAACCCACGCCGCCAGAGCCGTCCGCGATGCAGCGGCACGGGCATGATCAGTGCATTCTCCAATCCGTCCATGTGCCGCTGCATCGACCCGGCGATCAGCCGCGCAAGCCCGATCCGCCCGCCATATTTGAGGCGCAGCGCGATCGTCCGGGCAATATCGCCATAGCGGACCGCCGCGCGCATCGTATCGAAAGGCGGCGGATCGGCGAGGCACGCGCCGCAGATCGCGGCATCGTAGCCCAGCGTCACCAGCGGATCGCCACACTGGTGGCAGCCGCGGTCGAGATGATCGAGCTCGCGCCAGCAATCGAGGCAGAAGCGATCGTCACCGTCGACGACCATGCCGCAGGATGGGCAGCGCGACGGCAGCGCGAAATCGAGTACCGGTTTCGCGATGCGCGATGCGATGCCGGATAGGAGAAGGGACGGAGCCGCCATGATCGATCTTGTCCCGCACTGCGCAGGCGGGCACAAGCCCGGCGATGGACTCCGCACCCGCCGATACGCCGTTCGACCGCGCACTGCGCCGCACACGCCGGGACCGGGCGGCGGCGCGCTGGGACGACCATGCCTTTCTGCAGGCGCATATGGCGACGGACCTGCTCGACCGGCTGGCGCTTGTGCAGCGCGATTTCTCACGCGCGTTGATCCTCGGCTATGCGGGCGATGCCCTGCCCCGCGCGCTCGATGCGATGCAGATCGCGAACGTGACGGCGGATGCCGGCTTTCGCCTCGCCCAAGATGCGCGCGGCGTGCAGTGCGACGAGGATCGCCTTCCCTTCGCCGATGCCAGTTTCGATCTCGTCGTCTCGGTGGGCGTGCTCGATACGGTCAACGACCTGCCCGGCGCGCTCGCGCTGATCCGCCGTTCCCTGCGGCCGGACGGCCTTTTTCTCGGCGCCTTCCTGGGCTCGGGCAGTCTCCCCGTTCTGCGCCGCGCGATGATCGAGGGAGACTTAACTGGCAATGTCACCGCGCCGCGCATCCACCCGCAAATCGATATCCGCGCCGCCGGCGACCTGCTCGGCCGTGCGGGATTTGCACTGCAGGTGGCAGATGGCGAACGGCTCGAAGTGCGCTATGGCGGATTGACGCGGCTGGTATCAGATCTGCGCGGTTCGGCGAATTCCAGCCTGCTCCGCGCCCCGCCGCCGACGCGGATGGCGCTCGCGGCCGCGCACGCGATATTCGATGCGCAGCAGAGCGACGGCAAAACCGCCGAGACGTTCGAGGTCGTCTATCTGACCGGCTGGGCGCCCGCCCCGGATCAGCCCAAGCCCGCCGCGCGCGGCAGCGGCACCGCGTCGCTGGCCGATGTGCTGCAAAAGCGAGGCTAGACTAGCGCTTCCAACAGGCCGATCAACGGTTTGTCGGCTGGCGGCATGTCGAGCGCATGGAGCTGTTGTGGGTAGACCCATTTAACCTCCGGCGCCTCGATCGCCCGCACGATCCCGCGCCATTTCCGGCAAACATAGACGAGCAGCAGCAAGTGCCGGTCGCCGAGCGAGTCGCTGGCGAAGCAGGCCGGGGCGAGACAGGATTGCTCGGTCTCGATCCCGAGTTCCTCCTTGAGCTCGCGAATCAGTGCCGACTCGGGCGTTTCGCCCGGCTCGCACTTCCCGCCGGGAAATTCCCACAAGCCCGCCATCGGGCGTCCCTCGGGGCGTTTCTGAACAAGGATGCGGCCATCCCGGTCGACAAGCGCGGCGGCGGCAACGGTCAAAAACGGGGCGCTCATGGCAGTTATTATCACTTTCTTAAACCGGACATGCGATGCCCGCAGATGGGTATGGAAAATTGGGGTATGGCGCCATGAAAAACTGGCTTGGAAGACTCGTGCGCGATCAACGCGGCGCGACGGCTGTCGAATACGGACTTATCGTATCGCTCGTCGTGCTCGCCATGCTGGCCGCGCTGACGAACGTCGCGAACTCGACGACCACCATGTGGAACAACGTGTCGGACAACGTCACGACGAATTCCTGATCGGCCGCTACCGGGCAGCGACGGGCCTGACAATGGTTAATCGCGCGAAAAGGTCCGACTTTAAGGGTTTCGCAAGACCTGCGTCTTAAAACCGCAAAAGTCGGTCCGAAAAAGTTGGACTGGCAGGGTATTTGGAAACCTGCATTTGGAACCTTAAGGAGACCAGAAATGAAAAATTTCCGTAAGATGCTGAAAGACAGCAAGGGTGCCACGGCTATCGAATACGGCCTGATCGCCGCTCTGATCGCTGTTGCTGCCATCACCGCGATGAGCACGCTGGGTAACACCCTCGGCAACACGTTCAACAACGTATCGGATGAAATGGAGTAAACTCCGCTTCATCTTGAAAAGCGAACGGGCGGCGAAGCAATTCGCCGCCCGTTTTCTTTTGTGTGCGGAGGATCGCCTTAGCGGCCGTACACGATGAGCTTCACCCTATCGCCCGCCCGCAGCGTATCGCCGGAGCCGAGCGCGTTGAGCACCCGGAAACGTTCTTCCCGATAATCGCGATAGGCCATGCGCGAGGCGAGACCGCTGATCGTATCGCCGCGCTGTACCGTCACCACGTCGATGACCCGCGGCCGGATCTCCGCCGCTTCGCTTGCCGACAGCCGCGCAACCGATCCCAGCATCGAACCGAACGGCCCGATGCCCTGACCCGCGCGCGTGACCGTCAGGAAATGATATTTGCGGTTGCCGCCGAAATCATAGGCGGTGACCGTCACATCGACCTGGTTCGATCCGCTCGCCACGCGTGCAGTCGCCTGGGCGCTCGGCAGGCCGTTGATCGTGCCGGACCGTACATTGCCATAGTTGATCCGCTGGTTATTGCCGCCGAGCTGGCGGAACACCTCGCCGATATAAGCATCGAGACTGCCCGAACTCTGGCCGCCGCCGAACTGCGCCTGGCCATTGGGCCCCGTCACGACCACCGCGGTCGTGCCGTTCTGCATCGTATAGCCCTGCGGCACGGTAAACTGGAGGCGCAGATCCGGGTGCAGGAAGGTATTGCCGTCGATCACGCCTTGGGCCGGATCGTCGTCGTAGAGCATGCCGTCGATGGCGTTCAGGAACGCATCGCGTCCGCTGACTCCCTGGCCTTCGACCGCGCCCTGCTCGCGCGCCTCGGCGCGGGCGCGCGTGACACGCTGGCCGGGATCGGGGTGGGTGCTCGCCCATTCCGGGAGAGATCGGGCGTTGCGCCCCGCGATTCGCGCGTCGAGCGTCGTCTGGGCCGCGAGCGAGGCGAGCATGTCGGCAGCGGCAAACGGGTTGTAGTTGCCGCGCATCAGATAGGTGATGCCGAGCTCGTCCGCTTCATATTCCTGACTGCGCGAATAGCGCAGCGTGTAGAGTTGGGCGGCCTGGCCAGCGAGGTTCGCAATATCGCCGCTGCCCGTGAGGATACCGAGGCCGAGCGCGAGAATCTGTCCGATCGTGTTCGTGCTCTGCCGCCGCGAAGAGTGACGCGCCGAGACATGGCCGACTTCGTGCCCCATCACCGAGGCGAGCTCCGCCTCGCTGTTCATCAGACCGACGAGGTTGCGAGTGATATACACATAGCCGCCGGGCAGCGCGAACGCGTTGTTCACCGGCGAGTTCAGGAGCGTGACCGTGAAATCGTTCTGCGCGTTGGAGAGGCCTGACTGGACGGCGATGTTCCGGCCCACCCGCACAACATAGGCCGATTGCGGCCCGGAATAGGCGTCGCCGAACTGCTGGAGAAGCTGGGCATGGGCTTGGGCGCCCTGCTGGCGTTCCTGCTGCGAAATCGCTTCGCCGGGCGCGGGCCCGGACCCGGGAAAGGGAAGGCCAGCGCAACTGCCCGTCACAGCGGCGGCCGAAATCAGAAATGCAAGGCGAAGCTTCACGATGGGTCCCTCCATATTATCTCTATGGCAGTACAACCGTGTAGCGGGCGATTTCGTTCCGCGCGACGTACGCTGGCCTATTTTCCCATGTCGAGAAACTTGGCCCGGCGCGAAAGTCGCAGCTTCTCGCCGGGCACGCCGGCCAATTTGCGCAATTCTTCGTTTAGCGCCTTGCCGAGCGTCTCGATGGCCTCTGCCGGCTGGCGGTGCGCGCCGCCGACAGGCTCAGGGATCACGCGGTCGACGACGCCGAGCTTCTTGAGCTCGGACGCGCTGATCCGCATCGCCTCCGCTGCGTCAGCCGCCTTGTCCGCCGTGCGCCACAGGATGGACGCGCAGCCTTCCGGCGAGATTACCGAATAGATCGCATGTTCGAACATCAACACCGTGTTCGCGCTGGAGAGCGCGATCGCGCCGCCCGAGCCGCCTTCACCCACGATCGCGGCGACTATCGGAACGTTCAGCTGCAGACAGGCTTGGGTCGAACGGGCAATCGCTTCGGCCTGTGCGCGCTCCTCGGCCTGGATGCCGGGAAAGGCGCCCGGCGTATCGACCAGCGTGACGACCGGGAGGCCGAACCGGTCGGCGAGCTTCATCAGGCGGATCGCCTTGCGATAGCCTTCGGGCTTCGCCATCCCGAAATTGTGGCGGAGCCGGCTTTCGGTATCGTCGCCCTTCTCATGGCCCATTACGAGTACGCGGTGCCCGTGAATGCGGCCGAAGCCCCCGATAATGGCGAGGTCGTCCGAAAAGGCCCGGTCGCCGGCCAGCGGCATGAAATCCTCGACGAAGCCCGCGACATAGTCTTTGAAATGCGGGCGATCGGGGTGACGGGCGACCTGCGTCTTCTGCCACGGCGTCAATTTCGCGTAGGTCTCGTCAAGCATCCTTTCCGATTTCTTCTCGAGGCGCTTGATCTCCGTGCCGATATTGAGATCGCCGGAATCGGCCGTATCGCGCAATTCGGCGACGCGCGCCTGCAGGTCGGCAATCGGTTTTTCGAAATCGAGGAAATGCTGCATGATCGCGCGGTTAAGCCTCTCCGGAGGGCGCGTCAACGAGAGGATGCCGCGCATTTACGAGCGCAACCAGCCGCGCGCTCTCGACATGAGTGTAGATTTGGGTTGTCGCAATATCGGCATGGCCGAGCAAGGTCTGCAGCGTGCGCAGGTCCGCACCGCCCTCGAGCAGATGTGTCGCGAAGGCATGGCGCAGGACGTGCGGACTGATCCGGTCGGGTGGGATGCCGGCCTTGGCGGCCAGTTCCTTGACCAGTTGATAGAGACGGATGCGGCTCAGATGGCCGGTGCGCGAGGGAAAGAGCCAGCGGCTGTCGGACGGGACATGCGCGCGCCATCGCGCGACAGCCACCTGCGCCCGGTCCGAGATCGGCACGAGCCGCTCCCGGTCGCCTTTTCCGCGCAGGATCAGAAACGGCGAGTCCGTGCGCACCGATGCGCGCGGCAGCGCGACGAGTTCGCTCGCGCGCATGCCGGAGCCGTACAGCAGCTCGACCAGCGCCGCCATGCGCAGCGCCAGCGGCTTGCCGCTCTCCACGCCCTTGTCGAGCGTCTCGAAGATACGTTCGATATCCGCATGGCTCAGCGATTTGGGCAGGTTGCGCGCCGAACCCGGACGCGGCAGCGCGGCTGATGGATCGTCAGTCCGCAATCCCTCATCGGCCAGGAAACCGAAGAAGCGGCGCAACGCCGCCGATTTGCGGGCGACGGTGGAGCGCGCCAGCGAGCGCCAGCTTTCGCCCAGCACTTCCAAATCGGATCGCTGTGCACCCGCCAAGCCGCCCTCGAGCGTCACCGAAGCACCTCGCAAATCCGCTTCGTAAGCTGTCAACGTGTTGCGCGACGCGCCTGCCTCGGCGGCCATCATCTCCAGAAAGCGCGCGATCAGCAGCGCATCGTCACCGGGCGATGGATCGGGATGCGGCGCGGACACGCGATCAGGCGCGGGTGACCGCCTCCGCGGCGATCATCCGGGCTTCGGCATCGCGCCCCGCAAGGCGATAGGCGCGGACGATATGGTAGAGATGATGCGGCGGAATACCCGCCCAGCTATCCGCCTGCATGCCGATCGCCGAAATGAGCGCGACCATACCGACGCGCTCCGCGCGCGCGACACGTTCGAGCTGGCGCGTCCAGACGGACTCGCGCTCCAGGCCGAGATCGAACTCTCCGTCTGCCTGCCGGATTTCGCCGGCATCGAGCCGCCCGAGCCCGGCTAATGCGGCTGCGAGCAACCGTGCGCGATGCCGGCCGTCTTCGCCCGCATTGTCCGCATAATCCTCGACGCGGTCGAGATCGATATCGACCACCGCGCGGGGCGCACCGACGGCGAGCAACGCCCAGGCGTCGTCATTGCCGGAATCGTCCACGAATTCGGACCAGCGCGCCGCCTGGATGTCGAGACCCGCCGTCATCATCGCGGCGATCAGCCCGTCCGCGGAATCGACAAGATCCGCATCGGGCTGGATTCGGGCCGCAGCCCGCGCCGTCAGTATCTGTCCGGCGTACAGGCCGTCGCGGCTGTCATCTTCGGTCCATAGCGTTTCCATCGCCGCGATCCGCTCGCCGGCATCGGGCTCGACATAGGCCGTGCGCAATATGTCGGTCGTGGATCCCGGAATGGCCGACGGATCGAGTTCGGCGAGCAAGGCACTATACATCGATACGAGCGCCTGGTTCGAAAATACACCGATCACAGCAGCCGTTCGCGCGGGCGCGATCCGCTCGGCCAGATCGATCCTGGGTGACCGGGCCCGCCATGCCTGCACCTGCCGCCCGGCCTGCGCATAGAGTTCGTCGGGGATTTCCACGCCGGCCGCATTCGCAATACCGAACCGCCAGGCGTTGAGCCGCTCGACACCCTCCCATTCGATGGGAATGCTGCGGTCGCTGCTCCCGGCATTCACCGCGCGATCGCCCAACAGCATGTCGAAACCGTTGGTCAGTCCGGCATTGCGAACGCT
Source organism: Parasphingopyxis sp. (assembly GCF_052168295.1). GTDB lineage: Bacteria > Pseudomonadota > Alphaproteobacteria > Sphingomonadales > Sphingomonadaceae > Parasphingopyxis. Next base: position 21,229 of record NZ_JBQLZN010000039.1, on the reverse strand, counting down.
CGCCATCTGGGCCGTGGCGCGCGCGCTCTCCCCAGCAAGCGCTGCGCATATCGCATCCGCCATGATCCAGGCCGGCGATTCCGCGCTTTGCCGCGCGCCACTCACGAGCGGGCAGAAACCGGCAAGATCCGCGCTTGCCAGATTGGCCTGCATCGCGACGGCGTACAGCTTCGGTGTGTGGCGATCGCTGTCGACACGCTGGGCGAGCATGCGCGCACCGTCGACTTCGCCCATGCGGAGCAAGAGCCAAGCGCGCTCGGCGACCCAGTCCGGCGCGACCACGCCGTCCGGCGTCGGTACGCGGCTGAGCAGGGCGCGGCGCAAACTGATGTGCAGCCAGCGCGACGGCACGGGCGCGTCCAACTCGCGCATCAACCGCTGAATATAGCGGCCGTTCACACCCGAGAAGGCATCCTCTCCGTAACCGCCGATATCGGGCGTCAGCGGGCCAACCTCGGCAAGCGAGCGCCGCGCCTGCGGCGGTAATTCATATTCGGGCGGTATGTCTTCGAAACCGAGATCGATATCGCCGATGTCGAACTCGTCGAGCCCCTCTTCGTCTCCGAGCACGATATCGCGGCTGGGGCCGGGCGCAGACGGTGACGGCGCCGCAGAGGGCGCGGCGGGCGCCGCTGGAGCCGGCGCGGGCGGCGGCGGTGGGGGCGCGGGAGCGGGCGGCACGGGATCGCCGAATCCCTCTGGAAGGAGCGATTCCGGAGCGTCCTGACCGAATGCGGGAACGACGAGCGCATAGGCGCTGGCGCCGATCCCCAACGCTATCAGGGACTTAGTTTTCCAATACTTCATCGGCCACGGGTTCTTCGATAAGCTGCGGTTCTACGTCCGTGTCGATGGTCGACAGATAATAGATAAATATCGCCAATCCCACCAGAAACACGAGAAAAAGCAGTAGCGAACGCGACATATTCGACAGTTACCTCGTCATGACCAGCTCTTTTTGAGCTTTTGCTGCGACCGGGCGTCTGTTTATACCGCTAATCCCATGACGCCTACCCCATCCCGAAAAACGCCGGTGACAGCGATAAAACCCCGTATCGACAAGCCGATAGTGCTCGTCGGCCTGATGGGCGTCGGCAAGTCCACGATCGGCAGACGTCTGGCAAGCCGCCTCGGCCTGCCTTTTGTCGACTCGGACGACGAGATAGAGGCCGCAGCCGGCATGACGGTCGGCGAGCTTTTCGAGAATTACGGTGAGGACTATTTCCGCGACGGCGAGCGGCGCGTGATCGCCCGACTGATGGACGGGTCGACGAAGGTGATCGCCACCGGTGGCGGCGCCTTTGTGAACGAAGACACGCGTGCGCTGATCCTCAAGGATGCCATCGCGATCTGGCTCGACGCGGATATCGAGATACTGGCCGAGCGCGTGTCGCGCCGCGATACGCGCCCGCTGGTCCGCGATACCGATCCGAAGATGGTGCTCGGCGAGCTAGCGGCCAAGCGCAACCGCTTCTATTCGCAAGCGCCCATTCACGTGCAGAGCGACGAGGGCGCGCATGAGGATACGGTGGACCGGATAATTGAGGCCCTCGCACAATGACCTTCGGTTCGACCAATGACGTCACCGTCCAGCTCGGCGCGCGGAGCTATACGATCGCGATCGCCGACGGTCTGCTTGATAGCGCCGCGCACCGTCTCGCCGATTATGTCTCGCGCGAAAGGATGATCGTGGTGACCGACGAGAATGTCGCGAAACTCCAGCTGCCCCGGCTTACCGCGTCCGTGCAGGCCGCCGGCATGAGCGTACATCCGATCGTCCTGCCGCCGGGCGAAGCGACCAAGAACTGGCAACAGCTCGAGATGCTGACCGACCAGCTGCTCGCATTCGGCGTCGAGCGTGGCGATCATATCGTGGCATTTGGCGGCGGGGTCATTGGCGACCTTACCGGCTTTGCCGCCGCGATCGTCAAGCGCGGCTGCGGCTTCGTGCAGATCCCGACCACCCTGCTCGCGCAGGTCGACAGTTCGGTCGGCGGGAAGACGGCGATCAACAGCCGCGCGGGCAAGAATCTGATCGGGGCGTTCCACCAGCCGGGCTTCGTCCTCATCGATCCCTCGGTTCTCGATACGTTGCCGCCCCGCGAATTGCGTGCGGGCTATGCCGAGGTCGTCAAATACGGCCTGATCGACGATGCGGATTTCTTCGCCTGGTGCGAAAATCAAGGCGCTGATCTGCTGACCGGAGATCGCACCGCGCAAACCGAAGCGATCCGCCGCAGCGTGACGGCCAAGGCGCGGATCGTCGCCGAGGACGAAACCGAGCGCAGCGGCCGCCGCGCGCTGCTCAATCTGGGCCATACGTTCGGCCATGCGCTCGAAGCCGAAACCGGCTTTTCCGACGCGCTGCTGCATGGCGAAGCCGTGGCCGCCGGCATCTGTCTCGCCTTCGCCTATTCGGCGCGGCGCGGCCTGTGCAGCGCAGCCGACGCCGAGCGCGTGTCCGCGCATTTCGCGGACGCCGGCCTGCCGAACGGTCTGGCGGCAGCCGGCGTGCGAGCCGATGGCGCCACGCTGATCGCGCATATGCGGCACGACAAGAAGATGGAGGGCGGCGCCCTGCCCTTCCTGCTCGCACGTGGCATCGGCGAGACCTTCCTAGCCCGCGATGTCGATCTCAACGATGTGGCGGCATTTCTCGACGGGACGGACTAGCGCGGTTCCGTTCCGTCGAAATCGAGCGATTCCGGACCGCCGAAGCTGAGCTCGGCCCCCGCATGCATGTCGCCCTCTTCCCGCTGCACGGCCAGCCTGTCGCAATCGCGCTTGCGGAACTCCTCTTCCACCCGATCGATCAGCGTCTCGTCGAGATCGATCGTCGCCATCGCCGAACGCGCCATGGAAATGGCCGACTCAAGAACTTCGCGGAACGTACCGTCGATCTGCTGATCACCGAGGGCGAGCAGATGCCGACGGTCGAACATCCGCGCGAATATCTTCGCTTTCGGGAAAGCCATGCGAATGGCGTCGAGCCGGTCCGCATTGAAATCGGTGCCGTCATTGCAGAACAGGATCGCCCGCGCCTCGTCGCCGCCCGCCTCGCGCAACAGATCGACCCGCAAACCGTCGCCATAATAGACCTTGCGTCCGAACTCGCCGGACAGATCGATCTGGTCGGGATTGGAATCGATCAGCGTGACCGGAATGTTGGCGCCCATCAGCATCTGCGAGACGGTCTGGCCGAAACGGCCGTGACCGACGACGATGGCGCCGGCCTGCGGCGCTTCGCCGGGCCCGTCCAGGTCTTCGCGGGTCGCCGCTTTCACGCCGCCGAAGCGCTTCGCGAGCGCCATCAGGAACGGCGTCGTCGCCATCGAGAGCGTCACGACGGCGCCGAACAGGCTTGTCGCGGCGCCCGTAACGAGCAGCGCGCGTTCCGCTTCGGCGAAAAGCACGAACGCAAACTCGCCGCCTTGGCTGAGCAGCAGACCCATGACGAAAGCGGCGCGCGCCTTCACCCCGAACAGCAATGCCAAGCCGAAGATGACGGCGACCTTGGTCGCCACCAGCGCCGCCGCCATGCCGACCACGAACAGGGGCTGAGAGAGCACGACATCGACATCAAGCATCATGCCGACGCCGAGGAAGAACAGCCCGAGCAGGATGGAGCGGAACGGGTCGACGTCCGCTTCGAGCTCGTGCCGATAGGGCGAGTCGGCGAGCATGACGCCCGCGACAAACGCGCCGAGCGCCATCGACAAACCGAGCGCATCCATGAGCGCGGCCGCGGCGAACACCGTGAACAGACCCGTGACGATGAACAGCTCGCGCTCGGCAAAGCGCCCCACCAAGGCGAGCAGCGGGCTGAGGATGTACCGCCCGGCAAGCACCAGCCCGACGATCGCCACAACGGCGTATATGGCCAGCAGCCAGCCCGGCGGTGCGCCCGGATCGGCGGGTGCGCGCGATAGTACGGCGACAAGCGTCAGCAGCGGCACGATCGACAGATCCTGGAACAGCAGCACCGAAAAAGCGCGTTCGCCGAGCGGCGTATTGAGCCGTCCTTCGGACTGGAGGAGCGGCAGCACCTGCGCGGTCGACGACAAGGCGAGCGCCATGCCGATGGCGATCGCTGCGGCAACCGTGAAACTCGTGCCCGCCAGCACCAATCCCGTGATCGCGACGCCGCACAGGAGCACTTGCAACAGGCCGAGGCCGAATATGTCGCGGCGCAACCGCCAGAGCCGCGCCGGCGCGAGTTCGAGCCCGACGAGAAACAGCAGCAGCACGATGCCGATTTCGGCAACAGCGACGATCGATTCGCCGCTGTCGATCAGCCCGAGCCCGAACGGCCCGACGACGATACCGGCAATCAGATAGCCCAGCACCGCGCCAAGCCCGATGCGGCGGAAGAGCAGCACGAAGGCCAAGGCCGCGCCGAGCAGAATGAAACCGTCGAGCAGCAGCTCGCCGGTCAGGCCGTGTCCGCCGCCATGGTCTTCGGCGCTTTCTCCGGCCATCAGGCGGCGATCCGAGCTTGCGCCGCGGCATCCGCCACCGCTTCGAAAGCGAGGCGGATGGATGCGTGGCGCGCCTTATGCGGAAGGGCGGGAGTCAAAACCTCGAGACCAGGCCAGTCGCCAGGATCTTCGCGCTCGCCGGCGAGAAACGCCGTGAGTGCATCGCGTGCCGCGGCGAATTCCATCGCGCTGCGCCCCAGTGCATGCCGCGCCATCAGCGCCGCCGATGCCTGGCCGAGCGCGCAGGCACGCACCTCCTGGCCAAGCGCCGCAATCCGCCCCTCGCTATCGATGCAGACATCGACGATCACGCGACTCCCGCAGACGGGCGAACGCTTTTCGACGCTCGCATGCGGCGCATCGAGCCGCGCCTGATGCGGAATCTCGGTCGCGAGTCTCAGGATTTCGGCATTGTAGAGGGCGGCGGACATGCGCCCGATGTAGCCGGTTCGCCGATAAATGCCAGTAAGCCTTGCGTTACTCGGTCTCTTCGCCGCCTTCCTGACGCATCTCGACGAAATCGACGATGGCGCGGCTGCTGGCGTTGAGCAGCGGATAGGTCCGCGATTCCTGCATCCATGCGGGCCGCTCGGCGTTCCCGCCATACACGATATCGGTCGCCAGATTGGCGAGCAGGAACACCAGCGTCACGACGATCAGCCCTTTCACCGCGCCGAAACCGATCCCGAGCAGCCTGTCGAACGGGCCGATGATAGATTCGCGCAGGCCGATGCCAAGCTTGCGTCCGATAAAGCGGCTGCCGAAAAAGAACGCGCCGAACACCAGCGCGAAGGCGAGGATCGGCGCCGCGCCGCCGGGCCCCGTCAGCGCCTCGAACAATATCGTCGCATCGCCATGGAACAGCCGAAGCGCGATCACCGCGATCAGCCAGGAGAGCAGCGTCATCACCTCGAAGGTGAAACCGCGCATAAAGCCGCGGATCGCGCCGCCGCCGGCCAGAATCAGGACAATCGCATCGAGCGCGGTCATGAAATGCCGCTAGGCGCGGTCCAGCAGATGGTCAACCAGCGCGCGCAGCGTGGAAAAGCCGTTAAGCGTCATGCCGCTCTCCCGGCTATCGACCGCCGATGGCAGCAGCGCCTTGGCAAAACCCAGCTTGGACGCTTCGCGCAGCCTTAACCCCGCATGCGAAACCGTGCGTACCTCGCCCGACAGCGATATCTCGCCGAACGCCACGGTATCGGCATCGACCGGCCGCTCGGCGAGCGCCGAGATCAGCGCTGCCGCGACCGCAAGGTCCGCAGCCGGATCGGCGACGCGATAGCCGCCGGCAACGTTCAGATAGACTTCCGATGTTGCGAAACTCAGCCCGCAGCGCGCCTCCAGCACGGCGAGGATCATCGCCAGCCGCCCAGAATCCCAGCCGACGACCGCGCGGCGCGGCGTCGCCCCGCTCGCCAGCCGCACCACCAGCGCCTGGATTTCGACGAGCACCGGCCGCGTGCCTTCGAGCGCCGGAAAGACGACCGCGCCGCTGACATCGTCCTGCCGGTTCGTCAGGAACAGCGACGACGGGTTGGCGACCTCTTCCAGTCCCTGCTCGGCCATTGCGAACACGCCGATCTCGTCGGTGCCGCCGAAGCGGTTCTTTATCGCGCGCAATATCCGATATTGATGGCTGCGCTCCCCTTCGAAGCTTAGCACCGTATCGACCATATGTTCGAGCACGCGCGGGCCCGCGATCGCGCCGTCCTTGGTGACATGGCCGACCAGCACGACCGCCGTCCCGCGTTCCTTGGCGAAGCGGATCAGTTCCTGGGCCGCGGCGCGCACCTGGCTCACCGTACCCGGCGCGCCTTCGATAAGGTCGCTATGCATGGTCTGGATCGAATCGATCACCAGCAGCGCCGGTGGTTTCGCCCCGCCGTCTCCGAGCGTCGTCAGGATATCGCGGACGGATGTCGCGGCGGCGAGTTTCATCGGCGCTTCGCCAAGCCCCAGCCGCCGGGCTCGGAGCCGGATCTGGTCCGCCGCCTCCTCGCCCGAAATATAGGTGACGTCATGGCCGCGCTTGGCGATGATCGCGCTGGCTTGGAGGAGCAGCGTCGATTTGCCGATGCCCGGATCGCCGCCGAGCAAGGTCGCCGAGCCCTCTACCAGCCCGCCGCCGAGCGCACGGTCGAATTCGGCAATGCCGGTCGTGATGCGCTCGGGCAGCGCGATATCCGCGTCGAGGCCGACGAGATCGACCGCCTTGCCGCCCGATTGCAGATTATGCTTGGCCTGGAACGGCGTGACGACGCCCGACGCATCCTCGACCAGCGTATTCCATTCCCCGCAATCCGCGCACTGGCCCTGCCATTTCGAGGCGACCGATCCGCAGGATTGGCAGACATAGCGTTTTTTTGCCTTGGCCATGATGGTCTCTTAGCGAGAACAAAAGGGGAATACCAGTGCCGTTATCGCGCGGCGAGCTTATCGAGAATATCGGCCGCGAAGGTCGACAGCGTGTCGTCGCGCGCGCCCATCACGATAATCCGGTCGCCGGGCCGCGCCAGTTCCGCCAGCTTCGCGCCGCAATCGGCGCGCGCTGGGATATGCTCGGCCTGCCGCCCGGCTTGCATCACGCCATCGACGATCGCCTCGCTGCCGACGCTGCGGTCCGTTGTTCCACCGAAATAGACCGGATCGCAGAGTATTAGGACATCTTTTTCAGACAAATTATCGGCGAAACAGGCGATCAGTTCATGGCCCATCTGCTTGAGCGGGCCATAGCCGTGCGGCTGGAAGAAGACGAGGAGCCGGCCCTGAAAGGCGTGGAGCGTTTTCAGGGTCGCAGCAATCTTGTCCGGGTTGTGCCCGAAATCGTCGATCACCGTGACGTCATTCGCCGTCCCGACGATCTCGAACCGCCGCCTGAGGCCCAGAAACCGGCCGATCGCGGCAGCTGCCTCGGCCAGTTCGATCCCGCAGGCGCGCGCGGTAGACAGCGCCGCCAGCGCATTCGCCACATTATGCCGCCCGGGCACGGCGAGCTCTACCCTCTGGCTATCGCCGCCATCGAGCACTGAAAATGCAACGGAAAGCGGCTTTTCGGCAATATCGATGGCCCGCATATCGGCATCGGCACCGAAGCCAAAGGTTCGGAGCCGCTCCGGTTCGACACCCCGCGCCAGCGCCGCGCTCTCGCCATCGTCGATATTGACGATCGCATGCCCCGCGCGCTTCAGAAATCCGCCGAACAGCGCACGCAATTCCGCCATCGACTTGTGATCGAGCGAGATATTGTTGAGTATCGCGATATCGGGCGCATAGAGCGCGATCGACCCATCGCTCTCATCAACCTCGCTGACAAAACTGTCCCCCTGCCCCACAAGCGCACTGGCGAAGGGTGTATCGTCCGAAATGAAATTCTTCATCACCGCCCCGTTCATCACGGTCGGGTCATGCCCGCAATCGTGCAGGATCCAGCCGATCATGCCGGTCACCGTCGATTTTCCGCTGGTACCCGCGACACCGATGCTGCGCGGCGCAGCGTTGAACAGCCGCGCGAGCAGCTCGGGCCGCGTAACGCGCTCCAAGCCGAGTTCGCGTGACGCCATGACGTCAGGCACCGTGTCTTCCACGGCGGCGGATGCCACAAGTATCTGATTTTTATCGATCAATCCGCTGCCGTCCTGCGGAAACAGGTCGATACCCTGGGCGCGCAGCCAGTCGAACTTGTCCGCCGTCCGGCCCTGATCGAGCGCCCGGTCAGAGCCGGCAACCGTGAAACCGCGTCCGCGCAGGATGCTCGCCAACGGCAGCATCCCGCTACCGCCAATTCCGCAAAAGAAATAGGATTTGTCCTCTGTCATCCCGCCTCGCTATGGGGAGCCGCACGGTTTTTCAATTTCGGAGATGCAGGCGGTGGCAAAAAAAGCGATGCGCATCGGCATTGTCGCGATCAGCTCGCCGTTCAATCCTAAAACTGCCGACCGCGTGCAGCGCCTTGCCGCATCGATTTTTCCCGAAAACCCGCCGGAACTGGTCGTTCATCCCAACAGCTTTCTGACGCACGGCCATTTCGCCGGCCCCGACAGCGCGCGCATCGACGCTTTTCTCGAAATCGCCAACGATCCCGAGATCGATGCGCTCTGGTTCGCTCGCGGCGGCTATGGCGCCTGCCGCGTGGCCGAAGCCGCACTGCGCGGCCTTGAGCCCGCCGCGGGCGAGAAAGTCTATCTCGGCTATAGCGATGCCGGCGTGATGCTCGCGGCGCTCTACGGACAGGGCTATCGCGTCGCGCACGGGCCGATGTGCCAGGACATCGTGCGTACGGACGGCGACGCGGCGGTTGCGCGCGCGCTGAATTGGCTGGTGAATGCGGATCCGGGTACGCTCGAACCGTCACTGGACGGATCAACGCCTGCCGCGGCGTTCAATATGATAACGCTGAGCCAGATTCTCGGCACGTCGCTCCAGCCGGACCTGACAGCCCATGTGATAATGCTCGAGGAAATATCTGAATATTTGTACAAAATAGACCGGACAATGCACCATGTCACGGCCAATCCAGGTATCCGCAAAGCGGCTGGTATCCGCCTCGGCCGCTGCAGCGACATGCTCGAGAATGATACTGATTTCGGCATGACGGCAGAGGAGATCGTCCGTGACTGGTGCGAACGATCCGGTATCTCCTATCTCGGCACTGCCGATATCGGCCATGACGCCGATAACCGGATCGTGCCCTTTGGTATTTGAAAATTGGGGAAAAACGCCTCGCCCTTTACGCGGAATTAACCATGAACGGCGAAAAGCAATCCGGAGACGACGCAAGATCATCCGGGGATGCATGCATGACGGACCTGTCGGCCGAGGCCACGCTGGATCACAGCCGCGACCGCACTCTGCGCCGGATGTATGCCGAAACGCAGAGTTTCGTGTGCCGCTTCACCGCCGATGCAGGGTTCGAAGGCGCGCAGCCTGACTGGGTGGCACTCACCGGGCAATCGCGGGCCGAGTATGCCGGCGAGGGCTGGTTGAACGCCATTCACCCCGACGATATCGCGATGACCAAGCGCGAATGGTCAGCAGCCGGCAAAAAGTGCCAACCATTCATCCGCACACACCGCATCCGAAACCGCGACGGCGAATGGCGGCGCTTCGCTGTAAAGGGCGTCCCGATCACCGATGATAGTGGCGCAGTTATCCACTGGACCGCGCTGCATTCCGATATCACGGACCTTCGGCCCAACAGCCGCGAAAAAGTCGTACCGTTGGACAGCGCCGACCTACCGCCGCTCGAATATTCGGCAATCATGGATCAGCTCGGCGAAGGCGTGATCGTGACCGACGCGCTCGGCCAGATCGTTTTCGTGAACGACAAGGCGACCGAATTGCACGGCGTCAAAAGCCTGCACGTCGAGCCCGAAAATTACACGGACAGCTACCATCTGTTTACGATAGACGGCGCGCCCTATCCGCCACTGGAGCTGCCGCTGGCCCGCGCCGTGCTGAGGGGCGAAACGGTGGAAGATGCGCGTTGGCGTATCCGGCGGCCCGACGGCACCGAAATACTGGCCATCGGCACGGCACGGCCGCTCTACGATTCCGACGGCAACCAGCAGGGCGGCGTGCTGACGATGAGCGACGACACCGCGCGTCACGGCGCGGAAGAGCAGCTCGCGCTGCTCAACGAAACGCTCGAGACGCGTATTGCCGAAGCGGTCGAGGAACGGGCGATCGCCGAAGAGGCGCTCGTCCAGGCGCAGAAGATGGAGGCGGTCGGCCAGTTGACCGGCGGCATAGCCCATGACTTCAACAATCTGCTGACCGTGATCTCGGGCAGCATGCAGTTGCTCGAACTGCGGTTGAAAGATCTCGATGATGAAAAGGTTCGCCGGCACATGGACGCCATTACGGGTGCGACACAGCGCGCCGCGGCTTTGACGCAGCGCCTCCTCGCCTTTTCGCGCCGCCAATCGCTGAGCCCGCAACCCACGGAACTCAATACACTGATCGGCGAACTGGGTGACATGATCCGGCGCACCATTGGCGAGGCGATCGTTTTCAACACGGAGCTGGCGCCGGACATGCGGCCGGTCTTCGTCGACCGCAATCAACTCGAGAATGTCCTGCTGAACCTGTCGCTAAACGCGCGCGACGCGATGCCGCACGGCGGACAACTCTGGCTCAAGACCGCGGAAAAGCATGTTGGCGAGGAGGACGCCAATCTCTCGGAAGGCGTTTATGCCGTCATTTCTGTTATCGATACCGGCAACGGTATGGATGAGGCCACCATCGCCCGCGCGTTCGAGCCGTTCTTTACGACGAAGGAAGTGGGCAAAGGCACGGGTCTCGGCCTCTCCATGATCTACGGCTTTCTCAAGCAGTCGGGCGGGCATGCCGAAATTGCGTCGGAGCCCGGAGTCGGCACGACCATAAAACTCTACCTGCCAACCTATCCCAAATGCGCGGCTGCGTAGAACGGGCCCGCCCGCGCTCGACAAACGCGGCCTCTCCTGTCACCTAACCGCCCATGCGGGAGAAAGAGCTGCGCCTGGCCCTTGTCTGTTATGGCGGCATCAGTCTCGCAATCTACATGCACGGGATCACGAAGGAAATCTGGCGTCTCCTGCGCGCCAGCAGGGCTTTTCACGACGATCTCGCGCCGACCGATACGTCCCAGCGGCTCTATCGCGAGCTGCTGGAAAAAATCGAGCGCGACTGCGATGTCAAGCTACGCGCCATGGTCGACATCATTGCCGGCGCGAGCGCGGGCGGGATCAACGGCGTGTTCCTCGCCGAAGCCATCGCGTCGGGCAAATCGCTCGATCCGCTGACTCGGCTATGGCTGGAAAAGGCCGATGTCGATATCCTGCTCGCGCCCGACAAGCGGCCGATCTCGCGCTTCACCAAATTCTGGGCGACACCCATCGCCTGGGCCGTGGCGCGACGGCGCGGAGGTACGGTGGCGACGACCGTCGATCCGGCCGCGCAGGACGAAGTCAGCGCAAAGCTTTCCCGCTTCGTTCGCGCGAAATGGTTCCAGCCGCCCTTCGGCGGCGAAGGTTTCACCAATCTCGCACTCGATGCGCTGGAATCGATGGAGACGATGGCGGCGGGTCAGCCGCTCCTTCCCGACGGCCAGCCGCTCGACCTGTTCGTCACGGTCACCGATTTTCATGGGCATCCGCAAAAACTGCGCCTTAACTCGCCGCCCGAAATTATCGAGACCGAGCATCGGCTCACATTGTCCTTCACCGATCATGGCAGCGAGGACCGGAAGCTGGGCAGTATCGCCGAACTCGCTTTCGCCGTGCGCGCAACGGCAAGTTTTCCCGGCGCGTTTCCACCCTTTACGGTGCTAGAGCTGGACAAGGTGCTGGAGCAGCGCGGGATCGCCTGGCCGGGCCGTACCGATTTTCTGAAACGCGTCCTGCCCAAGCAGTTCGCCGCCGGAACCGCGGAAACGACTGCGCTTATCGACGGCTCGGTGCTCGCCAACGCCCCGTTCGGTCCGGCGATCGACGCCCTGCGCGATCGCCCCGCTCATCGCGAGGTCGACCGCCGGTTCGTCTATATCGATCCCAAGCCCGGCATTCGCAGCATCCGGATGGGCGAGAATAGCGACGAGCCGCCCGGCTTCTTCCGGGCGATATTCGGCGCATTATCGGATATCCCGCGCGAGCAGCCGATCCGCGACAATCTCGAAGCGATCGAGCGGCACTCGCGGCGAATCATGCGGATGCGGCGCATAGTCGAGGCGATCCGGCCGCAGGTCGAAACCGCTATCGCCGACGATTTCGGGCGCACTCTTTTTCTGAACCGGCCCACGCCGCAACGGCTTGCGGGGTGGCGCGCCAAGGCGCAGAATTTCGCGGTCAAGGAAGCCGGCTATGCCTATGGCTCCTATGCCCAGCTCAAACTGTCAGGCATTGTCGAGGAGCTGGCCGAGATACTCTCAGATCTTGCCGATGAGGACGCCCGGTCTCGCGACATGCGGCGGGCGATATGGCTCGAGATCGGCAAGAAAGGTTTGGGCAAGGCCGATGCGGCCGCGCTTGACGGGAATAACGACGAGGCCGTCTCCTTCTTCCGCGAGCACGACCTGCTCTTCCGCACACGCCGACTGCGCTTTCTGCTGCGCGCGCTCCACCAGATCGAAGAGAGCGGTCAATGCGATCCCGAGGCGATCAACGCGGCCCGCGACGCAATTTACGATACGCTCGGCGACTATCTCGATCGGGAACGGCCCGAATATTATGATGACGCGATGGTGGACGCGGCCCGCAACGCCTTTGCGGAACCGGGCATCGCATTGGAAAGGCTGGCCGAGGCGCGCGATCTGCAGGCCGCCGACACGCGCGGCGAAGAATTGCTCGCCGGGGCATTGGCGACACTTCCCAAGGCGGAACGCCGGACGATGCTGTTCGCCTATCTGGGCTTTCCCTTTTACGACGTCGCAACATTGCCGCTGCTGCAGGGCGAAGGCCTGGACGAGTTCGATCCGGTCAAGGTCGACCGGATCGCGCCCGAAGATGCGCAATCGATCCGCGAAGGCGGCGCAGAGGCGACGCTCAAGGGCCTCGAGTTCAACAGTTTCGGCGCGTTCTTCAGCCGCAGTTACCGCGAGAACGACTTCCTCTGGGGCCGCCTCCACGGCGCCGAGCGGCTGATCGACATCCTGTTGTCGACAATACCCGAAAAGGAAAGCCTGTCAGAACTCGATGTGGCAGAATTCAAGAAGCGCGCCTTTCGCGCCGTTCTCGAAGAGGAGCGGCCCCGCCTCACGCATATCCAATCGCTGATGGACCAGATCGAAGACGAGATCGGCTAGCTTGCGGGCCGCAGTCTCTTGGCGAGCGCCACGATCCCGTCGAAGCCGCTCAATGCCGCCACAAGCGCGCGATTGGCGAAACTCTTGCGAAGCAACAGCAGGTCCGCGCAATCGAGCTTGCCGGTGGCGAACCGCTGTTTCTGCTCGCCATCGCCTTCGGTGAAGTCGAACCGGCGGAAGCGATTTTCGTCGATGATCTGCCGCAGTGCCTCCATCAGCAGGACCGTGCCCGGTGAATGGCGCGACCATTCCGGATCGTAGCCGAGATAGGCATAGACCAGCGTATCGCCGTCAGCGGGCGCATAGAGATAGCTGACGGGTTTACCGTCGGCGAAGAGAAGCCAGCCGCGCACCTGGTCGCGCGACGCCGCGCGCATCATATCGCTGACAAACTCCGCATCGTCGGGCAGGCCATAGTCGAGCAGTTTTTCCTGATAGGTTTTCGTAGAGAGCCGGCGGGCGAGATCGTGAAATTCGGCCATCTCGTCTTGTGTCCGATAGGTGCGAAAATCGAGGTCGCCGCCGGAAAGCTTGGCAAATTTGCGAACCTTCCGGCGCAGCGTCGAACGGCTCTTGCCGGAGAAAGTTGCAAGATAGTCGTCGAAGCTGCCAGACAGATCGGCATAGCGGCGCGCATAACGCTGGCGGACGAGCGCGATCATGTCGCCGTGCCGCTCCGTAAGCGATGCGAGTTGCCCCTCGGGCAACGATGTCAGGAAATAGCCATCGGCAGCCGGCGGAAGCGGCGGCAGCTCGATGCCCTGCCCGGCCATCGCCTGGTCCAAAGACAAGCCGATACGGACGAGCTTGCGCCGGACGGAAAACATCGTGCGCGCACCGACGCGGAAGCGCAGAGGCAGGGAAACCGCGGCCGTCATGCCGCCCGCCGTTCGATGAGATTGGCCCAAAGCTGCCCGATCATCCGTCCAGCGACCAATGACGCCGAAGCGGACACCGGTTCGATCGCGCGATCCAGCGGTAGATCGTCAAGCTCCGCGAAACGCGCAGTCGGTGCCGCCTCCGCCCGGCGTTCGAGCAACGCGCACAGGCCGTCGAACCGGTTCTTGACGACCGGATTCGGCCGCGCGCCGCCGCGCGTGGCGAGCTCGAAACTATGGCCCACGATCGTGACGACAGGATGATCGTTGGCGACGGCATGATCGAGCGCATGCGCCATCTCCGCCAGCGACACCGCGCAAATCTGCAAATGCCGTAATCCGCCATTGCCGAGCCGCATCTGCGACACCGGAATCTCGATTACGCCCGCATGCTGTAAGGGCGCCACCTGATCCAGCGGCAGCGACAGCGCGCTCGGCCATGGTCCCTCGCAGCCATTATGGCTGGAATCGTAGCGGATACCGATATCGGCGAGCGCCCGCGCGGTGTCGTCGTTGGCCGCATAGCTGCCGGACCGAAAGGCGATCGGCTCGGGCGCACCGGCGGCGACCAGCAGATCGCGCGCCTCGGCGATCAGGTCGCGCTGCTTTTCGTAGGGATGGTCGATCAGCTCGAAGACGGTGTCTTCCGCGACCCTACTGTCGACCCGCGCCTGCTCCCACATCGGATGGAGGTGCAACTGGACCTCCTGACCGGCCGAAAGTACCGTTTCGACCATGCGCTTGACCGGATCGAGGCCGTAAAGCTTCGCGGGCATCGGATCGATGAAAAAGCAGGCGTTCAGCCCATGCCGGTTCACCACTTCGAGCTGATAGGTCAGTCCGACCCCGGCTGGCTCGATGCTGTGCGCATAATTCTCCGCCCAGCCTGAACCGGCCAGATGATGCCGCCAGGTCAGTTCCGTATCGATCGTTAGAAGCACACGCGTTGCCATGCCTATCGCATAGCGGCTTGCCGATAATAATGAGTAAACCATTGCCGCGAGACGCCGCCTAAACGCCATATTAAGCCTGATTGGCTATGCCGCTGCGAACGAAGGACAATCCATCAGCGGAGACCCGCCATCTACATGGAGCGCGTTAACGAAGGCCGGGAACTCGCTGGCCGCTGGGTGCAGCCCGAGCGCGCGGCGCTGGAGCGGCTGACCGAGACGGCTGACCCGCTGCATGCCTTCCTGCGCCCGCGCTGGTATGAGGCGTCGCATGCCGATGTCGCCTTCCATGGCTTCGAAAACGGCGGACGATTGATCGCCGCTTTCCCGCTGACGCAGCGCAAAATGGGACCGTTTGCCGTGCAGGAGGTGGCCGGACCCTATTGGCCATTCCGGAGCGTTCCGCTCGCCCAAGACGCGACGGACGCCGAGATAGCAGCGATGCTGTCCGGAACCGGCGCACGAGAGGCGCTCGGCAAGGCGTGGCGGCTCGGGCCGGTGCAGGATAACGATCCAGCGCTGCAACGGCTGCTGCCGGCCGCGCGCGAGGGCGGATGGACGATCTTCCGCCGCGCCATCGCGCAGAGCTTCGATATCGACGTCGCCACGCTCCGCGAGAAAAAGCCCTGGCCGAGCAAATCCGCGATGCGGCAGACGCGCAACTATGCGAACCGGCTCGCGCGTATCGGCGAAGTCGAATATCGCCACGCGACTGGCGCTGACTGGACCGCCGACGATCGCGACGCGATGGGCGAGATCGAAGCGCATAGCTGGCTTGCCGATCAGGGCAGCGATGCCGACACCAAGTTTCTCGACTCTCATAGCCGGGCGATGTGGGAAGCTGTGGCCGAGGACCCGGTTCTGGCGCCGTTCCTATTCTGCAGCATCGTGCGTGTCGACGGCACACCGGCCGCTTTCACTTTCGGCCTGGAGATCGGCGCGATCCGCTACCAAATCGCCAACAACTTCAATGAACGGTTCAAGGACTGCAGCCCCGGCCGGATCATCCTGACGATGAATTATGCCGATGCGGCCGAGCGCGGGATCTCGACCATCAACTGGGGCGCCGGCGATGCGGGATACAAGGCGCGCTATGGCGCAGAGCCCGCCGCCGAAATCGTCGACCTGCTGTTCCTCGACAAGGGCTGGACGGAGCAACTGGCCGCCGCGATACTGACGCGCCGCGGCTGGCACCGGATATCCTGATCGGCCCGTTACCACCCGACCATCGAGCGCACCGCTGGCGTTAAGCACGTTTCCACGCGACAATCGGCACGTGAAACGGCATTAATAATGTCATGCTTTTGCAACAAGTTAACGAACTTGGTTACCGCGAGGTCCGGATATCGGACGGCGCGGACGACGAACTTGATGCGCTGACCGCAGCCGCGCCTGCCGCCCGCCAGTTTCTGCGATCGGCCTGGTATCGCGCAGCCTCGCCGAGCCTCCAGATTCTGTCGGCCCAGCGGCCGGACGGCAGCCCGATCCTTGCCCTGCCATATTGCGGCCGCCGCGTCGGCCCGCTGCACATCCGCGAGGTCGCGGGCAGCTACTGGCCGTTTCGCAGCTTTCCGCTCGCCGCGGACGCCAGCCTCCCGGAAATCGAAGCCGTGCTTGGGAGCGAGCAGTTTGCGCGCACGCTCGGCCGTGTCTGGCGCCTCGGTCCGGTCTATAGCGACGATCCGACCGCAAGGCGGCTGATCAAGGCGGCGCCGGATACGGGTTGGACGGTCATTCGCCGGCCGACGGCGCGAATATATGAGCTCGACCTCCAGGCGCTGCGGCGGGACGGGCCATGGCCGCGCACAAAGACATTGCGCAAAAATCGCTGGCGGGAGCGCCGCCTGGCGAGCGACGGGGACGTGCGGTACGAATTTCTGACCGGCCGCGACCTGACCGACCACCGCTACGACGCGATGGCGGAGATCGAACGCAATTCCTGGCTTGCCGATCTCGACGATGGCGGGGACACCAAATTTCTCGATCCTGCGATCCGGCAAGTCTGGCAGCGCATCGCTGCGGACACCGAACTCGCGCCCATGCTGTTCGCCAGCGTGATGTGGATCGGCGACCGGCCAGCAGCCTTCTCTTTCGGCATCGAGGCTGGCGATACGCGTTACTATATCGCCAACAATTATGACGAGCGCTTCGCCAAGTTCGGGCCGGGCAAGCTGCTGCTTTACGCGGATCTTGAGCGCGCGGCCGATAATGGCGTCAGGCTCGTCAGCTGGGGCGCGGGCGATGCCGGCTACAAGTCCGAAATGGGAGCGGAACCCGGCCCCGAGAGCACCGACCTGTTTTTCGCGCGCGGACGACTGCTCGCCGCCCTGCTCCGGCCGCTGCTGATGCGCGGCGCGCATTCCGACGAGGAGGTCCGGCCATGACGTCTCACGCCAATGTCACGCAAGAGAACGCAGCAAGTGCGGCGCTCCCGATCCCGATCTGGACGGCGGCCATTTTTGCAGGCGCGATGCTCGTCGCGCTGTGTCTCTACGAATATGTCGCGCTCGACTGGCATCCGGCACGCGAAGAGCCGGCGCTCTACACCGTCTATCACTGGATGCGCATGGCCATATCGGTCGCCCTTGCGGCAATGCTGGCGCGCGCAATCGCCGCGCAGCCTGAACTCGACCATACGCAGCCGCTGACCGATCGCGAGCGCCAGGTGGGCACGCTCAGCCTCGCCATCGCGATCGGCGCGATCGCGCTGCTCGCCGCCAACCGTCCACTGTTCCACGCCATGGCCGCTGAGGATCTGGCGCTCGAATGGGCTTCGGCCTTGCTGATCTTCATGGGCGGTATGCTCTTCCTCGCCGCCGCGGCGGATGGCTGGAAGACCGGCAGGAACCGGATCGATCTGCTCCTCATGCTCGGCTTTGGCGGCCTGTTCCTGCTGATCGCGATGGAAGAGGTTTCCTGGGGCCAGCGCGTCATCGGCTTTGCCACGCCGGAGGCGATGGCCGAGGCGAACTGGCAGGACGAATTCAACTTCCACAATCTGCAGACCGATATCTCGGAGCTCGGCTACTATGCGGGCGCCGGCATACTGTTGATCCTCCTGCCGCTGGTCCGCGACGCGATGCCGAATTGGGCGCCGATACGCCGATTTGCGGCCTTCATCCCGGGCCGCATGGTCGCACTCGTCAGTGCGCCGATGCTCTTCCTGAGCTATGGCCATTGGAACCTGCTGCCGATCCAGTGGCTCGCATTCTTCGGGATCATGGCCATGGCGATCTTCGCGCGATCGGCCTTGCGGCGCGGCGCGCGCGACGAAGCCATGCTGTTCGCGACGATGGGCGCGGCGGTTGCGATCGGACAGCTCGCGGTGCTGACCTTCGGCCCGTCGATGATCGAGATTTTCGACGCCACCGAGTATCGCGAATTCTTCATTGCGCTCGGCCTCGCCTGTTTCGCCTGGCAATTCCATTGCGCGCAGAAATCAGCGCCAGCCAACGTCGAGACCTAAGTCGAACCGTTAGCCGCTAGCGTGGAAATGGTCGTAGATCGTCTGCGCCATCGCTTTCGAGACGCCGGGTACCCGCGCCAGATCGTCGAGACCGGCGGACTTTACCGCCCGCGCTGTGCCGAAATGCAGCAATAGGGCACGTTTGCGCGCCGGCCCGATGCCGGGCACCTGGTCGAGCGGGCTCGTGCCCATCGCCTTGGCGCGCTTCTGCCGGTGCGCGCCGATGGCGAAGCGGTGCGCCTCGTCGCGCAGCCGCTGGAGATAGAAGAGCAAAGGGCTGTTCGCCGGCAGCATCTGCTCGCGCCCGTCGGGAAAATGAAAATGCTCGCGCCCGGCATTGCGGTCCGGGCCTTTGGAAATGCCGATCAGCGCGACGTCTGCGATGCCCATCTCCTCCAGCGTCTCGGCCGCCGCGCTCACCTGCCCCTTGCCGCCGTCGATCAGCACGAGATCGGGCCATTCGCCCTTGCGCCGCTCCGGGTCTTCCTTTTCCGCGCGCGCGAAGCGGCGCTGGAATACTTCCCGCATCATCGCGAAATCGTCGCCCGGCGCGGTTTCCGGGTTCTTGATATTGAACTTGCGATAGTTGGATTTGCGATAGCCTTCCGGCCCCGCGACCACCATCGCGCCGACGGCATTGGTGCCCGAAACATGGCTGTTGTCGTAAATCTCGATCCGGTCGGGCGGCTCGTCCAGTTCGAACAGTTCGGCCATCTGCCGCATGATCTTAGCCTGGGACGAGGATTCCGCCAGCCGCCGCTCCAGCGCTTCCTCGGCATTGCGCGCAGCCTGTTCGCGCAATTTCCGCTGATCCCCGCGTTGCGGGACCTTGATCGTCACCTTGCGGTTCGCCCGTTCGGCCAGCGCTTCAGCGAGCAGCTCCGTCTCGGGCAGCTCGCGGTCGACGAGCACGAGTTTCGGCGGCGGCACTTCCTCGTAGAATTGCATGAGGAAGGCCTGCAGGGCCTCCGCGTCGGGCACATCCTTGGTGTGCGCGGGGAAAAAGCTACGGTGCCCCCAATTCTGGCCGCCACGAATGAAAAAGGCCTGGATGCCGACCGTGCCGCCCTTGCTCGCCAGCGCGAAGACATCGGCATCGGACACGCCCTGCGCGGTAATCGCCTGGCTGCCCTGAATGAAGGTCAGCGCCTTCAGCCGGTCGCGATAGACGGCGGCCATCTCGAAATCGAGCTCCTCGGACGCCTTCTCCATCTGCGCGCCGAGCTTCTGCTGCACACGGGTGCTCTTGCCGGACAGGAACGCCTTCGCGTCCTCGACCAGCTCGTCATAATCCGCCTCGCTGATCCGCCCGACGCAGGGCGCCGAGCAGCGGCGGATCTGGTAGAGCAGGCAGGGCCGGTCGCGATTGGCGAAAAAGCTGTCCGTGCAGTTGCGGATCAGGAACATCTTCTGCAGCGCGTTGATCGTCCGGTTGACCGAGCCGGCACTGGCGAACGGCCCGAAATACTGCCCTTTCGCGCGCCGCGCACCACGATGCTTCATGATCCGCGGGAAGTCGTGATCTTCGCGCAGCAGGATGAAGGGGAAGCTTTTGTCGTCGCGCAGCAGAACATTATAGGGCGGCCGATAGCGCTTGATGAGTTGCGCCTCGAGCAGCAGCGCTTCGGCCTCGGTCTCGGTCGTGACGATGGTCATCGCCCGCGTCTGCGCGACCATCCGCTGCAATCGTTTGGGCAGTTGCGCGATCTGCGTGTAGTTCGGCACGCGCGACTTGAGGCTCGCCGCCTTGCCGACATAGAGAACATCGCTGCGCGCATCGAGCATCCGGTAGACGCCGGGCCGCGCGGGCAGCGTCTTCACGACATCGCGGATCGCCGCGACCCCGGCTTCGAGATCGGGCGCATCGGCACCCTTGACCGTATAGGTCGCCTTTTCTTCGTTGAAGCGCTCGGCGGCACGCGGATGATCGGGGCGGTCGGCTTTCACGGGAGTGATTTAGGCATTGGCGGCGCGCACGGCAAACCGCTAGTCATGGCACCAAACAGATAAAGAGGATCGCCATGACAACCCCTGCCCTGCTGTCCCTCCTTCTTCTCAGTGCCGCCGCGCAAGAGCCGGCAAGCGCGGCGGACGTCCTGCCCGAAGCGTTCGAGGCCGGCTGGCAGGGCCAGGACACATGCGAGCAGCTGTTCGAGAATGACGAGATCCGGGTCGGCCGTTGCACCTTCCCGCCGGGCATCGGCCATGAGCGCCACTGGCACCCGCGCCACTGGGGCTATATCCTGTCGGGCGGAACGATGCGGATCACCGACGCGACCGGCACCGCGGAACGCAGTTTCGAGACGGGCGGCAACTGGTGGAGCGACGGCGTCGAATGGCACGAGGCCGTCAATATCGGCGATACGACGGCCGTCTATCTGATTATCGAACCGAAAGACGATTAGGGCGACGAGCGCCCCGGCGCACGGCTAATTCAGCCGCGCATCCATGTTCGAGATCGTCCGGTCGATCAGCGCTTTGTCCGCTTCCGCGTCATGCTTCTGCTCGATCAGCGCGGCAGCAGCGGCGGTCGCGGCGCTCGCGGCCTTGGCGCGGACTTCGGCGACCGCGCTGCGTTCCGCAGCAGCGATCTTTTCCTCGGCCAGACGCTGGCGGCGCTCGATCAGCGCATCGGCATCGGCTTCGGCCTGGGTAACGATCTGGTCGGCTTCTTC